>JAFLEF010000005.1 GCA_017309115.1 Verrucomicrobiota bacterium | reverse complement strand
AAGCGCAAATCCCGCGGCTTCCGCACCGTCGAATACTTCACCACCATGATCTATCTCGTCGCCTCCCACCTTCACTTCGACCTCCCGGATCCCCTCCCAGCTACCCACACAAACTCATATTGAGGCCGAAGAAGAGTAAATATCGGAAGTTTGGCCCAGGGCGGGACGAACGCCAGATGGATCGTCCAGCATTTTTCGGCTCACGTTTCGGCGAAGAGAGTATCTTCAAAATCCCGGAAGACAGAGCAACAGCGTTGTATTGCGTTGAAAGGACTGGGGATGCCGACGATGGTGAGTTCAAGGCGGTCGTGAACGCGAGCGGTCTGACGGGAATAGAATTTGATCTGGTGTGGACAGACGAAAAAATGGCCTAACCAGATCACTGGACCGAACGCGGGCGGGCTGCGTCAGTTTCCAACTTGGACGGCACTGACCGCCCGCGTCGGTCAGCTCCGTCGTTGGACCGCATGAACACAATCATTGAGCTTCACGATTCAACAGTTGCTACGATTGACGGGCAACTTGGCGAGATGATTGTTCATTTCCGGCCAGCTTACCTTCACAAATCCCAGGGTCGGCCTGGAAACGATGCGGGCACTGGTTGGGTTCAAGAGGCTCGGCTCATTTTTGGCGATGCATCCGTCAA
This sequence comes from Verrucomicrobiota bacterium, assembly GCA_017309115.1. GTDB lineage: Bacteria > Verrucomicrobiota > Verrucomicrobiia > Limisphaerales > UBA9464 > UBA9464. The sequence continues at coordinate 224,453 of JAFLEF010000005.1, read as the reverse complement.
TGGCGAGATTCCTGATTTGCCCTGCGACATCATGGATGGTGCGCTGACGATCGATGGCGAGCTGCACGATAATCACATTCCCATGCCTCTTGATTCAGAAGCCCATGCTGAGTTGCGTCTCGTCTTCGATTCTGTGCACGCAGTCACCGTGACAGGGCGAGGTGTTCGATTGCAGTTATCCGGAGAGCCAGAATATGTCGAGGAGTTCAGGCCATAGTTTCTCGCGGTCCAACCAGGCTACTACAGTGAACGCGCCGGTTGCGCCCTGGTTCCACTTTGGACATCATTACCGGCGCGTCACTGAGTAGCGACGTTAGGGCTATGCGAACGGGCATCTTGATTCTTGCCACCGCTATTTTAACGGCAGTGCTGTGCGCGCAGTCCGTCGTCACAAAGACCGATTCCCCAGGCACGCGCAATACGAGCGTCGTCTATTACGACGGCAGCTTTCTGTTCTTGGCGCGGGATTACGGCGATCACCGAGATTTTGGCGGTAACACAGAGCCAGGTTTCTTTGTCCATTCCAAAGCCCATGACCGTTGGCTGCAGATTCTTCAGGTATCTACGAAGGATGCCAAGTTTGGCAAATTGCATTCGGATGACCCGGAGGAGAACAAGCGACTGATGATGATTTCCGTCGGTTGGGATTTTAGCACCTACACAAACAGGTCACGAGTTGATCTTCCCCTCAAGACTTCAGGTTCGATTGCCTTTCCCGAAAAAATTGAGTTCGACTCAACAGGTGACCGATACAAGATGAGCTTCCTTACAAGTTCAAAAATCGAGAGCGCCGTGACCATATTGTATATCAGTCGAAAGGATTTAAGTGAGCAGTTCGACAAGATCAGCAAGCCCTAACAAGGTCACTGGAGCGAACACCCGCCCCGCTTCTCCGCGCGACGCCGGGCGGCAATTCGAGGGTGCCTCGTGCGCTCCACCGTTCCTCTCGGCGGCTGTCGCTCAGTTCTGTCGTTGACGACTTCGAGCGTCTCGTATGAAACCTAACTTCCAATTCTCCAAGAAGGCAGTGATTGCTGTCCTCTTCATTTTATCTCTGTTGGTCTGGTATGTCATTGAGGAGACGGATTGGCGGCCATATGCCACGTCCAAGCAGCGTTGGTCTGCGGTCATCGGAGCTCTCGTTGTGTTCGTTACTTCCGCACTTGCTGCCTACGATTCCACGCGTGTCCATCTCCGGCGTTACGAGTCGGGCATTTCGTATGGCCCTATGGGTCTGTTCGTTGTCTGTGCACTGTCTTGGCCGTTTGGGATCATCTGGTATTTGGTCGTGCGCGTACGGATCCAGTTGGGCGGGATGCCGGAAAAGCGACCGCCGTGCCTCGCGGGGGCAATTTCACCGAGTGGTCTCCTTCAGCCTTGGCGGCACGGGCGTTGAGTTGCCAGATATCCACGACGATTCACGATGAGTCAAAGGCCGAACCAGATCACTGGACCGAACGCGAGCGGGCCACGTCAGTTTCCAATTCCAACCCCGCTGGCCGCCCGCGTCGGTCAGTTCTGTCGTTTGGCCGCTCGGCAACGTCTCTGCCATGCGCAACCTTATCAGCAGAATCATTTCGGTGGTGCGCGGCAGTGACTCGCTCGCCGAGCTGGGTAGCGTGCTTTGTTTCACCGCTGACGACATTTCTCGTTTGCGGAGGCTACCCCGCTTGGAGGCAATGAAATCATTTGGGCGAGTCGTTGCAGGCCGGCACGGCGGCCGCGTTGACTGGCGTGCAAGCCCTGAGGACATTTACGACTTGCTCGTGCCTTGCCTCTCGCCGGCTGAGCGAGCCAGGCTGCCGGGTGTCGAGACAATCGAAACATCGCCACCACTGAAGGTGCTTCGAGTGTTGGCGAGCTATTTGCAGGACACCGAGCGAGTGCTGCGCGTGATTGAGGATGGCTCGGATTCCTATTTGGTGTTGCTAGTTCCTCGTGAGCGAGTTCGAACATTCGAGTGGGCTGTGCGACTTTCGGACGACATGAAGTTGGCATGAAAAAAAGAACAGCCGAACAAGGCGGTGCACCGAACCGACGCCCGACGTCTCAGTTTCGGATACGCCGGAGAACTCGAACGCGGGATTCGCTGCCCGCGCCCGCTTCCGGCGGATGTCGGTGACCTTGGGCGTTAAGGATACCGACATTTAGCGATATGAAATGGCTCGCCAGCATCCCCCCGTCGGAGATGTTCTTAGGTATGCCCCGGCGGGGCACACCTGCCAGCGCCGGGGTGCTTCTGTCGGATGCCTTCGGTATTCCAGAACAAAGTGCTGTCGGATCCTTAACATTAACAAGGCGCTGCTTCGCGAACTACATGAATGAACGCTGATGAATTCGCTGCCATCTTCGACACCGAGGTTCGTCATCCCCTCGCGACAGCCGGATTTCGATCTTCCGGCAAAAGCCTTTTCCACACCGATGGATTTGGTTGTCTCAGCCTCATCCGGCTTGGCGGTCGCCTCGCAGCACCAGGCGGCATCTCCCACGTGTTGTGTTTCCGCCATACATTCCTGCGCACGCTCGACGAGACCACGCCGCGCGGATTTGTCTCCGAGGTGTTTGCTTACCCCTACAAGTTTCTTTTGGCCGATTTCTCAGCTACCAAACCGCCGCCATACCGCCCACGCAATCTTAACTACGACTACGACCGATTCGAGTTCGACGGCATCTCGGCAGCCATGCTTCGCGACCGGTTGCGGCACCTTCGGTCCACGCTCATTGAGCGCGCCGTTCCATGGGTTCGTCGTGTCTCACCACGTCTCGCAGCTGACGAGATTCGTCGGCACGGTGAGGACGCTTGGATCGAGCGCATTTGGCTCCTTGATTACTCAGCCCATCTCTCCAATGCGACCGGCAATGCCTAACACAGCAGCGCCAGAGACGAATGCCGAATCCGCTGCGCTGCGTCGGCCTCGCTCAGCTTTCCGTTAGGCGACTAGCACGCGTGATCCGTGAACGAAACAAATGCGCATCGAATGCAATAGTTGTCACCAGCAACTCGGGAAGCACAGCGCGGCCGGCGGCATCTTCACTATTCTCCCTGCAGGCCTCATCACAGGAGTTCTCTGCGCCATACTCACTCGCAGCATCCACGGCTGGGCGTTCGTAGTTGCTGTCCCGCTTTGGTTGTTCCTGTCTTGGGTTCTCTGGGAGCTACCGCGCTGGCTCACGTCGCTCCGGTACTTTCGCCGCCGCTGTCCGAATTGCGGCGCGTGCGACTGGGCACGGCCGAACTACTCCGGTTTCAGTCTATGAACACTTCACCAAAATCGCCGAACACTTTTGCTCCACACGAACCGCTGCCAGACGTTTTGGGTTCGCACTCGCCGGTTCATCGGACGCTGTATTCGCTGCCAACGCCGGGTTCCAGCGGCGGTCGGTGAACTCTGACGCGCCACCACCGTTCCGGAGCCATCCGCGATTCTGATGTTGGGAATTGGAGGACTGGGTGTCGCATTCCTTCGCTGCCGTCGCCGCAATCCGGGAACCTTAAGGACCGAATCAACTGCGATTTGAGGGTCGGGAAGCTCAGGATTCAACGTGGGATGGAGACCGCGCCCGGAGACCCGGGATGCGGCTCCAACCCGATGGCGTTTCGAACCCGACAACTCGGTGTCAGAACAACAGATTTCAGCGAGTCAGTCACAACGTTCCCGTCCAAGCGGACACCCTCTCAACGGAACTACGCACGCGAGGCCCCATCGGCGTACCAGTTTTGACCGACGATCCGGTACCGGCTTCGCTGCAGTGGTCCGTTGCTGCGCCGAAATCACCCGGGGACTGCACGCATCGGCTCAGTCTGTCGGTTTTTGTCCAGCATCAGACCGCGGGGGGTGGTGTTTAGCCGCAATAATGGATTTGGCACTCTCTATGCATCCCTCGCGCTTGTGGAAAGAGCACTGACCAACGTTCTGCGAAGGAAAGTGCTACCCTCCGTCCCGGTCATCATGGTCGGGGCAAGACTCCTACCTTCCACCCCGAACGCGGTTGGCGAACAGGCTGGCCGTGCCTCCTCATGATAAACCTGGCCCGGCGGTCCCCCTTCCCACGGGCCGCCGGGTTTTCTCCTCTACCCGCGAACCAGCTGAGAGCTGAGAGGTAAATCCGCGGAATCAGCTCGTGGAACGGGAAGGCGCCCACGGCGGATCTATTTTACCGGTTTGGTTTTTCTCGACTCTCTCCAACGGTCGTTTCCGCGGTCCGAAACCTCTGGGCCCACCAATGATTGCAGGCAGGTTTTGACGCGGTTTCCCAATCTTCGCACGCTGTCGGTCATGCGTCCCCTAGTTTACGGCCTCCTCCTGGGCCTGTGCTGGATTATGCCTGACTCCCTTTCTGCCGCCGACGTCATCCCCATCAACCAAGACGAATCAAAGGTCCCGCCCTACACGCTGCCCGATCCGCTGGTCAGCCTTCAGGGCAAGGTCATCGACAGCGCCGGCGCGTGGCAGAAAATCCGCCGCCCGGAACTCCTCGAACTCTTCCGCTCCCATGTCTACGGACGGGCCCCCGGCCTCACCGAGCGCGCACCGGCGCAAGTCATCGCTACCGATCCCCAGGCTCTGGGCGGCCGGGCTACCCGCCGGCGGATTCGCGTGCCGCTGACGACAAATCCCCAGGGTCTGGCCGCAGAAGTTCTCCTGTATCTGCCCAACGGCGCCGCCAGTCCCGTGCCGGTGTTCCTCGGACTCAACTTCGATGGCAACTACACCGTGACCACCGATCCCGGGGTGCCGCTGACCACCCGCTGGGTTCCGAATCGGCCTAAGTTAGGAGTAACCAACAACATGGCCCAGGAATCCGCCCGCGGATCTGACGCCGACTCCTGGCCCATCGAACGAATCCTGGAGCGCGGTTACGGACTGGCCACGCTCTACTGCGGCGACGTCGAACCGGATCATCCGCAGGGCTGGAAGCAGGGCATTCGTGCCGCCCTAGCGCCGCAGGGAACCAACCAAGTGTTTGCTGCAGATGACTGGGGCGCCATCGGAGCCTGGGCCTGGGGATTGAGCCGGGCACTGGACGCGCTGGAACACCAACCCGGAGTCGACGCCCAGCGAGTGGCCGTCATCGGTCATTCCCGACTCGGCAAGACCGCGCTGTGGGCCGGGGCCCAAGATTCCCGATTCGCCCTCGTGATTTCCAATGAGTCAGGGGAAGGCGGCGCGGCGCTGGCCCGACGCTGGTTCGGGGAAACGGTCTGGCGCATCAATACCAGCTTCCCGCACTGGTTCTGCGCCCGCTTCAAAGACTACAACCAGAACGTCAACGCCCTCCCGGTGGACCAGCACGAACTGATCGCCCTATCCGCCCCTCGACCCATTTATGTCGCCAGCGCTCAGGAAGATCTCTGGGCCGATCCCAAAGGCGAATTCCTCAGCGCCAAACACGCCGAACCCGTTTACGCCCTCTTCGGCAAAAAGGGTCTGGGCGTTTCGGAACAACCGCTGGTCGATACCCCAGTGGGCGAGGCGATCGGATACCACGTTCGCTCCGGGAAACACGACCTCACCCGCTACGACTGGGAGCAGTATCTCAACTTCGCCGACCGCCAGTGGAAGGCCTCGCAGTAGGCGGAACCCGATCTATTGCCACTCGCACAGGGTCTGCACGTGCGCCGCGGACCCATCCCGCAGCCAGCCATCCAACTGCGCCTGATCCTTCAGCTGCTGACCCCGCCAACGCGGCACCACCACAAAGCGCGTGTCGATCTCCGGTAGGGCCGTCAGATCGCTCCACAGTTTCTCGAACTGCGCCACCGGGAAGACGTCCTCCTGGCCGTGTCCCCAACGCTTCTTGACCTCTTTTAAGGTCACGTAAGTCGGCAACTTCGCCGCCAAGGTGCGAATCGCCGCCGTCACCTTGTCCCGGGACGCTTCACCTGCCAAAACGTCAGCCCGGGTCAGTCCCAGCACGTCCAGAAACCGATCCAGGTGAATCCAGGTGGTCATGGAGTTGTAGTAACTGAGTCGGAACTCGTCCTCTTCCCGCGGCATGGCGAGCCCTTCGACCAGACGCACTCGTCCGTTCACGCGCGCGAGCCCACCGCCCCGGTCTTCCAACCGACGGGTAATCACCTCGAACGTGAGACACGCCCCACTCTCGGCATGGCGGCCCAACATCTCCGGATCCACATCCGCGCCGAGCGTATCGATGTTGTGCAGCATGAGATGCTGAAGCTTCGGATGCTTCAGCAGCAGATCGGCGAGCACGCCGTTGCGCAGCAGATTGGGAATCTCGAAGAAATGTCCCACCGGATGCAGGCATTGCAGCGGCACATTGTCTGTGTAGTCGCTGCCTTCGCCCGCTCCCCGGGCCCAGTTAATCAACGCCGCGCGCAGACTGTCGCGAACCTTCTGCTGCTGCACGTCGAGCACCTGCTGAGGCATCTCCTCCCACTGGAACCGCAGGTCGCGCTCGGTCGGAATCAGCCGCAAGCCCACGCTGCGTCCGGGGGACAACAGCAGCGGACCCTCGTAGCCATAATTGGCCACCCGGGAAAGGAACTCTGCCGTCGGTCGGTGGGTCGCGTAACTGGTGGTCACCAAATGCGGCAACGGCACCCCAAACTGCCGGGAGATCCGGCGCGACTTGGCCAAATGAGTTTCCAGGAACGTGCGATGCCGCCCGGCCAGCTTGGCGTACGGATGCAGCGCCTTGCAGGTGCCCGCCCCGCCGGTCCAGCGGGAACCGGCGCCCGCCGCCAGGGTCACGACCGCGACCTCGCCACCGCGCAGGGCGGCCCTTCCCAACTCCCGCCAGCGGCCCGAGTCTGAAACCGGGCTCCCCAGGCCCACGTCACCCTCCGCTACATCTTCGATCTGCGTGTCGGCTCGCAGCCGATTCTGCGCGAGACCAATCCGGCCTTCCCGCAAATCCGAACGGATTTGCTCATGCTGGGCCCGATCAAATCCATTCTGTTCGAGCAATTCGTGCAAGGTGGCCGCGCCCGCCTGATCGGCCCGACCCCGGGGCAGCAGGACATCAAACAAGGTCTGCACCATGCCGCGCAATTCGGGCTGGGTCCGCGCCGCTGCCCCGAACTTGTCCAACTCGGCCCGGCGCACCGCAGACAATTCCCGGCGATCCGCCCGCAACAGAGCCGGCACGGTCAGCGCATAGTAGCCCGGCGGCATCAGGGCGCCCGAACCGCTCAACAAGTCGGCGTAGGTGCCGCGCTCATTGATGGCGTAATCGAACACCACCGGATCCATCGCGAAGGGCAGGGCCTGCTGCAGTTCGCGTTTGGTCGTGAGCATGATTTCACGTAAGCGGGCCTGGGCCTCGATCTTTCGCTCCGGTGCAAAGATGAACCCCATGCCTCCACCGGACATCCCGCCCAACATCCAAAAGCCCCAGAAATCGGCACCAAACTCCTGTTCGCAGCGTGTGATGAGTTGTTCGGTGAACGCGGTCGAGGCCCAGGGAATGATGGTCTGAATCGGCTGACGAAAGTTGCGCGTGGTGGCCGCTCCCAGCGCCCGAATGTCGCCCCGCTTCAACGCCGAGATTACCTCCTCCAGCACGCCCAACGCTTCCTGACGTCCTTCCCACTCGGCCGCGCTGCGCAACAGATACTTCTCGGTCACCATTTCGAGGATTGGCCCAACGTTCTGCGCCATGCCGCCGTGGACCACCACGAGGGAATCCATCAGCGCTTGCCGCGCCGACTCCGGAATCTCCTCCCGCGGGAACACCTGGTGCACGGGCATGAGTCGACCCCGGGAAATGCCCCACTCCGGATCGCCTTCGGAAGCAGCAACCCCGGTGATCAATTTGATGCCTGGCCACACGCCGCCGGAATCCTGCCAGCCGCCGCCCGAACCCCCGAGCCATTCGCCCAACAAAGCGCGGGCCAAAACGATCCTTCGATCCGATTCCGACAAAGGCCCGGTCAGTCCCGGAATCTGCCGTTCCCCCGTGCCCCCGGTTGTCTCGCCACTGGTTTGCCCCGTCGCCCGCATGCACACGCTGATCAAGGAACCCAGCAGGTTCGTGCTGACCGCCAGCCGTGAGCCCTTCGGGATGTCGTTGACACAGGAAACAATTTCCAAACCTCGACCCGGCCCCACGACCTGGGTCAGCAGATCTGCCAGGGATTGACCTGAACCTTCAATTCCCGGCGGGACAATGCCCGAAGCGATGACCGCCGCCTTCAGCAACCCGAGATAGTCCTTCGCAAAGTCAAAGACGTCGCTAAGGGCGGTCAGGTCCGCGGTCGAGCCCAGATCCACCGAGGTGAGCCGCAACACTGGCTCTTCAATCACCCGCAACCAGGCGCTCACCGGCGGACGCGGGGCGGCATCCCGTCCATGCACGCCGAGGTCCACCGAGATGTTCAGCACCTTGGCGCCTTCCGGGTAATCCATGCCGAGAAAGAAAATGTCCGACCACGCCGAGTGCGTGAGATCCATTCGCACCGGGGTTTGTTCCCGGAGAATTGGATACGTGCCGTCCTCAGCCCGCTGGAGCAGTTCCGGGCGCAGCCGCAGGGGTTGGTCCGCCGGATGTCCCATGCGGAACATCCACTGATTCCCCCGAACAGTTCGCACACTCCGACGCACCTGATCGGCCAGCGTCTGGAACGCCAGACGATGGTAGGCCGCGGCCAAGGCGGAACACAGCCCGTCACTGGGACCCTGTTCCTGCTGCAGCCGCAGGTAGGTGTCGAGCGCCTCCTCGAAGCGACGGCTGAGCAATTGTTCGAAGCCCTGGAAGGGAATCAGCGGACCTTGGGCGGCGCCCAGCTTCCCGGGCAGATGAAAGCGATACAGGGCGTACAGGAAGAACAGGGCTCGAACCCGCTCGTAAAGGTTCTCGGCGCTCCGTCGAAATGCGTCCAACTCCGCCGCAGCGGTCAGCAATTCTTCCCGGCTGGCCGATTGGCACCGGGCATCCAGGGATTGGTTACGAACGCTTGGGTCAGCGGAGGTAATGAGGCGAAGCAAACTCTCCATACGCAGCGGACGAATCAGGCCGCATTCCCCCCGGACCCGTCAACGTCCGCCCCACGCAAACCATCCGCGGGTAGGGCGAAGTTCCCACCGAGCCGTCGCCCGCAGCGCCGGGATGCGGAGGAGTCAACGTGCGCTGAACCGGCACCGATTTGGAGCCGAACCTCGAATCCGGGCCTGGCCCAGCTCCAGGCGTTCCTGGCAGCGTACGACTTGGAACTTTCCAGGCAATCCGTAGCCTGACGTTCCGATTCCGCCCGATTGGCCCGAATCCATGGAACTGCGCGAGTTTGCTGAACAGGTCCTCTTCGCCACCACGCTGGAGGATAAGCTGCGCCGGCCGGATGTCCTCACCGACGAACGGCCCGGCTCGGCTCTGCCGACTCCAGATCAGCCAGGCCGGCCCGCGGAATTGCGCTTCAAGCCTACCGGCGCTCAACGGGACTTCCCCGGCCTTCATCGTCTCGAACAGGAACACGAACGCGGCCGGCTCCTCCACTTCTTCGCCAATCACGAGCTGCTGGCGACCGAACTTATGGCCCTCGTGCTACTGCGCTTTCCCGATGCGCCGGCCGCCTTTCGCCGGGGCGTCGCCCAGACGCTTCAGGAGGAGCAAGACCACACCCGGTTGTACCTTCGGCGAATGCATCAGTGCGGACTGCAGTTCGGGGAATTGCCCGTCAGCGGATACTTCTGGCGAACCGTCTCGCCGATGCAGCATCCGATGGATTTCGTGGCCGGTCTGAGCCTGACCTTCGAACAGGCGAATCTGGATTTCTGTCGGCAGTTTGCGCGGGGGTTTGCGGCAGTGGGGGACACGACGACGTCCGAACTCCTGGAAGGCATCTACCGGGATGAAATCGCGCACGTGGCCCACGGACTGAAATGGTTTCGTCGCTGGAAGGATCCCGGGCTGAGTGACTGGGAAGCGTTCAGTGGTCATCTGAAGTTTCCCCTGTCCCCGCAGCGAGCGAAGGGAACCTCTCTGAATGTCGAGGGCCGGCGCGCGGCAGGACTCGACGCGCAGTTCATCGCCGAACTCGACATCTTCTCGCAGTCGAAAGGTCGGACGCCGCAGGTTTTCGTCTTCAATCCCTTTGCCGAAGGTCGGCTGGCGCGGGGCTCCACCTTTGCTCCCGTGAAGGCCCAGGTGCAGCTGGCGCAGGATCTCGCGCATTTGCCGCTATTCCTGGGGCGTCAGGATGACGTGGTCCTGGTGCCGCGACGGCCGGCGGCGGGGTTCCTGAGCCGCCTTAAACAGGCCGGTTTTCCGCTGCCGGAGTTCGTCGAGTTGGAGCCGGATCCCCACGCATCGCTGCGTTCCCTGGCTCAGCGAAAACTGGGCGGCCTGCGTCCTTGGGCTTGGGCGCCGGACAGCCGGGAGCTACTGGAACCGCTGTTCGCTTCAGTGACGGGAGAATCGCGCCCGCCGGAACAGTGTTTTCCGGCCGGGGGTCGCGAGTGGTACGCGAAGGCGGCCAGCGCGGCGTTTCTGCGGGAGCTGTTGGAAGCGGAACGCGCCACCCCCGGGCTGTGTCCACCGGAAGTCGTGGGACGCGCCGTCGGATCCCTGGCCGAGGCGAAGGACGTCATTGCTGACTTCCGGGCTCGCGGATTCGCCCGACTGGTCGCCAAGGAGTCGCTGGGACTCGCCGGACGCAATGCGTTGCGCTTGTGGGAACCGGTGCTGCTGCCGAACCAAGAACGCTGGCTCGCAACCACCCTGGAGCGCGGGATCTCCGTGGTGATTGAGCCGTGGTTGGAGCGCTTGGTGGACTTCTCGTGGCAGGGCGAAGTGTCCTCCTCTGGATTCGAAGGTTTGGGCTTCACCGGATTATTGAACGATCATCGCGGGCAATATCAGGGGAACTGGGTCGAACCCCAGCCCCGCCGGGTTCCAACGCCGGTGACCCGCGCCTTCCCAGCCCGGATCGCCAGTGAGTTCCCTGCCTTCTTTCAACGCCTGGGTATCCGCTTGGGCGACTGGTTCCGGGCTCAATCCTTCCAGGGACCGGTGGGCCTCGATGCGTTTGTTTATCGAAGTTCCGACGGCGAGGTCCGACTCAAGCCCGTCGTGGAGATCAATCCGCGCTACACCATGGGTCGAGTGACGTTGGAACTTCTACGACACGTGCAGCCCGGCAGTCACGGGCGGTTCCGTTTGGTGAACCGGTCGCATCTGGACTCGCTCGGTCACACCACCTTTACGGAGTTCGCGCTCGCTCTAGCCACGCAGTCGCCGCCGCGCTTCGCCGGTGAACCTCGAGCCCGGCTGCAGGAAGGCGCCGTCTGTTTGTCCGACCCAGAGACGGCCCAAGTGTGTCTCGCGGTGTTCGAAGTCCAGCGGAAGCCTATGGAACCCTCTCAGCCGGCTTTGGATCAGGCATCGGTCCCACGGTAAAGGGGACATCCCTCGTTTTGCGTTCGCCCCGCTTTCGCGGGCGCTGATTCGATCGGCCCCGGTCATCTACCAGGTCCGATCCGACGCTGTAGATAACGTATCCTTCGCCGCTGACTTCATACCGGAGCGGCCGACCGTCGAAGGGATCCAAGGGTACCGCCGGCAGAAACTCGGGAACCAGCTCCTCCAATCGCTCGGGCAATCTCGAGGAATTCTTGAGCCGATACCGTTCGACCGCACAGGCCGTCAGAGCGGACCTCTTCACCGCCATCGAGGTTGCCGCCAAGTCTTCGTCGGATCCAATGTGATATCGGATTGCGGGCAGGTACGACGTGACCACCCGAGTCTCGAGGTCGGATTGGAGCTTCTTCTCCTGGGCGAGACGCTCGGGATACTCCATCTGGGCCGCCAGTCGCCGTTCGTCCCAATGCTCCACCAGGACTCCATAGTCCTTTCGCAGGCCGCCAGCGGCCACATGCATTCCCAACCGGAGGGTCGACCACGCGCTCATAGCGCTGCCATCACTCGCCCGGTCAAACTCCACGAGTGCGTTCCTGACCGACAAGGTGCGAAGGGTTTCACTGAACGCGATGTTTCCGATCATCGCCCGCTTGGCGGAAGGAATGGAGAGCGCCTGGGTCCACACCTGCTGCAACGTCTGCAACTGGGACTCGGAAAGCTGATGATGACAGAAGACCCGCTCGGCGCCGTCGGCCACCGTCCGGTACAGGGAATTGGCAATCACGACCGAGAGGTTGACCGGTTCTTGGGCGAGGGAATCCGCAACCCGGATTCCCGCCACGAGGTCGGCTGAAGCCAGATCGGAATCCCCCTTTTCCGCCGCCTCGACCGCCTCCAAGATTAAGGAGCTCGTCAAGGTTTGCACCGGCCCCAGATGCGGAAGTCGTATCGCCATTCCTGCACTCAAGAGCACTGGATACCGAGAGAACGGACGCTCCGTCGCCTTGCGGCCGGCTTTCAGGGCCTCACGATTGGTCTGAACAAAGCCTTCCATTCGGGTTCGCAGACGTGGTTCCAGCGAGACTCCAGTCGGCGGAATGGTAGCACGTCCCAGCCAGGGGAGGTTGGTGTCGTTCTGATCGGCCCCTCGCAAGGCGGCCGCCGCCTCCAGAATGGGAAGCGCCCTGTTTTCGGCTGGAGGAGGAGCGGCATACCAAACCTCCAGTTCCGCTGGAGTCGTGGGCAATCCCGCCGCACGAAGACGTTCAATCCGAGAGCGAACGTTGCTGGGGTCGGGGACCGAACGGAGCAAAATCCAGATGGCGCCCAAGGCCAGAACTGGCAGGAGAATCCAACCCAGTTTCCGGGTGAGTGAAGCGCGGGGCATGACGAAGGATTGGACGCTCCCCCTGCATTTCACTCACGCGTCAATCGGTGGTTAAGGAGCCATCCGATCCGGCTTCTGACCGGGTATGGGTCCAACCGCAAAGGTGACATCCCAGGTAGTAGGTTCGCCCGGCTTTCGTGAGCGCTGATTCGGCCGGCCGCGGTCGTCCACTTTGTCCGGACCGACGCTGTAAAGGACATAGCCTTCGCGACTGGGAACGTACCGCAGGGGACGACCGTCGAAGGGATCCAAGGGGACGGTCGGGAGAAACTCCGGCACGAGCTGCTCGAGTTGCGTGGGCAATTTCGAAGCGTGCTGGAGACGATAACGTTCCACCGCGCAAGCCGTGACTGCCGCCCGCCGCAAGGCGACGGATTGAGCCCTGCCCTCGTGATCGGCCGAGGTGAAATATCGGGCCGCTGGCAGGTAGGAGGAACGGAAGCGGTCCTCCAGTTCGGCTTTCAGCTTCGCCTCTTTAGCCAGCCGTTGGGGATACTCCAACTGTGCGGCCAAACGGCGTTCGTCCCAGTTCTCCACCAAAACCCCATAGTCGGTTCGCAACCCTCCCGCCGCCACATACAGGCCCAAGCGGACCGTCTCGACGAAACTCTCCGTGCTGCCATCGGTTCCCGGGTCGAAGTGATTCAGCGCCTCCGAAACAGACATCGATTGAATGGGTTCATAGAGCGCAATACTTCCCACCAAAGCTCGCTCTGCGATGGGAATGGTCAGCGAATTGGACCACGCTTGCTGGAGGCCCAGCAGCTGGGCGTCTGAAAGCAGGTGTTGGCCGAGGACTCGCTGGGACCCCTGGGCCACGATTCGATACAAGGACTGGCCGGCGTTGACCCATTGGGAAACCGGCAGGAAGACCAAAGAATCCGCCACCCGAACTCCGGCCACCAAGTCGGCTGCCGCCAGATCCGCTGCCCCCTCTTCCGCCGCGACGACCGCCTCCAGGACCAAAGCACCGGCCACCGTTCGAACCGGACTCAAGTCCGGGAAGCGGGCGTTCAATCCACCCGCACTCAAGACCACCGGATAGCGTGACGACGGACGTTCGGCCGCCGCTCGCGCCACCTTCAAAGCCTCTCGATTGGTTCGGACGAATCCTTCAAGCCGGGTGCGGAGACCAAGCTCCAGAGGAACTCCCGACGGCGGGATCGGACCACGACCCAACCAGGGGAGATTGGTGTCCAGGCGCTCCGCCCCACGCAAGGCGGCGGCAACATCCAGAACAGGGAGCGCCAGATTCTGAGCCGGGGGCGGGGTGACATACCAGGCATCCAGTTCCGCCGGTGTGGTGGGAAGTCCGGCTGCCCGCAGTCGCTCCAAACGTTCCCGGACGCCGCCAGGATTGGGCACTGTCCGCAGGAAGATTCCCAGTCCGACCAAGGCGAGAAGCGGCAGGAGTAACCAGCCAACTTTCCGGGCCAAGGACGAGGGGAACATGACGGGGGATTGGATTCCCTTCCCGTCATTTTCTCACGCGGGAAATTGCGGCAATCAGTGGGCCGCCACGGGTGGCGCCGCGTGGGCCGCTGGCGCTGTGGCCGGTCCGAGTCCAGCCACCGCCTGACGTGCCACCGACACCAACCCACCCGGAAACACACCCATCAAGATGACCGCAGCGATGCAGGTGACCATCGCCAAGCGCACCGGAATGCTGGGCTCCACCGGAGTGGATTCGGCCGTGTGACGCGGCCAGTACATCGCGCGGATGATTCCGAAGTAGTAGTAGAAGGAGATCACCACCGCGACGCACGCCGCGAGAATGGCGACGAGGAACCAGCGATCGTCCGCCACGCGCAGAGCTGCCGCTTTGAACAACCAGAACTTGGCGAAGAATCCCGCGAGCGGCGGCACCCCAGCCAAACTGACCAGACCGATCGTCAATCCCGCCGCCAGGAAAGGTGACCGCTGACCCAGTCCGCCAAACGCGCTGAAGTCATCCGTTTCACCATCGGCAGTCACCACTGTGACGCCGGCGAAGACCAACAAGGTGGTGAACACATAGGCCGCCAGGAAGAAGGCCACGGCGGAGGATCCAGTGTCGTTCGCGGCCGCAATGCCGAGCAGTAGGAAGCCGGCATTGGAAATGGAGCTGTAACCCATCAATCGCTTCACGCTGCGTTGCGCCAATCCGCAGAAGCTGCCGTAGAGCGCCGTGATCACTGCAAACCCGAGCAACAGGTGACTCCATTTCGCCGACAATTCCGGAACCACTCCATAGGCCAAACGCAGGATCAGGACAAAGCCGGCGGCTTTGGAACCCGTCGCGAGGAACGCCGTCACCGGAGCCGGCGCGCCTTGATAGACGTCGGGCGTCCACATTTGGAAGGGGAAGGCCGAAATCTTGAAACCCAGACCCACAAAGGTGAGCAACAATCCAATGAGGAACACGGGGGATTTTGCCAACTCGCCCTGCTTCGCCGCGATCTCGAAGAAGTTGGTCGAGTTGGCGGAGCCGAAGATCAACGTGATGCCGAACACCATGAACGCCGCCGCCAGCGCGCCGAAGATCAGGTACTTCACGCCGGCTTCAACGGAGCTCAGCCGATTCCGCTGAAAGCTGACCAGGATGTAGAAGGTCACCGTAATCAGCTCCAGCGAGACGAACATCAGGATGAAGTCGTTGGCGGAGGCGGTGAGTAACATGCCCACTGTCGCAAACAGAATCAGGGCCACGAACTCGCCGTAACCGTTGAGGCGATCGGCAAAGCGGGTGGAAACCATCAGCACCACCATCGCGGCCACGAGAAAGATCGACTTGAAGAAATTGGCGAGGCCATCGACTAGGAACATGCCCCCGAAGGCCGTGCCATCGGCCGGCGCCAACGCCCCGGCGTGGATGGTGAAGACGAGCAGAAGTCCAGTGGTCGCGACGTACGCCAGCGTGCGTCGGGCGGAGGGCGCGATCCAGAGATCGGCCAGCAGGACACCCAGGCCCAGAAGGGCGACGAGAAATTCAATGACGAGCAACGAGGAGTTCATCGCGTTCAGTGGGCGGAAGCGGTGGCGACGGCGGGTTCAGCGGCGGTCGGAGCCGGGGTAGCAGGCAAGCCACTGGTGGCGCGGGCGACGATTCGCTCGGCACTGGGCTTGATGCGATCGACCAAACCCGTCGGTGCGACGCCAAAGTAAATTAAGGGAACCAGCAGGACCAAATAGGGGGCGCGATTGACGCCGCCCGCGTCGGTCGACTGGGCCAGAACCGGGCTGACTTCACCGTGAGCGACCTGCCGGATCGCCCGCAGCATGTACACCCCGCCGATGATCAATCCGCCCCAGGCCGCGGCAACCACGTGCCAGGGCAAGGCCTTCCAAGCGCCGAACAGGACGGTCACTTCACCGGCGAAATTGGCGAATCCCGGAACCCCGCAGCCCGCCAGCAGCGCCGCCACCAAGGCCGCGCCCACAAAGGGCAATTGGCGCATCGCGCCCCCGAGCTTGCTCAATTCAAGCGTACCCGCCTGCCGATAGAGATATCCGCTCAAGGCAAACTCAAGCGCCGCGAGCAACGCGTGCGCCACCATGATCACTACGGCACCCGTGATGCCGATGACGCTGACACTCGCCAAGCCCAGGAAGACGAAGCCCATGTGGGCCAGGCTGGAGTTTCCGAACAACAGATTGAGATCCTTCTGCCGCATGGCGACCCAGCCGCAGTACAGCAGGTTCCCGAGGCAGAGCACGGCGAGCACTCCCGTCCATTGGGCGACGCCCACCGGGAGCAGCGGATAAGCCGCGCGCAACAGAGCGTACAGACCCACCTTCTTGAGAATGCCGGCATGCAACATCGCCGTGGCCGTCGGAGCGACTCCGTATCCCAGCGGCGCCCAGCTGTGAAAGGGGAAGAGACCCACCATGGTGCCGAACCCGAAGAGCAGCAGGCCAAAGATCAGGGTCTGCGACGCGGCCGGAAGCGGATGCTCCTTCAGCCAGGCGCTCAAAACGACGACATCCAGCGTGTTGGCTCCGGACATCGCGTACAGACAGATCAATCCAGCCAAAGCCACCAAGGCTCCCAGCGACAAATACAGAGTGATCTGGAACGCCGCGTAATTCTTCTGCTCGCCCCGGCCCCAGATACCAATCATCAGGAACGTCGGGACCAACGCGATTTCGTTGAAGAAATAGAGGAAGAAGAGGTCCAGCGAGGCGAAGGAACCAAGCGCACCGCCAATGATCAGCAGCAGCAGCACGTAGAACATCTTCGGCTGCTTCTCGATTTCGGAGGACACGCCCACCGCGGCAAACCCGACGAGACCCGTGACCAGCAGAAGTCCCACGTTCAGGCCGTCCACCCCCACGTGGTAGGTCAGTCCGATAGCGGAATTCCAATCGACTCGACCCACCATTTGGAATCCGGCACTTCCCGGAACGAAATCAAAGAAGATCGAAAGGCCGGTCAGCGCCGCGAGACCGGAGAACAACAACGCTGTACCCCGCCAAGCGAAGGAATGCTTCGCCGGGGTCAGGAGAATGGCCAGCGCGCCCAGGAACGGCAGGAGAATGAGAAACGAGACGGGTGACATGGCGGCTTAGTTGAGGGCGAGGAGGACCACCAGCGCGACGCCGGCGACGAAGAAGAACGCGTAGGTTTGAAGATTGCCGGTCTGCACGAGCCGGAGCCCGCGTCCGAACAGTTCCACACCACCGGAGGCTCCGCGGACGATGAAGCCCTGGACGATCCAGCGATCGAACCAATCGGCCAACGCCGCGACCGCATCGTGCAACGGAATAAAGACCGCCTCGTAAACCTGATCGAAGTACAGCCGACGACTCAAAGCCCGGGATATTCCCGGCACCCGGTCAGGCAGCGGATCCTGCGCTGCGCTCCAGTACAGCATGACGGCGGCAAACGCGCCGAAAATGATCATGCCCAGCCCCAAAACCGCGCCGAGGGGGGAATGATTGAACGGCTCAAACAGGATCTCCGTGAGGCTATCCGGATAGTGGACTGCGACTTCCGGGAAGAATCGATGCTTGAGGAAACCACCGATGGGCAGCCACCCCAGGGCGACGGACGGGAACGCCAAAATCGTGAGCGGAAGGGTCATTCGCCAAGGCGACTCATGCGCGTGTTCCGCCTGCTCGCTGCGGGGAGTTCCGAGGAACGCCACCAAGAAGAGGCGCGCCATGTAGAGGGTCGTTAATCCAGCCACGAGAATCCCGATTCCGAACAGCATGTGGCGGCCATCCGCCAGCGCCGCGGCAAAGATCGCGTCCTTGCTGTAGAATCCGGCGGTCACCACCGGCACACCGCACAGGGCCGCTGTGCCAATGGCAAAACAGATGGCCGTGGTCGGCATTCGTTTCCAGAGCCCGCCCATCTTCCAGATGTTCTGCTCATGATGGCAGCCCACGATCACGCTGCCCGCACCGAGGAAGAGCAACGCCTTGAAGCAGGCATGCGTCGTCAGATGAAACATCGCCGCATCCGGACCCGCACATCCGACCGCCATGATCATGTAGCCGAGCTGCGAGAGCGTGGAGTAGGCGAGGATCCGCTTGATGTCGTCCTGCTGAATGGCGATCAGACCCGCGAGCAACGAGGTGATGCCGCCCACCCAAGCAATGATGCCGAGCGCGGAGAACGGGCTGAGGAATGACAGGGCGTCGGGCCAGGCGGCGGGAAGATCGAGCAGGAAGAACACGCGGCACAACATGTACACACCCGCGGCAACCATCGTGGCGGCGTGGATCAGGGCGGATACGGGCGTCGGGCCTTCCATGGCGTCCGGCAACCACACATGCAA
This sequence comes from Verrucomicrobiota bacterium, assembly GCA_017309115.1. Taxonomy (GTDB): domain Bacteria; phylum Verrucomicrobiota; class Verrucomicrobiia; order Limisphaerales; family UBA9464; genus UBA9464. Next base: position 205,985 of record JAFLEF010000005.1, on the reverse strand, counting down.
CGGCACCTGCGCACTCTTGCCCATCGCGCCGAGGAAGATCAGCACCCCCGCGAGCGAAGCCATGTTTCCGAGCACCTTGGGATCCGCGTGCAACTTCTGGGCGAGTTCATCGAACTGCACCGTGCCAGTGGCCGCCCAGACGATGACGATGCCCAGGATGAACCCGAAATCACCAATGCGGTTGGTAAGGAACGCCTTCTTGGCGGCATCCGCAGCGGCCGGCTTCTCGTACCAGAAGCCCACCAACAAATAACTGGTGACGCCAACCAACTCCCAAAAAATGAACGTCTGAACCAAGTTATCCGAAAGCACGATGCCGAGCATCGCGAAGGTGAACAGACCGAGCGCCGCGAAGTACCTTGGATAATCCTGATCTTCGTCCATGTACTGGGTGCTGTAGAGATGCACCAAACTGGAAATGCCGGTGACGACCATCAGCATCAGCGTGGAGAGCGAATCCACTTTCAGACCCAGGTGGATGTTCAGGCCCGGAATGGACAGCCAGGGAAGAGCGTCCGCGTTGACGCCCGGGCCGAATCCGAACCCGAGAAACAAGGCCACGCTGAGGAAGAATCCGGTGACCACGGCGCTCAGGGCCATGGTGTTGGTGAGCGTGCGGCTTCGGCGGAGTCCGAAGGTGATCGACAGGGCCGAGACCAGCGGGAAGAGCAGCACCACCCAGGCGAGATCCTGGGCGTGAGAAGAGGTGACGGCGAGGGGGGCGGCGGAATGGTCCATGGCGGTCTAGAACCGAAGGCTGGTCAGGTCTTCAACGTGGGCGGTCTGGCGTTTGCGGTAGAGCGCCACGATCAGCGCCAGTCCCACCGCCACTTCGGCGGCGGCCACCGTGATGATGAAGAAGACCATCACTTGGCCATTCAGGTTGGCGTTGAAGCGGGAAAAGGCGACGAGGGCTAGGTTGGCGGCGTTCAACATGAGCTCGAGGCACATGTAGATCACGATCAGGTTGCGCCGGGCGAGCACTCCAAACAGTCCGAGACAGAAGAGGAGGGCGCTGACGACGAGGTAATGGTTCAGGCCAGGGGTCATGGGAATCGTCGGGGTTCCAGGGCGTTACTTGATTTCCTTCTTGCTGAGCAGAATCACCCCAACCATGGCCACGAGCAGGAGGAGGGACATCACTTCAAACGGAAGCAAATACTGGGTGAAGAGCAGTTTGCCGAGGGGCTTCGTCTCGCCTTCCACTAGGATGCCCTGAGCCAACGGCTGCGCGGCGATCACGGCGCGAATCAGAATGCCGGCAATGGCAACGACAGCGAGGGCGCCAGCACCAATGGTGAACCCCCGCATCTTACGCCGGTCCTCTTCCTTGAGGTCCAGCAACATGATCACGAACAGGAACAGCACCATGACCGCGCCCGCGTAAACGAGGATCTGCACCGCCGCGAGGAAGAAGGCGTGCAGGAGAATGAACAACCCGGCCAGGGCAATAATGGTCAGGACCAGGAACATGGCACTGGTGACCGGACTCCGGCTGAAGGGATTGGCCACGCACAAAAAGCCAAACAGCAACGCCAGACCGGCGAAGGCGTAGAAGAGGAGGTCAGTGAACGCGGGCATGGGATGACAGAACGGATCGCCTTAAATCTTGGCCACCGGGAACTCTTCCTGTTCCTTGGCCTCCTCGAGCTTGTGCTTCCACTTCTGAATGCCGCCGTGGACGCCGCCGAGCTTCAGCAGCTTCTCCTTGTTGTAGATCATTTCCTCCCGGCTCTCACCGGTCAGGGAGTAATCGCGTTGCAGGAAGATCGCCTCCTCCGGACAGACTTCCTGGCAGAAGCCACAGAAGATGCACCGGAGCATGTTGATTTCGAACTCCTGCGGCATCTTCTCCGCATTGGTGCGATCGGCCACCTGGCCCTCCGGCCCGGGCGGCGTGATCTTGATGGCCTTGGGCGGGCAGACGAATTCGCACAGCTGGCAGCTAACGCACTTGGTGTGGCCTTCCTGATCCTTCACCAGATACGGCGCGCCGCGGTATCCCTCGGGCACCACCCAGCGTTCCTCCGGATACTCCATCGTCGCCGGTTTGCCTTCGAAGACGGTTTTCTTGAAGTGCTTCCAGGTGACCTTGAGACCGCTGGCCAACGTCGGAAGGTACGTCCGCTCGAGTGCGGACAGGGGCTTGCGTTCAACAACCTTGGTCATGGTGAAATCCGGTTAGCGGGAGATACAGGCCAACCAAATGGCCGTGATGAGAATGTTGGCGAGGGCCAGTGGGATGAACCGGCTCCAGCCGAGTGCCATCAGCTGGTCGTAGCGGAAGCGGGGCAACATCCAGCGAACCCAGATGAACACCACCAGCAGCACCCCCATTTTCAAAATGAAGCAGAGGATGTGTCCGATCCCGTTGAGCAGTCCGGTCGCTTCGCCGCCGCCCCACGGATAGGCCCAACCACCGAAGAAGAGCGTCACCATCATGGCCGAGGCGGCGATCATCGCGGCGTACTCACCCAGGAAGAACAACGCGAATTTCATCGAGCTGTACTCCGTGTGGTAACCACCGACCAGTTCGGATTCCGATTCGGGCAGATCGAACGGCAACCGGTTCGTTTCCGCGAAGGCCGCCACCAGGAAGATCACAAAGGCCAGCGGCTGCTTGAAGACCATCCAGTGGAAAACATTGGCCTGCTGGTAGGCGACCACCTGGCCAAGGTTCAAATCTCCCACCACCATGAACACCGCCACCACGCTCATGCCCATTGCGATTTCGTAGGAAATCATCTGGGCGGTGGAGCGAATGCCGCCCAAGAACGGATACTTGGAGTTGGAGGCGTAACCGGCGAGGACGATGCCGTACACACCGAGCGAGACGATGCCGAAGGTGTAGAGAATGCCGACATTCAGGTCGGCAATGACCATCGGGTTGGCCGGATTGCCCAGCGTCGAACCAAACGGAATCACGGCAATCGTCATCAGCGCCGGAATCACGGTGATCGCCGGGGCGAGCCAGAAGTAAACCTTCCGCACGTAGGCGGGCGTGAAGTCTTCCTTGAGCAGGAACTTCAAGCCGTCGGCCATTGGCTGGAAAATGCCCAGCCGCACAAGGGCCGGACCGATGAAGGGCAGATACTGCGCGAAGAACGGTGTGGCCCGGTTGGGACCCACGCGGTCCTGAATCCAGGCGGACACCTTACGTTCCACCAGCACCGCGTACGCCACAAACGTCATCACCACGACGAACGCGATGAGAATCTTGACGATGGAAAACAGGACGAACTGCGTCGTCGGATCGAGGTATTTGATCGAATCCATGGCGTGGTCAGATCGTGATGGTGACGCCCGTGTCACCCAGCTTGCTCCATTCCAGACCGGCGAAGGCGGGAACTTCGCGCGCCATTTGGTTGAACAATCCTTCGATGGTGGAGAAGCCGTTCTGACCGGTCACTTGGTGAACCCATTCGTGCAGGACTTCCCATTCCGCTCGAGCATCGCCGGGCGGCTCCACCGCCTTCATGAACTTCTGTACCCGGCCCTTGGTGTTCACAAACGTCCCGCGTTTCTCCGCATGGGCACAACCCGGCAGGAGGAAGTGCGCGGCAGCGGTGGTGGCGTTGGGCAGGATGTCAGAAACAATCAGGGTCTCGAGACGCGCCAACAGATCGGCACCCAGACCGTGCTTCGTCACATCTTCTCCAAAGACGATCAGCGTCTTGATGGTTCCCGCGGCGATCCCCTCGGCGATCTTGGGCAACTGAATGCCCATTTCGGTGAAGGCGATACCGGTCAAGCGGGCACCGTTGCTGTTGGGATTGCGATCGGCACTCACCAGCAACCGATCGGGTTCGCCTTCGCGGGCGATGGAGTCGGTCAGCGCCCCGAGTCGCGTGGCGAGCTTCTTGAGCAGGTAGAGTTCCTCGGTCGTCTGCCGCGCACCGGCGACGATGGCCACACTGCCTTCCGGAGCCCGACCCAGAAGGGCGTGAATCTCGCGATTGGCCGTCTCCCAGGTGGACTTCACGCCGCGGACGTACACGTCGTGAATCCGATCGGCCCGCGCGACCCAGCGATAGTTCAACCGGCCCGCATCACACATCCAAGGTCCGTTGACCGCTTCGTTGTCGCGCGGTTCGTAGCGGTAGATGGTCCCTTCGCGGGACCCGATCGTGATGTTGCAGCCCGTGGCGCAACTGGAGCAGACGCTCTTGGTCTCCTTGAGGAACCAAACGCGCATTTTGAACCGGAAGTCTTTTGAGGTCAGCGCGCCCACCGGACAGATGTCCACCGTGTTGAGCGTGTAATTGTTGTCGAAGGCTCCGTCCTTCCACGCGGCAATCGTGTTGTACGAACCGCGGTTCACGATTCCCAGAGCGTCGTCCCCGGCAATGTCCCGGGTGAACCGGATGCAGCGGGTGCATAGAATGCAGCGCTCGTCGTCGAGCACGATCCGGGGCCCGAGGTCGACCGCTTTCGGCTTGTGAACCTTGGGTTCGACGAAGCGGCTGTTGGCCTGACCGTGCTCTACCGAATACTCCTGCAGCTTGCACTCGCCCGCCTGATCACAGATCGGGCAGTCCAGCGGATGATTGATCAGAAGGGATTCGAGCACCGCTTCGCGCATCTGCTTGGTCGCGGGCGAACTCGGGTAGAGTTCCATTCCCGGCGAAATGGGCGTGGCGCAGGCGATGGCACCGCGAGGCGTCTGCGGTTCGTAGGGCAGCACCGAACGGGCGATCTTCGGCGTGCCATCGGGATTCAGCACCGGCTTGCGATCCGGGCCCATCATGGGCGTGCCGAATTCGATCAGGCACATCCGGCAGTTACCGGCGACGGGAAGCTTCGGGTGATAGCAGTAGTGCGGAACCTCACCACCGGCGATCTGGACAGCCTGAAGCATGGTCGTGGGCTCCAACTTGCCCTGCCAGTTCGGCAGTAGCTTGGGCACCTCGACGTCACGGCCATCCACCTTGATCCGGATCTTCTCGACCGGAGGTGGTGCGGCGGTGGTGGCTGGGGCGTTCGACATGACAAATCAAGGTTGCGGACTGGCCGCGAGTTTACGTTCCGGAGTCGGTCCGGCTCCCGATGCACGAGCCGCCTCATCAGCAGCTCCCCGGGCCTCAAACTCGTCCCGGAATTTCTTCACAAAACTCAACACCGGCCAAGACGCCGCTTCGCCAAAGGCGCAAATCGTCCGGCCTTGGATGTTTTGCGCGATGTGGGTGAGGTAATCGGCGTCTTCCTTACGACCTTCACCATGCTCCAGCCGATGCAGGCCTTTGGCGAGCCAGAGGGCGCCTTCGCGGCAGGGCGTGCATTGTCCGCAGCTTTCGTGAGCGTAGAAGGCGGACAGGTTGGCGAGGCTGTCCACCATGCTGCGGGTGTCGTCCATCACAATGATGGCTCCCGAACCCGACATCGTTCCCGCACCTTGCAGGGAATCGAAATCGTAAGGCAGATCTAGCAACGGCACGTCCACCTTGGTCATCTGACCGTCGGCTCCCTTGCGGTTGAGCTTAAAGACCTCGCCAGCCTTGAGCACCTTGGACGATGAGCCGCCGGGAATGATCGCCTTCAGAGTCCGACCGGGCTTCAGACCGCCGCCGAAGTTGGCGTCAAAAATCAGCTGCCCGATGGTCACCTTGCCAACCTCGATTTCGAAGTACCCGGGTTTCTGCACATCCCCACTCAGGCTGACGATGCGGGTGCCGGTGTTGTTGGGTGTTCCGAGTTTCGCGTACTCCCCCGATCCCATCGCGACGATGTGCCGGACGTGGCACAGCGTCTCGACGTTGTTCACGATCGTTGGGCACATGTAGAGGCCCAGGACGGCCGGGAAATACGGAGGTTTGATCCGGGGATAAGCGCGTTTGCCTTCCAGGGATTCGATCAACCCGGTCTCCTCGCCGCAGATGTAGGCGCCGGCGCCGCGGTGCACATAAATCTCCAAATCGTAACCGGTGCCCAGAATGTTTTTGCCAAGGAACCCGTTAGCCCGGGCGTCCTTGAGGGCCTGATTCAGCAGCTTGGCCCCGTTCGGCATTTCGCCGCGGATGTAGATGTAGGCCAGCTTCACATCGTTGGCCCAGCACGAGATGATCATGCCTTCGACCAGCTGATGCGGATCCTTGTAGATGATCTGTCGATCCTTAAACGTGCCCGGTTCCGATTCGTCGGCGTTGCAGATCAGGTAAATCGGCTTGCCGCTCCGGCGATCCACGAAACTCCACTTCAGCCCGGCGCTGAATCCGGCGCCACCGCGACCGCGCAGGCCGGATTTCAGAACTTCGTCGCGGACGACTTCCTGCGGGGACTGCGTTTTGCCGTCCGGGAGGGTTCGCGCGGGAGTGGCGAGCGCCTTCTTCAGCGACTCGTATCCGCCGTGGCGCAGGTAGCACGCCATATCCGGGGTATACCCCGCGGAATCCGCGTGCTTCAGAATCATTTTGAATTGTTCCGGCATGGCAATGCTTGACTCAAAACCTCACCTGACTAGTTTCCGACCCGCTCCGGCCTGCCCGATAGTGTAACGGTAGCACAGCAGTCTCTGAATCTGTTTGTCATGGTTCAAATCCATGTCGGGCAGCCAACTCCTTCTCACGAGTTCGGCGTTCTGGGTGAAATCTTTGGTTGTGGGGTTCATTTCTTTCCCGAAGCCAGCACCCGGTCGGCCTCGGTCACGGTGACCTTCTCGAGCAAATCGTCATTCACCATCACGACCGGCGCCGTGCCGCAGCTGGCCAAACACTCCACAAACTCCACCGTGAACTTGCCGTCCGCAGTCGTTTGCGGTGTGTGTTTGTGCGAATCCAGTCCCAGCTTCTGACAGAAGTGCTCCCGCAGCTCGGCTGAACCAGCCAGCGCACAGCTCAGAGTGCGGCAAACCTTGATGTGCGTCTTGCCCACCGGCTGCTGCCGGAACATCGGGTAGAACGTCACCAGCTCGTACACGTTGATCGGTTGCAGACCCAGCTTGCGGGCGGTCCACTCCACCGCTTCGCGCGGCACGTGTCCGAAATGTTCCTGAAACGCGTGCAGGAACATCAGCGACGCGCTGCGCTTCTGCGGATAATGCGTGGCCAGCTCGTCCAGCTCGGCTTCCAGGGTGGGGGGAACGGAAAAACTCATAGCAGGTCCCAGTTCAATAGCCGGAGCAAGGCGTTCATCGGTCGCACTCTCCCATCACGAAATCGAGCGAACCGAGGATCGACACCACATCGCTCATCAGGTTCCCCGGCAGCAACACCGGAAGGATGCTCAGATTGCAGAACGACGGAGCTCGGATCTTCAATCGGTGAGGTGTTCCGCCTCCGCGACTGTTGATGTAAAACCCGAGTTCACCCTTCGGATTCTCCGCGCCGAAATAGACTTCACCCACCGGGGCATTCTGACCCTGGGTGACCAACATGAACTGGTGAATCAGCTCCTCCATGCTGGTCAGCACCTTGTTCTTCGAGGGCAACACCACCTTGCCATCCGGAACGTTTACCGGTTCATGGCTGGTATTGTCGTAGCCACCCGGAATCTTCTGCAACGCCTGACGAATAATGCGGACGCTCTGCCGCATCTCTTCCATTCGAACCAGGTACCGATCGTAGCAATCCCCGACTGAACCCACCGGAATGTCGAACTCGAAGTCGCGGTAGCACAGGTACGGATGCGCCTTGCGAACATCGTAGTCCACCCCGCTGCCGCGCAGATTGGGTCCGGTGAGACCGTAGTCGATCGCCAATTCCCGGGAAATCACGCCAATCTCCTTGGTGCGATCCACCCAGATCTTGTTCCGCGTCAGCAACCGCTCGGCATCGTCCACGGACACCAGCACTTCGTCGCAGAACTTGGCAATGGAGGCACACCAACCCGGAGGAGTGTCCCGGGAAACTCCGCCAATGCGCGTATAGCTGGTGGTGAACCGCGCACCGGTCAGCGCCTCGGCAAAATTGTAGATCTTCTCCCGTTCCGTGAACGTGTGCAGGAACACGGTCATGGCGCCGACATCCATGGCGAAGGCTCCCAGTCCCAGCAAATGCGCGGAAATTCGGGCCAATTCGCAGCAGATGACCCGAATCGACTGGCAGCGCGGCGGCAGCTTGTCGTCCAGACCCATCAGCTTCTCTACGGCCAAGGCGTAGGCCACGTTGTTGGCCAGGGGGGCGAGGTAATCCAGTCGATCCGTGTACGGGATGAACTGGTTCCACGTCATGTTCTCCGCGATTTTTTCGTCACCCCGATGCAGATAACCGATGTCGGGATCGGCGCGGGTGATGGTTTCGCCATCCAGTTCGATGACGATCCGGAGCACGCCGTGGGTGGACGGATGCGACGGACCCATGTTGACGACCATGCGGTCGCCCTCGAGGTCCTGAAGCTCGTCGGCCCGAGCCGCGGCGTCCTTGATGGTGAGTTCCTTGACTGCGGACATGGTCAGTTCTCCGGCGTGCGAGCGCGCGGCTCCCGAACCGTGCTGTCACGGCCGCCGGCGGGGGTGATGAAGGGGCCGCCCTCGAGCGGAGCAGGCCGGGTGAAAGCGGTGTTGGGCAGGGTGCTGGGCTTGCCCGCTAAGGGGAAGTCCTTGCGCAACGGGAAATACGGATAGCCCTCCCACATCAGGATCCGGCGCAGATCCGGGTGACCGGAGAACTTCAGCCCCATCATGTCGTAGGCCTCGCGCTCATGCCAATCGGCCGCCCGCCAGACCGTCGAGACGGTGGGAACGGCGCCCGTTTCCTCGGAAACCGACGTCTTCAGGCGCAAATGGCAGCCGTGCCCGATACCGTAAAGCTCGTAAACCACCGTCCAACGCGGGTCATCGCCGTAGTTGTCCACCGTGGACAAATCCAGCAGCAGATCGAACCCGAGTTCCTTCTTGGCGACGGTGCAGACCTCCACGATCCGTTCCGGATCCGACAGTTGGAGGCTGGCTTCGCCGCGAAATTCCACTGGGACCGAAAGCAGGTCGGGGAACCGGGCCTGAAGTTGTTGAGCCAATTCGAGGGTTTGCGCCACGGGAAGATCGTTTTAGCGGTTCAGCATCTGGCCTTCGGCACCGAGTTCCAAGCCCAGGCGGCCGTACTTGGCCGGGGCAACATCCGCAAACAACGTCTTGGTTATCGGTTCGCGGGAAACCTTGCCCTGAAGCTTCATCAACGCGTCCAACAACGCTTCCGGCCGGGGTGGGCAGCCTGCGATGTAGACATCCACCGGAACAATGTTGTCGACACCCTGAAGTACCGCGTAGCTGCGGTACATTCCGCCCGTGGAAGCACAGGCACCCATCGCGATGACCCACTTGGGTTCAGCCATCTGCTCGTAAATCCGGCGAACCGCCAAGGCCATCTTGTAGGTGACCGTTCCCGCCACAATCATCACGTCCGATTGCCGCGGGGAAAAGCGCATCACCTCCGCACCAAACCGAGAGATATCGAAGCGACTGGCTCCGGCCGCCATCAGCTCAATGGCGCAGCACGCCAAACCCATCGGCATGGGCCACAACGAGTTCTTGCGGAACCAATTGATCGCCGAGTCGAGTTGGGTGTGGACGACCTCGCCTTCGATTTTGGAGTTGTACCCGACCTCGGTCGTGATCCGAGTCGCGGGGGAGTTCGTCTGGACAGCCATATGTGGATGAGCCGGGTGATGTGTCCACCCGGCATCATCATTTTGGAATGGCCTGTTTTCAGCGGCAAGCCGCTTTTGTGATTTTTTTCACAAGGGTTTCCCTAGAGGTCATCAGACCGCGGGAAGAACCCTTAGTACGCCGAGAAATCGCCGGCGGGAGCACTCCCCAGCGGTTTCGGAGGCGTGTCTTACTGACTGTTTTCGGCGCCTGGCTCCGACGCGACTCCGTCCAGCCAGCGAATAGAGTGCCGGCCCATCGGAAGACACAAGGCGATGGCATGAGCCATCGAACGGGCATCCAGCTTGGAGTAAATGTTGCGAACATGCGTTTGCACCGTGAAGGGACTCAGCTGGAGCCAGTCGGCCACTTCCTTGCCCCGACTACCGCGCCGATATCCATCCATCACATCAAACTCACGATGGGTCAGGTCCATTTGAGCCAGAAGTAGGGAAGGTTCCTGGTGCAGACTCTCCACCAGGATCCCCAGGGCTAAAGGGTCAAAAAACACTCCTCCCGCCGCGATTTGGAAAATGGCCTCAAGCAACGTGTAATGCGAAGCCCGCAGGGAAAGCAGTCCATGCGCTCCCGCCGCGACCGCGCGCTGGATCGAGCTTTGGGAGAATTGGCGCTCGAGAACCAGGAACCGTGCGCCGGGATGATGACTCCGAATCCGGCCGACCAGTTTGTAGGGCGTCGGATCCGAGTGATCGGGTTCAAAGACAATCACGTGCGGGTATCCGGGTGGAAGTCCATGAGTTCCTCCCGAAACACCGACTGATCCCAGCAAAAGGCCCGGGGTCATTCGAATCAGCGCGGCCAGGCCTTCATACGTGCCCGTAGCGGTATTATGAATTGAGACTTTTATGGACATGGTTGTTGATTCCGATGGGGATTTGTTTGGTTTTTGGGGACAGACAGGGTTGCAGGAGAGGCGCAGCCCATCAGCCACACCCACCCGCACAGTTCCCAACTGAACCTCCGGAACACACCGGGAGCCACAGCATCTTCCAACGCTCAGTCACAGACCATTTATAGGCCCACGTAGGGGAACTGAAAAAATCATGTGAATTGTTGTTTTGTTGTCCAGCGATAGGTGGCGAATTGCTTGGACCAAATAGCATTTTGTGGCGAGCCGCTGATCCACCCTTCATTCGACCACCCGCGGCGTGACGAAGATAACCAACTCCTTCTTCCGCCGAGCTTCGAAATCTCCCTGAAACAGACGCCCGAGGAGGGGAACATCTCCCAATCCCGGAATCTTCCGACGACTCCGGGCCGCCTCTGACTGAATCAACCCACCCAGGATAATGGTCGACCCACTGCGGACCCGAATCAGGGTCGATGCCTGCTTGATATCGAGGACCGGAGCCGTGGTGGTTCGGTTGGGCGACACCCGCGTTTCCAGCAGGCTCGTGAGTACCGGAGAGATATCCAGGGAGATCCACTGGTCGCCAGCAACCTGCGGCGTGATTGCCAAGATGGTTCCCACAGTCACGCTGGTCACCGTGTCCTGCTCAATGACGGCCGAGGTTCCGATCGTAGTTCCGCCGCCCGGAACAATGGTCGAAATGTTCTGAAAGAATGGGGTCTCGGTCCCCACTTTGATCAGAGCCGTTTGATTGTTGAGGGTCCGCAAGCGGGGCTTGGAGATGACCTTAACCTCACCCTGTTCCTGAAGCGCTTGCAGCAACACTCGCGTATCGGTGCCTTGGAACACCAGATTGAAGGAGTCAGGGGCCATATCAAAACCACCCACCGGCCGAACGACCGAAGGCGCCGCCCCAAAGGTTAAGGCCCCACTGGAAGTCTCCACGACCTGCTCCCAATCAATGCCAAATTGGAACTGATCATTGAGCGTTACATCATAAAGACGGGCTTCGATATCAATTTGTCGCTGAATCACCTGCGATATTCCTGCCAGATACCGCTCCACTCGTCGTTGGGCACTAGGCCGATCTGTGATCTGGATCAGCCCGGCAGTCACGTTGATCGCCAATGACTCGCGGCCCTCGGGGGTGAGCAACCGTTCGACGTCAGCGCGTAACTCCTTCCAGAAGTCGATGTTGTTCTCAGCGCTCAGGTTCACGACGGATCCACCCGAACCGCCGGCAGCGTCGCCTCCGGTCGAAGCGCCTGACCCTCCACCGCCCCCCAAAACCGTGACCCCGCCTCCACCCGACGACGACGCGGCGAGAGTGGCCGAATTCTGCCCCACTCCCTTCCGATTCAGTCGCAGGTAATCAATCTGATGCAGCCGAGTCTGGCGGGTCCGGACCCGAATGAGTCCACCCTCCTCCTCCCACCAACAGTCATTGGCCTCCAACAGCGCCTGCATGATGCGTCGGAACGGGAGCTTACGGACCTCCATTGATACTTCGCCCTGAACATCATGATCCACGACGATGTTCAAGCCGTTGGCCTCGGCGAATAGTGCGACCGCCATCTTGAGATCAAGTCCGGACGCCTTGAAGGAGTACAGGCCGGACGGTTCAGTATCGACTGGTTCGGAGCGAATCCCCGGAGTGGCGTCCACCGTGGGTGCCGGTGCGGTTCGCTGGTCAAACGGTTCCCAACCGACCTGATCGAACCGTTGCTCCAGCTCCTTCCAAGACTCTCCCGTCTGCCATTCGCCAGGGGAATTCTTGCCCCGGCCCCACGAATCACGGGCAGTCAAAGTCGACACCGAAAAAAGCAGGCCCACCAGAAGTGCAGGCCAGGGATGGATGCAGGAGTACGAGAGGAAGGAGTTCACGGAAAGGAGACCCGGGATGGTTTTGAGGGTTTGCGTTGAACGGGGAGCCGGCAGGCGGCGATTTCATTGGCCAGCCAGACGGCGTTGGGTTCGCATCGTTCCAAGGTGCAGCCACCGATCCGGTCGCCGGGTTGGACCACCCGACCGTTGATCACGGCAAGCCGACGGCCGGGCTGAACCCAAACTGCCGCCAGCTGGAACTGGTGCATCGGCGGCAGAGGATCTGGAGTCGGCTCATGCCGGACCGGCGGCTCGACAACAAAAGGATCGCGTCCTTCCTCCAGCCACGTGTCGATCACCGAATCCAGAACCTGGCGAGACACTGTCGAGACAGCCAAGTCGCTGTCGGACGACTGGCCTGATTCGAGCGACGGCAACAGCCCTGATCGAACCGACTCAGGGTCCGGCATTCGATTGCGGGGCGAATCCCGAAGACCCTGGCCCAAGCCCATCGCCATGATGGCTAGAGCCATTGCCGCCAAGCCTCGCAATGTGGCCGCATTCTTCATGGAGCGGTGGGTTCAGAAACCCGGACCCACAAGTTGCCGGCGACCACGGCAAGCGCGAGGCCCTGCTGGGTCCCGCTCAAGTGGACGCGGTTCAACTCCAAAGGGGGCTGGTCCAAATTCAATTCGCGCAACCACCGGACGACCGCCCCGGTCTTGTTCTTCCCCGCGTCCTTCTCGGGCTTAACTTCCAAGGTGACCTGAATCCGCTCAAACCGCCCCCAGGGTCCGGAAACGACTTCCGCGTCTCCCCAAGTTGGCGAGACCAGCAGGCGAAGGTTGGACGCGAGACACTGGACTTCGGAGAACCAAGCCCGGACCCCAGAGGCGTTCTCCGGCAATCGCTCCGCGAAATTCCCGAATCGATCGTCCAAATCCTCCGGGGCCACTTTCCACAGATCCTCCTGCAAATGCCTCACCAGATCCTGCAGCCGCACCACTTCTTGCCGAGTGCGGTGAAGTTCCGCCCGCAGTCGAAACAGTCGGGTGAGCGAACCCGCAAGAAGACCGAACGCGAGCACCGTCACGACTCCCGCCACCACAGGTCGTTTACGGACGTGCGATGTCAGTATGGCCCGGATCTTCATGGCACGTGCAAACTAAGCTCAAACCGATCCCGCCGGACCACCGACACCGGGGCGGTGGGCTGAAGGCGCTGAGACCAAGACTGCCGACTTTCCGGCACCATCGACGGAAGGTCGGATCGGATTGGGGAATGAACCGTGAGGTGCCCGGGACCATTCGTCAGCTTCGCCAACATACCGGCTAGCTCCAGTTCCGAGTAGGAAACACCGGGAGATCCCGAGCCACCTTCAAATCTCACGGTCCATCCGGTGGAGTTCGTCTCGAGGCTCATCTGGTGCAGCAACCACGAGGCGGGAAGTTCCGATCCCAGAATGGCCGGAACCCACATCGGCAGCGGATTTCGCCGAGTTCGATTCCACTGATTCAAAAGGTCCCGGGCTTGGCGATGACCTTCGCGGACCTGCTCCAGTGTTCGAACCGTCACTTCCAAGTTGTCCCTCTGGGTTCGGGCGGATCTCCACTCCTCCCGCATGGTCCAGCGACTCCATTCCAGGACACCGACTGCGAGAATGCTGACTCCGCTGAGGATCCATCCGAGTCGATCCCATCGTCCGAAACCAATCGCTTGGCCGAAGTCCCGGGTCGTAGTACTGGTCCACCGGATTGCCGGAGCAGCACCCCGCCCTTGCAGCCACTCAAACCAGGCTGAGTCGGCCACATCTGGACTCTCAAGAGGAACCCCGACCGGCACGTTAACGACCCGGGATACAGCCTCCGGACCCAAGTCAAAGAGTCGGACGCGCGCCACCGGCCTTTGGATCTGCTCCTGCAGGTAGGTCAGCGTCCGTCGCAGTTCTTGCCCCAACCGTTCGGGTTCGAGGGACGACAAACGAACCGACCTTACCAAGAGAACGCAGTTTCCCTCACTGGCGACGATGGCCAATCCTTCGGGTAAGACGACCGCGCGAAGGACAATTGAACCGTCAACCGCGGCGGCCGAATCCAGGGAACGAATCGCTTCGGACACGGGAATGACCGACTCAAGCTTGAGCCCTGCCTGAACGCAGGCGCGGGAGATTCCGTCGTGAACCGACTTGGCCAGGAGATGCAGCGGCCGGGCGCCCGACTTCTGGGAGGCGGCCTCGCGTTGCTCCCACCAAAGCGCGGGTTCGGGGAACGGTTTCTGACGTTCCACTTCCCGCGGCAGGATCTGGCGCAACCTCGCCGGGGAGGTCACCGGAAGATCTAGGTGAACCGGGACAAGATTTGCGTGGGCCACAATGAACACCACCTTTTGAAGCCCGGACCCCAAGGCCGCCGCCGCCTCGCGAAGACTGTTCGCCAACTCGGACTCAGTTCGAACCAAACCGGAAGCCGTCCAAGAGGGTTGCCCCTCGGTACCAATTCTGGCGGCTCGAAACCACCCGTGAACCCAGGTGACCCCCAATATCGCAGACGGAGTGCGGCGCTCAGATCGAGCCTCGGTCGCTGGAGTTTGAAGCCGGAGCATAGACGTTGGCGATTCAAGGGGAGGTTACCAATTCAGCGGCCGCCTGACGCAGTTCTTGCCAGGCGGTTTCAGGCTCCGATCCCGCCGGGGGAGGGAGCACGTGTCCGGCGGTGACCCAACGCTCGTAGGCCGCCGTGAGGTTGGTCATGGCGGAGAGCAGCCGAACCGGCGCGTTGGAGGATTCGCCAGCAGGACCGGGAAGCGTCAGCAACCGCTGCGCCCGAGCCGCGAAGTCGGCACCACCCGGATTCTCACTCAGCCCATTCCAAGAGCCTGTCCGACGCCAACTGCCCGCTTCAAACCGGAAGGACGCAGGTGACGAGAGACATTCAGAGGCTTGGCGCTGTCCGAAGACATCCTCGAGATGGACCCACGTTCCCCGAAGATACCAACCGGAGTGAAATCCCTGGGACAGCGAGTAGCTGGCGTTGGTCCCGACGGAAATTCGCGGATGAACGTCGGCCGGGTCACTCCACGAGACGGGGAGGAGTGCGTCTGTCAGATCCACTCGTTCCAGCAGCAGATCGGTTCCTTGGCCATCCCACACCCAACCCGTCGGAACGCGTCCAGCTTCCAAATTCCAGAGTTCCTGAAAGGCAACCTCGTCCAACGCTCCATTGGTCAGCCCGAGGGGCAACGGTTCACCCACTGAACTCACCAGGAGCAGACGCAATCGCAAAGGTGCAACGCTACCGATCGCCGATTGAGTATAGGGGAGATGAGAGGTGATCGAACCCACTCGATGGTTCGGATCCACCAAAACCACCCGGGCATTGCCGCGCGAATTGGTCCCAGCCGATTCCTCTCTCCAACCCAGATGTGGAGCCACCAGACCGAACACCTCGGCCGGACCTGGGATCTGTCCGTTCAGCGCAATCACTTCGCGCAATCCCGTTCCCAGACTTTTGAGATTCGCATGTTCCAGCTCACGAGCCTGGTCCTCGAGAGCCTGCTGGAAGACCGGCGCCACCAAGCCCAACAGCAGCGCTCCGAGCGCGAGAACGCCGATAAATTCAATTAGGGTCCAGCCCGCCTGACACGGCCTTCCGTCAACCCTCAGACCTGGGAGCTTCGATTTCATGGAGTCAGGGCCAGCAACTGTTGGGAGAAGTCGGTCATTCGCTCGGCCGCTTCCTGGGTGCGGCGCCAAACAGGATTGCCCGCCACACGTCCAAAGCCCTGTTCCGCCCAACGTCCGTACTCTCCCAGGAATTCATGCATCGCCAGCGCCACGTCGGCTGGACTCACAGCCCCCGGTGAAGGCAGTCGAAGAAACCGGTCGAACGCTTCGGCCAGCGTGTCCGATGGGGCGTTTCGGCCTCGGAACATTCCTTCGCGCCATACCCCGGATTCGAAACACCACGCTGCGGAGTCGGTGACGGTTCCGGACCACTGGGGAAGTCCGGTCGAATCCAACAACACCAACTCGGTACCTTCCAAATAATGGGAATCATGGATTCCGTTAACCGGAAGGAGGACCGCACTTCCGGTTCCCACTGCAAATCGGGCCTCAATAGTCGAAGACAGATTGTTGAGAACGACCCGATGAAAGGAGCCGGCGAGCGAGATCCGTTCGATCAGCAAATCCGCCGGTTTACCCGACCATCGCGATGGCCAGCGGGCGGGAAATCGATCCGGGGGACAATTCCACAAGTCCTCAAAACGGAGCGCACTGAGATTCGGTAAATCAGCCGCCACAGAGGACACGAGCACAGCCCGCGCCTGCCGGGGTGCCGGTGACCCAGACGGACCCTGGCTGAAGGGTGGAGTCTGGAACGGTGACCCCAGGCGAAATTCTGGATCGAAGACCAGCCTTCGGGGAGACCCAGAAAGGTTAGTCAGGACACCCTCCAAGGGGCGCGCCAGCGCTTCCGCCACCAGCGGTGCCCAATTGGTCTCACCCGGCACTCCTTGGAATCGGATCACCGCCCGCTGGAACCCTTCCGCCACTTCGCGGAGTCGCACCGCCTCATCCTGTCGCAGAGTTTCCCGCAAACGACTGAACAGTCCTTCACTGGCCCACCACGCGAGCAGGCTAATCACGGCCAGCACTCCGATCAATTCCACCAAGGTGAAGCCGCGGCGACCCGACGTGTGGTTGGTTTCGGGAATGTTCATCTCAGCGAAGTCCCTGCATGAGCGAAAGGACTGGAAGAATTACGGCGAGAGCGACAGTTCCAACCACGAGCACCAATCCCAGAATTAGGGAAGGCTCTAACAACCCGAGAACGCGTTTCAGCTGTCGGGGAAGGAGCTCCTGATAATGTCCCGCGACCTGTTCGAGAGCCTGATCCAATTGACCGGTTCGCTCCCCCACACTCACCATACGAATCAGGAGACTTGGAAAAACCCGCTGGCGCTGCATCGCTTCACTAAGACTGGTGCCGGCCAATACTCGGGAGCGCACCTCTCGGATGGCGTTCGTCACCCGAGGACTTCCCACCACGCCTCCCACCAAATCCAAGGCCTGAGGCAAAGCGACCCCGTTTCGATAAAGCAGCGCCAGATTATGGGCGAATCGTGTCAATACGACGAGACGTACAAAGCCACCAAACACTGGCAGCGCCATTCGCGCTTGATCCAATCCCAAGGCAACCGCCGGCGAGCGATTCCGCAACCATCGTAACACAACCACGGCGCCCACGACCGCCAACACGACCACCCAACCCGACGACTGCGCCCAGGAACTGAGGGCGAACACCAATCGAGTGGGCCCCGGCAAAGGGACTTTGGCCGCCGTTAAGAGCGCGACAAACTTCGGCACCACCCAGGTAAATAGCACGAGAACAAACCCCACCGTCGCCGTAAGCACCAGCATCGGATAGAGTGTTGCCTGCCGGACTTCGGCCGCGACGCGTTCCTGCCACTCCAGATGCTCCTTCGCCTGAGTGAACGCCTCCGGAAGGGAACCACCCTGCTCCCCGGAACGAACCAGATGAACCAAGTCGCGCGGAAACGTGCGGGTCATCTCTTCCATCGCGGCGGACAAACTCACACCAGATTCGACCCGGCTGCGGAGCACCCGAACGACACGCGCAAAGGCCGGCGAAACACCCTCCTGAGCCAACGAGTCCAAAGCTTGAACGAGGGGAATTCCCACGCGTGTCTGAAAACACAGCAAGGTGCAGAACTGAATCAGCTCAACGCGGGGAACCCGACCAAACCGCACTGCGGTTGTCCGAGCTTTCTGCGCGCGGGATTCCAACAACCAAAGTCCTCTCGCCCGCAGATACGTCTCCAGTTCGAGTTCGTCAGCAGCAACCCACGAGCCCGCTTGAACCCGACCCTCACGATCCACACCGCGATAATCAAACTGGGGCATACCTCATTCCTCCCGGGTTGCCTGTTGCAACTCCTCCCATGTCGTGTCTCCCGCCCAAACTCGAGGAACACCGTTCTCAAAAAGCGATCGCATGCCCAACTCACGCGCCCGTCGAACCAACTCGGCTCGACTCGCCCGGCCCACAATCAAATCGTGGAACCGTTCGTCGGGCAGCAGCAACTCAAAGACTCCCATGCGACCTCGATATCCGGAATGCCGACACTGGGAACAGCCTCTGGCCTGCCAGGCCCGTGGCTCCAAAGGTGAGATGCGAAGGCCTTCCACTGTCGACCACAGGCTCGGCGCATCGGCCACCGGCTCGCGACAAGCGGAGCAAAGTCGCCGGACTAGTCGCTGGGCAAGGATCGCATTGAGACTTCCGGGAAGGAGTCCCGGCTCCACTCCCATATCAACCAGTCGAGGCACAGCACCCGCCGCGTCATTCGTGTGCAACGTGGTCAGAATCACGTGACCGGTCAGCGCCGCCCGCACCATCAACTGCGCCGTTTCGGTATCGCGGGTTTCACCCACGAGGATCACATCCGGATCCTGACGCAGGAGTGCCCGTAGTGCCGTCGAGTAGGTAAGCCCCGCTTCCTCCAAGATCTGGGTCTGGCGCACTCCGTCCATCGGCATCTCCACCGGATCCTCCAAGGTGAAGACGGCGGTGTCCGGCTGGTTTAACTCATTGAGGACCGCATAGAGGGTCGTCGACTTTCCACTGCCCGTTGGACCGGTGACGATGACCGCGCCATGCGGCTGACGAAACGATCTCCTGAGCTGGCTTTCGAGATCCTCCGGAAGTTCCAGCGCCGACACGGTCGGGAGAACCGAATCAGCCGGAAGAAGCCGAACCACCACGCTCTCGCCGTGCTGGGTGGGAAGCGTCGAAATGCGCAGGTTGGTTCGGCGACGACGGGTGGAGATGCTGGCGCGTCCATCCTGTGGTCGTCGGGACTCGGCCACATCCAGGTCGCTGAGGATCTTCAGACGCGCGGAGACCGCAGTCTGTAATGGTCGGGGCAGCAGGACATCGGGGAACAGCAATCCGTCCAACCGGAAGCGGACTCGCAAACAAGTTTCGGCGGGTTCGAAGTGAACGTCGCTCGCTCCTGCTTCCACCGCCCGATCGAGGATTTCTTCCACCAATTGAATCACGGGTGCGTCATCCGTCTTCTGATCTGGCTTCACCGGATCCAGTTCCCCGCTGCGCTCCCGAGGAGCCTCCTCCAACCACCGCGTCAGCGCTGCCGGTCGTTCCGCAGTCCGTCGCTCACAGGCATCGAGGGCGTTGAGGATCTCACGCTCGGAGGCCGCGAGCACTTCGAGATCCTCCCCCACAATCTGCCGAATCTGATCCGTTGCGAGGACGTCGGTGGGATCAGCCATCGCGACCGTTACCGAGCCGCTCTGCTGTGTCAGAGGCACCACCCGGAGTCGGCGGGCCTGATCAAGCGTGATCCGTTCGATCAAGTCGGGATCAGCGCGCAGTTGGGAGGAGTCCGCCACTGCGATGCCAGCTTCCACCGCGACACTCCGGGCGTATTCTTCAGCACCGATGAAACCCAAGTCACAGAGCATCCGAGCCACCGTTCCACCCCGGCGACGCTGTTCAGTCTCCGCCAGATGAACCTGACTGGGATTCACCAAGCCTTCCCGAAGCAAACGGGCGACCAAGGACTCCCGATGAAGCAACATCGACATAGCTCCTCCGTGAGGGGGCTGAATCGTGAGCAGTGCCTTCCTCAGCGATGGGCGAGGTAGATCTTCACCGTGCCGGTTTGGGATCCGTTCATATTGAACTTCACCCGACCCTGGTTGCTGGTATCGGCGCTGGCAGCCAGGTTCTCTTCCACATCAATTTTTCGGTTCAACTCCCGAGCATCGTCCAGGGCCACGTTTTCGAGGAAAGCTTGAACCACGACCCGGCCAGCCGACGCGTCGTTACTAGGGCTGCCCAATCCGTCGAGGTCGTAGGCGTCGTTGGCACCGGTAGGATCGGTACTTCCGGTCACGCAGTTGGTGAGTGTGATGTAGGCATTGTCTGAGATCCGGGTGGTGAACTGACGCTCCAGGTATCCGCCCCGGAGCAACACCTCGCGGTCCCAGGAACTCGCATTGGTGTTGGACAAATCCGAGATCACAGCCCCGGTGACATCACCAAAGCGGCCAAATTTTCCGAAGTAGGTCATCGCGGCGGATTTGGCAGCATTGACAGCAATGGCCGCGCTGTTGACCCGGGCATCATTGATGGCGGCGAAGACCCGCGGCAGGAGCATGGAAGCAAGAACGGCAATGATGGCGAGAACGCCGATCATTTCAACGAGGGTGAACCCGGCACGAGCCGGACGGGAGAGATGGTATTTCATAGATTAATCTTGAATGAGTATCAGGTTATATTGGATCAATCGACTCAGGTTGCAGAGCGATTGATCTGACTCCCATGATGTCCCATTTTCCGACCGTCTTTGCCAATCGCCAGATTTGACGAGAGGGAACGGCTTGATTCTCCCGACCCGCAGTCAGCAGGCCTCAGTTCCAACTCCTCCAGAAGCCCCGCCAGAGACACCAATCCTCCGGCGTCCAGCCCACCGAAATCCGTTCAAACCAAAGACGTACCCCAGGCCTCAGGACGACTCACCGCGGCTTCCAATTTACGCAGGTAGTCGACGCGCGGGATTTCCCGGGCTCCCAGGAGCCGCGTCACCGGCGTCACCATTTGGGTGTCGAACAACACGAACCCATCGGCTTGCAGCCGCCGGCCCATCTCCACCACGGCCACCTTCGAAGCGTCGCTGCGGCGATGAAACATCGATTCGCCGGCAAAGAATCCACCTATCGCCACCCCGTAGAGTCCTCCGGCCAATTCCTCCCCGTGCCAAACTTCAATGCTGTGCGCCTGTCCGGCCCGGTGCAGTTCCAGATAGGCCTCCACAAACTCGGGGGTGATCCAGGTGGGACTGTCCCCGCGCGGCGCCGTGGCACACGCTTCAATCACCGCCCGAAAATCCTGATCCCACGTCACCTGAAATCCGCCCTTCCGCAGCGTCCGTTCCAGACTCCGCGGAACATGGATCCGGCCCAAATCGAAGATGGCGCGAGGATCGGGCGACCACCACGTGACCGGCCCGGTGGTCCATGGAAAAACCCCACTCCGATATCCCAAGAGGAGACGGGGAATACTCAAGTCCCCACCGACTGCCACAAGTCCGTCCCGACGTGATTTCCGGGGATCCGGGAACCACAGACGCTCGTCCAACATCCACACCATGGCCCCGCTCACACGTCGTCAGTCTCGCCGGTCAGTACCGCGAGGAGGAAGGATTGGAACAAGTCGGTGGCCTGAATCGTCCACAGGCACAGGAAGTTCTCCTGATTAACCTCGGGGCGCTGGCCCTGGTCGAAGTCGGGGCAGCCCAAGCGTTCCCACGCGGCCACCCGGACATCATTCAGACCCTGGAGAACCAGATTGATTTCGTCGGAAGTGAGCGTGAGCACCTTGCCCTTGCCCTGAGTGGCAACCTTTTCCGGGTTGCCGAGCAGTTTCTCAATGGAGGTGGTGAGCTCCTGACGATGCTCGCTGAGGGCGTTGTCCAGATCGCCTTGGGCAGCCCGCAGTCCGGGTTCAACGGCGGTGTCGGCCGTGAGGGACCGACGCGCGCGGGGCAGATGCGACCTGAGTCCGATAGCCGCCAACAGGGCGTCATGTTCCCGCGAATCGAGGCGGATCACGTACTTGCCATCGGCATGGGAGAGAAGCTTCACCGGGGTGCGGGTTGCGACCTAGGTATCGGCCCGTTCGAGGGTCGCTTGCAAGGAGTGCTTTTGCAGCTGATGAACGTAGAACTCAGCTTTCTCGAAACTCTCGCGGGTCAGCACGCTGCGGCCGAGTTCGTGAACCTCGAGCATGTGTTTCTCCGCTTTCTTGCGATCCCAACCAAACACCGTCTGGAACACGTGCGTGACGTAGCCCATGAGGTTGATCGGATCATTCCAGCAGATCACCAGGAAGCCGGGTTCCTTCAGACCCCGGGAATCTTGCTCCGGAGTTTCTTCAGTCGTTGGCAGCGGCAAATCCAGGGGCGCCGGCATGAAGCGAATCTTAGCGGGCGGTGCGATTGAGACAAGCGGAGGCCCGGACTTCGGCCCCAAAAGAAAACGCCCCGGGGATTCCGGGGCGGCGAAGGCGATGGATGGGTCGGCTAAACGCGATTGCGGCGCTTGACCTTGAGCTGGGCCATCGAGTGCAGCAACGCGGCTTGAACCGTGGCGTGCTCGTCGTCGCCCAACTTCTCGGCAAGGCGAGCTTCGGCACGCTTGCGCGCTTCCTCGGCCTTGGCCTCATCGATGTCGTCGGCCTTGATGGCCATGTCGGTCAGAATGGCCACGCGTTCCCCGGTGATTTCCACGAAACCGGAGCCCACCGCCAGATAATGGTCCTGACCCGCCTTGCGGGCGCAGACCTCACCGGAGGCGATTTCGGTCATGAGCGGGATGTGCATGGGATAAATGCCCATCTCACCCTCGACCCCGGGCAACGTGACCATGTCCACGTCTTCCGAATAGATCTTCGCTTCGGGAGTGACGATTTCGAGCTTTAGCGTGGCCATGAGATTTTCAGAACAAGTTCTGGTGCAGCCAGAAAGGACGCAAGGCGAACAGCCTTACTCCTTGATCTCTTCAATGCCGCCCTTCATGTAGAAGTTGTTTTCCGGAACATCGTCGTGCTTGCCTTCGAGGATTTCCTTGAAGCCGCGCACGGTGTCCTTGATGGCGACCTGCTTGCCGGGACGGCCGGTGAAGACTTCTGCCACCGAGAACGGTTGGCTGAGGAACTTCTGGATTTTGCGGGCGCGATAGACGGTCAGCTTGTCTTCCGGGGACAGTTCGTCCATGCCCAGAATCGCGATGATGTCCTGCAAGTCCTTGTAGCGTTGCAGCACCTTCTGGACGCCGCGGGCCACCTGATAGTGTTCTTCGCCGACGATGTCCGGCGCCAGAGCCTTGGAACCGGACGCGAGCGGATCAACGGCCGGATAAATGCCCAATTCCGCGATCGAACGTTCCAACACGATGGTGGCGTCCAAATGCGCGAACGTGGTCGCCGGAGCGGGATCGGTCAGGTCGTCTGCCGGAACGTACACCGCTTGAACCGAAGTGATGGAACCCTTCTTGGTCGAGGTGATGCGCTCCTGGAGGTTACCCATTTCCGCCGCGAGAGTGGGTTGGTAACCGACCGCTGACGGCGTACGACCGAGCAACGCGGAAACTTCCGATCCGGCTTGGGAGAAGCGGAAAACGTTGTCCACGAACAGGAGCACGTCCTGATTCTTCTCGTCGCGGAAGTATTCCGTGACCGCCAGGGCCGACAACGCCACGCGGAGACGGGCTCCCGGGGGTTCGTTCATCTGGCCGTACACCAGACCGATCTTGGAACCTTCGGCGATGACCGGCATACCGTTGGCACCCTTCTTCGGATGACCGTGCTCGTCCTTCTCGGTTTTGATGACGCCGGCCTCGATCATTTCGTTGTAGAGATCGTTGCCTTCGCGGGTGCGCTCACCCACGCCGGCGAACATCGAGATACCGCCGTGCAGCTTGGCGATGTTGTTGATCAGCTCGAGGATGACGACCGTCTTGCCGACGCCGGCGCCACCGAACGCACCGACTTTGCCGCCCTTAAGGAAGGGACAGATCAGGTCGATGACCTTGATGCCGGTGTGAAGAATCTGCGGGCTGGTGGACTGATCGACCAGCAACGGCGCGGTGCGGTGAATCGGGTAATACTTGTCCGCCTTGACCGGGCCGAGTTCATCGACAGGCGAACCCGTGACGTCGAGCACGCGTCCCATGACGCCTTCGCCCACGGGCACAGAGATCGGAGCGCCGCCGTCGGTCACTTCGAAGCCGCGCTTCAGACCTTCGGTGCTGCTCATGGCCACCGCGCGCACCCAGTTGTCACCGAGGTGCTGCTGGACCTCAAGGGTCAGCCGGGAGGGCCCTTGGCCAGGGACGGTAAACTCAACGGTCAATGCGTTGTAGATCGCGGGGAGCTTCTCGGGAAACTCGATGTCCACGACCGGGCCGATGATTTGGACGATCTTGCCTTTGTTCATGACTCGACTGGGAAAACTGCGTTCGTAGCGGAAAGGGAAAGTTGTGGGATGGAGGATCAGCCCAGAGCCATCTGGGCGGTGGTGATTTCGAGCAACTCGTTGGTGATGCTGGCCTGGCGCATCTTGTTGTACTCGAGGGTGAGGTCCTTGATGATTTGCTTGGCGTTGTCGGTCGCGTTCTTCATCGCGACCATTCGCGCCGAGTGTTCAGAGGCCTTGGCTTCCTGGAGGAACTGGAAGACCTGGTAGTTGAGATAGTGTGGCA
This sequence comes from Verrucomicrobiota bacterium, assembly GCA_017309115.1. Classification (GTDB taxonomy): domain Bacteria; phylum Verrucomicrobiota; class Verrucomicrobiia; order Limisphaerales; family UBA9464; genus UBA9464. The sequence continues at coordinate 181,409 of JAFLEF010000005.1, read as the reverse complement.
ACAAGTTGCCCAACACGGCCGGGGCGCCGGGTTCGAACAAATACTCCTTGGCCTCGGACGGCAGGAGCGCTTCGCCCTGACTCTCTCCGCTCAGGTCGGCATCCAACTTCTTAATCTCGCCCAGTGGCAGGAGGGTCCGAACTTCGGGACGCTGGGTCAGCGTCGAGATGAAGTTGTTATAGGCGACGTCGACCTGATCGACCTTGCCTTCCAGGAACAATTCCTGGGCGAACCGGGAGATGGTGCGGGCTTCGGCGAAGGCGGGCGTGTCGCGGTAGGTGAACTCAGCCGCCAGATCACGCTTCAACCGGGAGACGAACTGCGCACCTTTCTTACCGGCGCAGATGAACAACGTGGTTCCGTCGTAGCGGGACACTTCCCGCAGCAAGTTCGTGTTCAGGGCGCCGCACAGGCCCTTGTCGGTGGTGATGACAATCAATGCCCGACGCTTCACTGGGCGTTTCTCCATCAGCGGATGGGAGAACTCCCCGGCGCCCGCAGTGGCGGCGGCCAGAACCTCATTCATCAGCTGGGCGTACGGACGTCCAGCCAAGGCCGCCAACTGGGCCTTGCGCATCTTCGCCGAGGCCACCATTTGCATGGCCTTGGTGATCTGCGCCGTGTTCTTGACCGATTTAATTCGGCGGCGGATGTCGCGGGTACTCGCCATAATGGTTCAGTCGTTCCGCTGCGGAAAACCCGCTTAGCGATAGCTCTGCTTGAACTCGTTGATCGCCGCCTTGAGTTCGCCGGCCAAGGCGTCGTTGAACGCCTTTTCCTTGCGAACCTTGTCGAGCACCGCGGCTTTGCGGCTGGACAGGAAGTCCATCAGCTTGGTCTGGAAGTCCTTGATCTTCTCTACCGGAACGTCGTCCAGCAGGTTGTTCTGCATCGCCCACAACACCGACGCCTGCTGTTCCACCGGCAGCGGGTTGTATTGGTTCTGCTTGAACAGTTCCACGATGCGCTTGCCGCGCTCCAGGGTCGCCTGGGTCTTGGCATCGAGATCAGAGCCGAACTGCGCAAAGGCGGCCAGCTCGCGGAACTGGGCGAGATCGAGCTTGATGCGGCCGGCGACCTGTTTCATGGCCTTGATCTGCGCGGCCGAACCGACGCGGGAGACCGACAGACCGACGGAGATGGCCGGACGGACACCCTGGTAGAACAAATCGGTTTCCAGATAGATCTGACCGTCAGTGATCGAAATCACGTTGGTCGGAATGTATGCCGAAACGTCGCCCGCCTGGGTTTCGATGATCGGCAACGCCGTCAGCGAACCATTACCCGCCATTTCGTTGACGCGCGCGGCGCGTTCCAAGAGGCGGCTGTGCAGATAGAACACGTCACCAGGATACGCCTCACGGCCGGAAGGACGCTTCAAGACCAGGGAAACCTGACGGTAGGCCACCGCTTGCTTGGAGAGATCGTCATAGATGATCAGGGCGTCCATGCCGTTATCCATGAACCACTCACCCATTGCCGCACCGGAGAACGGAGCGAGGTACTGGGCGGCGGCCGGGGAGTCGGCGGCAGCGACCACGACGATCGTGTAGTCCAACGCGCCAGCCTTCTCGAGTTCGGCGATGACGCGGGCGACATTCGACTGCTTCTGACCGACGGCGACGTAGATGTTGTAGACCGGTCGGAAACCCGCCACGCCCGCATTCTGCTTATTGATGCGGGCCTGATTGATCATCGTATCCACGCCGATCGTGGTCTTACCGGTCGAACGGTCACCGATGATCAGCTCGCGCTGACCGCGGCCGATCGGGATCATGGCGTCGATGGCCATGATGCCGGTTTGGAGCGGCTGATTGACCGACTGACGTTTGACGATGCCGGGGGCGATCTTTTCCACCGGATAGAACTGGGTGGTAGGGATATCGCCCTTGCCGTCCACTGGGCGGCCGAGGGTATCCACCACTCGGCCGAGGAGCTCCCGACCGACCGGGACGGAAAGCAACTTGCCGGTCGTCCGGACTTCGGTGCCTTCCTTGATGCTCAGGTACTCGCCCAAGATGATGGCGCCGACCTCGGTTTCTTCGAGGTTGAGCGCCAGACCGATGACGCCGTCACCGAAGTCGAGCATCTCATTGGCCATGGCGTCCGTCAGGCCTTCGACCTTGGCCACGCCGTCGGAGATTTCGCGGACATAGCCCACGTTCTGGCGCTGCACCGAGGTTTTGACGCCGGCGATCTGCGCTTCGATTTCCTGGAGAATGTTACTCATCGGAACTGAAATGGATTGAAAGTGAGGGAGAAGGTTACGGCGAGGTCAGTAATTAGAGCTGTTGGTGAGGGCAGCAAGACGGCCAGCGACGGAGCCATCATAGATGTCGCTGCCGACCTTGATCTTGAGCCCGCCGATCAGTGCGGGATTGACCCAAAAAGAGAGATTGAGGCCAGGGCCGTACTTCCGTTCGAGATTGGCCTTGATGGCGTCCATTTGAGCCGGGGAGGTATCCACGGCGTTCTCAACGCGGGCGGCACGGCGATCCAGATCCAGTTTGACCAACCGTTTGAAGTGTTCCAGCACCGCGAGGTAGCTGCGAGACTTGGCGGCGATGACCCGGGTAACGACCTCTCGGACCCGGCCTTCGTCCAAAACCCCGTTGACCCGGCAGGCATTGAACAGTTCCCGTCCGTCGCGGCGGGCTTGCTTGGTGATCTTCATGGTCGGGACGATGTCCGGTCCGCTCAGTTATTGGCCAGCAAACGATTGGTGTCGTCCGCCAACCGCGTCTTCTGGTCCACCGTCAGGACCTCGGCGGTGACCTTGGCGCTGGTCTCGACGACGAGGCGGGTGACTTCCTTGCGGAGCTCCGACTTGAGTCGCGCGAGTTCGGTCTCACCGGCCATCCGGGCCTTGGCGAGAATATCCTGGGCATCGGCCACTGCCTGCTGACGGCTGCGTTCGTTCTCAGCCGCCATCGCCGCCCGGGCTTCTTCGATCATCTTGGTCCCTTGGGCGCTGGCCTGATTGATGATTTCCTTAGCCTTGTTCTGGGCACCGGCCAGTTCGGCTTTGATCTTCTCGGCGTTGGCCAAGCCTTCTTCGATCCGGGCGCTCCGCTCGTGCAGCATTGCCTGAATCGGGCCGAAGGCGAACTTCTTCAACAGCAGCGCCACGAGCGTGAAGCTGATGATATTGGAGATCAGCGCCGGCCAATTGGCTCCGAAGGTCAGGGCAATCTGTTCCACGGCGCCCGGCTCCGCAGCGGCGGCGGCAAAAAGAAGGGATTGGCTCATACAACGAGTGTGACTGGGAAAATTTTGGCGCGGAACGTCTGCGCCCCGCGCCGGGCGATCACTTGCCGTTCCAGAGGAACAGCGCGAAGAACACGACGCCTTCGGCGAAGGCCGTGCTCAAAATCGCCTGGACGAGGATCTTCGTTGCGGCGCCGGGATTACGGCCGACCGCTTCGGAAGCGCTCTTGCCGATAATGCCCACGGCGATGGCGGCGGCAAAGCACGCGGCGGCGACGTGAATATTTCCGGAGATTTCTGCGAGCATCATAGTATTGCGTGTTGTGTTGTGTTCGGCCGCCCCGGCAGTCATGCCACCGTCTGACGGTCGAAAGTGTTAATGTCCGTGGTCGCCTTCAGCATGTCCGTGACCCTCGGATTCATCGTGCGAGCAAATCAGCAGGGTAAACACCGCCGTCAGCAGCATGAAGACCAGGGCCTGAACGATTCCGACCATCAGTTCCATGAAATAGAACGGCAACGCCGTCAGCCAGCCCCAGATCGGGCCCCCCAGGTGGGTCATGGCTTCCAACATGTTTTCCCCAGCGAAGATGTTGCCGTACAAACGGAAGCTCAGGGAAACCGGCCGGAACAGAATGGAAACGACTTCCAAGAGACCGACCGCAAAGAAGACCACCACCATCATCACAAACAGAGCACCACTGGTCTCACCCTTCGGCGCGAATATGTGTTTGAAAAATCCGGTGACCCCGTTCTCCTGGATCGCCCAAATCGTCCACAAGGCGAAGAAGACCAGGGACATTGCGAAGGTCATGTTGAAGTCGGCATGAGCTCCACGAAGGAGAGGTTGGGTCACATGGAACCCGTGCGAGGTCTGGACCCCATAGCCGATGGTTCCCACGCCCGGAACGAGACCGGACCAGTTGGTCGCCACGATGAAAATGAAAAGCGAACCGAAGAACCAAAACGTCTTTTTAACCAGGTGACTGCCAATTAAATCCGTCAGGAAGTTGTACAGTCCCTCCACCAACCACTCCCAGAAATTTTGGGCCCCGTGCGGAATCATTTCGGATTTCCGCATGGCGAACTGAGCTCCCAGAATGATCATCGCCGCCACAAACCAAGTGAGAACCATGGAATTGGTGACCGGCAGCGGACCCACATTAAACAGAACCGGCGCTGCGGTCGGCAGACCGCTCATTTCTTCGGATTCCCCATGACCTTCAGCTGCCCATCCGCAGAGCGGCAGCAAGAGGCCGAAAACAATCGCTAAAATGGATCGCTGGAAACGCATGGTCGGATGGGGAAACTGAGCGGGTCCGGGGAAAATTCCCAGCGTACCCTCTCGAATAGCCCCGAAAGAGACGCGGAGTCTGTCGTGTGTGAAATTTTTCACAAGAGCTTTTTCTTCGGGACTTCGGAGTCCCGGTTGGCCCAGACGAGTTTTCGAAACTTTCTCGCGAGACCATCCCGAACTTATCACACCCTCTACGCGAGTGCGAATCGGACCCTCCACTGAGGAGCAGCCAGGCCCGGGAAGTGAATTGAACGGGGCGCGAAACCGTCCCGTCTGCCGATTGATCAGCATGCTTGTTCGTCGTCCCCTCGCTGTCTTCGGATTCCTGGTCTGGATTTCCCTGGTCACGACCCTCTCCGCGCGGCCGGCGGAACGGCGCGGTTCCTTGCCGGAGTTTGATTTTCGAACAATCACCAACGCTACGGGTTGGTCGGCCCTGCATGATTGCTCCTTAGGCTTGCCTGACTTCGAGCGAGGACTGCCGGTCACCCTCACCGGCGCTGATCCCTACTTCGTCGGCCCCAGCCGCGACTTCCCTCCCCTCCAACCGCTCTGGATGGAACTGGAGCTGTTTTCGGAGACGGGAGGCAACGGTCAGCTGTTTTTCGCGAGTGGGTCGGATGGCCCCGCTGAGGAACGTTCGGTCCGGTTCGTGGTGCCAGCGGGTCAATGGCACACCGCCCGTGTTCCCTTACCCGCGCTCCGGGCCGCCACCCGCTTTCGTCTGGATCCACCCGGCGCTTCCGGCATCTGCCATGTTCGTCGCTTGGGGTTCACGCCCCGGATTCTGCTGACCGCACCTGCCTGGTCCAAGCCGACCGTCCCGGTCGTGACCCCAACCGCACCGCAGGTTCGAAGCGGGGACTTGGAATGGATTCAGGGCCCACGCTGGGGTGAGTTCGAAGTGCGGGTCGCCGGCCAACGCTTCGCCATCGGCCACAATCATCCCCTGATCGGCTACGAGAACCAAAATGAGGTTCGCTGGTGGCCATTGGATCAGCCCGCCGAGATTACCCAGGACGGTTCGGCGCTTCGCGTCGTCACCCGAGCCAAGGACCCCAACGGAGCCGACTGGGAGCTCACTCAGATCGTTACGCCCGGCGCTGGACCCGGAACTTTGGACGTGGAAACCCGGATTGTGGTGAGTGCCGATCGGTCGGTCGTCTATCTGCCCTTGCTGGCCGTGCATCCGGGAGTTGGAAACTTCGGAACGAACAAGGTCCAAGCCCTGCTGGCCGGGGTGGAGTACTTGGAAAACGAAGTCAGCAGTTCGGAACGAGATCTCATCGGGGCCCAGGCCCGCCGGCAAGTTCCCGACTCCTTGAAGTTGACCTTTCCCCTGATGTCGCTGGCTGCGGACAATCGCTGGCTGGGAATAATGTGGGAACCTTCCCGTCGGGTCGCCGCGCTGCATGACACGCCCGATCGAATCTTTAATTCCGGAGGCAGTGTGATGGCCGTGATCTATCCGGGATCGGATCCGCGCCAGCGGGAGGACGGTTCAATCCTACCCTATGAAGGAGAACTTCTGCGCGCGAGCGAGCCGTTGACCTTCCGAGCCACTCTTCTGGGTGGAAAAGGCCAAACCGTCATTCCCTCCGTTCAGGCGTATGTGGCCCGCCATGGACTTCCGGCAAAGCCCCAGCCGGTGCTGGACGCCGCGGCTTACTACGACCTCACCGTCCGGGGTTGGCTCGATTCGGACATTCGCGACGGCAATCGGTTTCGCCACGCGGTGGGCCCCACGTTCTCAAGCCAACCGGCGGTGGATGCCGCCTGGAATCTGGATTGGTTGGCGGACCATTTGCCGGAGGGACCCTTGGCCGACCGGGCACGAACCCAGGCGGCGGCAGCCCTGACCGAGGTTCCGCTCGCCCAACGCGCCAGCGCGATGGTCGGTCATGTTCGCTATCCGGTGGCCCCCCTGGTCTATGGAGGCGTGGAAGAAGCGGTCGCAACCGCCCGGGCCGAAGGTCGGAGTCTGCTGAGCCGATTCCATCCTGATGGATCCCTGCCGTACGCGGCGCCGGCCGGTGGGCCTGACTTCAGTTCTACCCACTGGTCGAAAGAGGCGAACGGATTGGCGGCCACCAGCGTTACCCAAATCCTGGAGCGAGGACTGTTCGGCGGGGATCGGGATCTGATTCGCGAAGGGCTCCGACTCCTCCGCGCCTTGGATCGCTTTCGCAACACGGTTCCGCGGGGTGCGCAGACGTGGGAAGTCCCGCTGCACACCCCGGATATTCTCGCCAGCGCCTATTTGGTTCGGGCGTACACCCTGGGATTCGAGCTCACCGGCGAAGCTGATTTTCTTCAGCAAGCGTTGTACTGGGCATGGACGGGGGTTCCCTTCGTTTACTTGCAGGCCTCCACCACACCGGTCGGAGCCTATGCGACGACCCCCGTGCTGGGAGCGACCCAGTGGATCGCGCCCAACTGGATTGGTCTGCCTGTCCAGTGGTGCGGGCTCGTCTATGCCGAAGCGATCCGCCCTCTGGCTTTCCATGATCCCTCCGGACCGTGGATTCCCTTGGCGGATGGAATCGCTCAGTCGGGAGTTCAGCAAACCCACCCGGCCACCGAGCCCAAGTTTCAAGGTCTTCTTCCGGACAGCTACGATCTACGTGCCCAGTTCCGGAATCCGGTTCCCATCAATCCGGCCACCCTGTTTCCCTTGGCCGCCCAGTCCTACGGAGCGCCGCCCCTGTTCGATTTCCGCGTGTTCCGGCGCCAGGGACTGTGGGTCTACGCCCCGGGACCCATAACTCCCGGCGCGGAACGTTCCAACGCGGTCCAGTTTCGGGTGGAGGGCTGGCCGAAGCGACCGCACTGGATTCTGATTCAGGGGCTCACCCGTAGGCCCCAGGTGAAACTCAACGGCGTCGAAGTGCCGCTAAGCTCTCCGCACCGCTGGGACACCGCGGCGGGCCGTCTGGTGCTGCAGTTGGAACGTCCCACGGAGGTAGAAGTCGTCACTTTGGTGGAATAATCGGACGAGAACGGCAAGGCGAGGAACAGCGAAGAGTCGCTGTGGACAAATGAACCCTTGCACCGGCGCTGCCGCCTGCACAGTGTTTACCTCTGATTTCGAATCTAAGCCTTGCCGCTCAGAACCGACTTCCTGACACACCTGATTCAGAGTCTTCGTATGAATTATCCGTCACGATTTCCTTCGTTGGGTCAGTTCCTAATCCTGATGCTTCTTTTCACCTCAACCCTCTGGGGAGAAAATCAGCCAAAACCCTCCGGCATCACGGCCAACTTCCAGTTCGAATCTAACCTTGTGGAGGAGGTGACGGGACTGGTTGGAGTTTCCGCTGCGGAATCCGTCTTCGTTGACGGAAAGTCGGGAAATGCGATCCGCCTGGAGGATGGCAACTTTGTCCAATTGCCACTGGACCCTCGTTTCGCAGTGCAGAACTTTACCGTTGAGACTTGGGTTCGCCGACGGGATACCACGCGCGCGTCGCAAAATCCTTCGGGCATCGCTGCCATTTTTGCCGGTTCTAGCGGCGCTTTCGCCCTCAGTATGGCTGCCGACGGATCGCTCTTCCACAGCTGGATTGGTAAGGAAAACTCCAGTCTTCACGGGCGGGTGAATGATTTGGAGTGGCACCATGTCGCCCTAACCAAGGACGGTTCCGTTCTGACCTTCTACATCGACGGAAGATCGGTCGGTTCAACGACCACATCAGCTTCTTACGAATTCACCGGCCCCTTTGCCTTGGGCGGCTTGGGCGTTGAGTTTGATGCCAATCGATACGCATTCTGGGGCGATCTGGATCAATTGGGGTTTTATCCAAGGGCGCTTTCAGCATCAGAAATGCTGAGCCTAATCCGCCCGCTGGCTACTTCCTGTGTGCCCCCACCGGAAGGGTTGGTCGCATGGTGGAGCGGCGACAGTACGGCCGAAGATCAATTTGGCGACGCTGACGGCTCGTTGAGTGGCGGTGCCAGTTACAGCGATGGGTTCGTCAACCAAGGCTTCAAGTTCGGAGGTGGAGCCCAGCGGGTACTGATTCCGAACACAGAGGCGCTCCACTTACAGGACTTCACCATTGAAATGTGGGTTAAGCGGGACCGAATGGATCGTACTTCTGACTCCGAGGCCGGGGCGGGCCTGTTCTCCTCGGATTCTGGAGGATACTCCCTTGCCTTCCTGCACGAGGGAAACTTGTCGGTTAGCCACGTGGGTATCATCCGCTATGACACCGCTAGGCTGATCACCGACTTGAATTGGCACCACGTGGCAGTCACGAAGTCCGCCTCAAACCTAAGATTCTACGTCGATGGCGTACTCCGCGAAGTGGGTACGATCGGGTCCGCCTTCACCTTTGGCGGCCCGTTTGCCATCGGCGCAAATCCAACCCTAATCAATGGGCTCAACTATTCGTTTATCGGTTCCATCGATGAAGTCTCAATTTATAATCGCCCGCTCTTTCCCGAGGAAATCGATTCGATTTGGGCCGCTGGCAGTTTCGGGAAGTGTTTATCCCGAATTCAGCTTAGATTTGCCGAAGTTCCCAACGAAGTGGTCCGCGATACTCCCGTCTCTTATCTGCTAAGGGTGGCCACCAGCTCGACCAACCCAGTCCCCGTAACCGTTACTAACCTCTTGCCTACTGGGTTGGTGGTCACCAGTGCAACTACCTCCATTGGTACGATCGACAGTGTCGAGACGTCTGCGGGAACCGTGCTCACATTCTCGGCCGACTCCCTTACACAAGACGCACCTGCAGAGATTACGGTCCGCTTTCTGGGAACCACCACCGGTCTTTATCAGATAAGGGCGTCGGCTAGCATCCCTGACGACGACAATTCAATCTCCGCCTCTGCCTCTTTTCTTGTGCGGCCTGCCTGCATTCCCTCTCCCACACAGCTAACCGCTTGGTGGCGCGGTGAGAGCAATGCGGTGGATACCATCGCGGGTCGGGACGCATTGGCGACGAATGGGCTGAGTTACACTCCCGGACGAATTGGCACCGCCCTCCGACTCAATGGCCAAGCGGGTTCCGGGGTGAGTCTGGGAGGGGTGGCTGCCCTGCAGCGATCCGAGTTCACCATTGAAGGTTGGATCCGACGTGCCTCCCTCAGCACCGCCACCTTGTGGGGTGGCGCGGGCAGCATTCTGGGTGCCGATGCCGGCGGCTGGAACTTCCAGTTGGTCAACAACGGGAACCTCTCCTTCGGCCGAACCGACATCGCGGGCGTCGAATCCGGAGTTCGTATCGACGACCTACAATGGCACCACGTCGCGCTGGTTCGCACGCCGACCGAGGTCCGCTTCTATCGCGACGGGCAACTGGGCGACACCAGGACTTTTGCGGAGAGCATTCCGTTGGACTTGCCCTACTTCTTGGGCGGACTTCCAGGTTCCGGTCGGAACGGTTTCCTGGGCGACCTCGACGAAATCTCCTTCTACGACCGGACTCTCAGCGCGTCGGAAATAGCCACCCTGGCCTCCAGTGGCGGTGCTCCGAAGTGTGTCGAAGATCTGTTGATCACCTCGACCGCCGGCGGACCCGTCGCCCTCGACGAAGACTTCACCTCACGGTTTGTTATCACCAGCATCGGCAGCGACTCCACGGCGGTCACGTTCACCAACGCCGTGCCGCCCGGCATGCAGTTCCAGTCGGTCACCTCGTCCCAGGGAACGGTTCAGAACCTGGCCGGCTTCCTCCGCGGTTCTCTCGGAACCATCCCCGCCGGCAGCAACGCGGTCGTCACCGTCGTCTTCCGTCCGTTGATCGAGGGTATTTATCCCCTAACCGCCACCGTCGGGCGCGCGGAATCGGAGCTGACACTCGCTAACAACCGCTTCGAATCGACGCTGGATGTCCGGGCCCTGGCGGTCGGACTGGTTCAGGATTTAACGGTGACCGAAGAGGGTGGAAAACCGGCCATCGCGGAACTGGAAGTCGCCCTCAATGCCATCAGCACCAAAACGGTCCTGGTGGATTACGTGACCGTGGCCGGTAGTGCGGTTGCCGATAAGGACTTTGTGCCGGTTACCGGTCGCTTGGAATTTCCGCCGGGAACGGTCAGCCGGCACATCCCAATCACCATCAACGGCGATGGCATCTTTGAGGCCGATGAGACCTTCCGCGTGGTGCTCACTCCGGTGGGCGGAGCGGTCCCGGGCAAGACCAACGCCGTGGTCACGATCGTCAGCGCCGATCCGCGGCCGGTACTCTCGGTCGTGTCGGTTCAGGCGAACGAAGGCAACAGTGGCCCGACGCCGTTTTCCTTCCGATTTCAGCTCGATCGTCCCTCGGACCTCGAGAGTAGCCTCTTCTTTGCCACCACGAATGACTCCGCCCGGGCGCCGACTGATTTCGTGGCCGCTTCGGGTACCTTGACCTTCGCTCCGGGCCAGACCAACCAAGTGGTGGAAGTGCTCGTCAATGGAGATTCGTCCATCGAACCAAACGAACTGTTCTTTCTCAGCCTGAGCCAGGAGAGCGGACTCACCCTCCCTCGGGCTGGCACTCCGCCGCCGTCGGGAACCATCCTCAACGATGACGGGTTGATCTCCCAAGTCGCCCAATTCTCCTGGGAGACACCTGCGACGGCCGTCACCGCCGGCGCTCCGTTTACCGCGTCCCTACGCGCTCTCGACAGCCAGGGAACCGTGGTGTCCAACTTCAATAGCGTGGTCTCCCTCCAGGCTTTTGCCGGGAACGGTCGCCCCAGCGGAGTCGTGTTCACTGAAGTCGCGGTCAGTCCCGTCGCAACGGTGGAATTGCAGAATGTCACCACCAGTCCGGTGGATCTCAGCGGCTGGACCGTGGCGTTCTATGACTCCTCCCGTTGGCCCGCCCCTCGAGCCTCACTCGTATTGCCGGTGGACACCGTGGTGCCGGCGGGCGGCGTGTTTGTGATTGCCGCCGGTAGTGGCACGGGAGCGTATCCGAACTTCCGCCTGGGGCAGACGGTTTCCTGGGCGGATCGCGGCACCCCGCAAGATCCCCGGGACGTACGAATCGGCGTTCTCCTGGTGGATCCGTTCGGAAGCATTGGCGACGCCTTCCTTGCTGACCGCGCCCAACCCGAAGAAATCTACATCCCGGTCCAGGTTCGGGCGGACGACTGGTCAGGCCCCTCCGTGGCTCCGGCCCTTTCCAACAGCACCGGCTACCGCCGAGTTCCGCACCTTGCCCGCAATTCGAGGAGCCTCGCCGACTGGGAATTTTTCCGGGACGGCTCGCTCAATCTCGGTCGGGTTAACGCCGGATTCGTAACTCCGTTCACCGACTCCGTTCCCTTGGAAGTCGTACCCAACACCGCCTCCGCGTTTGTTGACGGCCGCTGGACCGGTCCGCTGACCATTCGGGGCTATGGACCAGCGGTCCGTTTATTGGCTGATGATGGCAACGGTCACCGTGGCCTGAGCACCCCGTTCCCGATGACTGTGGTGGAAGACCTCAAAGTGGAGTTGACGGCCATGCCCCTCCTGACTGCGCCCCGCTTTTCGTCGCAGTTCCTGATGGTGGTGACCAACCTCGGTGCCTCGACGGCTTCCAACGTCACGGCCGTGCTCAACCTGGGGTCGGCTTACAGCGGCCACAATGACGACGGCCCCGCCCCAACTCTGTCCCAAGGAACCGCCACGCGAACGACCGTATTCTCGCCGGGAATCGGACAGCAAACCCGGGTGACGGTGAACTTCGGCTCCATTCCCGGACAGTCCGGAGCCACCCTGGTCTACACTCCGGCAGGTCAAGCGTCCGCCTTCAGTGCGACGTTCCCGACCAACGTGGTCTCAACCGTGAGCCTCACGGCCGAACCGCTGGAGTTCAACCTCCTCAATAACACCGCCTCAGTCACCCAGGAGCTCTCCGCTGTCTGCGCTGCGGTCCCGGCGGAATTGGCCGCGTGGTGGAAAGGCGACTCCACCAACAGCTTGGTCAACGGTCTGGTCGGCGAACCGACCGAAGGTCTGACCTATACCGCTCTCGGTCGGGTGAATGGCGGGTTTGAATTCAACGGCACCAACGCCGCCCTTCAGGTCGCCGACCATCCGCTTCTGAATTTCGCCGCGGATCAACCCTTCACCCTCGAGTTCTGGGTCCGTCTGCCGAGAAACTCCCGTCAAAATCATACTGTCCTGAGCAAACACCGGATCGTGGATTCCTTCATCCAAGGTTACGCCGTTGTGGTCACCAACGGAATTCTCGTCCTCCGGACCGGAGACGGGACGAGGACCACCGACTGGATCGTCAGCAACACGGACCTCCGGGACGAGAAATGGCACCATGTGGCCGTGGGCCGCGGTGGCAACTTGAGTCACTTCGGCAGTCTGGACGGACGCTGGGCAGTCATTTCCGGCCAGCCGATCCCAGGAGATCTCCGCTCGGACGCTCCCTTCCGGTTGGGCGAACCCGCCAGCCAAGTGGCCAGCGATTATCTCCAAGGCGAGTTGGATGAAGTCCAGGTCTACCGCCAGGCCCTCACCTCCGAAGCCATTGTAGCCTCATACCGGGCCGGCGCTCATGGACGTTGCGTCAGCGAGTTCTCACTGCACTTGATCCAACCCCGGTTCAGCAACCAAGCGCTCGGCTGGATCCCGGAGGTTCCCGGAGTGGTTGGCCAGCCCTATCGCATGGGCCTGGAACTGCGCCACTCCGGTATCGCCTCATCCCCCGTCTCGCTCGCCGCGGTGCCCGCCAACGGGGTTAGCACGCTTCAGATGAAGAGTGCGATCTTCACCGCGGAGTACGATCCGATCGTGGGCGCCACCCGCTCGGGAGTCATTTCGATTCCAGTGAATGGCACGCTCAGCTTCGACCTGAACCTGGTGTCGACCAACCTAAGCAATCCGCTTTCGGTTGTGATTCAAGAAACGGGTGCCTCTGAGAAATCGAGTTCGTTGGTCATCGAATTGCCGCTGCAGGCCGACGGGGACCGGGATGGCATTCCCGATTCCGTCGAAACCGCGACCGGTTCGAATCCCAGCAATGCTGCCGACGCCACCAGTGACCTCGACGGCGATGGCTGGACCGCCGCCGAGGAATTCGAGGCCGGCACGTCCGCCAACAACGCGGCCAGCGCCCTCCGGCTGCGCATCGTGGACGGCCAGGTCGTCATCGATGCTTTGTCGTCCCGAGTCTATCAGCTGCAACGACGCGCCACGGTTGGTCTGACCGACTGGGAAGTTCTGCAGACCGTTTGGCCTACGACCGACGGCCCAATCATCATCGGGCCGCTCCTCGGGCAGGATGTCTCCGGATTCTATCGGGTCATCGTCCGCCAGCCATACTGAGCCGGCCCAAGGCCGTTGGCACCGCGCCGGAACGCGAGTGGAAGTCACCCCGGGAACCTCCTACTGGCCCCGGGCGGACTCAACGCGTCGCCACCACTTCGTCCTGATGTTCCGGAGCGGAGGCCGGTAGCTGCGCCAGGCTCCGGGCGTAAAGTCGGATCCCGGGCTGGGCCGAGATTCCGTGCAAGAAGATGCTCAACAGCACGGTCACCATCACCGCCAAGCGCACCGTGGACTCGCCTCCGGCGCGGGTCTCCTCCTCCAGGTAAACTAGCGCCAACACCAATGAAGCCAGACCCCGGGGACCAAACCAGCCCATGAACACAACGGTCGGCCGACTCAGTCGGGTCCCCCACAGCGCGATGGCCACCGGTACCAACCGGATCACGGTCAGACTCAGGACGGCATAAACGACGGCCGCCCCAGTGATCTGGCCTAGTTCCCGGACGACTACGAAGCCGAAGAAAAAGAAGACCGAGAAGTTCAAGAGCTGACCCCAGCCTTCGGCGAATTCGGCACTGTGCCTGGCCACCTCCGGGAATCCGAACTGCACCAGCAGCCCGGCCATAAATGCTGCAATGAACATGCTCGCTCCCACGTGTGGGGACACCAAGAGACACAACAACGGCAAAGCCACCACTGCCAGAGATTGCGCCGCTTCGGCCGTCCAGCCCCGCCGATGCGCCCAACCGATCAGCATCCCACCCATCCCTCCAATGCCCGCGCCGATCATGGCCCCGTAGCCAAGCTGCTCCATCATGAACTTCATCAGCCCGCCTCCCTCCGATCCGTGCTCCTGGACCAAGGCCAAAAAGAACATCAGAAACGGTACCGACAACCCATCGTTCAGACCCGCTTCAACATTCAACGCCTGTCGAATGCGCGTCGGTACGTCCAGACTGCTCACGATCACCTGGCCGAGCCCGGCATCGGTCGGAGCCAGAATCGCGGAGAGAATTCCCGCCTCAGCCCAGGACAACTGAGGAAATACCACCCGGGCCAACACCGTTCCCAAGGCCAGAGTCAGGAGCATTCCCGTGCTCAACAGGCGAACCGGTAGGCTTCCCAACTGACGCAACATCTTCCCGTTGGTCCGACTCGCATCGGTAAACAACAGCAGCACCAGGCCCACTTCGGCGACATGCAGGAAGAAGGATCGTCCTCCCACCGAGACCGGCAGGGTGGGAAAGACCACCGGCAGCAGGAGTCCGCAGGACGTAAAGAAGATAGGCCCAGTCAACGGGCTCCGCTCCAGCGCCCCGGAAAGGAGGCTGTACGCGAAGACCAGCACGAGAAAAACGACGAGCAGGTTCATAGCCTCGCCGCCATGTCACCGCATTCCGACCGCCTTCACCAGTGGGAACCGGCGAACGGAGAATTTCCGATCCTAGGCCGTCATTCGCGGTTCCAACCGCCGAGCCCCGGCTCACGGCTTCGCGTCATCCGGCGGGCCCGCCATGGCCCGGGCTCCGGCTTCCATCTCTTCCGGCGTTGGATCCGCGATGTGCGTCGCCACGCCCCACACATGTCCAAACGGATCCACAAACTTGCCGAAACGATCGCCCCAAAACATATCCGACGGCGGGAAGATCGGGGTGCATCCAGCCGAAATCGCCCGGGCAAACAGGGCATCCACATCGGTCACATAATGCATCATGCTGACCGGCGAACCCCCGAATTTGAGCGGCGAGTGCACGTTCATCTGCGGGGCCTCCTCACCCAACATCACGATCGAATCGCCAACCTTGAGTTCAGCGTGCATGACCGCGTCGGTTCCTGGAAAGGTCAGACGAACCACCTCGATGGCGCCAAATAGTTCCTGATAGAAGGTGATGGCTCGGCCCGCATCGCGGACGGTGAGGTAAGCGTGAATAGAGTGATAGCCGGCGGGAATCGGGCTGACAGGAGGTTTCATGGGATTTGGGGATGTGACCAAAATCAGCTACTCGAAGGCTCCACTTCAAGCAACCGGTTTCCCGGGACGTGGGCGTGTTCCTATCTGTCCTTCTCCATCCAGCCATCGCGCAAACGGATGATTCGGTTGCCCCGGGCCGCGTTCGCTTCGGAATGGGTCACTTGGATAATGGTCGTTCCTTCGCGATTCAGCCGCTCGAACAGGTTCATAATCTCGTTCCCCTGGGCTGTATGCAGATTTCCCGTTGGCTCGTCGGCCAACAACAGTTTCGGCTTGGCAATCACTGCCCGGGCCACCGCCACCAGCTGCTGCTGACCGCCGCTGAGTTGCGCTGGAAACAAGTCCTTCTTCCCGACGATTCCGAACCGATCGAGCGTGTCGGCCACAATCGCCTCGCGTTCCGATTTCTTGTGATCCCGGTAACTCAAAGGCGCATCGAGATTCTCCGCTACCGTCAGGTCTTCCAGCAGATGAAAGCGTTGGAAGACAAACCCCACATACCGGCGATTGAGCACCGCCCGCTCCTTCGGTTTCAGGGTGTGAACTGGAGAGCCATCCAGCCAGTACTCGCCCTCCCAGGCGCTGTCATAGAGCCCCAGAATGCTCAGTAAGGTCGACTTCCCGGCTCCGCTGGGACCCATGATGGTGACAAACTCGCCCTCCTGAATATCGAGGTTGATTTGTCGAAGCACCCACGTCGGGCTCGGACGGGTGGGGAAGGATTTCTCCAGATTCTTGAGCTGGATCAGAGGTGTCATGTGGGTCGGGAGAGCAACGGAAGTCGAAGCGAGGTCTGATGAGAACCGACCACAAGCGACGGATCCGAAGGCACCAGAGGTAGGATGTGACCAAGCGCGCGTTTGATTCCCATCGACCACGGGATCGCCCGGAACGTCCGGCGCGGAGTCGACGAGGCCGGGGTGGAGGAATCAGGAACGAGGCGGCGCGCAATCATAGGCAGATGTGTCGTCCAGCAGGGCCAGACCTTTCGGGCGGCAGAATTCTTTAGGTTCAATTCGCTACAGTGCATCCATCGAGGCTTCAGCACTGATCGGACTCCGCACGTCGTGTGCCAGTCGGGAATCAGCACCAAATTGAGGTCTCGCTTCGATTCCAGGAACTCCCCGAGGTTCAATCTGACCCACAAGTGGGATGCGACCGTCCCGAATCCGGGACTGCCTACAAACCAGTTGAGAGCTGAGAGGAAAACGTTGGTCTGGTAGGGCGACGCTCTGCGGAGCCGGGCGTTCGCGGACTCCTGGCACGTCAATTCACCGAGACATGCACGGCTTGCCCCTTCGGCCTTCATTCTTTCCGTGTCTTCGGCTCTGTGGTGCACTGCCGACCAGACTCCCATGCGCTTCTGGTTTTCATTCCTGACCACACTCCTTCTGGGCCTCACCCAACCTGTGCTCGGTCAGGGCCTGCGCGTGGGTGCCGCCGCGGTCAACCTGGAAGCCGACGATGCGATGGTCATCGCCGGAGGCATCACCGCCGGCAAAGTTTCGGGACAGGAAGGCGAACTGCGCTGTGTCGCCGTCGTCGTCGAACGTCAGGGCGTTACTCTGGCCTGGGTGGCCTGTGATGTCTTGATGCTAACCCGGCAGGATCTGGACCCCGTGGTCGCCACCATCGAACGCGAACTCGGCATTCCCGCCGCCAACGTTCTCGTGAACTGCACCCACACGCATCATGCCCCCAGCACGATGCGCGTTCATGATTACGGACCCGACGCCGTGTTCACGCGGCGGGTGCAGGACGGAATTGTTCGCGCCGTTCGCGACGCGAAAAGTCGTCTGGCCGACAGTCGATTGATGTTTGCCGTGGGCGAGGAGAAGACGGTCGGACAGAACAGCCGCATGTTGCTCGCGGACGGGCAAATCTACTGGGTGGGTCCGCGAACCAATGTCGTTCGCGTTACGGGACCCTTTGATCCGGACCTTCCCGTACTCGCCTTTCGGTCTCCGGATGAGCGTCTGCAGGCGCTGATCTTCAATCACAGCACGCACACGATTGGAGCCCGCACTCCGGGCCGTCGCTCCCCGAGCATCTACGGACTCGCCGCCCAGGAACTCGAACAGCAACTCGGCGGAACCGCCCTATTCCTGGAGGGCGCCAGCGGCTCCACCCACAATCTCGACCTGAGCGGCGACGAATGCATTCGGCGCCTGAAGACGGCGGTCTTTGATACGCTGCAACGAACTCAACTCATCGAGGTTCGCGCCCTGGGTGCCCGCAAGCGTCCGCTCACCTTCCGGGTACGCCAGTTTGATGACGCCGCCGAAGACGCCGCGGTCGCCCGTTACGTCCGCAAATACGTCGGGCCACCCTATGATGACGTCATTCGGAAGGTCTTTGTGAACATGCGGAGGGAACTCGCCTCGCAGCAGGGTCAGGAACGCGAGACCTGGGTCCAGGCCCTTCGGATTGGTGACATCGCGTGGGTCGGTGTTCCGGCCGAGTACTTCACGCAACTCGGACTGGACATCAAGAATCGCTCCCCCTTCCGCCACACGTACGTTGCAGAACTGGCCAACGACTGGATTGGTTACCTCCCCAACCGCACGGGGCATCAGCTCGGCGGCTACCAGGTCTGGACCGGGTATCACAGCTATGCCGAACCCGGCACCGGCGAGCGCATCGCGGATCTGGCCGTGGAACTTCTCCGCGAACTAGCCCAGGAGTCCCCGGCGCCTTGAACCTTTCACCGTCCGTCATGATCTCCCGACTGGCCCTTCTCCTCGCGTTGATAGCGACTCCACTCGGGGCCGCGCCCACTCCACCCCGCACTCCCGACGAGGAACTGAGCACGTTCCGACTCGCCGATTCCCGGTGGCAGATCGAGTGCGTGGCGGCCGAACCCGAGGTCAGCAGTCCGGTGGCTTTGGCTTGGGATGAATCCGGGCGCCTGTGGGTGGCGGAAATGCGCGACTATCCCAACGCGACCTTCGGCGGAGCCATACGCCGGTTGGAAGACACCAACGGAGACGGTCGCGTCGATACTTCGGTGGTGTTCGCCGAGGCACTCCCGTTCCCGAACAGCATCCTGCCCTGGCGCGGTGGTGTGCTGGTGACGGCAGCGCCTGATTTATGGTTTCTCCGGGACAACGACGGCGATGGCCGAGCTGACGAGCGCCGGGTCCTCTTCACCGGGTTCGGCACGGGCAATCAACAACTGCGGGTCAATGGCCTGTTCTGGGGCTTGGACGGTTGGGTGTATGGCGCCAATGGACGCAGCGATGGCGAGATACGGCGGCAGTATCAGCCGCGTTGGACGAACGGAACTCTGACCGTGGACGAAGCGCCGGCGGCTGGATCTCCGGTCTCCCTGCGCGGTCGCGACTTTCGCTTTCGGCCGGACACCGGGGAATTCGAAACCCTGGCGGGTCGAAGTCAGTTCGGCCACGCCCGCGACGATTGGGGCCACCGCTTTCTGTCGTGGAACACCATTCCGCTCCGACACGAGGTTCTGCCCGACCGCTTCCTCGCCGACCGCCCCACCCTGGCCTCCCTGGAGGTTCTGCAGGATTGCCTGCCTTCGGGTGACGTCGGCGAAGTCTTTCCGCTCACCCCGCCTCCGCTGGTCTTCAACAACGAGTCGGGCAGCCACTTCAACGCCTTGAGCGGACTGCACGTGTACCGGGGAGACGCGCTCGGTGCTGAAACCACTGGCCAGGCGTTCGTCGGCGAGAGCCTGCGCAATCTGGTCCATCGCCGGCGCCTGATTCCGGAGGGACCGACGTTTCGCGCCGAACGAATCGAGGCGGGAACCGAAGTGCTCGTCAGTTCCGATCCCTGGTTCCATCCGGTGAATTTTGGAACCGGACCGGACGGGGCGCTGTATGTGGCCGACTTCTATCGGCAATTCGTGGAACACCCCGACTGGGTTGCCCGGGAAATGCGGACCCAAGTAAACTGGGATCAAGGCCGGGACCGAGGCCGAATCTGGCGCGTTCGACTGCGCTCTTCCACTCCGGTTCCGATGGCCACCCAGCCTTTGCTCGCCAAGCTCACCAGCGATCAGCTGGTCCGGGAACTGGATCATCCGAATGGTTGGCGCCGGGATACCGCCCAACGACTTCTCTGGGAACGGTCGGCCCCAGAATCGATCTCTCGGCTCGAGGCCTTTCTCGCGTTGGCCCAAACCCCGGCTGGACGGGTCGCCGCCCTGCACACGTGGTCCCGACTCGGCGGAACCAACGCCGCAGTCGTGACGAACGCCCTGCAGGATTCCAATCCTCGGGTTCGCGCTGCGGCCGCGCACTTGGCCGGCAGTCCCGATCAAGGGGCGGTCTCCAAAGCGCTGCGCGTGGCCCTTCAGGATTCGGATCCCTTCGTTCAACTCGAAGCCGCACTGAGCCTCCGCCGCTTCGCCGCCGATCCCGCCACCGCGGTGGCACTCCAACGCCTCGGGGAAACTACCACCAACCGTTGGATCGCCCTCGCCGCTGCGGCCGGAAGCCCTGCGGACTCCGTTCCATGGATGAGCAAGATCCGCCCCCCGGCGCCCCTTGCCCGTCCCGTGCCAAAACCCCGGGATCCAGATCCGGACCGCGACCGCGTGCTGAACTCCCTGCGCGCCGCCACCACGATGACCGGAGATCCCAAACGGGGCGCCGCCACCTGTGCCCGACTTTGTTTGGCGTGCCATTATCTCCAGGGCCAAGGCCAAAGGGTCGGTCCCGATCTCGGCGGTCTCGCCAGTCGTCCGCCCGAGACCCTGCTCTCCGACATTCTCGATCCCAGTCGGCAAGTTGCGCCCGACTATCAGGGCTACGAACTCATTCAGACTGATGACCAACGCTTCACCGGACTGATCGCCAGTGAATCCGAGACTCGACTCACCCTCCGCCAACCGGGAACTCCGGATGTGTCGGTGGCGCGGAGTCAACTCCGGGAGATCCGAGCCACCGGTCGATCGATCATGCCAGAGGGCCTGGAAGCCGGTTTAAGCGCTCAGGATCTGGCAGATCTCCTGGCGTTCCTCCGTTCGCCCCAAGCCGAATGGCTCCCCGCTCGTTGATCCCCTGATTCAAGTGGAAGGCGACGGAGTTAGTCGACGTCAGTCACCGCCGCCGCCATCCCCGCCTCCGGAATCGCCGGTAGAGGAATCGGACGAGGAAGCGTGGTCACCGCCGCTTCCACTCAGCCACCACCCGCCCATCATTCCTCCGTCATCGGCCGAAGTGCCGTCCTCTCGTCTGCGTCCGCGCGCGGACCACACCAGCCCAAAGATCAGGATCAGACCTACCCCCAAAAATCAAAAGACTAGGATCATTTTGTGAATGGCGGCTAAGGAGTTGGGGTATCGGTCAACGGCGTTCTCTGATGAGGCCATCACAATGCCTTCACGGGCGCCAGCCTTCGTTTCGGATAGGACGTTTCTACCTGTCCTTGGACTCGATCTCGCCACAATTCTTGTCCGGTTTCCAGAACGACGGCCATATACCGGGTGAAACGTGACCTCGGACGCAGACTTGCTGCGGGACTTTGCCGCCACCGGATCAGAGCAGGCCTTCACCGCTCTGGTGTCGCGCCATGCCAATGCCGTGTATGCCGCTGCCTTCCGTCAGACCGGCAACGCGCATCAGGCCGAAGAGGTCACGCAGGCCGTGTTCATCCTGCTCGCGCGGAAGGCCCCCTCGCTCCGCAGTCATGGTGTACTCCTGGGTTGGCTGATGCAGGCGACCCGATTCGCCGCCGCCGATCTGCTCAAGGCCGAACGCCGCCGTCGGCTCCGCGAAACTGCCGCCTTCCAAATGAACCTCACATCAGAGTCAGCCACCCCGTCCGAGTTGGACCGTCTCTGGGATCGAGTCGCACCGGTTCTGGATGCCTGCCTCGCCCGGCTGCGAACCGCCGATCGGGACGCTTTGCTTCTGCGATTCTTCCAGAATCAGAGTCTGGCCCAAGTGGGAGAGCATCTGGGCATTGCGGAGGATGCTGCCCGCAAACGAGTGACTCGGGCGCTTGATCAACTCCGGAACGAACTCACCCAAGCTGGCGCCGCGACACCTCTCACCCTTCTGCCGGAAATGCTGGCCCGCGAGGCCGTTCCCGGCGCGCCGATCGATCTGATCCAACCTGCGGTCCACGCCGCTCTCGGAACCCAGACCCAGCCTTCGGCGGGTGCCTGGGCGCTTGCCGATTCCGTCGGAACCCACTTCGCTTGGATCGGAATCCGTCAACTCAGCGGCGCCGTCTTGGTGGCAGCCGTTCTCTTGGGCGGCGGCATTTGGTCGGGACATTGGCTCCAGAATTCTCTCAGCCTCGAGGCCCCCAGCGCCGTGGGGGATTATCGTCCGGCGGGATTTCCCGAGCCCCAAGTGGTCCACGCCTTCATTCGCCAGGTTCAGCGCGATCTGCGGGCGGGAAATCGCGACGCGGTAGTGAACCAACTCCAGTTTCCTCTGCGCTTGAACGGCCCGGGATTCAACACCGTGGTGACGTCGCCCGACCGCGTGGCCGCCGATTTCGAACGGATCTTTACTGAATCCGTGGCTGGGGAACTTTTGAAATGCCCGGCGGAATCGCTTCACTGCACTCCCCAAGGTGTCATGATCGGGAGTGGATCGATCTGGATTGCGCGGGATCCTAATTCCGGCCAACCCCGAATCGCGGTCGTTAATCTGCCATGAACCGCTGCCCGTCATCCCGCACCAACCGCGGCGTCACCCTGCTGGAATTGCTGGTGGTGGTGGCGGTGTTGGCTGTGCTGATGGGACTGCTGCTCCCGGCCCTCGCCCAAGCCAAGGCGCGATCGAAGTCCGTCCAGTGTCTATCGCAACTCCGTCAACTCGGGCTGGGCCTGCAGATGTATTCCGAAAGTGATTCCCTGGGTCGCCTTCCACCCGACCCTCGAGGCGATAACGCTCCGGCCTGGGTCATGAACCTCACTCCGTATCTCGGCTCGGTGGACGGAATCCGCTTGTGCCCGGCCGATCCGCTGCGCGAGGCCCGCCGTCAATGGAAGCGAACCAGCTATGTGCGGAATGAGTACACCGCCCGCGAGCACTCGGCGGAGGATCCCCTGCCGCCAACCGCCGTGGGACCCGACGGTCGCTCCTTGATTATCAATCCGTCGAGTTTGCGGGTGGCCAATTATCGGCGTCCTTCGGAGACGTTCCTGGCGTTTGAAGTCTCCAACCAAGGTGTGCTCTTCCCGCCGGTGGACCTGAATGCCATACCGGTTCCCGCCTTTGATGATCACACGCATCCCGACACCTGGATTTTCGGCTGGGCACACGTGCTGGCCGACATCGACCCGTATCGGCACGGTCGGAGCGCCAACTACCTCTTTGCTGACGGCCATGTGGCCGCGGTGCCAGCTGCGGTGCTCCGCGAGCGTATTGAGCGCGGTGAAAACTTCGCCGCCCTCCCCGAGTAGTCCCTTTTCTGTTCAGTTATTTCAGCTCCCATGAACTCCCTCTGGAAATCCCTCGCCGTCCTTTGTGGCTGGACTGCGCTTGCCTTCTCCCTGGTGGCCCAGACTGGCCCCAGCGATCCGTTGCCAGTCGCCATCCGCGTGTCGATCGTGTCACCGGGGCCCCAAAGCGAGTTCGCCCCGGGCATTCCCATCCCGATCCGGGTTCGCCTGGATCCGCCGCCGCTCGTGGGCGTTTCGCTCGAGTTCTTCTCCGGGAACCAGCGAATCGGGGGTCTACCGCTCAACACCCAGCCCCTGCCCGGTCCAGGAGATTTCCCAGTCTGGGAGTACGTCTGGACGAACGCTCCGGTGGGCCGACACGACTTGATGGCTGTCGCCTTGGGGATCGCAGAGTTTCCTGTTCGCTCGGAAATCGTACCGATCCGCGTCCAGAACCCCGGCATCCCAGTGGTCGGTGTCGAGGTGACGGATGCCAGCGCCGTTGAGGGTAGCGTCCAGGCCGATGGAACCCAGGATGCGCTGTCGTTCCGCTTCCGCCGGACCGGAGATTTAACCCGGGAGTTGACCATCTTCCTGGGGTTGTCCGGAACGGTTAATCCCCAGTTGGACTTCGAACCGCTCCCGGAACAACTCACCTTCGCCGCTGGCGAATCCCAACTCGACGTGAGCTGGATACCGTTGAATGACACGTTCAGCGAAGGAACCGAGTCTCTGATCGTGGCGATTGTCCCATCCCCAGCGATGGGTCCAATTCCGCCCTACGAGATCGATAGCCTCCGGGCCGCGGCCAAGGGAGCGGTCGACGATGGCGGGGAGCAGACTTGGGTGCAGGTCAGCACCACCCGGCCGTTCGCCGTGGAGGGTGATCGCTTCAATCGCGGCGAAATTGTGTTTCAGCGGGAGGGGGATTTGTCCGAATCCCTAACACTGTTCTTCCTCCTTTCCGGAGACGCTCAGCGCGGTTCCGACTACACCCTGTTGCTGGATCCCTGTGACGATTGCCTGAAGCCGGACGTCGAGATTACGGGCAACGAGATCACTTTACCCGCCGGTGTGAAGGAAGTCCGCGTCGGCGTTCTCGCGACCTTCGATGCCCAGTTGGACCAAGTGGAGCCGGTGACGGAATCCGCCGTGCTCCAGATCATCACGCCGCCAGGTCGGGAGGGAATTCAACCCCCCTACTGGCTGCTGTCGGATCGAGCCGAGGTCCAGATCGTGGAGCGGGTGACTCCCCAGGCCGCCGAAGTGGTGCTCACCGCTCCGCGGGAAGGCAACACCCTCGCCGTGGGGGTGGTGACCACCCTCCAGGCTTTGGCAATTGATCCCGCGGGTTCGATTCGCCGCGTGGAATTCTGGGCCGGAGACCGGCGGCTCGGGGTTTCCGAGATTCTCACCCGGGACGCCGACATTCCCGGCCAGTTGCGCCACCACGTCTTCAACTGGACCCCGGCCGCAACTGACCTTGGAACCGTCACTTTGACCGCCCGGGCGGTGGACGCGAATCAGCAAGCGATCCAGTCGCGTTCCGTGACGGTCCAGGTGCAGGATCCATTCGCTGACCTGCCCGTGGTCAGCGTCCGACCGGGTCATACGCCCGCTCAGGAGACCGGCGACCTGAAGAGTCGCACCGCCAGTTTCATCCTGACCCGGGCAGGCGATGACTCAAAGCCGCTGACTGTTCTGACGGAACTCTCCGGCACCGCCACTTTCGGCACGGATTACCAATGGGAGAACGCCGACCCCAACGGGCTCGGCCTGCCCTTCGTCGGTCCCTTCGTCCCGGTCACTTGGGAACCAGGCCAAAAGGAACTCGAACTAACCCTGACCGCCGTCACCGACTCCCTCCCGGAAGGTCGGGAGTCGGTGGTCCTGCGACTGGTTGATCCGATCCTGGCCTTGGGTTTTCCGGATCTCCTTCCCTACCCGGGATATCGGGTGGGCGATCCCGCGGAAGCCCAGGTGGAGATCCTCGATGCGGGCGCCACGGAACCCTTCGCCCGGCTCTTAAGTCCTGCGGAAGGTGACTCACTCCTGGCCAATTCCACCGTAGCCTGGCTCGGCCTGGGAGGGCATCCCACCCAAGGCGTCATCGCGCTCGAGTTGCTGGTCGATGGCGTGGTGGCCGGACGCGTTTCGTATTGCTGCGATCTGTGCAAATGCGCCCCTCCGCAGCCGGGTCAACCCCTGCAGGCTGGAGGTACCTGGACGACCGGCCAACCGGGAGTCTACACCCTCACCTTGCGTGCCCTGTTGTTCGACGGCGAAGTCCTCACCTCGGCGCCAGTCAAAGTTTCGGTCGTCGAATCCACGCCCAACCTGGTCATCACCACACCTTCCCCCGGGTCAGTATTCTCCGTCGGCGATTCGGTCTTCATTGATACCCTTGGCTTTGATCTAAACTCCTTGGTTTCCACCGTGGAGTTCTTCGCCAACGGCCAGAAGATCGGGGACAGCTGCTTCCTTTGCGTGGTCTTCGCCGAGTTCCCTCCCGGTTTCCCGATCAACAATCACATCCTCTGGCGGCCGACCGTCGCCGGGGAGTATGAGCTAACCGCTGTGGGTCAATTTGGCCCCAACCGCCGAGTGACCTCTCAATCGGTGCAAGTGCGAGTGGATGGGACGGGTCCCCGGCTTTCGCTCGTGGAGCCCACCGACGGCGGGGCCGTCCCGGCCAACCAGGAGATCACCGTGCTGGCCCAGGCCGTGGGACGCGAAGGGGGCATCACTGACGTGGGCTTGTCGGTCGATGGTAAAGTTGTGGCCGAGTCCCGCCTGGTGTTCGTTCGGGCTCCCGGTGCCGACGAAGTGCTGGATCATTCCTTCCGCATCACCCTCCAACCCGGTGCTCACACCTTGAAGGTGCACGACCTGACGGACCCCGCTCTGGCATCGCGGCCCATCCAAGTCGAAGCCATCGCGAACCAACTCGATTCTTTCGTGACCCGAACACTGCCCCCGTCCTATCAGGCCGGCACGGCGTTCACGGTGCGTCTGGATGTGAAACCCCCAGCCGGGGTGATCGCCTATGTGATTGAAGAAATGCCTCCTTTTGCCCTGCCGGCACCAGGCATTCCCGGAGTGGACAGTCCGTTTTGGTCGGTCACTCAGATCAGCGACGGCGGCTCGCTCGACCTTCTGACCGGCAAAGTGAAATTCGGTCCCTTTTTCACCCCCGAGCCGAGGACACTGACCTACACAGTCGTCCCGAACCTCGCGGTCGAGTTGGCACTCTTCGACGGTCGGGCCTCGGCAGATGGCCAATCGTCTCCGATTGGTGGGGACCGTATCCTCACTGGTTCGCTCCACCACCCGGCGGATCGCGCACCAGCCGACAACGCGCTTGAGGCGGATGAACTGTCGGCGTTCGCGGCGGCTTGGAAGACCGAGCACAGCTGGCCCGGAGGACCCAATCCCATTCCGTTGGATCACGTGACCCGGGCGGCCCTGCTTTGGAAGGGAGGCGAACGCTACCACTTCGACGCCTCACTCGAGCCACCGATGTGCTGGGTTCCCGGAGCGAGCGTCGCCGCGCTAGGAGCGTCCCCAGCTCGAATGCTTCCGGTCGCCCCGTTGGCCGGTCTCGCCGTGCGATCGACAACGCCCCAAGCCAACGGATCAGTCCTTCACACCCTCCGAATCCAACCCGCTCCGGGAATCCAAGCCTTCGCGCTTGAGGAAATCCTTCCGAAGGGCGCGGTGCCGCAGGAAATCTCAGCCGGAGGCGTATGGTCGGCCGCCAGCCAGACTCTCCGCTGGGGTCCCTTCTTTACCGAAGAAATCCCCGTCATCACCTACACCCTCACCTCGGCGGCGCTGCCCAAAGGTAGAGTCTCTTTCGACGGTCAGAGCCTGCCGATTCACAGCGAAACCGCTCCGCCGGAGTCCGGCACGCGGTTGGTGGGAATCGATCCGCTCGCGGATGGTTCCCGCCAGTTGAGTCTGGAAGCTACCGCACTCTCCAGCGGAGCTGAGTTCGAACTGCAGTGGAGTACCGATCTGCAGAACTGGCATTCGCTGGGGAACTTCACCACGGCTCCCTCAGCGGCCTTCGCCCGGGATGCTTCGGCGGTTGAAGGAGTCCGGTTCTATCGGGCCCGCCAAGTTCAGTGATCAGCCGGGGTCACGGGATCGGGAGTCCGGCCGTTTTCGCCATTCACTGAGGGTCTGGTCAGAAGCCGGTCCCTCAGCGTTCGCCTTGGGCGTGGCCACGCGTTGTGAACCGTAGATTCCGGTGTGCCCGCTGAACTGATACGCCACGAAACACGCCACCGCGAGGTAGGCAGCGTGCTCGGAGCCGAACAGCTCGATGCCCATCAGCGTGCAGGCCAGCGGGGTATTGCTCGCGCCGGCAAAGACCGCCACGAAACCCAGTCCGGCGAAGAGGTCGGGGGGCACACCCAACGGACCACTCAGGGCGTTCCCCAGGGCGGCTCCAATGAAGAACAGCGGTGTTACCTCCCCACCCTTGAAGCCGGAGCTCAGGGTCACCGCGGTGAAGATCAGTTTCCACCACCAGCTCCAGGGAGTCGCTCCTCCCGCCTCAAAACTCGACAGAATCGTGACCGCACCCGGATCCGGACTGGTCACTCCCAAACCTAGATAGGAACGCGTTCCTAGAATCCAGGTCAGCAGGATCACGATTACTCCGCCCACCACGGGCCGCAGCCAGGGCTGGGGAATCCAGCGTTTCCACTGACGGCCAAGTTCGTGGGTCGTTTCCGAAAACAACAGCGACGTCCAACCAAAGAGAACTCCCGCCAGAGCCGCCTTGGCCAACAGCAGCAGATTCAGGTGACCTCCCGGCAAATCCGGCACCACGATGTGGTACGCCGTGTGATGCACGCCCCAGACCGAACACGCGAGGTCCCCCAGCAATCCCGCCCAAAGACACGGGAGCAGATGTTCGTAGCGCATTCGACCGATCGCCAGCACCTCTAGGGCAAACACCGCTCCCGCCAACGGCGTTCCAAACACCGAACCAAATCCCGCCGCCACCCCGGCCATCAGGAGCATGCGTCGATGTCGTTCCGGAACCCGACAAGAGCCGATGAAGCCTCCTGCCAATCCTCCACCCATCTGAATGGCGGTCCCTTCCCGTCCGGCCGAGCCGCCAAACAGATGGGTCATCAGGGTGGTCAGCAATACCAGGGGCGCCATGCGCAGGGGAACCCCCCCGCCCGGTTGATGAATCTCTTCGAGAATCAAATTGGTTCCCCGATCCGAGCGTCCGCCCCAACGCTGATACAGCAGCACAATCAACACCCCGGCCATCGGGAGCAGGTACAGCAACGCCGGATGCTCGAAACGCCACTGGGTCACGCGATCCAAGCTCCACAGGAACAGGGCGCTGGCCGATCCCGCCAGACCTGCCACAGGCGCCACCCAACAGAGACCCATCCACAAATCCCGGAGCCGCTCCCCATGGGCGCGATGGTCGAGAAGCTCCCTCATGACCTCAGGAAACCCTGCCCCGTTACCTGTCGTCAATCGACCGTTGCGGGATGGCGACCGAATTGTATCTCGGCCAACCGCCGGTAACTGCCCTCGTTCTTCTGCATCAGCTCCTCGTGGTTGCCCGACTCCCGGACCTGCCCGTCCTCAATTACATAGATCCGATCCGCCCGCCGAATGGTCGATAGTCGATGCGCGATAATGAATGCTGTTCGCCCTTCCAGCAGCACTTCCAACGCTTCCTGAATGAGTTGCTCGCTCTCGGTGTCGAGGGCACTGGTGGCCTCGTCGAGAATCAGGATCGCCGGATCCTTCAGCAGCGCCCGGGCGATGGCGATCCGTTGGCGTTGCCCACCGGAAAGCTGGATTCCACGATCCCCCACCAGCGTAGCGTAGCCCTGGGGAAGCTTGCGAATGAAGGGATCACATAGCGCCCGACGCGACGCCGCCAACACTTCCTCAGAGATCGCTTCGGGTCGGCCATACCGAATGTTCTCCTCAATGGATCCGCCAAAGAGCAGCACCTCTTGAGGCACGATGGCGAGGTTCTGTCTTAGATGGGGCAACGTGAGCTCCTGCGCCGGTCGACCATCCAGCCGAATCGTTCCGCTGGAAGGTTCGTAGAAGCGGAGCAGCAATGACACGATGGTGGACTTTCCCGCGCCGCTCGGACCCACCAGGGCAATCTTCTCGCCGGGTCGCGCCGCCAAGGTCAGCCCGCGCAACACTTCGACATCTGGCCGCGACGGATAGTGAAACCGGACTTCCTCAAATTGCACTTCCCCCCGCAGCCGGGGACCTGCCGCGGACTCCACCGCCTTCAACGCATCCACCTCCACCGGCTCATCCAACAGTTCCCGCACCCGCTCCGTGGCTCCCAAGGTCTTCTGCACTTGGGAATACACTTCGGCAAAGGAAGCCACCGAACCGCCGACAAACGTGGTGTACAGGATGAACCGAGTCAGTTCGCCAAAGGTCAGCTCGCCCGCTTGCATCAGCCGCGCGCCATACCAGAAGACCAGCACGATCGAACCGAAGACGCCGAAGATGATGAACGACACCAGCGAAGCACGGAGCCGGGCCGTCTTCAGAATCACCGCCAGGAACGACTCCAGGTGCGCGCTGTAGCGGCCCAACTCGAACTGCTCGTTCCCAAACGCCTTCACGTTGGCGATGCCTTGCAGGGATTCCTCAATGACGGTGCCTCCCTCCGCGAGCCGATCCTGGGCATCCCGGGAATAGCCGCGGATCCGCCGCCCCATCAACACCGCCGCCAGAATCAGGACTGGGAAGGTGGAAATCATAACCGCGCTCAGCCGCCACGACGTCACCGCAATCAGCACGATTCCGCCGGTCAACAGCGTCGTCTGGCGAAGAAACTGCGGGATGGTCGTGGTGAAGGTGTCCTGAATCACGGTCAGATCTGCCGTCAACCGGCTGGCCAATTCGCCCACCCGACGTTTCCCGAAGAAGCTCATCGGGAATCCCACCAAGCGTCCAAAGGTTTCCCGGCGCAGATCCACCAGGGCCCGTTCGCCACAGCGATTGAACCAATTGGAGGAGAAGAACGAGAAGAAGGCTTGAACCGCCAGTGAAGCCAGCAGCAGTAACGCCGTTTGGTTGATGCTGCGAATTGAGCCGGTGGGCTTACCCCCGACCGGAGTCATTGCTCCATCGAGAAGCATTCCGGTCAGATACGGGAACGCCAGGCCCAGCGACGTTGCTGTCAACAGACAGCCCATGGCCAGCCCGAAACGAACCCTATAGGGCCACAGATAGCGGAAAATGCGGGCCGCCCGACGGAGGGACTCGGGTTCCACCCGGACACGGGTGGGCACCGCCGGCGCGGCGGTTTCAGCGCTGGCTTCGGCAGGAACAGTGGCGGTGCGGGCGGGCGGCACGCGGCAATCTAGCATGACCCCCACCCAGGCAAGCGAGATTCCAGGGACGACAGCAAGCGAATCCACGACGTTGATAATTGCCGGGCTTCAGGCTCAACCTTGCCCGTCATGCGCCACGAACCGATTGACCCGCAGCTCTTCATTAGCAACCGGGACCGACTCAAACGCCTCCTCCTCCCAAAGTCGCTGGTGGTCGTGAACGCCAATGACCTCGTGCCTACCAATGCCGACGGTCTGCTGCGGCCCGTTCCCAACTCCGACCTGTTCTACCTCACCGGCGTCGAGCAGGAGGAAAGCATTCTGCTCCTCTTCCCCCAAGCCGATGACGAACGCCAGCGGGAGATTCTGTTCCTGCGGGAGACCAGTGACCTGATTGCCACCTGGGAAGGTCACAAACTGACCAAGGAGGAGGCCCAGCGCGTGACCGGCATTCAGCGCATTGAATGGCTGTCTGACTTCCCGTCGCTGTTCCACCGCCTGATGTGTGAAGCCGAGCACGTCTATCTGAACTCCAACGAACACAAGCGGGCCGAGATCGTCGTCGAAACCCGCGAAGCCCGCTTCGTCCGCTCCGTTCAGGATCGCTATCCGCTCCATCAGTACCACCGGCTTGCCCGGGTGATGCATCGGCTCCGGGTGGTCAAGTCCCCGCAGGAGGTCGAGCTGCTCCGTCAGGCGTGTCAGATCACCAAGGCCGGCTTCGAGCGCGTTGCCCGGTTCGTCAAACCCGGAGTCAATGAGTGTGACGTTGAAGCCGAGTTCGCCCACGAGTTCATCCGCCGACGCGGCTCGTTCGCCTACAGCCCAATCATCGCCTCCGGCGCGAATGCCTGTGTCCTGCACTACCTCGACAACCGCCAGCCCTGTCGCAATGGCGAACTGCTGCTTCTCGACGTCGGCGCCAGTTACGCCAACTACAATTCCGACCTGACCCGCACCATTCCGGTCAACGGCCGGTTCACCCGCCGCCAACGTCAAGTGTACAACGCCGTGCTGCGCGTGCTGCGGGCTCAGATTGCCGGACTCACCCCCGGCAAAAAGCCGCAGCAGTGGCAGGAGGAATCCGAGGAACTCGTGGCGAAGGAATGCGTCGATCTCGGCTTGCTGCGTCCGCGCGACCTTAAAGTGAAGGTCTCCGATCCCATGAAGAAGCCGGTGAAGAAATACTACATGCACGGCTGCGGACATCCCCTCGGTCTGGATGTGCATGACGTGGGTTTCACCACCGAACCCTTCGCTCCGGGCTGGGTGATGACCGTAGAACCGGCCATCTACGTGAAGGAAGAGGGCTTTGCGGTGCGCCTCGAGAACGACGTGCTGATCACCGAGAACGGCGTCGTTGATCTGATGGCCGACATTCCCATCGAAACCGACGAGATCGAGGAGCTGATGGCGCGGCGATAGTCCGCCTGGATCAGAGCTTCAACATCGACTGCGCAAGCGCCCGTCGCAGCCGTTCGCGATTGGCAGCGTCGTAGAAGTCAGCCGGATTGTAATCGTCGGTCAGCACGATCCCATGTCGCGGATCGGTTTCATGCAGTTGATTGATGGTCGTCCGAACAGAATCCACGAGGGAAGGATGCACCGCCCCGAGATCAACTCGGCGGTAGACCTGCAGCGGCGAATTCGAGGCGACGTAAAAGCAATTGCCATTCGGGGCCAGGTGGAGGCGGACGGAAGAGAACACGGACCGCAGCGTCTTCGTTAGCGAAGCGAGCAGGTAATCTTGTCCCGGCTTGGGATCGCCAAAGCAGTTAATCACTAGCACGCCATTGGTGAGCATGACGTCGCGCATCGCGGTGAACGCTTCCTGAGTCATCAGGTGGGCCGGTGACGAGTCCCCGAGGAACGCGTCCAACACGATTGCGTTGTAACGGTTGGTTCGCCCGTTCAGGAACTGGCGACCATCACCCAAAGTCAGCGAGAAGAGAGACAGATCGAGGTCGAAGAACTTCTGCGCCACCGGCACCACCGCTGGATTGATCTCCACGACATCCACCTTCGCGCCCTCGCGGGCAAACAAGGTCGGCACGATTCCGACACCCATGCCGATGCACAGGACCGAATCCAGCCGTTCCGCATGGGAGCGGGCAAGTCCATGCAACGCGTACGTGAAGATCGAAATGCTTTGGCGGGTCTCGGGCAAATAGGAGTTCTGCACCAGATAGTCATTGAGGTAGTAGCGCAGTTGCCCGTCGCTCGACTCGACCACCTGGAGCTGGCCATAGTTGGAGTTGCCGCGAAACAGCTCTTTGAACCCCTTGAACGGCGGACTCGCGTCGATCTTCACGGCCAACCCGCCCAACAAAACCACTGCCGCCACCGCCCCGGCTGCGCCGAGCCGTTGCCCGCCCCAGACTAGGAAATGAATCAGCGCCACGCCGGCGATCACCCCGGCGGTCAGGT
The DNA here is from genome assembly GCA_017309115.1 of Verrucomicrobiota bacterium. GTDB lineage: Bacteria > Verrucomicrobiota > Verrucomicrobiia > Limisphaerales > UBA9464 > UBA9464. Next base: position 148,583 of record JAFLEF010000005.1, on the reverse strand, counting down.
ACATCGTGACCGAGTTGGGCGCGAGGGGAATGAGCAGGTACCCAATCAGCGCGGTTCCCACGAGGCTGCCCACGGTGCTAACCGCCGAGAGTCGGCCGACGTTGCTGCCCACGCTGCGGAGTTGGACCGTGAGGAACCGGATGAGAAACGGACAGGTGATGGCGAGCAGGGACAGGGGAACGAAGAAGAGAAACGCCGACGCCAACAGCGAACCCACCGGCAGGGAGAATTGAAGGCTATGCAACGCGACCGCCCGGACTCCGAGCACGGAGAGACAGAGGTAAAACGCCGCTGCCAGCATCGCCGCGAACAGGCGGTTCAACTGATTCGTCGCGTCGGCCCAGCGACCGCCGAGATAGTAGCCGAAGGCCAGCGACGCCATGGCGATGCCGATCTGCGCCGTCCACACGAAGTGCGACGTGCCGAGATACGGCGCGAGCATCTTCGCCCCCAGGATTTCCACGATCATGATGGCGGCGCCATTGACGGCCGCGGTCAGATGCAGGAATCGCCGTTGGGCCGGGGACAAGAGTGCTGGAGTCTCGGACGCCGATTTCACGCCGAAGAACCTGCCAGTTCCCGATGACCGAGGGGAGGACGGAAAACATCGGCGCATGCCAAGAGGCCGGGAGCGCGGCGCTACGTTTCGGAATCGACAACTGTTCCGCCCCGCGCACCGTGGTTCCATGTATGTGCGGATTCTCGTACTTCTGTTCGTGACAACCTTCGCGGCCCAGGCGGCCTTCCAGGCTGGGATTGCGGTCCGCGTGGTCACCCCGGACCCCCTGCTGCCCGTGTCAGGCGGACTGGGTCCCTCCAAGGCGGCCGACCGGAAACAGGGCGAACTCACGGCGCGGGCCCTGGTGCTTGAGAATCAGGGTCAGCGTGTCGCGTTTGTCAGCGTCGATTTTCTCGGGTTCCCAGCCGTTCTGGGCGACCGCGTTCGCCAACGGGTCAAAGGCATTCCGGCCGACCACATTCTCATAGGAGCCACGCACACCCACAGCGCTCCGGACGTCTATGCCTTTCCTGACGGCAAGGGTGGCACCACGGCGGACCTGAAGTATCTCGACCGAGTCGTGGAACAGACCGCAGCCGCAATCAACGAAGCCGTAAGTTCCCTGCAACCCGCCGCGCTCCGCATCGCCAGCGGCGAAGCCAAAGGCGCCATCGCCTACAACTACTACGCCCCCGACCTCTACGACCCCCGGGTCAACGTCCTGCAAATCCTGGATGCCAAGGCTCAACCGATCGCCACCCTGGTCAATTACGCGGTTCATCCAGAGGTGATCGGTAGCAGTCGGGGCATTTGCAGTCCGGATCTCATCGGGCCGCTTTACGATCGGCTCAAGGAACGCGGCGGAGGCGTGGGCATTTTCATGAACTCCGCCCAGGGTGGCATGGTCACCGCCGACAATCGCCGGCCCAACGGCACCGAAGTCAACGACTGGTCGGAATGCCAACGCATTGGAAACCTCCTCGCCGACGAAGCTCTCCGCGTCGTGGCGTCCGCTCCGATTCAAAAGGACCCTGCCCTGCACGTCGCCGCCGAGACCGTCGTTTTCCCGGTCGATTCCGGTCCATTGCTGGCCATCATGAAAGGTTCCCCCCTCGGCTACGCCGCCGACGCCGAGGGCCGCATCTCCACGACGGTGAACCTGGTCAACCTCGGAACCGCGCAGATCCTCACCATCCCGGGCGAGGCCCTGCCCAACATCGGCTACTACCTCAAACGCAAGATGCGCGGTCAGCAGAACCTCCTGTTCGGTCTGACCAATGACGCCTTCGGCTACATCCTCACCGAAGTCGATTGGAACAGCTTCCAACGCTACGACTACATCTCACGGACCTGCCTCGGCGAACGCACCGGCCAGATCTTCATCGACGCCGCTCTGAAATTGATCGCTGCTCAGCCGGCCCCCTGAATCGAGCTTCGGGAGAACAGTTCGGTTGAGTTCGCTTCGCTGATCGACTAATCGAACGCGGGATGGTTCGCGACCCCCTGGTTCAAGCCTGCCTTCGGGGCGCCGCTGGTTCTCGCTGTCCTCTTAAGCAAATTATTTCGTTCCCATGAATCGTCTCGCCCGCTCCGTCAGCCTGCATCCCTACTTCAAGGTCAACCCCGGTCAGCTCGAGGCCGCCAAGGCGTTGCTGCATGAGTTCGTGACGCAATCGACCTCCGAACCGGAGCTGCTGTACTACGAGTTCACGATCAACGGCGACGAGGTGTTCTGCCGTGAAGCCTACACCAGTGCCGCGGGCGTTTTGGCCCACTTGACCAACGTCTCGGCGCACTTGGACCGGATGCTGTCGATGTCCAAACTCGCCCGCCTGGAAATCCACGGGCCGGCGGAGGAATTGGACCAACTCCGCGGACCCCTCGGAGGCTTGAATCCCGCCTGGTTCGTCTGGGAATGCGGCGTGTCAGCCTGATTCGCGCCGGATTCCCGGTCTACAGCGGTCGACCCGTCAACCGCTCGAAGGCTTCGAGATACTTCTGCTGCGTTCGAGCCACCACTTCAGCGGGTAGCGCCGGCGCCGGCGGTGTCTTGTCCCAAGTCAGCGTCTCCAGGTAATCCCGTACGAATTGCTTGTCGTAACTGGGCTGACTCCGACCCGGCGCGTACTGGTCCGCCGGCCAGAAGCGGGATGAGTCCGGGGTCAACGCTTCATCAATGAGGATCAGCTGATTCTCGTAGATCCCGAATTCGAACTTGGTGTCGGCAATTAGAATTCCCCGCTGCGCCGCAAACGCTCGAGCCTCCCGATACAGCCGGAGGCTTAGGTTGCGAACCTGTTCGGCGATGGCCGGTCCCACGATTTCCGCCGCCCGTTCGTAGGGGATGTTTTCATCGTGGCCGGACTCAGCCTTGGTGGCCGGGGTAAAGATCGGCTCCGGCAGTTCACTCGATTCCTGAAGCCCGGCGGGCAGAGGAATCCCGCAGACCGTTTGACGCGTCCGGTATTCCTTCCACCCCGAACCCGCCAGATAACCTCGCACGACGCATTCAATCGCCAGCGGCTGGGCCTTCTTCACGATCATGCTCCGGCCCGCCAGTTGAGCCGCGTAGGGCTTCAGAATTTCGGGCAGCGGATCTCCCGGCCGGGCCAGACGATGGTTGGGTAGCCAGCTCTGACAGAAATCGAACCAGAAGTGGGAAATTTGGGTGAGGACTTCGCCTTTGCGGGGAATGCCATTGGGCATGATGCAATCGAAGGCGGAGATCCGATCCGTCGCGACAAACAGCAGGCGATCGTCCAAATCAAAAACCTCCCGGACCTTGCCCGATTTCAATTTGCGCACACCGGGCAATTCCAGATTCAGCAACGGAACATCCATGGTCGGCCTATGGTGACGGCGAGCCTCGTCGGGTCGAAATCAAAAATCCGGTCAGCGCGGGTTTTCTCGAATCAGGCCGGTTTCGTGGCGGCCGCCAGGAGCGTTTCGAAATGGGGTTCGGTTTCCTCTCGGGCCACCGTGCTGATTTCAATCGGATTGAAACCCGCCGCTTCCAGCCACCCCTGGAGATCGGCCTCGGCGAAACCCAACCAACGGTCGCCATACAACTCGCGGGCGCGTTCGAACCGGTGTTTGACCAAGTCCAGCAGCATCAACTGCCCTCCGGGCTTGAGAATCGCGCACGCACTTTTCAAGGCTCGGGCCGGATCTTCGGCGTGGTGCAAAGCCTGACTGAGGATCACAAGATCTACGGACGCCGGTTCGATCGGCGGAGTTTCCAGATCTCCCAGCCGGAACTCCAAATTGGAGAGACCATTCTTTTCTGCTTTGGCGGCGCCGTACTCGACCATTTTTTCCGAGTTATCGACCGCGATGACTTTCCGACAACGCCGGGCCAGCAATTCCGACAGCAACCCTTCGCCGGAACCCAGATCGGCCACCACCAGTGGCGGGAGGACCCGCAACAGCAGATGTCCGAACGCCTGCCAGGAGCGGCCGGGCCCGTAACTCCGGTCAAAGCGCCCGGCGACCTGATTGAAGTACTGCTGCGCCTGCTCACTCCGCCGGGCCACCACCCGCCGGAGGTTTACCACGTCTGCGGAATGATCGGGAAGTTCCTGAGCCCCACGAAAGGCCACCTTGGCGAACTCCTGAAACTCCGGGGAACTGGCGGTTAGCCGATAAAAGGTCCGCTTCCCTTCTCTCCGCGCCGAGACAAACCCGGTCTCCGCCAGTAGACCCAAATGCGTGGAGATGCGCGACTGACCCAATCGTGTGATCTCCTGCAGCTCATTGACGGAGAGCTCCTCAGTTTCCAGGAGGGCGATGAGCCGGAGTCGGGTTGGGTCTGCTAGGGCGCGCAAAGCTCTCAGCGTGGAGCTCATGCCCACAGGCTCGCGAAGCTGGCCCCCCTTCGTCGAGCTTCCCGTAACTCCACGTCGCCGGAGTGAGCCCTGAAAAGTTCCCACCCGGTTGCGAATTCGGCGTTCTCACACGTACTGTTCGGCCGTGCCCAAGGCAAAATCATTGGCCTTTTCACGAATTCGCGCCGAGGTGATGGCGGCCACAGCCTCCATTCCCCCCGGCCGGGTGACGACGTATTCCGCCCTCGCGAATCATCTGGAAGTGGTTCCTCGCCATGTGGCGTTTGTCCTCGCCCGGCTCAGTCCGAAGGAAGCTTCGAAATTGCCTTGGCACCGCGTGGTCGCCCAAGGAGGGGCGTTGCGCTCCGGTTCGGAGGCTGGTCTCCGGCGTCAGCGGAACCGACTGGCTCAAGAGGGAATCCGAGTGATCAATGACCATGTCCCGGATTTTTCCCGACACTTCTTTGAGTGGCCGACGCGCCCCGACCGGCCGGGAATCGCTGCTCGCCGCAAGTATTCGGATCCAAAAACGCCGCCCCTCTTCCCAACGGCGCTCAAATACGGCTATCCCGAGTAGAATAGGTGTTGTCAGCGATTGACGACGCGGGCGGTATTCAACGTCTGGCCCGAGGGAGTTAGAACAGTGCAGATACCGGCCATCAGACCGCACAGGGCCAGGACTATGGCGAGCCCTCTCCATCGGAAAATTTCGATCCGAAAGAATTGGGGTTCGCTCGCTGCGAGGGGGACTTTCGCGCTCACGGGGTCCAGTGAAGCAGCTCGCAGACCAACGGCGCTATGGGACTTTAGGCGTATTCCGTGGGTTCCCTGATGGTTGTTTAGCCACAACATGTTGGACGAATCAACGGCCAACGGACGGGAACTCTTTCAGAAATTGGTGGTATTCAAGTGGACACTATTGGTCACGGGCCGTCGGCGACTCTGCCGGGATTTGGCCACTGTGGCAGGGCGGCTGGCCCGGTCACCGCCGCAGAAGTGGTGGGCCCAACAGGACTTGAACCTGTAACCAAGGGATTATGAGTCCCCTGCTCTAACCATTGAGCTATGGGCCCGAAGGACCAAGACGTTGACAGTTCCAAAGCACCTCGTCAGCCCGATTGTCACCGGGATGCTCAACCTTTGGGCTTGCCGCACCGGGATTGGGTTTCGAGTGTGGTGGGGCCAATGGCAAACCGCGAAACCCCAGCAACCGCCGCCCAGCCGGGCTCCATCATCTGCTGGCGCGCCCTGCTGCCCTGGGTTCCTGCCGGGCTCATTTCGGCATGGTGGATCCGCGACCTGTCCCATCAGTGGTCCTCCTTGGTGGATTATCACTACGGCTGGATTCTCCTGATGCTAACCGGGTTCCTGGTCTGGGAACGCTGGCCCACCCGCCCGACTCACGACCAACCCGTCCGCGGAATCTGGCCCTTGTGGCTAGGCTTGGCGGGCTTGCCCTTGGTCGTGGTGGCCGAACTCTACCGCATCGGCGTCGCCCGTTCGCCTTCGTCCTCCATGGCCCTAAGTCTGGGCTGCACGCTTTTCCTGTGTGCCAATATTCTTCTACTGCGCGGCCCGCGAACCCTGAGGCACTTCGCTTTCCCGCTGATCTTCTTCTACCTGGCCGTGCCTCTGCCCAAGATCATTTGGAATCCCGTCGTCTTCAGCCTCCAGTCCCTGGTGACGACCTTGAACGTCGAAACGTTGAATCTGATGGGCATTCCCGCGGAGCGCCGGGCGCACCTCATTCAATTGCCCAACTGCGTGGTCGGCGTGGACGAGGCGTGTAGCGGGATCCGGAGTTTGCAGTCGAGTCTGATGGCGGCCCTGTTTGTGGGCGATCTGACCCTTCGGCGGGGTGGCGGCAAGGCCTTGTTCCTGGTGGCGGGAATTGGTCTGGCGATGGCCGGAAACTTCTTCCGTTCGCTGTATTTATCGCTAACGGCCTATCGCGAAGGCCCGGAAGCGTTGAAAGCCGTTCACGACTCGGCGGGTTGGAGTGTCCTGATCTTCACCGCAGGCGGGGTCATTCTCCTCGCTTGGGCACTCACTCGGCTCGAACAGAAGGCGGGCAAGCTGGGAGCGGCTTGAGCGAGATTTTCACGGAGGGGGTGGCCATTCCTCCAAAGTTGTTTTAAACGAACACTCGCCCTTGGCCACCCGCCAAGTCCCCACTCACGAGCCCATGGAAGTCCGTTGGTATGTCGCGCACGTTCGTCCCCGCTGCGAAAAGAAGTTGGCCGAGTTCTGCCAACGGGAAGGTTTTGCCGTCACCTTACCACTCTATCGCAGTGTGAAGCGGTATCGGGGCAAGAAGGTCGAGTTCCGCAAACCCCTCTTCCCAGGATACGTCTTCGTCCAAGTCGTTCCTGAGTCCGCCCCCAAGGTTCGGCAGAATCAGTACGTCGCCAATCTGCTGGAACCCGGTGATCAAGCCGAGTTCGCCGCCCAGTTGGCCGACATCCTGAATGCCCTCGACACCGAACTCGAAATCCGACTCGAGCCTCAAATAATTGAAGGCCAACGTGTTAAGATCAAGCACGGCGCTCTCCGAGGTCTCGAGGGCGTGGTGGTTCAACGCTCGGGCGCACTCGAGGTCCACCTCCGCCTCGACTTCATCGGTCAGGCCGCAGCGCTCCGACTGGCCGCCGACGAACTCGAACCCGTTTGAGCGCCCTTCCCCAACACCAAGACTCAGGCGCGAGCTCCATACGTGTGCGTATCAATCGGATTACTTCGTCTTGCCCGTTCCTTTCGCGGTCGTGGGCGCCGGCGTCGGACGGCGCTTGGGAGCACCGCCTGTGACTACTTCGAGCGACGCGACCAAATCATCACCAGAGTAACATCCGCCGGGGACACCCCCGAAATTCGTGCCGCTTGCCCAAAGGTTGCGGGGCGGATTTGGGAAAGCTTCTGTCGGGCTTCATTGCGAAGTCCCGGAACCAACGCGTAGTCCAATCCCTCGGGTATTGCCCGATCTTCCAAACCTCGGAACCGAACGACCTCCGCTTCCTGACGCTGGATGTATCCCGCGTACTTCACCGCAATCTCGACCTGTTGGACGATCTCCGGCGCCAATCCATGGTCTGCCCCCGGCAGCTGCGCATAGTTGACCTCCGGGCGCCGCAGAATCTGCTCGAGGGTGTCCTGGCCCGATCGGGTCACCGCCAGTCGGCCCAGTTCCTTTTCAATGGCCGTTTCCTTGGCTTCGAAGCGCCGGAAGTTGCGATCGGGCAGGAGACCCAAGTTGTGTCCGAGCCGGGACAGCCGGAGATCCGCATTGTCCTGACGAAGCAGGAGCCGGTGCTCCGCCCGCGAAGTAAACATCCGATACGGCTCCGTCGTGCCCTTGGTAATCAAATCATCGACCAAGACGCCGATATAGGCCTGGTCCCGACCCAAAACAAAGGCTGGGCGACCCTGAACGCGCAGTGCCGCGTTGATTCCGGCCATCAAACCCTGGGCTGCCGCTTCCTCGTACCCTGAGGTTCCATTGATCTGTCCCGCCAAGAAGAGGTTGTGACAAACCTTGGTCTCCAGACTGGGGAGCAACTGAGTCGGGAAACTGAAGTCGTACTCGACCGCGTAGGCCGGCCGCATGATCTCCGCGCGCTCACAGCCCACGATCGACTGAACCATCTGGATTTGGACTTCAAACGGAAGCGACGTGGAGAACCCGTTCACATAGATCTCGTCGGTCGCGATCCCCTCTGGTTCCAGAAACAGCTGATGCTGCTCCTTGTCAGCGAACCGAACGAATTTGTCCTCAATGCTCGGGCAATACCGCGGCCCGATGCCCTCGATCACTCCCGAGTACATCGGCGACTTGTGCAAGTTCGCCAGGATGATCTCCCGTGTCCGGTCCGTGGTCACCGTTATCCAACAGGGCAGCTGCTGGCCCAACTGGTTTAGGATGGAGGTCCGGGGATACTGGGTCGATTCGTTTGGGGAACATCTTTGTTCCACGTGGAACAATTCGTCGTTCCAAACGTCGTCCTTCCAGTACGAAAACCACGGGACGGGTTCGTCCCCGGGCTGAATCTCGCACCGGGAAAAGTCGATGGACTGTTTTACCAGACGGGGCGGAGTCCCGGTCTTCAATCGGCCCAATTCCAGCCCAACCTCCTGCAACGATCCCGACAAGCTCATGGCCGCTCCTTCGCCGGCTCGACCTCCCGATTGCTGATTGGAACCCACGTGCATCAGCCCGCGAAGGAAGGTCCCAGTGGTGATGACGACTGTGTCGGCTCGGAAGCAGACTTCGAACGCCGTTTGAACTCCCGTGACCCGACCCTCCTCCGTCAACAGGCGAACCGTCTGGGCCTGCTTGCAGTCGAGATTGGCCTGCCGCTCACAAAGCCACTTCAGCCGGAATTGATAGGCCTTCTTGTCGCACTGGGCTCGGGGTGCCCACACCGAGGGGCCTTTTCGCGTGTTCAACATTCGGAACTGCAGCCCAGTCAAATCGGTGGCCTTCCCCATCTCCCCCCCCAGCGCGTCGATTTCCCGAACCAAATGACCCTTGGCCAGACCGCCAATGGCAGGGTTGCAGGACATCTGCCCGATCGTATCCAGATTGATCGTCAGCAAGAGGGTCTGACACCCCATTCGCGCTGCCGCCAAGGCGGCCTCGACGCCGGCATGGCCTCCGCCCACCACAATCACCTGATATCGCTTCGGATACTCGAACATTGCCCCCCGGTTTTAGCCGATCTTCGGACATGAACCAGCGGAGAGTTGTGGGTAATCGCCACGTTTCACTAAGCCGAAGTCAGGTACCCATTGTTCCACGTGGAACAATTCCCCGATCCTCTCCTCATCACCGTCTCCCCAGCGTCGCCAATACCCCCAAAGCCGAAGCCATACTGATCAACCAAGATCCCAGCACCAGCGCCGCGACTCGATCGAGGATTGGGATCCACAGAATCGAAAGCGCTGTTAGCACCAAGAGTCCGTCCAGAATCCAGAGGGCTCGGGAGAGTCCCCTCGGCTCCACTCGACTCAGGGGCTGCGCCGGCGGGGCTGGCGGAGTCGGGCTTGGCTTCACAAGGAACAACTGCACACCTGACCGATCCGCCGCAGTCGCCGCGTTCGCGCGGGGGCGATCCATCAGGGTGTTCAGTCCTCTTCCCAGTCCTGCTCGCATGACGAGTTCGACCGTCTCACCTTGGTTCAGTTCCGACAATGCCGAGTTATCCCCCGTGTTTTCCGAAACTTCCCGCACCTGACAATTGCCGCTCCGACCACGGTGAATTTAACTGTCGGCCTGCTATGGACGTCACCCGCACCGCCTTTGGAACCTGGAATGGAGGTCGTTTCATGAACTATGGAGTGCCCCTTCCGGAAGACCGCTGGATTCAGCTGGTTCGCGAAGCTCATGCGCTTGGCGTTCGCACCTTCGTCACCGCCGATGTTTATGCCAGCGGCGCCGCGGACTCCCTCCTCGGTCGAGCCTTGTCCGGCATTCCACGGGACTCCTACAGCTTGGTTGGCCTGATCGGTCACGACTTCTATTCGGCAAAACGAGATGGAGCGAAGGGCTTTCCCCGCTTTACCGATCCGCGAATCCGCAGCGCGCAGGACTATGGGAGCTACCTCGAAATGGCGACCGAGAAGGCGTTGGAACGGCTTCAGACCGACCACTTCGATGTTATCCTTCTGCACAATCCCGACTCCATCGGCTACAGCAGCGATCGGGTCTGGAATGGCCTCAGCCGCTTGGTGGACCAGCGTCTGACCGAGTCCCTAGGCGTAGCACCTGGGCCGGCCAATGGCTTTACCTTGGATCTCATCCAGTGTTTCGAACGGTTTGGGCCCCTGATCGATTGGGGAATGATCATTCTCAATCCCTTCGAACCCTGGCCCGGCTCGCTCGTACTCCCGGCGGCCCAAGCCCACGACGTTCGATTGATGGCCCGGGTCGTGGACTACGGCGGCATCTTTAGCGATGACGTGAAGCCCGGACACAGCTTTGGAACTGCCGATCACCGTTCGTTCCGTCCTCCCGGATGGGTCGAAGCCGCGACCGCCAAACTCGAGGAATTGCGCCCGATTGCCCGAAAACATGGCTTGACACCGCTCCAACTGGCCTGCGGTTGGTGTCTGCAACAGACTGCGATCCAAAGTGTTGTGCCAACGCTGATCGAAGAGCAGGGGCCTGAAACCAAAGCCATTTCCACCAAACTTCGCGAGTTGGCTGAACTCCCTTCGTTCACGTTAACGGAAGACGAATTGGACCTGATCGCCCGGGTCGGCAACAACCGGGGGTGCATGGCCCTGAAGGGTGCGAGTGTTCGACATACGGCCGATCCTCTCCCCGATCAGTGGTCAGTCTCCCGGGACCTCGCTCAAGTCGCGGAGCGATGGAAAATCGATCCCGCTCAGGATCTTGCCTACACCCACGGCTGACTCGGGAAGAGATTGAACCAGTGTGCGTGAAGCTCCTTCGGCCCACTCGGTTCGGTACAAGACCCCGGGATCAATTCCCCTCAGACTCACAGCCGATGACTTCAACCGCCGACTCTACCAGGGTTCTGGATGTCGTGGATTCCCACACCGGCGGCGAACCCACGCGCGTGGTGATTGCCGGGGGACCACCCCTCCGGCCCGGTCCACTTCCTGACCAAGTCACCCAGTTCCGAACGGAGTTCGACCACTTCCGATCAGCGGTCGTCAACGAACCTCGGGGCTCGGACGTCATGGTGGGGGCACTCCTGGTTCCTCCCGTTAGCCCTCAGGCGGTCACCGGTGTTATCTTCTTCAACAACGTGGGCTACCTAGGAATGTGTGGCCACGGGACCATTGGCCTGATGGTGACCCTGGCCCATCTCGGACGGATCGGACCGGGGGACCATCTCCTAGATACTCCGGTGGGGCCGGTGACCGCCACGTTGCATCCGGATGGCGGTGTCTCCCTCACGAATGTCCCGAGCTATCGCAAGGCCGCCCAGGTCAGTATCGAAGTTCCTGGGCTGGGCCCCATCCGAGGCGATGTGTCCTGGGGGGGAAACTGGTTCTTTCTGGTCGAATCCCATCCTTGGTCACTGGATCTGTCTCAGGTGGAGCGCTTGACCGAGATCACCTGGAAGATTCGGCAAGCGGTTAATGAACAGGGTTTTCCAGAAGTAGATCACGTGGAACTCTTCAGTCCCGGCCGCGCCGGCGGTCACTCCCGTAACTTTGTTCTCTGTCCCGGCAAGGCCTACGACCGCTCGCCCTGCGGTACTGGCACCAGTGCCAAGCTGGCGTGTCTGGCGGCCTCCGGAAAGCTGGCCGAAAACGAGCCCTGGATTCAGGAAAGCATTTTGGGATCGTCCTTCGAAGGCCACTTCCGCTGGCTAGATCGCGAGCAAGGAATAATCGCCCCGGTCATTCGAGGAACCGCCTTCGTCACAGCCGAGTGCCGTCTGCGCCTGGATCCTCGCGATCCGTTCCGTTGGGGAGTTCGCAGTTAGTCGCTTAACGCCGACCGCTCCGGCTCGCCTTACTCAGCAGCCGAACCACCGTCAGCAGCGCCAAGACCCCACCTGCCACCAGACCCAATCCCGCTCCATACGCTGTTCCGACTCCGAGCTCGTCAATCCAACTCTCACCCCGGTAGGAGAACTCCTCCGTGAACCGTTGGAGGACATATCCCAGCACCGCTCCGACCACAGCTCCAAAGGACAAGCAGAAGACAACCACTACGATCAAACGTTTCCAATTCATGGGTCTTCCCGTTCCAGAGTGCCCAGTTTCCCCCCAAAACCACCGATAGCGAGGCTATTTTGATGACACCGCCTGCGCGAGTCGACCGGCAAGCCAGACCGCACTCTGCGGAGTCAGATGCAGTCCATCCGTGTACCGAATCTCCACGCCCTCAGCTTGGCTGAGCCGGTAGAGGTCCACCAAAGGTAGTCCCAATTCCATTGACGCTTCGTCAGCAAAACTTTTCGCCTGGGCGTCCACAGGATTCTCCCGGCCCACGGGCAACCGCAGCAGATACACTTTCGTTCCCCGAGCCTCGACCTGCCGAACCTTCTCCCGGATTCGCGGCGCCCATTTCGGATCCGGCTCAACGGTGACAGTTCCCGGCCGGGTTATCTGGGATCCGGGGGTTACCGTTGATCCGCCTCCGGATTGCTGCCCCTTCAGCCAACCGTAGAGCACAGTGCTGGGACGGCTCATCGCCCGGGTTAGAGCCGCCCACCGGCTCAGCTCGAGCCCTGGACCCTGGGTGAGATTCAACAACTGGGTGTCGTTAGCTCCCGGCGGCATGATCAGTCGGTGGACCTCGAGAAACACCCGTTCTGGAGGCCGGGCTTGTTTCAGGACCAATGTCAGACCGGTGTCGGGGTTTGCCCCATCGAGGCCTAGATTGGCCATGCTCGCGAGCGTCGTTCCCGAGAAGAAGGACGGCTGGAGACGACCCGAGAGGGACGTTCCCACCACCACATTCGAAGGCGCGGAATCCAACAAGAACCGCTCGATCCGCAGTCGATTGGCCACGTAATTTGTTTCGGCCAGTTCAGGTCGGGGCAACCAGGAACCGAGCCCGATCCAGATGACGCAGAGCACCGCTGTTAGCAGCAGAATGCGCCGGGTCTGGGTGGCGGAACTCACGGGCTAGAATTGGAAATAGATGAACTCTCCGGGTGGTCCGGAGTTAGTGATGATGAGGAAGAGCATCACTGCGTGGCCGATGATGCTGACGCGTCCTGTCCGTTCTGGCGACCAACCCCGCCGCCACTGTTCCAACGCGCCCCAGATATGCCACAGCACCACCGGCAACGAGAACAGGCCTATGACATAAAGGGCCTGGAGCTGCGGTGGCCCCGACTGATTTATTATTCCCGAGACATATGCCACCGCGTGGCGGAACTCCCGCAGTTGAAACAGCAGCCACAACAAAGTCACCACCGAGAAGACCACCACAGCTCGAACCGCCCCCAAAAATGTCCACCGATTCTCCTCCGCCACCTTATGTTGTCTGAGAAAAAATCGTTCACCCGCCAACAGAATGCCGTGCGCAGTGCCCCAGGCGGCATAGCTCCAGGCCGCGCCATGCCACAGTCCACCCAGAAACATCACTAGAAAGAGGTTTCGATAGGTCATCCATTCGCCCCGCCGGCTTCCTCCAAGCGGAATGTACAGGTACTCCCGGAGCCAGGAAGACAGGGTCAGATGCCACCTTCGCCAGAACTCCGTGATGCTGCGGCTCAGATACGGGAAGTTGAAGTTGGGCGGCAACTCGTAGCCAAACAGCCGACCCAGACCGATCGCAATGAGCGAGTATCCGGCGAAGTCGGCGAGCAACTGGAACGAAAACGCATAGACCAGAGCGATCAGATTGATCCGCGGGATCTCGAGGAAATCAGGGTACCGAATGGTGGACGTCACCTCCTTGAGATTGTCCGCGACCACCATCTTAAGAAAAAAGCCCAGAATCAGCGTCTTGATCGCTGGGTCCCACCGGATCTCGGCGAACCGCTTCGGACCGATCTGGAAAAAGAAGTCCCCGGCTTTGACGATTGGCCCTGCAATCAGTTGGGGAAAGAATGCTTTGAAGAACGTGACCTTGCCATAATGCCTTCCCTTCAATTCCGGAGTCGTGGGCGAAGGCAGCCCGGGAATCCCTTTAGTTCCGGCATACCAGGCATCCACCACCAGACTGATGCCCTGAAAGGTGAAGAAGGAGATTCCGACGGGCAGCGGAATACTGGTGAGCCACGGACCCCATTTCTTCCACAGAACCTCCGGCAACAACAGATCACCGAGCAGCGCGGCGTATTTGAAGAAGGCCAGGGTTCCCAAATTGAAGATCAAGGCCAGTACCAGCGTGCGACGACGGCGGGCAGCCGATCGATTCGGCGCCATCAGTTCCACCGATGCGACGCTGTTGGCCAAACATGCAATCGCGAGCAGAGGGATGAGTTTCGGATTCGCCCAACCGTAGAAAAGAAAACTGCCAAGGGTCAGCACACTCACTTGCCAGCCCATGCTTCGCCCCCAGTAATGGAGCGCGAAGACAACCGGCAGAAAGACAGCGAACGACCAACTGACGAACAACATGGCGGGACGGACCGCCCTAGCTAACGAGCCGGAGTCGTCCGGAACAAGTCGTTTCGCGAGGCGCCCGCGGTTGAGGGACTTCACTTCCACCGACAATCAAGTTGAGTCGATTGGCGACATGACGACACTCCCACCCGTTCCGTGAAGCGACCGACGACGCTTCGCGGCTGATTGCATGTGTGGCATTTGTGGAATCTGGAATTTCGCAACGGGGGAACCCGTTGATCGAAGTCTCCTGGCGGCGATGACTCGCCGGATCTCGCACCGGGGTCCGGACGAGGAAGGTTTGCATACGGTGGGTCCGGTCGGCCTGGGATTTCGCCGTCTGGCGATCGTCGACGTGGCCACCAGTCATCAACCCATGGCCAACGAGGACGACTCCACCTGGATCGTCTTCAACGGAGAGGTCTATAACTTCGCCGAACTACGCGCCGACCTGGTCCAACGCCACACCTTCCGGACCCGGGGCGATACCGAGACCATTCTCCACAACTTCGAGGAGTACGGAGCCGCGGGTGTGAAGCGGCTGCGGGGCATGTTCGCGTTTGCCATTTGGGACAGTCGCCAGCAGCAGATGACCCTTTCGGTCGATCGCTTCGGGAAAAAGCCCCTCTACTACAGCCTTCACGGTGGTCGGTTAGTGTTCGGCTCGGAACTCAAAGTTCTTCGGGAGATCCGGGATCTGCCCCTCGAGCTCGAGGCCCAGGCTCTTGATGAATATCTGGCCGAAGGCTTCATCAACGCGCCCCGCTCAATTTTCCAAAACATTCGCAAGCTACCGCCAGGACACACTCTGGTCGTTGATGCCCGAGGTGGCACCACGTTGACCCGATACTGGGAGCCGACCCTGCTGCCGGAGTCGGAATGGCGCACGGAACCGGCCGACGTTCTGGCCAAGGAACTGCGCGCCCATTTGGAACTCGCCGTTCAGATCCGTCTGATCAGCGAAGTTCCGCTCGGGGCCTTTCTGAGCGGAGGCCTCGACAGCAGCATCGTCGTGGCGTTGATGGCCCGTCATTCCCCCAAACAAATCCGGACTTTCTCGATCGGCTTCGAGGACGACCCCAACGACGAAAGCCACTACTCGCATTTGATGGCCCGTCACTGCGGAACCAATCACTTTCACAAAGTTGTCTCGCCTCGGCATTTGGCGGAATCAGCTGAGGATCTGGTCAACCACCTGGATGAGCCTTTCGCCGACGATTCCATGGTTCCCACGTGGTTCGTTTCCCGGGTCGCCCGCCACAGCCTAACCGTGGCCCTCAGCGGCGACGGTGGAGACGAGGTCTTCGGGGGCTACACCTGGTATCGGCGAGCCTGGCGCCAGGCCCGCCTACAGCAAGCTCTACCTGGTCCTTTGGGCTCGCTTGCGCGTGGTCTCAGCCCGTTGCTCCCGCCCAAATACGGCGAGTACTTCCAGAACCTCAACCAGAGCCCCGCGATCTGGCGCCAAGCCAGTCCCTACTTCAGCACCCGGGAACGGCACCAACTCTATCAACCTTCGTTTCGTAACGTCCTGGGCGGATTCGACGCTGACCTCAACCGCGCGGCCATTGTGCAGTCGGCCCGTTCCCTACCGCTCCTCTCCCAGCTTCAGACCCTGGACCTGGCCGGCTATCTGTCCGCGGGAATCCTCGTCAAGGTTGACCGGGTCTCGATGAAGGAGTCGTTGGAAGTTCGCAGTCCGCTGCTGGATCATGTGGTGTTTGAATTCATGGCCGCGATCCCGCCGAAGCTGAAGCTCAACTCCAAGGGCTCCAAATGGCTCCTCAAACAGGCCGCGGCCGACCTCCTGCCTCCGGAAATCCTGCAACGTCAGAAACGCGGATTTGACGCCCCGCTCCTCACCTGGTTCTCCGGTCCGCTCCGACCGTTGGTGACGGAACTGGCCGAAGCTCCGTCGTTGTCACTCCACACCTGGTTGGAACCTAAGGCCGTCAAAGAAGTCTTCAGTCGCGGCGGTCAGCAGTCCCCGCGGGAAGCCCAAAAGCTCTGGGCTTTGATCTGTTTGGAATTGTGGGCACGCAAATGGATGGGCGGAGGCCGGGAATGACGGTTCAGCGAATCCTGGTGTGTCTGGACAGTCTGGCCGCCGGTGGTGCTGAGCGGCAGACGGTGGAACTGGTGAAACGCCTCGACCGCCGGCAGTTTTTGCCCCGGGTCGTCAGCCTTCACGGCCCGCAGTCGGGGCAAAGCCGGCATTTTGTTCCCGAGCTTCAGGCCGCCGGAATTGAGGTCACGGAACTCGATCGGCGCTGGCAACGGTCGGAACTGCCGGGATCGCTCTGGGCCATTCGGCGCTGTATCCGGGACTTCCGCCCTCATTTGGTCCACTCCGTCAGCCATCACTGCAATCATCTTACCCGCTTCGCCCGGCTTTGCTCCGGTCATTCCTTTCGCCTGCTCACGGCGATCCGCACCGAATACGACGCCCGCCAACTGCGCAACGAAGGTCTCGAGCAACGACTCTCGTCCTTTGTGGTCTGCAACAGTCCCAGCATGGCCGAAAAGCTAAATTCGGTTGCCGGTATTCCCCGCCACCGACTTCGCTACATTCCCAACGGACTGGACATCTCCCGCTTTGCCACCAACCCGGATCCTGGGTTGCGGGATCGCACGGCACCAGGACGCCGGCGCATCGGTCTCATGCTCGCGCGCATCACCGAGCAGAAAGCGCCGGACCTCCTCGCTGGCGCGGTGGCCGACCTGCGGCGACGGGGAGCGCTTCCGCCAGGGGTGGAGTTTTGGATTGTGGGCGAACGGGAAAGCGCTGAAGTCCAAACTCGTCTCGACGACGCCGTGCGAGCCGGAGGTGTTGACGAGTGGGTTCGTCAGTTTCCCGCCACCACCCAGCCCGCCGCTGTTCTTCACGCGGCGGACTTTTCAGTTTTGGCGTCCCGCTGGGAAGGAACGCCAAACTCGGTGCTGGAGTCTCTGGCCGCCGGTCGGCCCGCCTTGGTTTCAGAAGGAGCCAACACCTCCGGTCTGATTCGCCCAGCCGTCGAAGGTTGGATTGTTCCCACCGGCGATGTCGCCGCCCTGTCCCGCGGGATCGAACAGGTGTTGGCGATGCCTCCGGAAGCCTTGCTGGGAATGGCCGAAGCTTGCCGACGGAGGGCTGCGGAATTCGACATGCCCACCATGGTTCGCCGCTATGAGGAGCTTTATCGGGAACTCCTCGGATCCTCCTGACCGTCAGAGCAACCGCTGCTGCCGTTCTTCGACGGCGATCTCCGGCCCCAAGCCACTCGTCCGGCTCTTGCGCCGTTCGATGATGTGCTTGTCGACCGACGGATCATACTTCACCGGATACTCACCGTTGTAGCAGGCGAGACAGAACTGATCCTTCGGACGACCGGTCGCTTTCACCATGCCGTCGAGCGAGAGGTAACCCAGGGAATCTGCATTCAGGAACTTCCGGATCTCCTCCAGCGAGTAATTCGCCGCCATCAGTTTGCTCCGCTCCGGAAAATCGATTCCGTAAACGCACGGATTCATGTGTGGCGGGCAGCTCACCCGAAAATGGACCTCCTTGGCGCCGGCTTCTTTGAGGCTGATCACCCGAGCCTTGCTGGTCGTGCCCCGGACGATGGAATCGTCGACGATCACGACCCGTTTGCCCCGCACGAGGTCGGAAATCAGGTTCAGCTTCACCCGCACAGCAAAGTCGCGAACAAACTGCGACGGCTGCAAAAAGCTCCGGCCCACGTAGTGATTCCGGACAAAGGCCATTTCGAACGGAATTCCGCTTTCCAACGAGTATCCCAGGGCAGCGCACACGCCGCTGTCCGGAACCGGCACCACGATATCGGCATCAATTTTGTTCTCGCGCGCCAGTTCCCGGCCCATTTCCACCCGCACCTTGTAGACGCTGCGATCCGCGATGGTGGAGTCCGGCCGGGCAAAATAGACGTACTCGAAGATGCAAAACGCGCTGCGTTTGGACTCCGGAAACGCCTGCAAACTGCGGAGCCCCTGTGCGTCAATGATCACGATTTCGCCCGGTTCGACATCGCGAATGAACTCCGCCTTCGTCAGATCAAAGGCGCAGGTTTCACTGGCCAGGACATAGGCGCCATTCTCCAGCCGGCCAATGCTCAGCGGTCGGAATCCATGGGGATCGCGTACACCGATGAGTTCGCGCTCCGTCAAAATCACCAGGGAATAAGCGCCTTCAATTCGATGAAGCGCTTCGATCAACGAACTCTCGTGGCCGCCGACCCGTTCCGGCTGGGCGAGGAGATGCAGCACAATCTCGGAATCAACCGTCGTCTGGAAAATCGACCCTTTGGCCTCCAACTCTTCCCGCAGCGCCGCCGCATTAGTCAGATTCCCATTGTGGGCGATCGCTATTTTGCCCTTGGCGCAATCAACGGTCAGGGGCTGTGCATTCTGGAGATTGGAAGATCCTGTGGTGGAGTAGCGGGTGTGGCCTACCGCCGCATGTCCGATCAGCTTGTGCAGGACCGAGCCATCGAAAATGGCCGGTACCAGCCCCATTCCCTTGTGGGTGTAGAACTGATTGCCATCGGTAGCGACGATGCCCGCCGACTCTTGTCCACGGTGCTGCAGGGCATACAGGCCGTAGTAACTGATCTCCGCAGCGTTCGGATGCCCGTAAATTCCAAAGACGCCACAGTAATGTTTCGGTCTCTCTTCCACGCGACCGGTCGAAGATGCGGCCGGATCGGCTGAACGAAAGCCTAAATTACGTTCCGCACCTCAACCGAACCCTCCGAGGCTGTCCAAAAAGCCGGTGAATCGTTCGCCAATAACTTCCGAAC
This sequence comes from Verrucomicrobiota bacterium, assembly GCA_017309115.1. Classification (GTDB taxonomy): domain Bacteria; phylum Verrucomicrobiota; class Verrucomicrobiia; order Limisphaerales; family UBA9464; genus UBA9464. Next base: position 129,426 of record JAFLEF010000005.1, on the reverse strand, counting down.
AGACTACGAGGAACTGCCTGCGAACCGAGTTCTTCTCGGTTGCTCGCGGGTTACCCCCAAGCGGTGAGCGCCACCGAAGGCCCGCCATTCCGGCTCGCCGCGGAGTTGCTGGACTTGCTCACACCCCCTACTAATAGCTTCCTCTTTCCAGAGAATACACAATACTTAGCGCAACAACATGAAGCTCTCCATCGCGAAGGAGCATCTGCTGAATGGCCTGCAAGCGGTTCAAAACGTGGTCGGTTCCCGTACGACGCTGCCTATTCTGTCGAACGTCCTGCTGGTCGCCTCTGAGGGTAAGCTCGAGCTGACCGCCACGGATTTGGATGTCACCATTGCTTGTACCGTATCCGCCACCGTCTCCAAACCCGGTCGGACAACCGTCCCGGTCAAACGCCTGTTCGGCATCGCCCGGGAATTATCGGCGCCGGAGATTGAAATTGAGGTCGACGACAAGGCGGTAATGGCGGTTCGGGCAGGCGGTTCCTTCTTCAAGATCAACGGTTTATCTGGCGACGAGTTTCCTCCTGTGGCGGGACTAAAACAATCCCGCGCCGTGACGCTGCAGCAGGAAACGCTGCGGGCAATGTTGCGCAAGACGAGCTTCGCGGCGTCCAGCGACGAAGCCCGGTACGTGCTCAACGGGATCTTTTTCAGCCTCAAAGAACACAAAGTGACGTTGGTGGCCACCGACGGTCGGCGGTTGGCGATGACCGATGAGGACGCCGACGTTCCGGTGGAGGCTCAGGCGGAGTTCATTGTTCCGACGAAGGCGATCAACGAACTGAATCGTCTCTTGGGCAGTAACGGCACCGTGGAGATCCGGTTTTCGGAAAACCAGGTCGCCTTCACACTCGCGAGCGAAGGAGCTTCCGGCGTGCTGGTGCAATCCAAACTGGTGGATGGCAATTACCCCAACTACCGGCAGGTCATTCCGGGTGAATGCCAGGAACGCATCACGATCAGCCGCGAGGAACTGCTCAGTGCCTTGCGACGGGCTGAGCTGATGACCAGCGACAAAAACAACTCGGTCAAGCTGACCTTCAGCCGCAATCAACTGGCCATCACGGCCAACACCCCCGAAGTCGGCGAATCCCGCGAAGACATGGCCATCAATCACCAAGGCAAGGATTTCGCCATTGCGTTCAATCCCACCTACCTGATGGATCCGTTGAAGGCTCTGGATGAGGGCGAAGTGGCCTTCGAGTTGATCGATGAGTTGAGCCCGGGAGTGATCAAGACGCTGAAACCCTTTCTGTACGTCATCATGCCGATGCGCATGAGCTGACCCCGCGAGGCTGCTTTAGGCGTCCGGTCCTTTGAGCGGAGGCGGAGCATTGAGTTTGAGGTAGAGCCAAGTCTCCAGCGGGCGCAACGGCTTGAGCCAGCGGTAAAAGGGCGAGTAGACCAACCGCAAGCGGATCAAGGACAACAGCATGTTCAGGGACGTCCGCAGGTTAAACACGACGTGGGAGCCGGTTTGGTCCTGCCACACGGTAGGGACTTCCAAGACGGTGAATCCGCCCTTTTTCAGCGAGTAGAGGAGATTCACGTCGAACGCGAGATCGGCCAGCCGCAGGCGGTGATGGACCGCTTCAATCGCCGACCGGCGCATCACCTTCGCGCCACATTGGGTGTCGGCGATGTTCATCCAGAAGAATCCCTGGACGAACAGATGGAACAGGCGACTCGCAAATCTCCGCTTTTGAGGTTGAGCGTGAGTGATTTGGGACTCCGGTAACCACCGGGAGGCAATCACGCAATCGGCTGCTCCATTCGCGCAGCGTTGGACCAAATCCAGCAGCGCAGCGGGAGGTGTGGCTCCGTCAGCATCAACGTACCCCACCATGTCCGCCAAAGGCGCCAGCCGGAGACCTTCGATCAGGGCGCCGCCTTTGCCGATCGGTCCGGGAAATTCAAGGTGGGAAATGCTCAGGTACTGCTGCTCCGCGGCGCGAACGACCCCCAGTGTGTTGTCGTGACACCCATTGAGCACCACGAGGATCCGAACGCGTCCGGGGTAATGATGATAGAAGTGCTCGGCGTAGGCTTGGAGCACCGGACCAATGCGCAATTCCTCGTTATAGGCGGGAATCAGCAGCAACAAACTGGGCGCGGAAGCGGTCAAACGAGCGGGGAGTAAAGCGGGCGACCGGCCCTGAGTCCAAAGCAATGAACATCGGAATCAGGTTGTAGTCTGTGCAGATGACGGCCACGTCGAGATTGGACATCGGACGCTGGTCTTCGTAGCGTTTCCTTTATGCAGAATCGGTTTTGGCTAACCTTCGCGATCTTCGTGGGAGCCCTACTGCTGGTCGGGCGACCAACTATGGCCCAGAGCGCACCGGCCGGAGTCCCAATCACGGGGATCGCGGCGGTGGTGAACGATCACGTCATTACCTTTCAGGACGTTCAGATCGCCGCCCGACGAGCGATGGAAGCTGCGATGCGGCAGTCGCGGATGCGGGAGGACCAACTGCGTCAGCGGGAGAAAGAGATTCTGCGGGACAGTTTGGATCAGTTGATCGATCGCCGGCTGATCCTCGATGAGTTCACTACCGCCGGCTACAATTTGCCCGATAGCATCATCAACGACGTGGTTCAGTCGCAGATTCGGGAGGAGTTTGGTGACCGGGTGACGCTGATGAAGACCCTTCGGAAGATGGGTCAGACCTTTGAAGATTTCCGGGAGGATCAGCGGGACGCCTTCATCATTCACAGCATGACGATGAAGAACGTGAACCAGAACGTCTTCATTTCACCCCGCAAGATTGAGCTGTATTACGAAGCCAACACCAACCGGTTCCGGCAGGAGGAGAAGGCCAAAATCCGAATGATTGTCATTGATAAATCCCGTCATGCGCTCAACGAACCGGATCAGATTGCGGCCGAGGTTCAGAAGCGAATCGCGGCGGGGGACGACTTTGCCAAGTTGGCCGATGAGTTTTCGGACGACGCCCGGCGGTTCAAGGGAGGCGACCGCGGGTGGGTGGAGGACAAAGACTCGGACTTACGGAAAGAGCTGCGGAAATTTGTGTTCTCGGCCAAGCCCGGGGAGGTGAGCCCGACCCTGAATCTGGAAGGAGCGGAATTTATTGTGAAGGTCGAGGAACGAAAAGAAGCGGGCATGAAGCCGCTGAGTGAGGCGCGGCCCGAGATTGAGCAGACCTTGAAGACCGAGGAGATGGAACGGTTGCGCAAGCAATGGATCGCCAAACTCCGGAAAAAGTCGTTCATCAGTTACTTCAACTAAGTGGAAAGATCGGCCATTCGGGTGTTGGGAATCACCCTGGGAGACGTTACTGGGATTGGGCCAGAGGTGGCGATCAAGGCGATCGCCGGGTCGGCCGAACCAGATACGGCATTGGTGCTGATTGGCGATGGGGGGGTCATCCGGCGAACGTCGTCCCTCGTGGGATGGAATGCTCGAATTGAGCCGTGGCGCGGACGCGCAGAAGCCGGACCGGGTGTGTGGTGGTGCCCGCCGGAAGACATGGAACTGCCGGACCAGCTGCCAAAGGGGGACCGGAAGGCGGCTCAGGCAGCAATAGCGGCACTGCGGAAAGCGGCCGGGTTGGGTCTAAAGGGGGAAATTGATGGTGTGGTAACCGGTCCGGTGAACAAGGAAGCGATTCTCCGCACCGGACAGCCCTTCATCGGCCAGACTGAACTCATCACGGAGATCGCGGGCGGACCGAGTACCGGAATGATGTTGCTGGGGACTGACGAGTGGGGTCGTTGGTTAAGGGTGCTGTTGGCCACTACTCATCTGCCGCTGCGCCAGGTACCTTCGGCCATCACACGGGAGGGTCAGAGGGAGAGTATCCGGCTGGCCGACCTCGCCTGTCGGGAACTGAAGCTCGAACGTCGACGGATCGCTGTCTGCGGGTTGAATCCTCATGCGGGCGAAGGTGGCTATCTCGGCCATGAAGAATTGGAGATCATTGGCCCGGCGATTCGCGATGCTCAGGAGAGCGGGTTGGAGGTGAGTGGTCCCTGGGCGGCGGACACCCTGTTCCAGCGAGCGATTCGGGGTGAATTTGAGGTCGTGGTGGCGCAGTACCATGACCAAGGACTGGCGCCGCTGAAGCTGGTGGCCTTCGAAACGGGCGTGAATTGGACGGTGGGAATGCCCTTCGTGCGGACCTCCCCGGATCACGGAACAGGCTACGATATCGCCGGCCGGGGTATTGCTGATCCCTCGAGCATGAAGGCAGCCCTGCAGTTGGCGATTCGGCTCACGGGAAACCACGCTTAGCCCGGATGGTTCACACTCTTTCTGCGGCGGATGGCGGCCCGTCCGTCTGGCAGCTTGGGCCGCACGAAGAAAGCATGTGTACCATCCGGACGAGCGAAGAGGATGGCGACCGATTCCCACGCTCGTTGAAGAAAGCCTTTCCGAATCCCGCGATTGTCGGCAGGGTCTCCGCGTTCGGGACGTAGCTCAGCCTGGTAGAGCACTTGGTTTGGGACCAAGACGTCGCAGGTTCGAATCCTGTCGTCCCGACCATTCCCCCGCGATTTTCTCCCGTCGAAGTTCATGGACCACCTCCAAGGAAGGCTTGGGTGGAAGGTCCCAACGGCGCTGTCACGCGGCTCGCAAATTGCCAAGCTCGGCGGGCGTAACGCACGGTTTCAAGCAAGCTTGTTTTGACGGATGGGCAATGCCCCATTAGGCGGACGAAGAAAAGACGGTGGAAACGGGCGATCCAGGGTCTCGAGGGAGGTCTGGCCCCGGTTATGCAACGGGGGAGTCCTGTGGCGACCCAAACCCATCGAGGGTTGTGGAACCCGGTTATCGCCTGTCTCAAAGCGTTGGTGAACTACCGGGTTTCGGCTCCGATTTGTCCGGCTGGTATGAGCCCGGATACGGAACGTTTTTTGTTGGAAAACGGAAAGGAATGGCCGTGGAAACGGGAGCGGCTTCCTTCCGGAGTCCGGCCCGGTCCCGTCCGGCATTGCTACCTCAATGCTGCCTCCGCCGCGCTGTCTCAGTCCAAACTGGTCTATGTGGAAGGATGGGCGTGCACCCATCTGTACCGACCCGTGGGACACGCGTGGTGTATCCATCGGGAGACTCTCTCTGTGGTTGATCCCACGTGGGAGTCCAACCACCGGGACCGCATTTACTTTGGAATTGCCTTCAAAACCTCGTTCCTCCGGCAGTTTAAGGAATCTTCACCAGTGGAACTCTCGATTCTGGGATGGTCGGAAGCGGATTGGCCGGTTCAGACCGGTCGGATTCCCCGAAAGGTATGGGCCTTTGAGGCCGAACCGTGAGACCCTTCAGGCTTAGTTGCAGCCACAGCCGCCACCGCCAACGCCCTGTCCGCCCGACGTCGCTTCGCGACTGAAGTACATGTGCTCGGCCAGCGCGAGACCCAGGGGATCCCGATCGCGGTTCATCAACGGATCTGCCAACGTCCCGCGTTCCCACGGCTTAACGGAGGAACAGCCGGATGCCCCGACCAGAACGACCAAGGCGGCTACGGAAATCACGAAACGCCGGAGCAGAGGAGTGGGCATGGATTACTTGGTGGCCAGAAGTTTCTCAATCTCGGCGATGTATTCGCGCTTCGTTTTGTCACCACCGTAGCCGTTGTGGATGGCGACAATCTTGCCGTCGCGGGAGATTAGGAACGAAGCCGGGATGGTGCTCACATCGAGCTTCTCGGCGAGTTTGCCCTTCGGATCCCGGAGGCTGGGGAAATCGGTTTTGCTCTTCTTGAGGAAGCCCATCATGTCGGCTTTGTCCTCATCCAAGCTGATCCCGAGAACGACGACGCCCTGATCCTTGAACTTGGTGTGGATCTCCTGAAGGGCGGGGAACGAGTGCCGGCACGGACCGCACCAGGAAGCCCAAAAGTCGATCAGGACGACTTTTCCTTTGAGATCGGGCGCAGTGCCTTCCAGCCCGAAGGCCGCGAGGTCGGGAAATGCGTCGCCCACCTTGGGAGCGGCGGCGAGGGCGGAGGACCAGGAGGTGATGGCCAGCAGGAGGGCCGCGAGACTAGGACGCAACATGTTCATGGAATCTACGGGATTGAAACGTTTGTGCCGTGGTAAGAATGACGCCAGCGGCGCCGGGTGTCGAATCGATGAGACGCAACCCTTCCACCGCGCCGAGAATCAGTGCAGAGGTGCTCAACAGACCCGCCTGGGTACAGGACGGAGCAAGGACACTCACTGCCAGAACCTGGACCGGGGTCGGTCGACCGGTGCGGGGATCCAGGATGTGGCCATAGCGGACCCCCTCGATCTCGAAATGACGTAGATAATTTCCCGAGGTGGCCACCGCGCACTCGCGCGCCGCCAAGCCGCGCCAGACTCGGCCGGGCGACTGGGGATCCTCCAGACCAATATGCCAGCCGGGCCGTCCGTCGGGCGGGAGACCAACGACGCGGATGTCGGCGCCGAAGTCGATCAAGGCTCCCGTCAGAGGGAATTGGCGGGCCAACAACCCAATCTGATCCACGGCAAACTCTTTGCCCATGCCGCCCAAGTCGAGACCCATGCCGGCCAGGGGCAGGAAGATCCGTCCGGGTGCTCGTTGGACCTTGGACCAACCCACCCGTTGTTGGACCTCCCGGATGGCCTCGTCGCTGGGCAAGACCGGTGGCTTGGCCTTCCAGTTCCACAACTTCAGCAGCGGCAGGACCGTGGGATCCAAAACTCCTCGGGAGAGGAAATGAAGTTCATGGCAAAGACCAAAGAGACGCTCGGAATCCGGATCCAAGGCGACCCAGTCTTTGCCGGCCTGATCGTTGATCCGACTGATCAGCGAGCCGGGCAGGAACCGCGAATACTTGGCTTCGAAAGCCGCCACCCAGGAGAGGGTCTGGGCCGTGAACTCCTTGGCCGCCGCCTGGGGCCCGGCAAGCGTCAAGCGGCACACCGTCCCCAAGGCCTGAAACTCGGCCGACCAACCGGCCGTAGCCGAGCCGCCCTCGCGCAGCGTGCGAAGGATTCGGTCGCGGATGGCCCCAGCTCCGAACTCATCCGGACCACTTGAAGCGGAGCGGGGAACGGAAGGCTGATGTCGGTTTAGAACCATAAATTGAATCCCGCAGTGATCGCGTTGGCGTCGGGATAGGCGCTGGCCAGGGTGACTCCGTCGGTTCCCCGCATCAGGTACCGCTTGTAGCTGACCGTGAGCAAAATCTTCTCGGTGATCTGGGCGTTGACCTGCACACCGAAGGTGTAGGTGTTTAGCTGGGAAAGGCGATAGTCGGACGAATAATGACTGGGCCAGGCAGGGACTTCCCCGATGACACCATCGCCGGGAAATCCCGGATCGCCCGGGAACAGCAGGGTGCCGTCGGGTAGATACGAATACAGCGAGCCATCCGGGAGTGTGGGATCACCGACAAAACGAGTGGCGTAGAAGGAGGCAGCCGATTGGTGGTAGAAGCGAAATAGTGGGGCGGCGGTGAAGCGCTTGCTCACCTTCTGGAACCAGGCCACTGCCACGGTCTGGCTGGTGACATCCCAATCGTCATGGCCCAGACGGAAACTGGCTTCCAAGGCGCCATCCACGGGCTTGCAGTAGTGGTTCAATCCGAGCCAGCCGACTTGGCGGAAGCGATGACTCGGACGGTTCTCGGGTGCATTCACGCCGTAGGGCAGGGCGTCGAAGCTGGGATCCGGAAACGGATAGAAGAAATTAACCCCCTTGTAGGGATCACTGAGATACCCATCGAGGTAGCCCAAGGTGAGGTTGGCGGTGAGCGTCGTCCGGGGTCCGAGAATCTGGGTAATGCCGATCAGGAAATCGGTTACTCCTTTGTCAGCAAACTCCGGCTGATAGATGCCGAGGACCTGATCAAAGTTGTGGGAAATGCCCAGGGCGAGGACGGTGTTCTTTTGGTTGAACTCGATGAGTTCGTTCCAGGCGACACTGGCGCTTTTGTAGTCGTGCTCGTAGCTGTAGGCGAATTGCGGTTGGTGGGTGAAGCGGCCTTGTTTGATGTCCATCTTGACGTAGCCGGCATATCGGCGGTCGTCGAATTGCATCAAAGGCACCTGAGGATCACCGGCCGGGGGCGGCCCACCGGTTGGCGAGGCGCCCGAAATGGAGTCGTAAACGAACTCGCCTTTCAGAACGAGGTTCGGATTGAGCTCCGTCTGCACGTAGACACCGGTGGTGGTGACGTCGGTGCGATTGCCATCTTCGTAGTAACCCTCAAAGCGATAATCGATCCGATCTTCGGCTCGCAGGCGAATAGGTTCCAGCAGCACCAAGAGCAGGGCGAGGACCGTGGGACGCCAGCGGGCCGAGGATCGGGGGGACTCGTTCATTTCTTCGTTTTGGGATCCAGGTTTTGCGCGAGATCAGCGTCGCTGACCGAGGAGTCGACACCTCCGGGCGGGACTTCGACCTTGGCGAGCCAGAGCAGGGCATTGAGGAGAACTTTTCGTTGATTCGGATTGCCCCAGGTGGCGTGGGTGTGTCCACCCGTGAAGCCAAAACCGCGCCCGCCATCCGGTCGTTCCAAGGCCCACATCATGATTTCCGGCCGACCTGATTGCGCGATGATGTGCGGATAGGGGCCTTGTGGGTACACGTAGGGACCTTTGCGAACCGTGTCGGAGGGCGTGGCCACCAGGATGGGCGTCAGTCCATTGGTCGAGGGAGCCCAGCGCATGTTGAAATACCATTCGTCGTGGGTCCCAAAGGGTTTAACCCCGCGGGTGATCGGGTGATCGGGGAACTGGGTGTACTCTGGCTTCCACATCGGATTGACCGAGTAGAGGTGCTCGTAGTTGCCGCCCATCCATCGCTGCATTGCTTCGGCTGGATCGCCCTTGGGCACCTCCACCCCGTAATGGGCGAACCCCAAGCCGACACCCTTGGCGGCCAGGGCATCGATCACCTTAACGCGCTCCGGACGGATCGCCGGATGACCCTGACCGCCGTCACAATAGATCAGAATGGCGCTGGCGTCCGCGAGGACCTCGTTGGCGTCTTCCTTGCCGGAAGCCGTGACGCGAGTGGGCCAACCGTTGGAATAAACCTGCACTTCGATCCCCGGCATGTCCGCCAGACACTTTTGGAACAGCAAACACCCCGCCCGGAATTCGTGCATGCCCGGGGGATGACTGGGCGTGCCGGAAATTAGAACAATTTTTTTGGTATCGGCGGCGATGGCGACGTTCGCAACGAGGAACAAACAGGCCAGAAAGGTTTTGAGGTAGGTCATGGCGTCGGCGGAACCCCAGCTTGTAAGCCGGGTCGGAGGGCGCAAGACGGTTTTCAAAATTCGGCGAGTTCGAGTCCGGGAACCAGTTTCCCCGGTCTCGTCACCCCCGAAGCACCTTCTGAGCCGGATTCTAACAACTCTTCACTACACGCGCCGCATGGGTCCACATACTGTCGCGCCCTCATGGCCCGAACTGAAGCGCCGTCCTGGAGAACCCTGTTGGTACTGGGTCGGGTTTCCAACCTGCCCACGGTGTGGACGAACTGCGTTGCGGGCTGGGGACTCGGCGGCGGAGGGGATTCCTTGTGGCCGCTGCTAAGGCTGTGTCTGGGTGCTTCGCTGGTCTACGTCGGGGGCATGTATCTCAACGACGCCTTTGACGCCGAATTCGATCGACAGTATCGGCGCCAGCGGCCCATTCCGGCCGGGGCTATCCGGGAAGATCTCGTGTGGAAGATTGGCTGGAGCCTGTTGCTCGCCGGGACGGCGTCGTTGGCCCTTATGGGACTCACGACGGCCATCTTTGCCGCACTGCTCGCCGCCGCGGTGGTTCTTTATGACGCGTTGCACAAGGCGTTGTCATTGTCTCCCTTGTTGATGGCGTCCTGTCGCTTCCTCCTCTACCCCCTGGCGGCTTCGGTGGGAACAAGGGGGGTCACCGGTCATGCCGTTTGGGCCGGAATTGCCCTGGCCGGCTGGGTCGTCGGGCTCAGCTATGTGGCCAAGCGCGAGAGCACCACCGGCCGGTTGCAGCGGTGGCCGTTAGTGGTGCTCTCACTACCGCTGGTCTTCGCCGGACTCTACAACTCCGGGGACTATCGTCTCTACAGTTTGGCGGTGGGCTTTTTGGTGGCGGCTTGGGCGGTTTGGTGTTTGCGGCACACGTTTGCTCCGGGGGGGCGAAATTTGGGACTGACTGTCTCCGGATTGCTGGCCGGCATCTGTCTCGTGGATTGGCTCGCCCTGCTGCCCAATCCGTTCTTCGCGAGTCTATTCGTGCTGGCCTTTGTAACGTCACTGCTCGCTCAGCGGTTCATCCCAGCCACCTGATTGTTTTCGGACCAGGTCCAACTCCGGACCAAAATGCGGACCACAAAGAGATCAAAGAGATCCCCCCGACGATCTTTCGGATTCCGTAAGTGGCGTTCGAACGGTACCACGGGCGCATGACGCCCGGTCGTCCCTATCGAAACATCGCCCTGATTGGCTTCATGGGCGTCGGGAAGTCCACGGTTGGAGCCCTGGCGGCCAGTCTGCTGAACTTCGAACTCATCGATACCGACAAGCTGATTGAGGAACGCACCGGTCGAAGAGTCGCCGACATTTTTGCCACCGATGGTGAACCGGCCTTTCGCGCTTTGGAGTCGGCGCTGGTGGTGGAGTTGGAGTCGGCCCGGGGAAAAGTGATTGCCACGGGGGGTGGATTGCCGATGACCCCTGGCAATCTGGAAAGCCTCCAACGCCATGCGTATGTGGTGTGTTTATGGGCGTCGGTGGAAACAATCTACCAACGGGTACGCCACCAGTCGCATCGGCCGTTGTTGCAGACCGCTGATCCGGTCGAGCGGATCCGGGAGTTGTTGACGCTTCGAAGTCCGGTGTACCGGCAGGCTGATTTTCTCCTGGGCGTGGACTACCGATCGCCGGCGGAGTCGGCGCGATCCATCGTGGGAGCCTTCCGCCAGGCGACCGCGGCCCATCCGGAATTGCATGCGCTCGCGTGAGGGAGCGGAGTTGGTCCGAAAACGAGCCCGCGAATTGGGCTTTGACGATTGCCGGATCACGACTGCTTCGCCTCCCGCCAGCGCGGGTAGGTTTCTCGAGGCTTTGGGGGAGGGACGTCACGCCGAGATGCAGTGGTTGGCTCGAAACGCCGATAAGCGCGTCAATCCGGAGCTGGTTCTACCCGGAGCTCAGAGTCTGGTCGTGGTGGCTGCCAGTTATGGGGGGGAATGGGCCGAAGAGGGCCGAATCAGTACGGGGACGGGTCTGCGAGGTGTGGTGGCCCGCTATGCCCGGCATCGGGATTACCATGAAGAACTGGGACGACAGCTGGGGGCGTTGACCCAATCCCTGGATGCATGGGGTCGGCCGGAAACGCGGTCCCTGTGGTATGTGGATACCGGACCGGTATTGGAGCGGGATCTGGCGCAGCGCGCTGGAATCGGGTTTGTTGGGAAGCATACCAACCTGATCAGTCGGCAGCTGGGAAACTGGTTTTTGATTGGAGAGATTCTCACCACGTTGGCTTTGGAGACCGACGCGCCGGAGCGAAATCGTTGTGGGAGTTGTTCCCGGTGTCTGACGGCATGTCCCACCCAGGCACTGCCGGCACCGTTCACGTTGGATGCCCGGCGCTGCATCTCCTATCTCACCATTGAACATAAAGGCAGCATCCCAGAGGAGTTACGGCCGTTGATTGGGGATCGAATTTTCGGCTGCGACGACTGCTTGGCGGCGTGTCCCTGGAATCGGTTCGCCCGGACCGGCGCCTTGATGAAGGCCCAGCGGCGGGCGGATTTGGAGAATCCGGATCTGGTGAACTTGCTGCGTCTGGATGACGCAGGCTTCAAGCAACAATTTGCAGGAACACCGCTCTATCGGACCAAGCGGCGGGGAGTCCTGCGGAATGTGTGCGTCGCCTTGGGCAATGTGGGGGACGTGAGCGTTTTGCCGGAGTTGGATCGGGCGGCTCGCGATTCCGAGCCCTTGATTGCCGAACACGCCAAGTGGGCGATTGAGAGAATCCGGGAGCGGGCTAAGACTTCGGCTGGAGTTGCGACGCCCGGATTTTCACCAGCTTGAATTCCTTGGCGAGGTCGTCGAGGAAGGTGGCAGTCACTCGGGTCAGGTCCCGTTTCTCCTGATTAAGCCACCACGCCATCAGCGGCAGGCTGAGAAGAATCGTCCAGGCCCACCATTGGGCAACGAAGCCGATCACCACCAGTTCGAATCCAGCGGCCGACCAAAAGAGAGCACGGGCGAGAAAACTCCATCGGGCATTGAGGCGACAGCGGATCATTTCCCGTCGACCAGGATGCCATTCGCCGACGGTGGTGAGTTGCAGCTTGGCCCAGCGGGAGCCGTAGAGCTCGACGTCGAACTGGCTCCACCCGGCATCGGGACGGTTGGGCCAGTTACGCTGATCCAGGCGCTCCAGTACCCGGCCCAGAAACGACATCCGGTCGACGCCGCTCTCACTCCAATACAGGAGTTGATCGAGATCCTCTTCCTGACCTTCCAGACTCAGGGAATCGAGATTCTCGCGATCGGACAGTGATCGTTGCTGACCGCGGAGATGGCCGCGGTGACGGGCCCAGCCGCGAACGATCGGCTGGAGCAAGAACAGCAGGGCCACGAGGGGACGAGACCACCACCGTTTCTGGCTGCTGGCAAAGTCCGCCTGCCAGGCGGCGACCGCGCAAACCCCAAGTGAAAACAGGAGGCTGGCGAGTCCGAAGGCGCGCAGTGGCGGGACGACGGAACCCAGCACCAGCAGGGGCAGCGTCACGAGCACGTGATATTCCAAGCTGGTGGCGACGACGACGCCGAAACTGGGTGGAGCGGCGTAGATGCTTTGGAAAAAGGCGCTGCCGAAGAGGCCGTGGTAAATGATGGGGGCCCGGGTTTCGACCCCGAACTTCGCCGGCGAATAGATCCGTCCGTGCCAGATGGATCCGCCGAAGCGGTTGAAGTTCTCCGGGTGACGCCGTTCCAGCAACGCCTCGGCGTCGCCATAGCCCGCTTGTTGCTTCAGATAGGCTTGGACCGTGTTGCGACGATAGTGCCAGACGAAGCCGGCCGGGCTGAATCCGATGCGGTAGCCCCGTTGCTGGAGTCGCCAGCAGATATCGACGTCGTCGCCCGCCTTGCGGTAGATCGGGTCAAATCCGCCGATGCTCTCCAGCGCCCACTTGTAGAACGCCATGTTGCACCCCGGGATGTGTTCGGCGAGGCGGTCGGTTAGCATCACGTGGGCAGGTCCGCCGGGGGAGACCATCACGCAGGCTGCAGTCGAAGCGTCATCGGGGGGTAAAAAGTTGTGACCGCCGATTCCCGCGAACCGGGAGTTGAGCAGATCGCCCACAAGGAAATGGAGCCAGTCTTCGTCGGCCCGGCAGTCCGAGTCAGTAAAGGCGACGATCTCACCCACGGCGGCTGCAATGCCGGTGTTGCGGGCGACACTCAGTCCCTGATTCACAGCGTGCCGGAAATAGCGAACTTCAGGGAATTCGGCAGCGATCTCCTCCGAGGCGTCGATGGAACCATCATCCACCAGGATGACTTCGTAGTTCGGGTAATTCAGTTTCCCCAACGACTGCAGGCAGGCCTTGAGGGTGCTGGCGCCATTGTAACTGGCGATGACCACGGAGACCTTGGGAGTCCGCACCAGCGGGAAATACGGTGCGATGCGGTACTGTTGGCGAACGACGTCAAAGGCGAGTTTGGGCTGGCGCTCTGCGGTAACAAGACCGAAGGCCCAGTCCGTTACCAAGGCGTCATTCTTGTACCATTCGTCGGTGTAGGCATAACAGATGACGCCGGCACAGCCGCCGCGGAAGGCGGTCTCAATTTGCCAACCCAACATCTCCGCCTGCATCGCCTCGGTTTCGCGCAGCGAATCGATCCCGAACTCACCCAGAACCAACGGTTTGGTGTCGGCCAGCATTTGCAGGCGGGCCAGGTAATTTTCAAAGGGACGCGGGCTGTGCAAATACACATTCCAGCAGTGGAAATCTCCCAGGCGCGGGCGGAGAAACTCCGTGGGCGGAAAGTTCCCAAAGGTGCAGAGCAACTCGCGATCGACACCCTTGACCGCTTCAATCAGGGAATCAATGAAGTCGGCTACGGCTTGGGCTCCGCTCCAGCGGACAATGTCCGCCGGGATCTCATTGACCACGGAGATGCCAAACACGGCGGGATGCCCGGAGCACCGTTGAGCGGCGGAGCGGACGGCGGAGAGCGCGGTTTGGCGGGTTCGTTCGTCGTCGAGGAAGCACAGATGCTTGTTCCAGGGAACGTCGACGAGAACCCGAAGTTCGAACTCCTTGGCCAGGTCAAGAAACCAAAGAGGCGGGATGTGGTAGACCCGCAGAACATTCCCGCCGAGTTCGCGAATCTGGGTAAAGTCCTGACGGGTCTGCTCGCGGGAGGCGAACGGTTCGCCATCCGGGCCGGGCGCAAAAGGGCCGTAGGTGACCCCTTTAATGGGGAACTTGCACTCTCCCACCCGGAAGAATTTGCCTTCGACCCGAACGCGCATCGACCCCGAGGAGGGGACAATAGCGGCCGCAGGTTCGCAAGGCTCGGTCGCAGAGATGTCAGCGCTGGCGGGACCGAGTACCAGGCTGGATTGGGGCGGTGAACTGGGTCGGGGAGGGATGGAAACCCGGTAGGAAGGGGGCAGTCGGCGCACGGGAGACAGCGGAACCAATGGGTGTTCCGTCCAGGCACTGCGAATACTCCAACTGGATTCCTTCACACGGCTGCGATTCTCTGGGGTTATGAGGCCCGCCGGCGTCTCCTCCGGCGGGCCTCGGTTCTCTCCTAAACCGACCCGATACCGGTGTCTCTACCGGCAGGGTCGGAAAGCGGGTCCACCGACGAAGACTGGTCCAGGGACGAAGACCGGGGCCGATACCACCATGGGAGGGCCATGACGAAAGCGGCGCGGTGCGACAAAAACGGGAGCCGGAGCCACGAAGACCGGGGCCGGAGCCACGAAGACTGGCCGAGGGGCGTAGCACACCGGCGGCGCAATCACCACCGGAGCCGGCGCGCAGACCGGCGGAGCGACGACCACTGGGGGGGCGCATACCGGGGGCGCGCACACAGGGGCAGGCGAGGCGACACCCACTCCGAAACCGAACCCGCCACCGCCTCCACCAATACTAACGCTCCAGGCGACGGGTCCCGCCTGTAGTCCCGCCGGCAGGGCCGCGAGAGTTAGGGCAGTCACAACAGCTTTCAGGTTCATTTTTGATTCCTTCTCGTTCGTTCACCGCATCTGACTAACCCAGACAGGACCTATTCAGAAACCGTCCGGAGTGCCGCCAGCGGCGTTATTCAATCATTGTCGGCCTTCGGACCCGGTCGGGTTCGGAATAATCGGAACCACTGAAACTTGGCTGGCGCGGCTTTACCGGGTAATTCTCCGGTCATTCATGAGCGACGAGCCGCAACGCCCGCAGCCAGTGGACGCCCGTGGGCCACGCCGTCGAATCCCCCGATCGTTTAAAGAGCTCACCCCGAGCAATCACTTCAATCCCCGGACCTTCTTTCGGGAAATGGTGTGGAAGGCCCTGCGAACGCCCCGGAGCGGATCCTTCAAGGTGCCCCGCTTCCCTCACCTCAGTCAGGGCGAACTCGCGCTCACTTGGATCGGGCACGCTTCGTTTCTGGTCCAATTCTCGGACCTCAACGTCATTATCGATCCGAACTTCGCGAACTGGTTGTTCCTGTTGAAGCGGCTCAAACGGCCTGGCCTGCGGGCGCGCGATTTACCCCCGATCGACCTGGTCCTGCTGACCCACGCTCACTTTGACCACTTCCACAAACCCTCCATTCGGAAGCTACCGCCGTCGGCGAAGATTGCGGTATTGCCGTGGGGTTGCGGCTCCTTGGCCCGAACGCTCGGCTTCCAACGCATTGTGGAACTCCACTGGTGGGAGAGCTTTGGCTGCGGTGACTGGAAGGTGACTCTGGTTCCCGCCAAGCATTGGGGAGCACGAACGCTGCGGGACGCTCATCGGGGTTGGGGCGGGTTCCTGATTGAGCATCAGGGTCGGCGCATTTATCACGCCGGGGACTCGGCCTACTTCGAGGGCTTTCGGGAGATTGGGGAACGATTGAAGCCGGAGATCGCCCTGCTCCCCATTGGCGCCTACTTCCCCGACTCATTCCGGAACGTGCATATGGGACCGGATGAAGCCGTCATGGCGTTTCAGGATTTGAGGGCGGACTGGTTCGTTCCGATGCATTTCGGAACGTTCAAGCTCAGTTTTGAAGCGATGGACGAGCCGGAGCGGTGGCTGCGGGAAGTGACGGAACAGAAGAAGCTGTTGCGTCACTTGCGAGTGTTGGAGGAGGGCGTGCCAGAGAAGTTTTAGACGGGTGTCCCGCGTGGCGGGCTACGACGCGGGATCCGGTTTCGGCGCCCAGTCGCCCGGGCCCAGATACTCCGCGACCATCGACTGGAGGCTGATTCCCCAGTGGTTTTGCAGGGCCGATTCTCCGGCGTCTTCGAAACTAGCCTCGGCCAGGAAAGCGCGAAAGCGGGCGGCGTCGGTCGCCAAACGGCGGGTCAGCACGAGGGCCAGGTGATAGCTTTGCAACTGTCCCTCGTCCGGACGTTGGAAGGATTCGCCGCGCCAAAACTCCTGGATAGTGTCCGGGGTCCAGAACGAGTCGATTGTCTCCCGAACCAGTTCCAAATCTCTGGAAATCTGGCCGGCGAGGGCAATCTCCGCCAGCTGGGCGACTCCTTCGTTCAACCACACGGGTATCGGAAGGCCCGCGAGAAAGGAATGCGCCAGTTCGTGCGCAATCGCGCCGTGGGAGTGGGCGAAATCCAGGTGGCAGAACAGGAGGTGTCCATAACCGTGATTGAGATAGACACCCCCGGAGAGCGCGTGGTCGCCCTCGGGATAGTATTGGGCGAGGTACTCGTAGTAGGTGTCGAGATCCGCCGTCATGAGGACTGGGATTTTCCCGACCAGTCTTCCCACCGTGTTGCACAAGACCTCACTCAGCCGGGAGTGGGCTTGTTCCGCCCAATTCAGAATTCGTTGGCGCGTTTGGGGTGTCTGGGAGTCGACCAGGAGGAAGTGGTTGGACTCGGTAACGACGTAGTCGGGCCCCAAGGCGGGGGCCAAAAGGGCACACCAATCCTTGGCTAGTCCGGTACAATAGGCGTCGATCACCGCCACATCGGTCTGCTGGGGAGCCCGCGAAAATTCGTCCTCCCAGTCGGGCATCGGGAATTTGAACCCCGGCAAAAGCGTGAGCATGAGAGGGTACTTTTCGGGTTCGGATCGGCAGCCGGGTGGGCGCCCGGTCAGGCGATCTCGAAAATGACTTCGATTTCCACGGCGATGTTGCCGGGCAAGGGACCCATGCCCACGGCGCTGCGCGCACCAACGCCCGCGTCCATGCCCCAGATTTCAGCAAACAATTCGCTGCAGCCGTTGATGACCTTGGGATGGTCATAGAAATCCGGGGCGGAATTGACCATACCGAGGATTTTGATGACCCGCTTGACCCGATCGAGTGAACCCAAGTGCGCCCGGGTGGTGGCCAATAACGCCAGTCCGACTTGGCGGGCAGCGGCTTTGCCGGCCTCGAGGTCCAGATCTTTACCCACGACCCCGGTGATCAAGGTGCCATCCGTCCGGACCGGTCCGTGGCCGGACAGGTAGGCCAGATTTCCGACCGTCACGAGAGGTTTGTAAACGGCAACGGGTTGGGGAGCGACTGGGAGGACCAGCTTCAGTTCGGCCAGACGAGATTCAGCACTCATGGTGGAGCTAGGCTACTCAGGCGGCGGCGGACTTTGAACCGTGAACCGCGAACTTTAATCTTTTGCGAGAGTGGGTCAGGATCTCGGCCCGGTCATGGAATACGAAGCGGTTATCGGCCTCGAGACTCACGTCCAGCTCAAGACGAAGTCCAAGATGTGGTGTGGCTGCCCGAATGAGTTCGGCGCACCTCCCAACACGAATGTTTGTCCGATTTGCCTCGGTATGCCGGGGGTGTTGCCGGTGGCCAACGAAGAGGCGTTACGGCTGACCGTTCTGACCGGATACCTGTTGAACTGCGAGATTCCGCGCTTCGCCAAGTTTGATCGGAAGAACTACTTCTATCCCGATTCCGCCAAAAACTACCAAGTGACCCAGTACGATCGGCCCAGCACGGCCAACGGCTGGCTCGATTTCGAGTTCGAAGCGGCTCCGGAAGGCGTGGCTCGAGTGCGAATCACCCGGGCTCACTTGGAGGAGGACGTGGGCAAGAACAACCACTTCGACCGGCACAGCGGTGTTGATTTCAACCGGGGTGGGGTCCCGCTCCTGGAAATTGTGTCCGAACCGGATCTTCGCAGTTCCGACATGGCTTACGCCTATCTTCGGGCGCTCACGGACATCCTCAGCCGCGCGGGGATCAGTGACTGCGACCTCGAAAAAGGAATGGTGCGGTGCGACGTCAACGTATCGGTCCGACCCAAGGGTTCGAACACCCTGGGCGCGAAGATCGAGATCAAGAACATGAACTCCTTCTCCGGAGTCCGGCGGGCGTTGGACTACGAGATTCCCCGACAACTTGATGCGGTCCGCCGAGGAGAAGTCTTGCGGCAGGAGACCCGGCGTTGGGATGACGTCGCGGGCATAACGGAACCCATGCGGTCGAAGGAAGACGCCCACGACTACCGATACTTCCCGGAACCGGACCTAATGCCGTTCGAACCCACCGAGGCTTGGCTGGAGGAAGTGCGAGCCCGAATTCCAGAGCTCCCGCGTCAGCGGAAACTGCGTCTGATCAAGGATTTTGAATTGCCGGAAGGGGATGCCCAGGTGCTCACGGACAACCTAGCTTTGGGTCACTTCTTCGAGGCGGCCGCGGCGGGTTACCGCAATCCGAAAGCCATCGCCAACTGGGTCATTAACAATCTGCCCGCGAAATTGACCGAGACGTCGACGACGTTGGAGTCAGTAAAGTTTCCGGCGGAATTCCTGCGGGAGTTGGCCGATCTGGTCGATTCCGGGAAGATCAGTTCCAAAATGGCCCAAGACGTCTTTTCCGAGATGTTCGTGTCGGGCGTCCGACCCTCCGCCATTGTGGAACAAAAGGGTTTGGCCCAGGTCAGTGATACCGGGGCTATCGAGAAGCTGGCCGCCGAGGTGATCGCGGCGAATCCCGGACCGGCGGGTGATTACCGAGCCGGCAAAGTGGCGGCGCTGAACTTTCTGAAGGGGCAGGTGATGAAGCTGTCGAAGAGTAAAGCCAACCCGGCCTTGGCGGGAGAGGTGTTGGAGCGGTTGCTGAAAGACTGACCCCTAGCCCGGATATCTCACACACTTTCTGCTGCGGCTGGCTGCAAGCCCCGTCTGGCGGCGTTGGCCTCGCATTCCTCGCCGGACAGTATGTCCCCATACAGCCCGGTTCGGAATCGCTTCGGCCGCCTTGCCAGACGGGCTTTCGCGGCGCCTCGCGACGAAAGCCTGTGAAATATCCGGGCTAGCGCCGGCCCGCGCGGACCGGCGATAGAGCCGATTTTCCCGGTCGTCTCGATGAGGAGCGAAGCAAGGTTGCGAACTGAGAACGGCGTAAGAAATTTTCCAGAGGTTGCCCGAATTAGTTTCCATCTTGTTGATTTACAGGGGTCTTCCGGACTGAATTATTTCTGTAAATTCTCGTAAGAAAATTCCGGAGGCATACGTTCCTCCCCACGTTAATCGCTCTGATCAGAGCCAACCCCACTAAGGGCGCGGCGGGCGGAATCAACCCTTCTGACCCGCCGCGCCGACGAGGGCAGGACGCGATCAACATTCCCCGGCTGACTTGCGAAGAGTCGCAATCTACGGCCAGCCTTGCGGGTGCTCCGCATCACCCAGCTCTCCATCGAAGACATTCGGTTTCCGACCTCCCGCGAACGGGACGGTTCGGACGCCATGAATCCGGATCCGGACTACTCCTCGGCCTACATGGTCTTGCGGGCCGAAGTTCAAGGTGAGCCTTCGGTTCGCTTTCCCTTCCCGGCAGGAACTGTGTTCGAGGGCCACGGTTCCGCCTTCACTATCGGTCGCGGCAATGAAGTCGTCTGTGCCGCAATTCGAGCCCATGAACACCTGGTGTTGGGACAGACGTTGGAAGACTTCGCCGATAATCCCGGGGCGTTTTGGCGACATCTGACTCAAGACTCGCAACTGCGCTGGATTGGCCCGGACAAGGGAGCCATCCATTTGGGACTAGCCGCTATCGTTAACGCACTCTGGGATTTGTACGCCAAAGTGAGCGGACAGCCGCTGTGGCGGTTGATTTCAGGTTTTTCGCCTGAGGAATTCGTCCGGTGCGTTGACTTCCGGTATCTCACCGACGCCCTGACTCCCGACGAAGCTGTCGAACTCCTGCGCCGTCAGGCACCAGGGAAAGCGGAACGCCAGGCCCGACTCGAGGTTGAGGGATATCCGGCCTACACCACCAGTGCCGGTTGGCTGGGGTATCCGGATGACAAGATCCGCCGTCTTTGTCGGGAGGCAGTGGCGGAGGGGTGGACTCACCTAAAGGTCAAAGTGGGTCGGGATCTGCCGGATGATCGGCGGCGCTTGCAGATCATTCGGGAGGAGTTGGGCTGGGATCGGAAGCTGATGATCGATGCGAACCAAGTCTGGGATGTGCCACAGGCGATTTCCTGGATGACGGAGTTGGCGCCGTTTCGGCCGTGGTGGATCGAGGAGCCGACTTCGCCGGACGACATTTTGGGACACGCGGCCATTGCCCAGGCCATGGCGCCCTTGGGAATCGGGGTGGCGACCGGGGAACACGGGATGAATCGGATTCTTTTCAAGCAACTCCTTCAGGCCCGAGCGATCTCCTTTTGCCAGATCGATTCCTGCCGATTGGGAGGTGTGAATGAGAACCTGGCGGTTCTATTGCTTGCGGCGAAGTTTGGAATCCCGGTATGTCCGCATGCCGGTGGGGTGGGTCTCTGTGAGTTCGTTCAACACTTGGCCATGATCGATTACGTGGTGGTCAGTGGGTCCTGGGAGGGGCGGGTCTGTGAGTTCGTCGACCACCTGCACGAACACTTTACCGATCCGTGTCGGATTCGCCGGGGAAGGTACCTCGCGCCTCAGCAGCCTGGCTACAGCACGGAGATGAAGCGGGCGAGTCGGGTGAAGTACCAATGGCCTGGGGGAGAGGTTTGGCAGATTCCTCCCGCCTGACCAATTGGAACCACGGAGAAAGCACCCTCCGGGGCTGGGGAGATTTCGGAAGGACTTAGGCAATAGCCGCTCGCGAGGGAACGAGCGGGAGATCAAACGGGGCGAGGTCCGCGGATTCCTTTGGAAATGAACCTTGCGACCGGGTGCAAAATAGTCATTTTACCGCGCGTCTGTTGCAATGATGCAAGTCTCTTGGCGTGGTGGATCATCAGTTGAACGTGGTTCAGTGACGATTTGAAACCCGACAGTCGGGAACAGCCGGACAGAAGTCAGTCACCAGACAGATACGTTCAATGAATACCAAACTGTACGTGGGGAACCTCTCGTTCAACACCACGGAAATGCAGCTTCAAGACGCCTTCGCCGCTCACGGCCCGGTCTCTGAAGTGAACCTCATGGTCGATCGCGCGACCGGCCGCAGCCGCGGCTTCGCGTTCGTCACCATGGGCACCCCTGAGGCCGCTCAGGCTGCAATCGCGTCCATGCACGGAGCCCGTCTCGACGGCCGTGAACTGACGGTCAATGAAGCCCGTCCGAAGGAAGAGCGTCCGCGTAGCGGCGGCTTCGGTGGTGGCGGCGGCGGCGGCGGCTACGGTGGCGGTGGACGCAGCGGTGGCGGCGGTGGCGGCGGCGGCGGTCGTGGAGATCGCGGTGGCCGTGGCGACTATCGCTCCCGTTACTAAGATACCCCTTTCCCACAAAATCCGGCGTCAGGTCCTACCTGATGCCGGATTTTTTTATTTCGGCATCAAGACCAGGTGGTGCTCGACCGGACCTGGCAGGAGCGGAGTCGGGGTGACCTCCTCCCAGGCTTGATGGCCGGCCCGATAAAACTTCGACAAGAAGTGACCGCTCTGTCCGCCCGGCATCTGGAGAATGCCGTGCTCTTCCTGCCCTGGAGAAACCACCAACCGCTCGGAAGGTCCAAAGCGCACTCCCTGGACCTTGGGCATGTGGTCGTCGCCTGACAGCGGGGTCGGTGTGAGATCGAGCCAAGAGGAAAGCTTTGGCAGAGCCCGACTCAACGGATGTTGAATGCGGACCGTGTTCCGCTGGCCCCAGGTGGCTTCAGCCACGGTTAGATTTTGCACCTTCAGGTCCGCCAGAACGGCATCCACTGCGGTCGACAGGAGCGCCTCATAACTCGCAAACCGCGGATTCAGGAGGTGCGCCGGACGTTCGGTGAGACTTGTCCACAGCGGTCGCTCCCAGCGGACGCTATCCACGGGGAGACTGGATCCCGTCTCCCGACAGCGGGCGACCAAGGGCTCGAAAAACAAATCACCCGCCTTGAAGCGGAAGGCTCTGACCAGCCGGTATCCTACGGAATTGGTGTCGGCTCGCCCGCTCCATTGTTCCACGTGGCGCTTCATTTCCGCCCATTCTGCTCCGTTGGTGCCACTCGGTCCCCGCTCCAGAGTTTGGGAGAGTAACTTCTGCCAGCGCTCGAGGAAGAGCGCCCGGTCATCCCGGTACAGACTGAATAGGCCGGTTTCATCGGTTCTCACCAACTGCAGCAAGTCGTCGCGGATCTGACGGGCGCGAGCTCCGACATCGGTGTGGATGGCTCCCAAGTCGAGGTAGTTGGACTGGCCGCTGATACGATTGTTGGCGGTCCAGAGCCGGGGCCCGCGAAAAACGGGGTATTCTTCGGGTTGCCGAAAACCATCCCATCGCCGGCTGCCGTCGGCCCAGGACACCGGCACGCGTCCGTCGAATCCGACGCGGCGAGGCATGCGACCGGTCAGCGTCCAGCCCAGGGCGCCGCGGCGATCGCCAACCAGGATATTCTGCATTGGCATGCCAATCGTCGGCGCTAAGCGCAGGGCTTCGTCCGTCGTGTTGGCCCGCTCCAATTCCAGAAGTTGAACATTCAGCGCTTCGGGCAGATGAGCCACCCAGCGGAGCGCCTGGAGGGTTCCCAGATGATTGGTGCCGATGACCGGTCCCCACACGGTTCGTTGGTACTTCAATCGATAGGGTGGCGCTCCGGCGATCGCGATTTCCTCCTGAACCGTTTCCAGTTCGCGCCATCCCTCGGGTGTTCGATACCTCTGGGGGTTGGCCGGATCGAGTTCCAACAAAATGACGTCGGTGGAGTCGAGCGTGGCGTTGGTGAACCCCCAGGCAATCTCGCCGTTGCTCCCCACTACGAACACCGGCGTGCCGGGAAGGGTAACTCCATCAAACTGACGGCGGCGGTCACCTTCCTGCCAACGAGCGCTGACGCGATACCAGATGTTCGGCAGGCTCAAGTCCAAGTGCATGTCGTTGGCCACCACGGCGCCGCCACGGGCCGAAACGGAGCCATCGACACCCCAGCTGTTGCTGCCCGGGACCAAGGGACTTTCCCACGATTCCGCCGTCGCGGCCGCCAGGGAATTGGTCCGGAACTGAAGCACGTCCGGTCCAGGGGTGGCGTTAGCCTTCAGCACGGAATCATCCAAAGCGGCGTCCCATTCAGAGCCCTCCGGATCGAGAAACTGCAGGGCTTCGGAGGACACTACGGACGCGAGGAGTTCCCGGCGGCGGTCGTCGTAGCCGACGGAATCTTGAAGGCGTTCGGACATCAAGAGCGCGACCAGCAAGGAATCCAGTGCGGTCCACGGACGCGGGGTTTGCCGCAGTACGAAGTATTCGGGCGGTTTGGCGCGTAAGGCAGTGAGGCCCGAATTCACTCCCGCGGCATAGGCTTCCAGGATGGCTTGGTGAGATGCTGGCTCGCGCTCCCAGGCCAGACGGGCGGTCTGGCGAAACTGATGGCGGCGCATTTGACGGTCGTAGTCGAGGAGAGCTTCCCCCAGCAGTTCGGAGAGTTCTCCCGCGGCATTCCGACGCATCAGGTCCATCTGGAAGAACCGATCCTGGGCATGGAGGAACCCCGTGGCATAGGCGAGGTCGAGGCGGTTGGTGGCGCGAATCTGGGGAATTCCCAGGGAATCCCGATCAATGATCACCGCCGCGGATAAACCGGAGACCTTCCGCTGACCGTCCAATTGGGCGCGACTCGCCAGGACCACCCCCCAACCCACCAGAACGAGGATTAGGGGAACACTAAGGAGGACCACGCCGCTCCACACCACTGTCCGCCATGATCGTTTTCCCGGCATCCGGGCATCATGTGGGTGGGATGATATCAGGCAAGCCAGCCGTCAGCCGGTTACCGGAGCGATTGGACGTAGCGAACGAGTTCGACAATCTGCCGATCCGGAAAAGGCGTGACCAAGCCGTCCGGCATGACCGATTTTCCGTCGATATAGCCGGCGGCCTTGATCTGCCCGAGCGGAATCACTTGGCGCCCGCCTTGGAACTGGAGTGTTAGGGACTCCGGCGTCTGTTCGCTCAAAAATCCCTCGCGGCTTTCCCCTGTCACCAGCTCAACTCGGTACGCCCGGAAGATGTTCTCGAAAGCCTGATTGGGATCCAGCATGGCCGTCAGGACGGCCTCGGTGCTCCGGTTCTGGGAACCCGCCAACGAGGGAGCAAAGCCCTGTCCGCCGGGACCGGTGGCGTGGCATCCGGAACACAAGGCCAGGAAAAGACCCTGACCCTTCCTGGGATCCATGTCCTTTGCCGCGTCCACCAGCGGGATCAACCTCGCCAGTCTTTGACGAATCTTGTCCTGCTCGGCAGCGCTCTTGGGCGGTTGGGTGCGCAGGACCTGCGTCCACTTGGGATCAGTGGCCGGGACCGTGCGGCTGCGGCTCTTCTCTTGGACCATTTGCAGCAACAGATTCTGAAAGGCCTTTTCGTAGGATCCACCCAGGGGGAGATACGGACCTTCCCAGCCCTGCACGGTTCGATTGGTTTGCGGAGGATTCTTCCAGGACTGCAGCCAGGTCCACTGGGCGGACGTGAGCGGCTCCGGATGATCGCGAACGACGCGCAGCACCTCAGCGCGTACGCGGGCCTCGGGTTCGGAGGCCAACGGTTCAACCAGGGCGAAGATCTCCGACAACGGAGGCTGGGCTGTCCCCAAGGCTCGTACCACTTCCCGGCGCAGATCGGAATCATCACTGGCAAGGAGGTCCCGCGAGAGAGCGCGATCGTAATGCCGGACGCCCTCCAGGGACCACAACGCGGCCAAACGCACGTCCGGAGGGGTCGCCGGATTCCGCAACAGTGCCACGAGTTGGGGAATCAGTTCCCGGGCCTGGCGTTCGCCGATCTGATGCCAAGCCGCCCGCATTTCCCAAGTGCTGTCGGCCTGCAAATGCTTCACCAAATCGGCCGTGGGCGCGGCCGCCACGTTGGGGGCGGAGCGGCGCGTTTGGGATTCGTGCCGAACGCGCCAGATCCGGCCTCGGGTTTTGTCGCGGCCGGGGTGATTCCGATCCACTTCGTTGTGGGAGATGATCCGGTTGTACCAATCCACAATGTAGAGACACCCGTCCGGACCGAACCGCAGGGCGATGGGTCGGAACAGCTCGTCGTCACAACTCACGAGGTCCGGCAGCTGAGTAAACTGGTCGAGGCCATCGGCGGTTCGTTGATGGGAGACGGTGTTGATTCGCCGGGTGATGGGATTGGCGATGAAGAAGACGTTGTGAAAGGGAGCCGGGAAGGAACCACTGCGATCGTCGGACAGGGCCAATCCGGAGAAGCCAGTTCCACCCAGAGTCAGATTGGGGGTGGTCGGGGGATGAAGCGGGGCGTCGGGATGAACCAAGCGCTTGATGAAGCTCGGATAGGACGTGTCGCGCTCGAACGGAACCACGGCGTATCCGAAGTCGTTTGCCTCGTGGAAGAACACCCGACCCGAACGGTCCATCACCCACGACCAAATGTTGTTGAGCCCGGTTCCGATCACTTCGAGGTCGGATCCGTCTGGACGAAAGCGGGCGATGACGGTTTTGTCGAAGTTGACCTGTTTGCCGGTGGTGGTGACCGCGGTTCCGTTGTTCAGCACCCCTTGGGAGAAGGCGATCCAATTGCCCGGCAAATACTCGAGCTGATGGGGCATGGTGTGCGTGTCCTGGACCCCGAATCCGCGCAGCAACACCTCCTTGCGATCGGCCCGACCATCCCCATTCGTATCGTCGAGGAAGACCATTTCCGGTCCCTGGGCGACAATGACTCCCTGCCGATAGGGCAAGACGCTCATGGGCATCAATAGGCCGTCGGCAAAGGTGCGTGGCGTTTGCGGGCCGGCGGCCAACGGAGTGTCAAAAACCGCGACTCGGTCTTTTCCGACGGAACTCCAGAATCCGGGTTCGTTGTCCCGCGGATACTCGGTGGCGGTCATCGACCACATTCGCCCGGCGTCATCGAAGGCGACGGCGATGGGTTTGGGTAAGCCCGTTTCCTCGCTGGCCACGAGTTCAATGGTGAAGCCGGGCGGAACTGTGAAGGTTCGGAGTTGTTCCGCAGGCGTGCGTGCGTCGGCTTCCGCGTTGTTGCCAGTCTTCAGGGGTTGCTGGGCCGAGAGGAGACCACCGGACAGGGAAGCCGCCAGCAAACAGCCGAAGAGAGACGCCCGCGAAGAGCGACTGGGATGGGACATCGGGTGCACCGACGCAGATTAAGGGGCGCGGTGCAAAAGCGAAGGTCAGATCCTTCGCCTCACCATTCAATCAAAGCGGCGCCCCAAGTCAGACCGGCGCCAAAGACGACCATCAGGACCAAGTCCCCGCGGACAATCCGACCCTGGCTTACCGCTTCATCCAAAGCGATGGCGACACTCGCGGCGGAGGTGTTGCCGTAGCGGTCCACATTAACGAAGAGCTGATCCTCCCGCGCGCCGATGCGTTCGGCGACGGCGGACATGATCCGGTGATTCGCCTGATGCGGGATGATGCACTTCACTTCGGCCACGGTGACCCCGCAGCGGTTCAACGCCTCATGGGTGGCGGCCACCATGGCGTTCACGGCGTTCTTGAAGGTTTCCTTGCCGTCCATGCGCAGGAAGTGCAGGCGCTTGGTGACGGAATCCACCGAAGCCGGACAAGCACTGCCTCCGCCCGGGAGTTCGAGCAGACTGGCCTTGCCACCGTCGGATCCCAAACAGGTCGTGAGCAGACCGTGAGCGTTGGGTCGGTTCTGCAGCACGGCGGCTCCGGCACCGTCGCCGAACAGCACGCAGGTGTTGCGATCGGTCCAGTCGACGACCGAAGACATCTTTTCGGCGCCAATGACCAGCACGGTGTTGTACGTGTGCGACGCAACGAAATGGCTGGCGACGTCCAGTGCGTAAACGAATCCGCTACACGCAGCTTCCAGGTCAAACGCGGCCGCCCGGTGAGCGCCCAGACGGTGTTGGACCAGGCACGCCGTGCTGGGGAACTGCATGTCGGGCGTGATCGTCGCGACGATGATCAGTTCGACCTGATCGGCGGTGATGCCAGCCGCGGTGAGGGCGCGTTGGGCGGCCATGACGGCCAGATCCGAAGTGGCCTCATTGTCCCGGGCAATGCGGCGTTCGCGGATCCCGGTGCGGGAAGTGATCCACTCGTCGGTGGTCTCGACGATTTTCTCGAGATCGGCATTGGTGAGAACCCGCTCCGGAACATAGGAACCCACTCCGGTGATGGAGACCGACCTCAGATGCGGTCGGTTGGCGCGGGGATTACGGAAAGTGGGCATGCGACGTGTTCAGCCAAGGCTGACGGAAGGAGCGCCCTGACTCAACTCCCGGCCGCGATGGCGGCCATGGCGGCGGCGATCTGCCGTTCGATTTCGCAGTTGAGGTTTTGGCTGACGGCTCGGGAGCTCTGGAGGATGGCATTCTTCAGGGCATCCCGGCGGGCGTTTCCGTGGATCTTGATGACGCTGCCGTGAAGTCCCAAGACGGGCGCACCGCCGTAGGTCTCCGGATTCATGCGCGACTTAATGCGGCGCAGGCCGCCAGCCGCGAGCAGGGAGCCCAGTTTGCGAAGGGGACTGGGGTTTTCGACGAGCTCGGTGCGGACCAGGTAGCCGACGGTTTTGCCGAGCCCTTCGGCGGTCTTCAGAACCAGATTGCCCACGAAGCCATCGCACACCGCGACATCGACTCCATCGGTGAAGAGGTCGAATCCCTCGCAATATCCGGTGCAATTGAGGGCGGTTTTGCGGAGGAGACTGACCGCGGCGCGGGTGAGATCGGTACCCTTGGATTCCTCGGAACCATTGCTCAGGACGCCGACCCTGGGTCGTTGGATGCCCAGCATGGCGTTGGAATAGACCGAACCCATGACGCCGAACTGAACGAGGATTTCCGGGGTGCATTCCGGATTGGCGCCGCCGTCGAGAAGCACAAACGCCCCGGTTCGGGACGGCATGACGCAAGCAAAGGACGGGCGTTTGACTCCTTCGAGTCGCCCGAGTCGGAAGGTGGCTCCGGCAACCAGAGCGCCGGTGTTGCCGGAAGAAATGGCGGCGTCGGCCTTTTCGTCGCTGACGAGCGTCAGGGCCTGCAGCAGGGAGGAATCTTTCTTTCGCCGCACGGCCACGGTGGGGTCGTCCTCCATCGTGAGGACTTCCGTGGCGTTGTGATACTGAATGCGGGAATCGGTGAGCCCGATACTCTGTGCCAGGGGACGGAGCTCAGCTTCGCGGCCGACAACAAAAACCGTCTGAATGGACGGGTCTGCGGCGAGCCCGAGACGGATGCCGTGGAGCAACTCCGCCGGACCTTGGTCGCCGCCCATGACGTCGACGGCCAGGCGCATAAAAACACAGAAGCGCCGGCCCTTTGGGGGGCTCGGCGCTTTCGTGAAACGTCTTAAGCGAGGGCGTTGACCGTGATCACCTGCCGGCCGTTGTAGTAACCGCAGGCCGGACACACCCGATGCGGGATGTACGGTGCGGCGCACTGCGGACAGGAATTCAGCTGCGGCAGCTTGAGAACGGAATTGTACGCGCGGCGCATCCGCTGACGGCTGCGCGAAGGTTTGCGTTTCGGGACGCCCATGTTCGTATTGGTTACAGTTTCAACTGGTCCAGTGCGGTCCAAGGCGACGAGCCATCGGGTGGCGACTCCTCGAGACGCAAATCGCGGGCCGAGGCCTTTTCGGGCAGCCCGCGACAATCTGGCCTGCACAGCGGATTCGCTGGCAGACCGAGATAGATGTCTTCGCGCAGCAGTGGAGTCAAGTCTCCAAACTCACCTTCAATGGTTATCGCTTCCTCGCCCTTGAGCTCGGCGAGGGCGGCGAAGTGCTCCAATTCGATGGGAAATCGGAACGGCTGAAGACACCGGGCGCACTCACAGCCCACACTGGTCGACAGGGAACCGGCCACGAGTAATCCGTCGGGCTGGCGATCCACATCGAGGGAATATTTCAGCGGTTGATCGAAGTGGATGATCTCATCCTGGTAGTCGGCACCAAACTCCGCCACCGGTAGTTCGCCCTCAAGATGCACCGTCTCTTCGGCAACGAGACGCAAGTTAACGTAAACTGGCACGGCGAGAATGTCGGCTGTCCGCCGCCGCCACGCAACGCAGGAGATCGACTCCCGCGTCGGGTTCAATTCGGACCCTGCAAAAAGGCAATCAAGTCGCGGAGTTGTTGCGGGGTTCGGCCGGCTTCCAAGCCTTCCGGCATCAGGGATTGGCCGCTGGAGTCCACCCGAACAATTTGGCTTCGGGGAATCACGGTCCGTCGAGCCTCCGCCAACAGCAGGGTCACGCTGTCGCCGGCCTCCGATTCGATCAGGCCTTGGTGCACTTCGCCGTCTTGAGTTTCCACTAGGACCGTCACAAACCCGGGGTTGATGGCCATGTTGGGATCCAGGATGTTGGACAAGAGATCCTCGACACTGCGATGGGCGACGCCGGTGAGGTCGGGTCCAACCCGATGGCCCAGTTCGCCCGCGACATGACACTTGGCACAGGCTTCGGCGAAGATTTTTCGGCCCGCCTGCGGATCTCCCCGCTCGGGAAGACGGGTCAGCCACTCGGTGACGAGCGTCTTGCGGTTGGAGTATTCTTCATCGCCCATGAATTGGGCGGCGCGTTTCTGGATTCCGGGAGCGCTGCCCCGCAGTAACCGGCGCCGTTGCTCCAGATCGAGGTTCAGTTCGCCGACCTGAAGCCGCCCTTCCTCCAGCGCCAACACCAGGGCTTCGTGGTAGGCGCGACGTTCCAACAGAAGATTCAGCAAGGGAGTCCGAACTGCGGGGCTGACCCGCCGCCATTGGTTTACCAACCCCGTTCCCAAGTCCGGATCACGAAGGGCGCGCAATCCCTCCAGCGAGGCCTGCTGGACGTCGACTGGTTGGCGGGCGTCGAGCAGGGGAATCAAGATGGGAGTCACCGCGGGGGCGGATCCCAAGGCCAAAAGCCGCACAGCGGACACCCGGTCCTCCCCGGAAAGAGAGGCATTGGTGGCGCGTTGGAAGGCAACGGTGAGGGCGGCCCTTTGAGCCTCGTTCTCCGGCAGCTTGAGGATTCGCGTCACGCGCCAAAGGCCGCGCATTTCTTCGGTTGAGGCCAACCGAGAGTGTTCGGCTAAGTGGGCCTGGGCGGCCGAACTGACAGGGGGAGGGGTACCACTTCGCTCGAGGCCTTCCGCCAAGCCCTCCCAGAGAGACCGTCGGGTAGCCTCGGAGCGCGGTGGCCCAATTTGTTCGATCAACCAGGAGACGTCGTCGGGTCGAACCGCCGACCGGGCTCCCAGGAGTGCGGCGAGCTCGCAACAGGTGTCTTGGTGGGCCTCCTCTCGTCCTTCCACAAAGGGGGTTGCCGAGAGCAACTGACCGGCGAGGCGGCGGCCATACTCCGGAGGAACGGACGACCAGACGGCCAGACGACTCCAGCGCTTCCGAAAATCCTGTTCCAGGATGGTCTCCAGCGCATCAACCGCTGCCGGAGTGGCCAACGCTCCCAGGGTTTGGGCGGTGATGAAGCGGACCCGAGCGGACGGATCCCGCGCCCCGTTCAGAACCGCATCGTGCAACGCTGGAGTCGCGGGAAGACGATCTTCGACCAGACGGTAGGCATTCTCGCGGACGCCGGGGTGGGAGTCCTGGAGCGCCTGGAGCAGATCGGAGGTCTTCAACTCCCCCAGTCCATGGAGGGTCCACCACGCTGAGACCCGAGCCGGGGCGTGGGGTGAGTTTCCCGCCAGGTGTCGGATGCGCTCCGCTTGATCCCGGGCTCCGCGTTCGGTCAACACCCGTTGGGCGGTGGTTCGCCACCACTGATTCGAACTGCCCAAATGGTTGACCCATTCGGAATCTGGAATTCGGGCGCTCGGGCTCTTGAGGGTCGATGCTTTCCCCCGGGGAACAACCCGGTAGACGCGTCCCCGAGTATCACCCGCGCGGATATCCAGGGTGCGACGAAGCTTCTCCGGGATGTAGTCAGGGTGCTCGATGACGTCCCGCTGCATATCGAGCACGTACAAGGCGCCGTCCGGGCCCACTTCAAACGCCACGGGTCGAAAGGCCGGGTCGCGACTCGCGAGGAACTCCCGGTCGAGTTCCTGGGGAGCGCGGCTTGCTCGAAACACCGGACCGTCGGGATGCAGTACGTCCCGATGAATCAGATTCCCCACCGCGTCCCCCACCAAAACCGATCCAGCCAGATCCTCGGGAAAAAGCTCCGAGCCAATGAAGCCCATCCCGCCGGCGGCACTGAAGTGGCCTGCTTGCTCTGGGTGATTGGGGCGAGTTTGAGCCGTGGAGATCGGGAAGATCCGGCTCATCTCACCGTGGTCCGAAATGGAGTCCGTCAGGAGGACGGACGGAAACCCGGGAAATCGCTGGGCCGCGCGCAGGGGCAGAAAGCGATGCTGGATATGGCTGATGTTGTATGGAGTGAAGGCCCGGCCGAAGTCATCGAAGACGAGTCCAAATCCGCCCCCGGTGGCCCCGGTCAGAAGAATCTCACCGGTTTCCGGCCGAAAGGCGAAGTCGTAGTCTTTCAGGGCGGTCTGGTGATCGGGACGAAGGGGTGAGGAGACCGTTCCGC
Source organism: Verrucomicrobiota bacterium (assembly GCA_017309115.1). Classification (GTDB taxonomy): domain Bacteria; phylum Verrucomicrobiota; class Verrucomicrobiia; order Limisphaerales; family UBA9464; genus UBA9464. Next base: position 97,393 of record JAFLEF010000005.1, on the reverse strand, counting down.
TGCTGCCTCCGTTGGCGACGTGAAACCGGCTGTCCCAGCCGAACCGCAGTCCATTGGCCAGGCTGTCGGAGATTCCGCGGTGGAGACCGGTCAGAACGACGGTTCGTTGATCGGCGACGCCATCCTGATTGGTGTCGCGCAGCCACAGGATTTCCGGAGGGGCGACCACCAGGAGGCCCTCCCGATGCGGGGTGAGGCTGGTGACGTAACTGAGACCGTCGGCGAAGAGGGTGCTCTGGTCGGCTCGACCGTCTCCGTTGGTGTCGATCAGTCGGCGAACCGCACTGCCGGTCTTTCCACCGGGACCTGCTCCGTAGGGGTAGTCGCGACACTCGGCGACGTACGCGGCGCCGAATTCATCCCAGGCGATGGCGACGGGATCCAGAACTTGTGGTTCCGCCGCCCAGAGCTGCAGTTCCAGCCGTGGATCCAAGGCGATTTGCTGGAGGGACTCCTCAGGAGACAGAGCCCAACTGGAACCCGCCAACGCGAGAACCACTCCTGCGATCGCACCGACGCTGACGCCGGAGAGCTGCATGAGCCAAGTCCGGTTGGGGGTAGGACGACCGCGAGCCCTCAGGGGGTGCCACCGCCGCTGCCGATGCCGGTGAAGGCCACGAAGAGCAGCGCGAGAATGATGATCACCAGCACTGCTCCCACCGCGAGGAAGATCTTGTTGGTGTTATTGGTCTTCTTTCCGAAACCCGGATTCTTGGTCAGAACCGTCGTCTTGCCCCCGCCTCCGTCCGTCGGAATCTTGACGGTCGGCCGGGGCTGGTCGGTTTGGCGTTTGCCGGTTTCGTAGCGGAGTTCGACTTGTCCCAAGCGAAGGGTCTGGCCGGGGCGCAGCATGCCTTCCTTCTCGGCAGCCAACTGAACCTCGTTGATGAAGGTCCCGTTGGTGGAACCCAAATCCTTGACGACGATATCGTCGCCCTTCGAGGACAGTTCACAGTGATGGCTAGAGACGCTGGGCTCTGGAAGACAAAACTGGTTGTCCTCCAAGCGTCCGAGCGTTCCCTTCTCCGGCTTTACGTCGAAGACCCGGTCAGTCAAGCCGGCGGTGAGGCAAACCAGTTTCGGCATAGGCGAGGTCGTGACGTTGTTTAGCGGTTGGTAGAAGCACCCGTCAAACGCTTTCACCCTGTATGCGTGTTCGCATACGGTTGGCGGAGGCCCAAAAAAGTCGCTTGATCGTGTGAGGTGTAAGGTTCATCCACGGCCCTGAATCAGGGTTCGAAACTCGTCGAACAACGGTGTTGAGTCGTGCGGTCCAGGGGAAGCTTCGGGATGATATTGAACGCAAAAAATTGGTCGGGTCTTGTGGCGCAACCCTTCCACCGTGCGGTCGTTCAGATTGATCCGGTTGACGGAGATTTCCTCCGGTAGGGACTCGGCATCCACGGCAAACCCATGGTTCTGGGAGGTGATTTCAACCCGGCCGCTCTCGAAATCCTTCACCGGTTGGTTGCCCCCGCGATGACCGAACTTGAGCTTGAACGTTTTTCCGCCAAAGGCCTGACCCAGAATCTGGTGGCCCAAACAAATTCCGAAAATCGGAATGCCATGATCGACCAGGGTCTTGACCTCGCGAACGATGCCGCCGAGCGCGGCTGGATCCCCCGGACCATTCGAGAGAAAGATTCCCGCTGGGCGATACTTGAGGGCCTCGGCCGCAGGCGTGTGCGCGGGCACCACCTGAACGCGAAACCCTTTCTGCCGGAGCCGACGCAGGATGTTGTACTTCATCCCAAAATCGTAGGCGACAATCGGGATGTCGGCCGGGGGCAGGGGCTGTCGAACCTCCCGCGGTTCGGCCGGATGATTGATTTGGGTGAGCTTAAAGGATGCTGACTGGCGATCTTCCGGGTCCCACGCAAACGCTTCCCGGTGGGTGACTGCTGAAACCAAATCTCGCCCTTCCATGCCTCCCCATTCCCGGGCCTTGGCGAGGGCCTCATCTGCTGTCAGGCCGGCCGTGGATAAACAACCGGTCATCGCTCCGCGAACCCGCAGCTTTTTGGTCAGCGCCCGGGTGTCGACGCCTTCAATACCGGGAATGCCGTGCCGTTCCAGATAGTCGGACAACGAATAATCCGCCCGCCAATTGCTGACGACCGGGGAGAGTTCGCGAATCACGAATCCCGCCGCATGCGGGGCCCAAGATTCGATATCTTGATCGTTGACGCCGTAGTTGCCGATGAGGGGATAGGTCATGGTAACGATCTGACCTTTGTAGGAGGGATCCGTGAGGATTTCCTGGTAGCCCGTCATGGAGGTGTTGAAGCAAACCTCACCCGGCGCGGTGGTCCGGGCACCAAACGCCTTCCCTTCAAATACGGTTCCGTCTTCGAGCGCGAGTATGGCCTTCATCAGTTCAGCTCCGTTGTCTCCCTCGGAGCACGGACGCGGCGGAGTGTGGGGGCGCGGCGGAAGCACGCAACAGGAACCTGAATCAACTAGCGCCCCACGTTGAAGTCTTCGACCACGAAGAGGTCGGTCAGGATACGCCAATTGAAGTACACGTAGCCCTCGCCATCGCGGGTCATGGCCACCGCGGGCTCGCCGCCGAGACTGCCGGACAGGTCGGGCGGATAAATTTCTTTGTGAGGAGTCAGCTCATCCGTCGCCAGATCGTAGCGGTAAACCGTGACGGGGGAGGCGCCCTTGTAAACGTACAGCGACTGGCTGTCGGCCGACCAACCCGCCACCCCGAAGGATTTGAGTTTCGGAAGCGGTCGGGATTGGCCCTCATCCAGTGGCCAGAGACGACGTTCTCCGCGTTGAATTCCCACCACGAGTCGGCCATCCGGAGAAACTGGGACACCAAAATAACTCGGGGAACTGACATTTTCCGGGGTGATGGCCTTGGGCGGCTCGGTGCTTTGGGTATCCAGCAAGTAGTAGCGGGCGCCATTCGTCCCATCCTTGGCCTGAATGACCAAATGACGGCTGTCGGGTAGCCAGGAAGCCAACTGCAAGTCCAGATTCGTGATGGACAGCGTTCGAGTGGGGCCGGGTCCCGTGGGCATCAAAATCAGGCTGGCAGGATCGTAAGCACTGGCGAAGACCCATTTGTTGTCCGGGGATATCGCATGGCCCATTCCAGAACCCAGCCGGGTGGATTCACTGCCGTCCGGGCTAACCAGATACGTGGTGTAACTTTCACCGGCCCCTTCGCCGAAGAAAAGGAGCAGAAAGCGTGACCCATCTGGAGTGATTCCCCGCAGCATGCAACGTCCCATCGACGTCAGGTTCTTTTCATGAGTCTCTGGCGGCACCATGCCGATGATCTCCTGTAGCTCGAACTGACGGGTCATCAGGAGGCGACCGTCCTTGAAGATGTCATGGAGGGTCATGTTGACCGACATCTTCATGACTTGACGCTCTTCCCCGTCGAGAGTCACTGCCCGGAGGCTTTGAATCTCCCCGTCTCGGATGGCTGTGAACCACACTTCCTTTCCGTTGGGATGCCACGCTAATCCGTCGATCTGGGCGTACTCCCCGGTCAACTCGACGCTCTTCCCCTCGACGTTGACAATTTTGACCTTTCCCCGGTTGTCGCTCAAAGACCGGTGCTCCAAGAAGGCTATCCAATCACCTTTGGGCGAAACCCGGGGTTTGCTGAAGGTCCCGGAGGTTTCGGCCAGCTGTAGACCTCCTTCCTTGGAAGGGTGCTGTTCCAACCGCCACCGGCCACCGGCCAGTCGAACCACCACGTACTTCTCGCCGTCGGGATACCAATCGGCGTCTTTGACCTCGGTCAGAACCTCCCGTGGCGTGCCGCCATTCATGGAGACTCGGGCTAAAGTTCCGGTTCCTGAAAACCAACCGACGCCTTTGCGATTGAGGAGAAGGGCCAACTCCCCTTTGGTGGAAATGGAGAGAACGTCGGCGTTGGTGTAATTGAGCGGTCGAGCTTCTGGGCTCCCCGGACGAGAAGCAAAGATCTCCAGCGGCTTCATGTTCCAGCGGGCGCCGTAGTAGACGGTCTCCCCATCGGGCGCGAACCGCGCATTCATGACGGTTCCCCGACCGAACGTGACCTGCCGAAACTCCGGCAACGGGGTGGCCGAATCCATCATCAGCACCCGCACCAAAGCCAGGATCAGCAGCGAAATCACAAAAGGCGCCACCCACCGTGGAACCACAGGCTTCTTTTCCGCGACGGGTTTTCGATTTCCCGTCCCTTGCGAGATGCTCTCCAGGGCAAACGCCAAGTCACTCGCCGACTGGAACCGTTGCTCGGGCCGCTTTTCCAGACAGCGCCGGACGACGCGATCGAATCCAGGCGGCAGGTTGACATTGAATTCAGTCAGGTCCTCCGGCTCCTCCCGCAAAATCGCGGTCATGGTTTCGGCGCTCGTTCCCCGGCGGAACGCCCGCTGACCGCAAACCATTTCGTACAAGACCGCGCCGAACGAAAAAATGTCCGACCGACTGTCGGCGTCCTTTCCCGAGACCTGTTCCGGGGACATGTAGGCCGGAGTCCCCATCACCACCCCGGTTTCGGTGGTGTTGCTGATGACTGTCTTGGCCTCCGGATCAACAATCGTGGTCGAATCCGTACTGGTCTTCCGGGGCCGGGTAGTGGGCTCGTTGCCCTGGCGCAGTTTGGCCAACCCGAAGTCCAGAATCTTCACCCGCCCATCGTTGGTGACGAAAATGTTCTCCGGCTTGATGTCGCGATGAACAACGCCCCGGGCATGGGCTTCGGCCAGGCCGGTGGCGATTTGGAGCGCGTAATCCACGGCCCGGCGCAGGGGCAATTGTCCGGAATTGAGCTCCTCGCGCAGCGTCCGACCTTCGAGAAGCTCCGAAACCAAGTACGGCGCCCCGTCATACATTCCAGTGTCGAAAACCACCAGCAGGTTGGGATGGTTCAACGCCGCCAGGGTCTTGGCTTCCTGATCAAACCGTTGCAAACGGTCGGGATCCGACGCGTAATTTCGGGGAAGGACCTTGATGGCGACCTCACGACCCAGACGGGTGTCGCGCGCACGAAACACTTCACCCATTCCGCCGGCGCCGATCAGGTCGCCTAGCAGATACGGTCCCAAGGTTTCTCCAGGACGCATGATAGAAAACGCGAACGTCAGCCCCAGCCACCCTCCTGAACACCCCGCTAACCGAATTCACTGGCTGACTTACCACTACCTAACTCACTCGACTGCAAACTGCTTTTGCAGTGAGGTAAACTAACCGGTGCCGGACCGCTCCCAGACCGGCTTCACCCGAGACTTGTATCCCGCGGAGATAACAATCGCCGCCGACCCGCAGGCCGACGGCGATTCTCCTCCGAAACGAGGCCCTCAGGGCTGACGTTTGCGACGGCGGATAATGGTTCCGGCAACCGCCAATCCCAGGAACGCCAAGGCACCACTGGTGCTGGCTTCCGGAACGGGAGGAGAAGGAATGTTGGCCGAACCCAGCGCGGCAAGCGTTCCCATCAAGCTAGTAGCTATGAGCAAAGCAATCTTCATAGGTTGAATTGGAGTTTGGTTCGCTGGCGGTTTGTTGTTGGACGAACCCCAGCACTGCAAAGTCAGCCTCCGGTGCCGTCCCTATGTCAATCCCTGAGATGCCTTTGGCCAACTTCGCCGACAACCTCCTTCAGTTTTCCCCAGCGGCTTCACCTTCGAATTGCCCCAGAAGTCGGTGTCGAACCCTTCCCGTGAGTCAAAAGTCAGGAAGACCAAGCCGGGTCACCCCGGGTCACCCAAAGCGTCCCGGAAAAGCCGTTGACGGACTTCTCAAAATTCCTATCGTCAAATCCTGATGCGTCAATACGACGCCTTCAGAACCATTCCTCATGAGCAAACGCTTCATCTTTTCGTCTGAGTCCGTTGGCGAAGGTCATCCGGACAAGGTGTGTGACACGATTTCCGACGCCGTTCTTGATGCGTGTCTGACCCAGGACAAGCACAGCCGGGTCGCGTGTGAAACCTACGCGAAGTCCAACGTCGTGGTTGTCGGCGGCGAAATCACCACCAAGGCGTCGCTCGACTATCCCGCCATCGCCCGTAAAGCCATCCGGGACATCGGTTACGTCAACGACGACGACGTGTTTCATGCGGATAAAGTGTTCGTCAATGTGCTGGTCACCCAGCAATCCCCGGATATCGCCCAAGGCGTTGATGCCAAGGCCGCCAAAGGCAAGAAGAAGGCCGAGCAGGGAGCCGGTGACCAGGGCCTGATGTTCGGTTACGCCTGCAACGAGACGGACGAGTTGATGCCCTGTCCGATCATGTTCGCACATCGCTTGGGCCGCCGTCTGACCCAGTTGCGCAAGGCTCGGAAAGTCCATTGGCTGCGTCCGGATGCGAAGTCGCAGGTGTCCGTGGTGTACGAAGATGACAAGCCGGTCCGAATCTCCAACGTGGTGATTTCCACCCAGCACACGGCGGATGTGGAGCACAAGCAGATCGAAGAGTTTTGCATCGAAGAGGTGATCAAGAAGGTGCTCCCGGCCGATCTCATCACTGCGGACACCCTGTTCCTGATCAATCCGACCGGCCGCTTCGTGGTCGGTGGACCTCAGGGCGACACCGGGTTGACCGGCCGCAAAATCATCGTGGATACCTACGGTGGTTGGGGCCGGCACGGCGGCGGCGCGTTTTCGGGCAAGGATCCGAGCAAAGTGGACCGCAGCGCCGCCTATATGGGTCGTTACGTGGCCAAGAACATCGTCGCCGCTGGTTTGGCGACCCACGCGGAAATCCAGTTTGCCTACGCCATCGGCTATCCCGATCCCGTCAGCGTGTTCGTTTCGACCTTCGGCACCGCCAAGGAAGGTCTGACCGATCAGGCCATCACGGACGCGGTGGAGAAAGTCTTCAGCTTCAAGCCGGCCGACATCGTTAAGCAGCTCAACCTGTTGCGTCCGATCTACGGCAAGACCACCAACTACGGACATTTCGGCAAGGACGACGCTGACCTGCCCTGGGAAAAGACCGACAAGGTCAAAGCCCTCCAAAAGGCCGTTAAGTAACCGCCTTCCGTCGCTCCGAACTCCACAAAACCACTGATATGGCCAAAGCCAAGAAAGCCACCGCTGCCGCCGCTCTCGCGGACGTTGCCGCCACTCTCCCGAACCTTGGAACGTTTGCCGCGCAGACGCCCAAGGGTTCGGACTACATCGTTCGCGACATCGCCCTCGCCGAATGGGGTCGGAAGGAAATCGCCATCGCCGAGCATGAGATGCCCGGTCTGATGTCGGTTCGAAAGAAGTACGCGAAACAGAAGCCGCTCAAAGGCGTTCGCATCACCGGATCGCTGCACATGACGATCCAGACGGCGGTGCTCATTGAGACGTTGGTGGCCTTGGGCGCCACCGTGCGTTGGGCTTCCTGCAACATTTTCTCGACGCAGGACCACGCCGCTTCGGCCATCGCCGCCGCTGGCACCCCGGTGTTCGCCTGGAAGGGCGAGACGCTCGAGGAGTATTGGGAACTCACCCTGAAGGCCATTCTGTTTCCGGGCGATCTGGGTCCCGAATTGGTCGTGGACGATGGCGGCGACGTCACCTTGCTCATTCACAAGGGTTACGAACTCGAACAGGGCTCCAAGTGGGCCTACGAGCCGACCGACAACCATGAAGTTTCCGTGGTCAAGGCTCTGCTCCGCCGGGTCGCCAAGGAAAAGCCCGGCATCTGGACGGAAATCGTGAAGAACTGGAAGGGTGTCTCCGAAGAGACCACCACCGGGGTTCACCGCCTTTACCAGATGAAGGAAGCCGGCAAGTTGCTGGTTCCGGCCATCAACGTGAACGACTCGGTCACCAAGTCGAAGTTCGACAACTTGTACGGCTGCCGGGAATCCCTGGCGGACGGTCTCAAGCGCGCTACCGACGTGATGCTGGCCGGCAAAGTGGCCGTAGTGTGCGGCTACGGCGACGTGGGCAAAGGCTGCGCTCATTCGCTCCGTGCCTACGGATCCCGCGTGGTGGTTACCGAAATCGACCCCATCAATGCCCTACAGGCCGCGATGGAAGGCTTCGAGGTCAATACGATCGAGTCCACTCTGGGCACCGCTGACATCTACGTCACCACGACCGGCAACTGCGACATCATCACGGTGGAGCACGTCCTCAAGATGAAGGATCAGGCCATCGTTTGTAACATCGGCCACTTCGACAACGAGATCCAAGTCGACAAGCTCAAGAAGGCCAAGGGCGTAACGATCGAGAACATCAAGCCGCAGTACGATCGCTACCACCTCCCGGGCAACAAGAGCATCTACCTCCTGGCGGAAGGGCGCCTGGTGAATCTGGGCTGCGCCACCGGCCACCCCTCGTTCGTCATGTCCAATTCCTTCACCAATCAGACGCTCGCTCAGATCGATCTCTGGGCGAATCGTGACAAGTACGAGAAGACGGTCTATCGCCTGCCCAAGAAGCTGGACGAAGAAGTCGCCCGCCTGCACCTCGAGAAGATTGGGGTTAAATTGACCAAGCTGTCGAAGGCCCAAGCGGAATACCTCGGTGTGCCGCTGGACGGTCCGTACAAACCGGAGCACTACCGGTACTGACCGGATTTCTCCCAAAAACTTCTAAACGTCAGGCGGATCCGCGAGCGGATCCGCCTGTTTTCTTGGGCGACGAATCGGGGGCTGCATTGGGATCTGTGCCATCCGTGGTCTCCGGAGCCTTCAGGCCCGTGCGGCTGTAAAACCGGGCGGTTCCTTTGTCCCGCTTTAGGCTGATCTCGTACTTGCGGGCCGCCGCTTCCGTGAGGCCATCATGCCGCCAAACCAGAGGCCAGGGTCCGAGGTGTCCAGTCCACTTCGCCACGGTCTCGTCCGCGGTCGTCAGGAAGGTGTCGAGATGTTCGATGTGCCCGACAAAGAACCGGCCCGCTGGATTCTGCAGAATGAAAACGGACCAAGTTAAAGGGAGCGCGGAAGTGTCAGCCACGGGGCATTGATGACAGCCCGGAGCGGGTGTGGGGAGGGAAAATACCGGGCGGGCTGGACCGTTCCGGGAATTGCCGCACCTGGCATTTCCCGGAATTTTTCTCCCGAGACATACAAATCGCCCGCTGGCAGTGTCTACTGGTTCGAACACGTGGACTCCGACGCACAACATCAGGCCGCCACCGCCGCGCTCTATCAGGCGCAGGCGGCCAAGCTTTTGTTGTACGGACGGGCCTTGGGACTGAGCCACTCGGAAGCTGAGGACGTCCTCCACGAAGTGTTCACTGGGTTGCTTCGACTGGCGCAGTGGCCGGAGCAGCCGGAGAACTACCTGGTCCGGGCGGTTCGCAATCGGGCTCTGAATCATCGCCGATCGTTCCTGCGCCGTTTGACGCGGGAATTTGAGTCCCGGCGATGGTTCGAACGCGAGCCAGAGGAGACCGCGGCGGAACGGGCGGCACTCAAGTGCCTGGCAGATCTTCCGCCCGAGCAGCGCGAAGTCATTGTTCTCAAGATCTGGCACGAGCGAACCTTTGAGGAGATCGGTGAGCTGCTGGAAATCTCCCCCAATACCGCCGCCGGCCGTTATCGTTACGGACTACAAAAACTGCGCGCTTGTCTGTCCCCCACGGACTTCCTGAATTCCCATGAACTCGACCGATCCCTTGGAGAAACGTCTCGCCTCTTGGAAACCGCTCCCGCCCTCCCCGGGACTTGAATCGCGCCTGTTTGGATCGGCGCTTCGGCAAACCCGGCGCTCGGCCGAAACAGCGTCGGCTCTGGCTCGGTGGCTGGGCTGGGGTGTCCCCTCCCTCGGAACAGCTTTTCTCGTGGCCAGCTTGTGGATCCAACCGGTCACACCGGCCAATTCCCTGCCAATTGTCCAAGCCGGGCAATTGGCCGCCTTGCGCTCGGCTTCCGAACAGAGCGCCCAAAATTCTCTTCCGGTCCGAAGTATCGCCTGGACCAACTCCGCCCACCCGCGTTCCACCAACGTTTCCTGGGTGAACTGATTCCCTCAGGCACGTCCCCCTTCCTTCAGTCCTGCCCTCATTATGGCAAAGTCCAAGTCTCTTCCCGTTTCCTCAGTTCTCCCACCGGCGAATCCGCCAGCGCGACCATCGAAACCCGCGGCGGTAACCGTGGCCGACGAGCCTGTCCCGCAACGGCTGTTCCGCCCGGTGGATTGGCTGACCTTCGGTGTGGTCACGCTGGTCATGTTGGTGGCGTACCTGCTGACCATTGCGCCTGATCTCACTCTGGAAGATTCGGGGGAACTCGCCGTGGGTTCCATGTACGCCGGCGTACCTCATCCCCCGGGCTATCCGTTGTGGACTCTTTACACTTGGTTTTTCACGGTGGCGCTGCCGTTCTCCAACATGGCGTGGCGTGTCGCCGTGTCGTCGGCCTTTGCCGCCGCGTTCTCTGTGGGAATGATCGGAATGCTCGTGTCCCGAGGCAGCAGTCTGATCGTGGAAGGCATCGAAGAGTTTAAGAACATTGAGCGGAAGTGGGAGAATCCCCTCTGTCTGGTCTCCGGACTGGTCTCCGGATTGTTGCTCGGCTTCAACGGCTTCATCTGGAGTCAGGCGGTTATCGTCGAGGTGTACACCCTGGCCGTACTCACGTTCGCCGGCGTGCTGATATGCCTGTTCCAGTACACCTATGCGCCCACCCGACGCCGCTATTTGTACGGCGCCTTCTTCCTCTTCGGTCTCTGCTTCTGCAATCACCAAACCCTGATTGTCGCCGCCATGGGCATCGAAGTCCTGGTCGCCATGGCCGACAAGCGGGTGGGACGCGACCTTTTCCTGCTCAATACGGTCGTCTGGCTGCTCGGGTTGTTTGGTCACTTCACAGGCTCACTCAGCACCTTCACCTCCAACCCGTCTCTGCTCATCATCTTCAATCTGGTTGGGTTGGGTTCCGCTGTTACCACGGGCTGGCTGGCCTACGAGACCAAGGGGCTTGGTGATCGTTTGCACATCGGCTTGATCTGCGGCGTGATCTGGCTGCTGGGCGCGGCGCTCTATTTCTACATGCCCATTGCGTCGATGACGAACCCCCCCATGAACTGGGGTTATCCGCGCACTTGGGAAGGATTCATCCACGCCTTCACCCGCGGTCAGTACGAGAAGACCACTCCGACTAGCAATCCATTCATCCTCGCGCAGCAGATGTTCATGTATGCCGATGGCGCCCGGGAGGAATTCAACTGGGCCAACCTGTTGATCGGTCTGGTCCCGTTTCTGTTCCTGATGCGAATGCAAAGGCGGGAACGCGGCTGGATCATCGGTCTTACGGCCATCTACCTGACGCTGGCGGTGCTCCTGATGGTTCTGCTCAACCCGCAGGTGGATCGGCAAAGCCGCGAACTCGTGAAGGTGTTTTTTACTTCTTCGCACATCATTATCACCATGGCCATCGGTTACGGCCTATCGCTGATTGGTGCGATCATCCTGACCCAATATCAGAAGTACCGATTCTGGTTGTTGATTGGCGCAGCGGTGGCCTGTGCCTTCAACCTCTACGAGGTCCTCTACACGTTCAACGAGACTGTCTTTCCCATCCTGCGAACCGCGACGTTGGTCAGCTTGGGCATCTCGACCGGCTTCCTGCTGCTCGTCATCTTGCAACGCGAGAAGGCCTTACTGGCGCCGTTCCTGGGATTGTTCGCGATCATCCCCATCGACTCCGCCTTGTCGCACTGGGCGGATAACGAACAGCGCGGGCACTTTTTCGGATACTGGTTTGGTCACGATATGTTCGAACCCGGGACGGACACCTCTGCCGCTCCGGCGCCCAAGGATGCTTCGGGCAAACCGCTCTATCCCCCGATGGCGACCAATGCCGTGTTGTTCGGTGGAACGGACCCCGGCCGATTTTGTCCGACCTATATGGTGTTTGCTGAGAGCTTCACCCCTCCGGAAGACCGTCGGAATACCAACTTCGATCGGCGCGACGTTTATGTGATCACCCAGAACGCGCTCGCCGATAACACCTACCTCGACTACATCCGGGCTCATTACAACCGCAGCGCACAGATTGATCCGCCCTTCTTTCAGGGCATGCTCAACGATCCCAAGTCGGCCGCTCGGGGACGAACCAACAACCTGGCCCGTTGGGCCGCGCCATTGGATCGAGCGCTCACCGCCCTCGGAGCGAGTTTTGAGAAGAAACGGCGGGCGGGGAGCTCCCTGTTCGATTCCGCCAGTTTCACGAATTTTTCCGGTTTCCAATCCAAGGTCCAGGCGGCCGCCGACCCTGTTTCGCAGTTCCTAAAGGAAAAGTTGGGAACGGCCCTTTCTGGTGATGTCCAAGCCGTTTCGACAGCGTTGAATCAACTGCTCGAAGGACCCTCCATCTACGACGCCACACGGTTCGCGGGAGTCACTCTGACGCCGCATGTCCAACAGTTTGCCCGCCAGAACCCACCGACTTTTAACCGCATTCGGCTCAACCGGCTGTTGCTGGAAGCGGCCTATCCCGAATTCATCACCCGCAGTCAGGCCGGACTTTATCCCGACTTGGAGATCATCACTCCCTCGGTGCGGGATTCATCGCAGTGTTTCCAGGAATACACGGAAGACGCTGCTCGCCGCTATCAGTTGAAGCAGTTGGAACCGGGTGAGGTGGTCAACGTGCTGCCGGATGGTCGGGTCTCCGTCTCGGGCCAGGTTGCCGTCATGGCCATCAACGGACTGCTGACGAAGGTGATTTTCGACGCCAATCCGACGTACGAGTTCTACGTCGAGGAGAGCTTCCCGTTGAAGTGGATGCATCCGCATCTCGTGCCGGCGGGGATCATCATGAAGATCGAACGGGAGCCGGTGGCCGAGCTGACCGAGGATGTCATCCGCCGGGATCATGACTTCTGGAGTCAGTATAGTGAGCGTCTGATCGGTAACTGGATTACTTACGACACGCCGGTCTCCGAGGTGGTCGATTTTGCCAAGCGCACCTACATCACCCGCGATCTGAAGAACTTCAAAGGCGATCCCAAGTTTGTCCGCGACCGCAATGCCCAGAAGGCGTTCAGCAAACTCCGTAATGCGATCGGAAAGAGCATTTACACTTGGCGCGCCCAGAACCTCTCGCGGTCACCTGAGGAGCAGGCCCGCTATCTCCGGGAGGCAGAGTTCGCGCTGAAGCAGGCGTTCGCGTTCTGCCCCTACAGCCCGGAGACGGTCTTTAACTACGCGTCCCTGCTGGCCGGCATGGGCAAGTATGACGATGCGGTGGCCGTCGCCCAAACCTGCTACGAGTTCGATCCCGACAACGGGGGAGTTCGAGGTTTGCTGGAGCAGGTCATGCAGCTGCGCGATGCCCGTCCGCCAGCCGCCTTCAATCCCCGGGGAATGGAAGAATTCGAGACCAAGTTCCGTTCCCAGCCGACCAATGTGGACCTCGGGTTCCAGCTGGCTTCGGCCTACTTCCAGGCCAACCGCAGCAACGACGCCATGAACGTGCTGGAACAGTTGCTGACCAATCAATCGAGTGACACCCGTACTCTGGTGTCACTGGCGGAAGCGTATCGTCAGGTGGGCAGCGTCGAGAAGATGGAACAGGCGCTCGAACGGTATGCGGTCAAGACGCCCCTGAATCCGGAGGCCTGGTTTGACTTGGCTGCGGTGCAAGCGGCGCTGGGCAAGGCGGGTCCTGCTCAGTCCAATCTGACCACCGCCCTGAAGCTCAGCGACGTTCGCCTCGCCACCGATCCGAAAGCGCGCAATCTCCGCAATCTCTACGCCAACGACGCGCGCTTTGATCCGGTGCGACCAGTTCTGAAACTGCCCTAACGCCGGCTGGGACGTCTCACCCTTAAACGTCAGCCCCGGCCCGTTGAAGGGGCTGGCAGTTTAATGTCGGCGGGATGGTCGGCGTAGAACTCGAGGTAGCCGCACTCGGCGCAGACCCACGCCGAAACAGTGGTTTCGGACTTCTGCTTGAAGAGCAGGGCTTCCGGCTTCCGAAAGGTGGCAACGGATAGATCCCGCATTGCGTTTCCGTGCCCGCGATCGATGGCCTTGGCGTCGGCAATGATGTCGCCCGAGCCGCACTTCGGACATTTTCCAGTTCGTTTCATGGGAATTTGTGAGCTTCTCTTCCAAGGGTTGCGCCCCACGGTGGGAGGCGACCAGCATCGGGCAGCATCATGGGGAAGTACTTCCATGTCTTCAAAATTGGGATTCAGAACACCCTGGTCTACCGGGTGAACTTCCTGTTTCGCGCCCTCTTCGGACTCATCCCGTTGGCGGGTACGTTGTTTGTCTGGCGGGCGATCTTCGCCGACAAAGGCCCAGATGCCCAAGTGGGCGAGTACACGCTGCGGGCGATGGTCAGCTACTACCTTTTGGTCACGTTCATTGATGCCCTGACGGCAGTGGCGGAGGACGACTGGCAAATCGCCAGTGACATCAAGGACGGCTTGATCAGTCAGCTGCTGCTCAAGCCGGTGGATTACCTGACGTATCGGCTCAGTCTCTATTTTTCGGGCCGGACCACCTACACCACGGTGGCGTTGATTCCGGTTTCGCTCTTTGCCTACTACCTGCGCGACTACCTGGTGGCGCCAGCCGATGTCTCAACCTTGGGGCTATTCGTGGTTTCGGTCATCCTCGCCGCGTTTCTGCAGTTCTTCATCGCCTACGCCGTGGCCATGCTGGCGTTCTGGGTGCTCGACATCAGCACCTTCATCTTCATTCAGTTCGCCTTCGAGTACATCGCCAGCGGACACCTCTTCCCCCTCGATATTCTACCGCCCCCGCTGGCTCTGGCCCTGAAGTTCACGCCGTACCCGTATCTGTCCTTCTTCCCGGCAGCGATCTATCTGGGTCGGGTGTCCGGAACGGAGCTTTGGCAGGGACTGGCGCTGCAGGTGTTTTGGGTGGTGGCCTGTTATGGTCTGGCCCGCCTGCTCTGGGCCCGGGGCGTTCGCCGCTACTCCGCAGTGGGTGGCTAATCAGAACCGCGACGCGCATGACTTGGCTTGCCACCCTTCGCCGCTATGCCGGCCTGTACGGAGCACTCTGGCGCAACAGCGTCACGCGCGAGCTTCAGTTCAAGCTCAACTTCATTCTCTGGATTGTCGTGGAGCTGCTGTGGTTCGCGCTGCAGTTGGCGTTCATGTCAGTGCTGTACTCGCACACCGAATCCATTGGCGGCTGGAGCAAGTGGGAGGTGGTGCTGCTGGTGGGTTGCGCCAACTTCGTCCAGCAACTCTTCACGGCGCTGTTCCTCGTGAACTTAACCGATCTTTCAGAACACATTCGGACCGGCCGCCTCGATTTCATGCTGCTGTTGCCGGTCAACACCCGGTTCCTGATCTCCCTGCGCAAGGTGGATCTGGGATCGTACGTCAACGCCGCCGCGGCGCTGGCGGTCATGGTGTGGGCCGGTTCCCGACTCCAATTGAGTCCCAGTTTCGGTCAGTTCGTAGGCTTTGGAGCACTCTGTCTGGTGGGCTTGATGATCCACTATTCCCTCATGTTTTTGCTGTCGTCCATTGCCTTCTGGACGGTGCGCGCCCAAGGGATCGTTTGGGGTTACTACAATCTCTTTAATATTGCCCGCCTCCCGGAGTCGGCCTTTCCGGCAGGTGCCTTCCGGGTGGTGTTCACCTTTCTTCTGCCGATGCTGCTGGTCGCGAACGTGCCGGCGAAAGTCATGGTCCAGAAACTGTCGAGTCCGGGGGAGTGGTTGCTGCTGGTGTTCATGGGGGTCGCCTGTTACGCGGCGAGCGAACTGTTCTGGCGCATTTCCCTGCGCCATTACACCAGCGCCAGTTCGTAGAGGCGCACCCAAGACTGTGAGAAGGTGAGAACGGGTGAGCGGGTCAGCGGGTGGGGCCTGAGGCTCAGCGGGAGTTCGCGGGCACCGCCAGTTTCGCCAGGGTGTCGGCGAAGACCTCGGAGAGGCGGGCGCCGTAGAAATTCATGACCCTCGGTTCGTAGCCGTCCAGGTGGTAATACTTGGAGGGAATCACATAGCCGACATAGTCGCCGTTGAAGCTGGTGACCACAGCTTGGACTCCGGCCTCCCGCGCGACCGCCTTCAGTTGCAAGGCCAGTTCGCCGCTGTAGTCGCAGGGGGTTGATAACCAGACCCGATTTCCGAAGCGGAAAGCCTGCAACAAGGTGGTTTCGCTGAGCGGCGGCATCAGGGTCTTGGTCGCCCAGGGACGCAGCCGGATGGAATCGGTCAACCGCACTTGCAGATCGGGCAACGAAATCACCGCCAAGCTGGCCGCGAAATCGACGTTAGGATTCAGGGAAATCTGCGGCAGCAAGGCCACGGTTCGTTCCGCCAAGGCACTCCCCATGGCCTTGATTCCTTCGAAACCACCCAGGGGCGCCCGAGGACCATGGCTGCCCACTCCGCCGCCAAAAAAGGCAGCCTGCTGAATCCCTGTGGCCTCGACCGCCCGTTGCCAGACTCCGGGATAATCCGAGCTGAATTCGCGGACGTCAGCACCCAACACCGTGGCGTGTGCGCTGTAACTTCCAATGACCGCGCGGTCACCGTCGGCCTGGCGAATCAGCATCACGGTAAACTCCGGATCGACTTCGCCCCGATCTCCCACCAGACGATTGCGGACAAACTCCGGCGCGGCGAACGAGCCCTGACCCAGTTCCGCCGGCTGGAGATCGGCCAAAGCGCCGCGCGCTGCCGTGGCGAGTTGTTGGGCAAACCAAAGTTGCACCGCGGGATTGAAGGGGCCGGCAAACGCCTCGCCCACGAACCGCTGTCCCCAGCCTCCCAGACTGCAGTGGGTGTGGGTGGCGCTGAAATAGATCTGTTCGCGTTTGAGTCCGGTGGTGGCGGCCAGATCCATCGCCGCCAGCTCGGAGATTTCCCGGGGAATGATCAAGGCATCGGCTGAGACCATGACTCCGGTGGAGCCCCGACTGGCGAAGGCGATGGCTTTGACCCAGACATCATCGTGAACACCAGTCGCTGGAGCCCCGGCCCGTTGACCGTATCCCGCCAAGGGGATCTGTCGGAAGTGACCTTGAATTGGGTCGTCCTGGGAGGCGGACAGGACCGGAGTGAGTTTGGCGCGAGCCCATCCGGCGCGTAGAGGTGCGGGGTCTTGAGTGGCCTGATTGGGAGGCAGGGCGGCCTGGGGCGTCGCGTTCGGGTCGACGGGCGCCACCGTGACGACCAAGCCCAAGCCCACAAGGGCCAGCAGGCCCAGGAACCCTCTTCCCACCCAGCGCAGCCACCGACGTTTTCCCACAGCCATGGACGAAACCTCGCGCCAAGCGACCGCCCGGAGCCACTGAAATGTTCGCCCGACATTCTCGACCGCACGGCCCAACGCATTGTTCGGAGTCCCGCCTTCAGGCGGCGGAGCTCCCGGCTACTCGAATGGCATCCGATGACCTGGTACTCAGTCCGCGTCGTACCGGTAGGGATGGACCGCTGGGCCGTCCCCGCGGTTCCGAGCGCAGCGCAGGAATGCGCCGTTTGCTGGTCAGCGCTGGAACAACGGTCCTTGCTGTTCGCGTGGTGGTGGTAGGCTTCCAGTCGAATCGGCGTGAAGGCAGAAGGTAACCGCAGATTGACGCCGATTTCCGCAGATTCTTGGGAGTACGAGTATCGAACAATCGAGGCAGCGCCCTAGTTCAGCGTTGAGTCTGGACCAACCCAACCCGGAACGGGCGGACTTCCTTCCGGAAATCTGTGCGAATCGGCGTCAATCTGCGGATCACCCCGCTCCCGCCCCGCTCTCCGGCCTCGTTCAACCCAGGGCATAGTTGCTGGCTCCACTTCGCTGCAATACACCCACAGATGTTAGCTAGGCGGGCTCCAGACGATCGAAGAAATTCCGTGCTGGCTCTTTCATCCGGTCCTAGCCACTGACCACTCCAATTTGGTGAAGTGTTGAGTGAGAGTGGGTTAGTCGGACTCGTCGAGCATCCAAATAGCAGAATGCTGAAGTACACGACCGAAATTGGACCAAGCGAGCCCACGTTTCGTTAATGAAAGGAATGACCGACGCGTTCGGTTCAGTGATCTGCGTTAGGTAGGCTTCAGATAGGGATCGGACGCTTCAATCCGGGACGGGACGTCAGGGGCATCCGTTTCGATGATCCTAATCTCGACGCGATCTCCCACTACGAGATCGCACTCCGGCCAGTAGGCAGACTTGAACGGCTTGGGAACGATTCCTGTGGTACCGAATAGAACCACGGGATCACGGGTGTCTGGGTGTGAAGGATGGATCAAGGTGAGGGTAGAAATCAGCGTTTGGTAATCAGCAGCACCCGCCGTGAATTGGCGCTGGCCGTTTTTGTAAATCTCAAAGGCGATCATAGCGTTTCGCAGCACCTCATTGCAGTCGACCTTCGTACTGCGGTTTCCGTTAGTTGTCGACGGTCGGGTAGGTCTGGATGGCGCCTACTGCATGCCGCGGCTACGGGCGGGGGCTACCTGCCTCAATTGGGTCATGCGGGATTTTCACGCAGACGCGCAATTCCCGTCAGAACGCCCATGAACTTCACCCGTCCGTTCGGTGACAACTCGATGACAACTGAGAAGATCGCGACAGGTTGGTCACGTCCACACCCCCGAAGTTAGGTATTTTGTGCAACTTCCTGGCGTTTCCCGGTGTTTGGCAAAGTGACTGCTTAGGAAGGCTTCGTCGGTCGGGCCGCTTACGTTCTGATCCCGATTCGATCTTGGACTGAAACTTTTCTGAACAGGAGCGGTCAGTAACAGTCAGTGAGCGGCGGAAAAGAATTTTTCCGGTTGTTCTGAGCAGCGGAGTTCTAGACCCGCGGTTCTCAGCCGGAGGTTACGCATAGGTGGGGGGGGTGGTGCTGGGGAGCGCTGCCCCCCTTTTTGCGTCCCCCGATGGCTGCCCGGCAGCCCGTACCGGTCTCCCGTTGACCCTTTCGCTCCCTTGGCCGCAGCCTTCCAGCATGACGTTTCCCCGGCTGTTCCTGCTTCTGGCCCTCCTTGGGCTGGGCGTGTTCCCGACGTGCGGAGCCACTCCATTTGCCGCCGAGGCGGGGACCGCCCGACAGCAACTCCAGAACACCGTCCTCCCTTACTGGTACGACACGGCGATCGACTGGGACCGAGGTGGCTACGCGCTTTGTGACGACGCCCGCAAGGGACGCTGCGTGCCCGACGAGAAGCAAATCGTCACCCAGGCCCGGATGGTCTGGGGCTTCTCCTTGGCGCATCGGCAGGGATTGTCAGTCGGGGGTCGGGATTACCTGAAGGCGGCGGCGCACGGAGTGAAGTTCCTGCGGGAACGATTCCTGGACCGCGAGTACGGCGGCTATTTCTGGTCGGTGAATCGGGATGGATCCCCTCGTGACCTGCGGAAGCGCCTCTACGGGGAGGCCTTCGTCATCTACGCCTTGGTGGAATACTACCGGGCGAGCGGGGATCCGGAGGCGTTGAAGGAGGCCCAGGCTTTGTTCCGGGTGATCCAGGAGCGGGCGCATGATCCCGTCCACCGGGGCTGGAACGAACACTTCGAACGAAACTGGACCCCGCTCCCGGCCAAGGATCCTCAAGCCATCGTGGAAGTGGCCGGTTTCAAGAGCGCCAACACGCACCTGCATCTGATGGAGGCCTTTGCCGAGCTGTTCGCCGAAACCCAGGACCCCGCGGTCAAGGCGGCGCTGGAGGAGTCACTGAAGTTGAATCAGGATTACTTTTATCCGCTCGATCCCGCCCGGTCCGCGTTCCATTTCCAACCGGACTGGAAGCCCGTTAGCGATCCCGCCAGCGCTGGTTTGAGCTATGGGCACAACGTGGAGTTTGCGTGGTTGATGCTACGGGCCGAGGAGGTGCTGGGCCGGCCGCAGTCGTGGCCCCATTTTCACCGACACGTGGAACACGCCATTCGGCTGGGCGCGGATGCGGAGCGCGGAGGAGTCTACAATCGTGGACGCGGCAACGAACCGGCCACGGATCGCGACAAGGTCTGGTGGGTGCAGTCGGAGATGTTGGCGGCGCTGAGTTATGGTCTGCGGGACCGTCCGGAGGATCCCAGTTACCGCGAGAATCTCACCCGGCTGTTAACCTGGATTCAGCAACACCAGACCGATCCCAAGTCGGGCATTTGGCTGGATACTGTCACCGAGACGGGCGCTCCCAAGGCGTCCGGATTGGCCCACAATTGGAAGGCCAACTACCACGACGTCCGGGCCCTGGTGATCTTCGAGCAGCAATTTGGGAAACGGTAAGGACAGAAGGTAAGGGGTAAGGACGGGCCGAGTCCGCGGACCTGGCACACACCATTTTCCCCTCCGAATGCTCCGCGCCTCCGCGGGAGACTCTCCTTTCCCGTACTTCCCCCGCTCCGACCTTACCGCTTCCCCCGTACCGTTCCTCGAAGACTCCATTTGCTTCGAGGGGTGTCCTCGGGCAAAAGGGATCCGGTTGCGGAAACGCGTCGGGGCGGGGATCAGATCATGAAGACACTTTTGCTGTTGGTTTGGATGGGATGCCTGTTGGGCAGCGGGCTGGTGTTTACCGGTTGCTCACCGCAATCGAAGCCGCCGGAAGTTGCCCAGACGGAACCGGGTCCGGATGCCGTAGACGAAGGTCCGGACGAGACCACGGTGGCGTTGGAGGAGAAGCTGGCGAAGCGGAAGAAGGTGCCGCGCCCGGCTGCTCCCAAAGCGACTCCCGCGCCGGCGCGACAGCTCGGACCGGGCGAACAGTGGTGTTTCAGCTGCACGGGTCGAGGCCAGGTCGCCTGTGCCGAACCGGGGTGCCAGGCGGGTTGGAAGGATTGTCCGGGTCCGTGCATCACGCGGAAGGAAGGAACGTGGGTTCGGGATCCCAAGCCGGGAATGCCTCCGGGATCGATGGCGTTCATTCTGAAACTCCCGGGTTCGCGTAATACCTGGACCGTCTCGGAGTATCATGCCGGCGAAATCTGGAAACTGGAGAATGGACAACTCGTCAGCGCTGGCAATTGTCCCACCTGCGACGGCGCACGAAGGATCGTGTGTAAGGCCTGCCAGGGCGGCCGGGTCCAAACCTGCTCGGTTTGTGACGGCAAGTCCGTGGTGCCTTCCTCGTGGAAACCCACGGACAATCCCTGGTTCAATCGTCAGCCTGATGTGGTGCGACTCAAGGATGGCCGAGTGTTCCTGGGTCGGGACGCCGGCGGCGATGACGTGATTGCAATGTTTCGAACGCGGGCGGGCGAAACCCTCTCGGTGCCGCGCGCCGACGTGGTCCAGTGGCCGAAGGCGCAGTGATTTGGGGATCAGCTGAGAGCTGAGGGCTGAGAGCTGAGAGGCCTGATTGAGGCAAAGGTCGGGCGACGCTCTGCGGAGCCGTGCGCGTCAGGAAGTTGAATTACCGATTCGTCGTCGCCTTTCTGTTCAGCCTTTCAGGATCTCCCCTGTCCACGGCGTCGATGCCCTTCCCAGAAGCGGGCGTTCGGCGTTCCATCGGCTTCGGCGAATTTCGGACGCAGTCCTCGCAGAAGAAACATTTCCAACTCGCCCTTGCCCTTGGCTTCAATTCGACCTCGGGATTCGCACTCGAAGTACTCCGCCAGTTCCTGCCGGGTGGCAGCTGAGAGATTGATCTGACCGGGAATCCCCGAGGACTCCAGCCGGCTGGCCGTGTTGACCGTGTCGCCCCAGACGTCGTAGGCGAACTTCTCCGTGCCGATGACCCCGGCCACTAGCGGACCGCTGTGTAATCCCACGCGCAGACTCCACGCGGGTTCGCCGGCGGCTTCGTGGCGCTGTCGCAGACGTTCCGTGGCCCGCACCAGTTCCAGCGCCGCCAAGGCACAGTCGAGCGCGTGCGTGGGGTTCTCCCGGGGAATTCCGCCCACCGCGAGGTAGGCGTCGCCGATAGTTTTGATCTTCTCCAATCCCCGGGTTTGAACAATGCGGTCGAACTCCTGGAACGCTTCATCAAGTCGGGCGATGAGTTGGGCTGGCGTGAGGGACTCGGCAATCCGGGTGAAGCCCACAAAGTCGGTGAACAGGACCGTGGCGTGATCGTAGTGGTGGGGTTCCACCCGGCCTTCCCGTTTGAGTTCGGCGGCAATCTCGCGGGGAAGCACGTTCAACAGCAGCACTTCGGATCGATGACGCTCGGCGTTCAGGGTCCTCGCCAGTAGCCAGACCAAACCCGCGGAGAACCACTGGGCAAACAACATGTTTCCAGCTACATCGGCCAGACGTTCGGGGGCGGATCCGTACGGGCGGATCCAGCCGGGCCAGCGTTGTTCCACCAGCAGAATTCCCAACGCAGCACAGCCAAACAGAAGGGCAGCCAACAGGGCATCCCGGGTGCGGGGTGCGAGCGCGGTCGCAATGATAAGGGCCGGCACCAAATACCAGACCGCGCCGCCTGCTGAGCCGGCGTTGAATAGCATATTGGCGAACAGAAAAACCGCGATGGTCAGGACGAAAGGCCAGTAGAGCGGACGGTAAAGGCCGCGGAAGCGGGCCACGGCGTAGAATCCCAGAAAGATCAGGCCGGTCCCCAGATTCAGGGCGATCAACACTCCGGCGTTCTGCAGCGGCCACAGGCTGGGGAGCCCTCCGATGTTGGTGATGGTATTGAGCAGGCTGACGGAATTGAACAGTCGGTGATCGAGTGGAAACTGGTGGGGATCGCCAATGGCCAGGGCCAGTAGGCGCGCCGCTGAGGAACGCCATCCCGAGGGACTCGTTGAGGGCTGGGGAGGTGGCATGAGATTATTCAGCGGTGGTGTCGCCGGGGACTCTTCTTGAAGTTGATGGCCGGGAGTCTGGTGGAACGATGACTCGCCGCTCGGTTCGCGGAAAGACGCAAGACATATCCTCTCGGCAATCCTGCAACTCCCGGCTGGCTTCCGAGGGGTTCGCTTCCTAAAAGTTCGGCACGAGATGATCGTTGGATTTCTCCTGACTCTGGTCGCGGCGTATTTGGTGGGATCAATTCCCACGGGCTACTTGGTGGCTCGGGCCAAAGGCGTGGATCTGCGGGCGCACGGCTCGGGAAACATTGGCGCAACCAACGCATTTCGGGTTCTGGGTAAGGGCCCGGGAATCTTCGTGCTGCTGATGGATGCGTTTAAGGGTGCGGCGGCCGTGAATTGGGTGCCACTGCTAACGGCTGGCTGGGTTTCAGGAAACGCGGCCACGTACCTGCCGCTGGTGGCCGGAATTGGAGCCATTCTGGGCCACAACTACACCTGCTGGTTGCGGTTCAAGGGCGGAAAAGGAATCGCCACGTCGGCGGGCGTCATGGGGGCGCTGCTGCCCTGGGCTCTGGTGATCGCCCTTAGTACTTGGTTTCTCGTTTTGGTGATCAGCCGGTACATGTCGATCGCGAGCATCATGGCCGCGGTGGCCTTGCCCATCGGCACCTACTTCACCACGTCCAACCGCGCACTCTGGGTGCTGGCGGGGGTGCTGGGCGGAATGGCGATCTGGCGGCATCGGGGTAATATCCAGCGGCTGCGAGCCGGAACCGAACCGCGATTTGAGTTCCGATCGAAACGTTCCGATACTGCGACCTCTTCATGAATCTTGCCGTCTTAGGGGCCGGTGCCTGGGGAACCGCCCTCGCTCTGATCCTTTCCCAAAATCGCCATCGGGTCTCCCTTTGGGGCCACGATCCGGCTCGCTTGGCCGAGGCGGCCAACCAGCGGGAGAATCGGCGCTACTTGCCGGGCGTCACGCTGCCGGTGGAACTGATTCTGGAGCCCGACCTCGCCACCGCACTGCACGAAGCCGAGGGCGTGGTGGTTTCCGTTCCTTCGAAGGCCTTTCGGGAAATCACGCAGCACCTTGCCGGATTCGCCGGCTTTGTGGTCAGCACCACCAAGGGTATTGAACACACGTCCGGACTGACCATGTGTCAGGTCCTCGGACAAACTGTTCCCCAAGCTCGCCTGGCCGCCCTCTCCGGACCCTCCTTGGCGGCGGAAGCGGCCCGAGGCGTTCCGACCGCCGTGGTAGCCGCCAGCCATGATCCGGCGTTGGGCGCCTTAATTCAGGATTTGTTCCACCGACCTTCGTTCCGGGTCTACACCTCGCCGGATGTGTTGGGTGTGGAACTGGGCGGAGCCCTGAAGAATGTGGTGGCCATCGCCGCCGGTGCGTGTGACGGACTCGGGCTGGGCGACAATGCCAAGGCGGCGCTGATCACCCGGGGCTTGGCCGAGATGCGGCGCTTGGGTGTAGCGTCCGGTGCCCGGGCGGAGACCTTCTACGGATTGAGTGGTCTGGGTGATCTCACCGTCACCTGCACCAGCAAGCTCAGCCGCAACCGCGGGTTTGGCGAACGCATCGGCAAGGGCGAACCCGTGGCGGACGTGCTCGCCTCCGCCAAAACCGCGATCGAGGGCTATCCCACCTGCCGGTCCGCTCACGAGTTGGCGCAAAAACTGGGCGTCAGCGCGCCAATCACCGCCGAGGTTCATGCCACGTTGTACGAAGGGAAATCACCCCGAAAAGCGGTGGCCGATATTCTAAACCGCGAATCCAAATCTGAATCGTAGTTCCGTTTTCCGTTCTGTTTCCATGTCCTCCTCCGCTTCCGTTCGCGTTCCCGGCACGACCGCCAATCTTGGCCCGGGCTTCGATACCCTCGGTCTGGCACTAAATCTCTACAACCGCATCACCGTTACGAAGGCCGCGGGCCGGGCCATCACGATCACCTCGCCGATCTCTGAGGACTCGCGAGGTCCCGCCACCGCCATGCTCACCGAGGCGGCGAAGGCGTTCTTCAAGGCGTCCCGGCAGCCGGCGTTCGGATTCCAGATTGCCATCACTGGGGATGTGCCGTTGGCCCGGGGCTTGGGATCCAGCGTCACCGCCCGCCTGGGTTGCGTGGCGGCGCTCAATCAGCTCACGAAGGAGCCGTTGACCCGCGAGGATCTGTTTCAGTTGGTGACCCGGTTGGAAGGACATCCGGACAATGCGGCACCGGCGCTCTGGGGCGGCTTCACGGCGTCCACACTGGTGGGCACCGAAGCGCGGGCCATCCGGTTCCCGGTGTCGGCGAAGGCCCACTTCGTGACCTTGATCCCCAACTTCGAAGTGAGCACTCCCGCCGCGCGCAAACTGGTTCCGCTGCAGTTCTCCAAGGCGGATACGGTGCATTGCCTGACTCGCGTCGCTCTGATCACCGCCGCCTTTGCGAGCGGGAATCTAGAGGCGCTGCGCGGATGTTTCGATGACCGGATTCATCAGCCCTACCGCGAACAGCTGATCCCGCCGCTGAGCCGGGTGATCCGTGCCGGGGAAAAGGCCGGGGCGATTGGCGGCTGGTTGAGCGGCAGTGGCAGCACCATCATCTGCCTCACGCTCCAGAATCCCGAAGCCGTCGCGGTGGCGATGCACCGAGTCTTGCCCGACTCTGCGGTCCACCTTTTGGCAGCCGACCGACACGGTCTGAAGATCGGATAGTCTCCGAGCGCTCACTAAATCTGACGATACAGCCCCCGGCCGGCGCTTGCTATGACAGGGGCCCATGACCGGTCCTGTTGTCCGTTCGAGCCGCGGGTTCTCGTTGTTGGAACTGCTCCTGGCCGTGGCGGTGATTGCCGTGCTCGCCGGACTCCTCTTGCCGGCCTTGAGCCGCGGCCGATCGCGAGTTCACGGCACCGCGTGCCTGTCGAATCTCCGGCAGTGGGGCATCGCGACGTTTCTGTGGGCTGCCGAGAATCAGGATTACCTGCCGCAGGATGGCACGCCCAACGGTCGTTCCGTGAATGAGGGCTGGTACATTGATCTGCCCCGGGCACTGGGAATGCCGCCCTATTCGGAACTGCCGTGGCGGACCAATCCGCGGGTGGATCCCGGACGAACGCTGTGGATTTGTCCGGCCAACTCGCGGCGGAGCAATTCCAACAACCTGTTTCACTACTGCCTAAACCAACACGTCAACGGCTCGGGTAGCGGCAATCAGGTTCGGCTGGGTTCGCTGCCGTCGCCGGGACACACCGTCTGGTTGTTCGACAATGGTCGTCTGGCGGCGGTGGCCGGACCCAACAACGTTCACACGAACCTCCATCAACGCGGGGCCCAGTTTCTCTTTCTCGACGGTCATGGCCGACGTTATCCCAACGTCGACTACTGGGACTTCCGGAATCAGCGGGGTCGTCGGGATCATCCGGAATTGCGTTGGGTTCCCGAGTGATGGACCCAAAGGCATTTTCCCGATTCACTCGCTGGGTCGTCGGTTGACGGCACCTCCGGCCCTCTCCCAACTCTCGCATGACCCTCTCGCGCCTCAGAATAGTCCTCCAACTGGGAGTGCTCGCCGGCCTCTGGCTGTTGGCCAATGGGGTCAGAGCCGCGGAGGCTTCGCCGACCCATGCCGGAAGATTCATCGCGTTGGGTGATGTGCACTTCGATCCGTTCGCCGGCTTCACTCGCGCGCAGTTTGCCGAATTGCTGAACACGCCGGTGGAAGCGTGGACGAATCAGTTCCGCATCCAACCCGCGCCAACGTTCGGCGCGGACGCACCGTATTCGCTGATCGAAAGCAGTCTGGACGATGCTCGGGCACGCCTCCCGGATCCCGATTGGATTCTGGTACCTGGCGATTTCCTGGCCCATGGCTGGCCAGCCAAGTATGACCAACTGGCTCCCCGCACCCGGACGGAGGACCCGGCAACCTACCGCAGATTCACTCATCAGGTCATGCAGTTCCTGGCAGGACGGCTGCGCGCTCGTTTTCCTTCGACCCCAATTTTTTCAGTGTTGGGCAATGAGGATTCCGACTGCGGAGATTATCTGCTGACCCCTCAATCCAGTTTTCTGCGGGACTGTGTGGACGACTGGAAATCCCTGGTGTTTCCCAAAGGTACAGAAGGCCGGGAGCAGCGTCGGTTTCGGGAGACCCTGGCGCGGGGCGGCTACTACAGCGTCCGACTGCCGCAGCTTCGCCGTCATCGGTTGATCGCCCTCAACACCGTCTTTTTCGCTCCCCAGTACAGCAATGCCTGTGGCGATTCCACCAGCACTCCGGCCCGGGACCAACTCCATTGGTTGGAGGCGGAACTGCAGTCGGCCGAACGCGCGGGCGAAACCGTCTGGCTCCTCATGCATTTGCCGCCGGGTATCGACAGTTACGCCACCTTGAAGGCGGGAGGATGGCCGCAGCCTTTGTGGCAACCGGAGCTGACTGCGTGGTTCCTGCAATTGCTGGCCCGCCACGAGAAACGAATCCAGTTTGGCTTTGCTGGGCACACCCACATGGACGACTTCCGGCTGGTCCACCTGGGTCCCCGTCCGGTTCTGGTGACCAAGATTGTTCCGGGCGTCAGCCCGATCTTTGGGAACAACCCTGGCTACCATCTGGTCACGTACGACCGACGGTCCGGCCGGATTCTCGATTACCAAACCGCGGGGTATCGGCTGAACGGACCGGAGCCCCGGGTTTGGGCTTTGGAATACACCTTTTCGCAGGCCTATCCGGGGAGTCGTCTGGAGCCCGAGTCCTTGGAGTCCTTGGGTCGCCAAGTGATCCCCGGTACCGCCGTGGGCGCGATCTATCGCCAGTGGTATTCGGTGGCTGGTCAGCCGACGCCGATTCCCGTGGAAGCACTGGGCTGTGCCTTCCTCTCAACCACCGTCGGTGCTTATCAGGTTTGTGCGCCGGCGCTGGCTCCACCGCCCTGAGCGCTCCGCTCAACGTCGTGACCGTCGATCCATAGCTTCGGCCGGAAACCGATTTGCGGGTCTCCCAGGCATCTTCGCTGCGAATCCCCGCCGCCGCTGCTCCTCGCTTGCCTCTGGAGTCCTGCGGCGGATGCTTGGGACATGGCCATCATCGGCGTACCCAAAGAGATCAAGGATCAGGAAAATCGCGTCGCCCTGCTGCCTTCAGCGGCGTATCAGCTGCTCAAACGGGGCCATCAGGTCGTGGTCGAAGCAGGTGCGGGGACCGGGGCGGGTTATCCTGATGTCGACTATGCCGACGCCGGAGCAATTCTCGTCGCCGACCATGCCGAGGTCTTTGCCCGGGCGGACCTGATTGTGAAGGTCAAGGAACCGCTGCCGGCCGAGTACCCGTTGCTTCGCCCCGGGCAAACCTTGTTCACCTATTTGCATTTGGCTGCCAATCGAAAGCTGACCGATGCGTTGCTCCAGTCGGGAGCCACCTGCCTGGCCTATGAAACCGTGGAGGTGAACCGGCGCCTGCCGCTGTTGGAACCCATGAGCGAGATCGCCGGGCGTATGAGCGTGTTGGTGGGCGGCTACTTCCTGGCGAAGCATCAAGGCGGATCCGGGGTGCTTCTGGGCGGCGTGCCGGGGGTTTTGCCGGGTAAAGTGGTGGTGCTGGGCGGCGGGGTTTCTGGCGTCAATGCTGCCCGGATGGCCACGGGATTGGGCGCTGACGTCACGATTCTGGAGGTGGATATCGAGCGCATGCGGTTCCTCGATATCACGTTGCACACCGCGCACACCCTCTATTCCAGCGAGGCCCATCTGCTGGACCTGCTGCCAGAGGTGGATTTGCTGATTGGTGCGGTCTTGGTTCCGGGAGCCAAAGCCCCCCGGCTCATCTCCCGCCAAATGCTCCGTTCCATGCGCCCAGGGTCCGTGCTCGTCGACATTGCCATTGATCAGGGCGGATGTGCGGAAACCTCGCGCCCGACGACCCATCATGATCCGGTTTACGTGGAGGAAGGGGTCATGCACTACTGTGTGGCCAACATGCCCGGAGCCTATGCTCGAACCGCCACCCAAGCCCTCACCAATGCCACTTATCGTTACATCGAGCTGCTGGCCGACCACGGTCTGACCGAGGCTTGCCGTCGTTCACCGGGATTGGTGGGCGGAATCAATGTGCTGGCCGGCCAAATGACTTTCCAACCCGTGGCGGAAGCGCACGGACTGCCCTTCCTCGATCCCCGCGACCTGCTCGCCCGCCACACCGCGATCTAGCCCAGTCAACGCGGGGAAATGAACCAAGGGTAGCGCGTGGGTGCTGAATCGCTGGATTGCGAATTCCCATCCGCCGAACCAACGTTGGCCGGTCGATGCGCCCCTATCTTGATTTGCTGCGGCAGGTTCTGGACCACGGCACGTTCAAGTCCGATCGGACCGGGACCGGCACTTGGTCGGTGTTTGGAACTCAAACCCGCTATCGGCTGGCGGACGGCTTCCCGCTCGTCACGACCAAAAAAGTCCACCTCAAGAGCATTATCTACGAATTACTCTGGTTTCTGCGGGGTGACACCAATGTCCGCTGGTTGCAGGAACGGGGAGTGACCATCTGGAACGAGTGGGCGAATCCCGAAACTGGCGACTTGGGACGGGTTTACGGCGCTCAGTGGACCGACTGGCGTTCGTTTGACGGCCAATCGATCAACCAGATCCAGGACGTCGTGGCGCAGATCCGGCGCAACCCCGACTCCCGCCGGCTGATTGTGTCGGCCTGGAATCCCGGGGAACTGGCCTTAATGGCTCTGCCCCCGTGTCATGCCCTGTTCCAGTTCTACGTGGCGGAAGGCACCCTGAGTTGTCAGCTCTACCAGCGCAGTGCGGATCTTTTTCTCGGGGTTCCCTTCAACATCGCCAGTTACGCCCTGCTGACCCAGATGGTTGCGCAGGTCACGGGCCTGAAGCCGGGCGATTTCATTCACACCTTGGGAGACGCCCACATTTACTCCAATCACGTGGAGCAAGTCCGAACCCAACTGGCCCGGGAGCCCCGCCCGCTGCCCCAAATGCGGCTCAATCCGGCTCGCCGTGAATTGGCGGACTTTGTCTTCGAGGACTTTGAACTCATCGGTTACGACCCACATCCAGCCATCAAAGCTCCAGTGGCGGTTTGAGGTTTTCCCGGAATCCCATGAATGACTTGGAGATTCGGATCCGACCGGCGGTGCTTTCGGACTGCCCGGGAATTCTGGAGATCTACAACGACGCTGTCTTGCGGACGACGGCCAGTTACGATTACGAGCCCCGCACACTGGAGCATCGGCAGGAATGGATGATCGCGCGCCAAGCGGACCGGTATCCCATTTTCGTCGCCGTGCAGCCGGATACCGGAGGGGAACGGGTGCTGGGTTGGAGTGCCCTGAACCCGTATCATACTCGAATGGGGTATCGCTACACGGCCGAGAATTCGATTTATGTGGCGGCCGACGTTCGGGGTCAGGGCCTGGGAGCTCGGTTGCTGGCGCCCTTGTTGCCGGCGGCCGAGGAGCGGGGATTGCATGCGATCATTGCCGTGATTGATGCCTCCAACGAGGCCAGTTTGCGGTTGCATGCCCGGTTCGGATTCGAGCAGGTCGGACATTTTAAGCAGGTGGGATACAAATTCGGCCGCTGGTTGGATGTCATTTACCTGGAGCGGTTGTTGGCGGAGCCCCGGGAGGTTTGGGAACGGGCCGAACTTCGACTCTGAGAGAACCCAGAGGTGCCGTAGGGACGGTCGAGGTGTTCATTTGAGCCAGGCCTGGATGGCGGTTCGCGCCACCGACGTCTTCCGAAGAGTGTTTGGCAATCTGACTTGCATTAATGGCGCTAAATGGTGATTTAGCACGGTTGCCGGTTTTCCGGTTTTTACCCTGAAGGCGGTTTTCCGCCAAGTCCCTGCCATGTTTGCCAAGCCATCCAGACCCTTTGGCCAGCTGATCTTGCTGGCGTGCGCCGTTTCGCCGGCGTGGGCCGGACAGCACGTCGGGTTGCTCCCGGTTCAGTCGGATATTCGGGCAACTTCTCCCCTGCCGAGCACTCCGGCGACTCTGTTCACGATTAACTCACTGGTGGGTGCAGGTCGGTTCTATAACGAAGGCTACGCGGGGTTTGGGGTCATCATCGGCAATGCGGAGGCGGGTCATGTCTGGGGCGGAACCAATCCTTCGGCGGCTCCAGGCAGCGTCGAAGCGGGACATTCCTTTCTGCGGGGCCAAGTGGCGCGGTATGTGGGCAGTCCCAATTTCACCGCCGGTGAGCCGGTCGAATATGACTTTCATGCAACGATGGTGGGGCATGCCATCGCCGGGGCGGGACCTCTGACCGGGTCGTCGATGGGGATCGCCCCCTTCTCGCAGCTGTGGTCCGGAGCAATCGCGACGTCCTTCGGTTCGCCGGGTGATCCCCGACCGACGACTTCGTTTGGCATTACTGATCGCAGTTTCCACACCGTCTACAGCGACTTCTTTTACGGCGCGAATTCGAGTGGCCGGGGTGCCGATGTGGTGAACTCCAGCTGGGGCGGTGGGGATGATACTGATGGCTCGGGTTTGTTGGCCCGGGCGGCGGACGGGTTGGCCAAGGCCAATCCGCTGACCACGTTCGTGACGTCGGCCGGCAATGACGGTCCGGGCAAGAACACGGTTACCGACATGTCCGCGGCGTATAACAACATCACGGTGGGGGCACTCACGGGTCCGTGGTCGAAGTCACCGTTCCGGTCTGCGGCGGAGTTTTCCAGCCGGGGAGCCTCGGACTTCTTCAATCCGGTGACCGGTCAAACCCTTCCGGGAGTTCGGGCGACTGTGGATTTGGTGGCGCCGGGAGAAGATCTTCGGTTGGCCGCGTACCTCGGGGCGACCGGCGGCAATTCCTCCAACTTGGGCGGTACCGACCCGTTCGCGGGAACGCCCCAGCCGGCGGATGGGTTTTCCTTCATATTCGCATCGGGCACCAGTTTTGCCGCGCCCATCGTGGCCGGGGGCGTGGGGTTGCTGAAGGAAGTGGCCTACTCGCTGTACGGCAATAACGACTACGCCCGGGACAGTCTCGTGATGAAGTCGGTGCTGCAATCCTCGGCCGACCACACGGTCCTTGGATGGGACAACGGTCAGGAACTCATCAACGGCGTGGTTCGCACCGAACAGGCGCTGGATTTCACCTACGGCGCGGGTGGGTTGGATTTGAATCGGGCGTTTGAGACGTTCGCCAGTTCCGACTCCACAGCCGATGTTGCGGGTCTGACCTACGACGGCACCATTTCCCGACGCGGCTGGGATTACGGCAGCCTCACCTTCGACGATCTCGCCAATACCTACGTCTTCGAAGACGAGCTCAAGGGACCACTCTCGGTGACCCTGAACTGGTTCGTGGACCGGACTTATTCGTATCTCGATCGCACGGAAGAGATCACGTCCGACGATCTCTCCTTTGCCAATCTGGTGCTGGAGATCTGGACCACCGATGACCAGGGCAACTTGGTGTCGCTCTACGCCACCTCCGACTCCGAATACAACAACACCGAACACCTGTACGTGAACATGGCCAAGGGCCGGTACGCGTTGCGGGTGGTTTGGGATGGTGTGGTCTACGGGAATCTTTCGGACGTTGATTTCGGTTTGGCGTGGGCCGTTCCCGAGGCGTCCACGCACACCGCCGTGCTGGGTCTGGGCGCGCTGGGACTATTCACCTGGCGCCGCCGCCGTTTGGCCTGAAGCGCC
Organism: Verrucomicrobiota bacterium; assembly: GCA_017309115.1. Taxonomy (GTDB): domain Bacteria; phylum Verrucomicrobiota; class Verrucomicrobiia; order Limisphaerales; family UBA9464; genus UBA9464. Next base: position 65,115 of record JAFLEF010000005.1, on the reverse strand, counting down.
GCCCATTCTATTCGGTCCAGGCAAACTGGCCCGAGTTCACCATCCAATCCGGGCCAAAGAATCCGGCCGTCACAATTCCTGCGGTTCCTTCCTGCAGCACCTTGGGCGACACCACCAAACAATCCGGATAGCCCGTGCCCGCCAGGAAGTAGGGAAGTCGCTGCGTCAGACGCATTCCTTGCACGCCACTTCCGGAGACCACTCCCACGCTGGCGAACGCAGAGTCCCGACGCGGTTGCAGGAACAGGCAGGCCAGATCCGACCGCGCGATCACGCGATCGCCAATCCGCACTTCGCCCCGACGCACCTGAATCGGACTTTCCGCCAGCAACAGCGGCCAAGCTGAGTTGGAGTCGCGGTTGCCGTAGAGAATTACCCCGCGATCCCGGGTGGCCACAGGATCGAACTCGGTGTCGGGAAGAATCTCGATTGACCCGTTGCCGCGGTACCAAAACGACTCGGCATCGAACCGCGCCTTCTGGAAGGCCCAGGCGTTCTCCTCCGGCGTGCCGTGGGTTCCGTAGACGAACAGGAACCGGTGTCGGAACGCGTCCTTGAAAGGACCGTAGCGGGCTGGTGTTTTCTGCAACGGATTCGGAGCAGTGGCCTGGACCCAGCGATCACCGTCCTTCGCCAGACGAACCGGCTTCTGCCACGGGCGAGATTGGCCCGGGAAGTAGGGCAAGGAAGGAACAGTCGAGTCGGGTTGGAGGTTCTCGAGCTTCTGGCCATCGACCTCCACCTGGAGTCCGGTGCCCGGGCGCAGATTCATACTCGCGGTCTCCAACACCAATCGCCGCACATTGCGCGTCGTGGCGCTGACCCGCTGTTGGCCGGGATCCCACTGGGCTTGGACGTCGCTGGGTTCCAGAGCTTGCATCTGGCCTTCAATGCCGAGCCAATGGGATCGGGACGACACACCGGGATTCACTGTCACAAAATGAATCTGTCGGCGTTCATAGTCGGCGGGAATCCGGTGCCGATTGAAGAAGTCGAACATCGGAGCCCAATCCACGCAGTCGGCCCCGGGCTCGTCGGAAGCATCCCACCAGTGCCCCGCACCGGGCTGCTCGTACCACGCCACGTCTCGATGGAACCTCCCGAGTTCTTCGCGCATGCGGCGGGCTTCCCGAACGGGAACGTTGTCGTCGGCATCCCCGTGAATCACGTAAACGCCCAGGTGCAAAAAGTTGGTGAGCAGGGCCAGGGTGTCGCTCGAGGCGGAGGCGCGGCGCAGGATGGCCTCCACCGGAGTGGCGTTGGTGTAGGGATTGGTGCCGCCGTAACTGAAGAAACTGATCCATCCGGCGCTCGGACCGACGGCGGCAAAGCGGTCCGGAAAGGTCGCCCCCAGACTCCACGTGCCATGCCCACCCATAGAGTGGCCGGTCAGATAAATCCGGGACGGGTCGGGCGAGAACTGCGCAGTGGCGAGATCCAGGACTTCCAGGGCGTCCAGTCGTCCCCATTCCTCCCAGTCGAAGCCGTAGGGTCGCCGATTGGTGGGTGAGACGACGTGTCCATTTCGCTTCGGAGCATACGATTCCGCCTGGCCGATGCCCTCGACGCTGGCGCCATGCAGGGAAAGGAAGAGAGCGGGCGGTCCGGAGAATCCCTGACCCGGATTCACGGCGAAGTATTGGAGACTGCCGTCAATGCCGCTGACGAACGTTTGCTTGCGGGGTTGATCCGGTCGGCGAATTCGCAGGGTCAACGGTTGCTCATCCAAGGTGGCACCTCCGGAAATCAGCGACAGCGTCACGGTGCCGGATTCCGCGGCAGCGGGGGCTGGTCCCTCGATCTGGAAGGCCACCTTGCGGGTGGTCAGTGGCGGAAGAGCCGGAAGGAGAGTCCGGGAAACCTGACCGGACCACTCCGCCGTCAGCGACAGATCGCGCTGCCAGTTGGTGGTGGCATTGATCACGATGACCGCGGCGGAAGTTCGAACCGGCTGACCCAAGATCAGGTCGGGAACCGTGGGATCGCCCAGATTAAGGCTCACGGGAGCCCGAGGCGTGAGCAGACTGGCGCGAAGTCGTCCGCGCCCGGCCACCAGCAAGAAGTCGTTACGTCCGGGACGCAGCAACACGGGAGACTGGACGTAACCGTATTGGTACAAGTCGCCGGCCCGCGGTTCGCCGTTCACATAAGCCATGTTGTGGCCGCTGGCGTTGAGCAACACGACCCGTGGTTCGGTGGCGTTGACTGCAAAGTAGAGGTAGCCACCCCGCATCGCCGGTCCGGAGAACCAGTCATTGGTGTTGGCCACGGCATTGGTCCAGGTGCGTTGGCGACCATCGGCCAGGGTGATGACTTGACCGGCCTGGGGTGGTTCCCAAGTGCCGGCGACGATTTGGGATTCCAGGGCGTCGGTAAACAACGTGTTCCGGCCGGCGCGACCCAGCGACTCGATGACCAAGGCTTCGCGAATCACTTCGGGCGCGTTCTGGCTGACGGATTCCCAGGTCGAGACCAGCAAAGTTCCCAGCAGGCACAGCCAGTTCCATCGCCGCAGCACGCTCACGTTCATCGCTCCAGCCTCTCGTTCCGGAGCCCCCGGAGCAATCCCCGGGACGGGAAACGCGGTGACCGACAAACAGACACGGCGTGAACCTGGGTTTTCCGCTTGGCCGTTCCCGGTCGCCGATTTCATGGTTACGCCCCATGCAACTCACCAAGGCCGTCATCACCGCCGCCGGAAAAAATCAGCGCACGTTGCCGCTCCAGTCGCTGGTGGATCGCGATGGGGTCAGCAAAACCGCCCTGACCATCATCATCGAGGAAGCGTTGGCGGCGGGTGTAGAGGAAATTGCGGTGGTGATCTGTCCCGGGGATGCCGCGGCCTATCGGGCGGCAGCCGGACCGCACGCGGGCCGGTTGCAGTTCATTGAGCAGGCCGAACCGCGCGGCTACGGCCATGCCGTGTGGTGCGCCCGTGAGTTCACCGGCGCCGCACCCTTCCTGCTGCTGGTGGGCGATCACCTTTATGTCAGCACCACCGGCTCCGGCTGCGCCCGTCAGCTGGTCAACCTCGCGGTGACGGCCGAGGCGGCGGTGTCGGCGGTGCAAGCCACTCACGAAAGCAAGCTGCCCTATTACGGGGCAATCGGCGGACGCCGCGTGGCCTCCCACAATGGCGTCTACGAAATTACTGACGTCCTGGAGAAGCCGACTCCGACCGAAGCGGAACAACGTCTGGTCGTGCCGGGGCTCAGGGCCGGGCACTACCTTTGTTTCTTCGGCATGCACGTCCTGACGCCAACGGTCATGGATCTGTTAGGAGATCTGGTAACCGAACGAGGCGCCCAAAGCGGCGTGCATCTGTCCACCGCGCTCTCCCGACTCGCCCGCAAGGAGCGTTACCTCGCCTTCGAAGCCAGCGGACGTCGCTATGACATTGGCGCGCGCTACGGATTGCTGACCGCCCAGTTGGCGTTGGCTCTGGAAGGTTCCGACCGGGACGAAGTGCTCAGCGGTTTGGTGGAACTGCTTGCCCAACGCACCCGCTGATCCAGAAAACGTCGGGCACCTCATGAAAATTATCCTCTTCGATCAGCGGACCGAGCTGGCGAGTGCGTGGAAAGAGGCGTTTGCGGACGAGAGCAGTGTTGAAGTAACGACTGAAGACTTCAGGACACTCGTCTGCGATGCGATCGTGAGCCCGGCCAATTCGTTCGGCTACATGGATGGAGGTCTCGACTTGGCTTTGTCTGATTACCTTGGTTGGGACGTCCAGAAGCGCCTTCAGAAAATGATTCAAGAGCGCCCGATGGGTGAGCTTTTGGTTGGGGACGCGCTGTTGGTGCCGACCTTGCGGAGCAATCCGCGATGGGTCGTGTCGGCACCCACCATGCGTGTGCCCATGCGGGTGAAGCAGTCCGTGAACGCTTATCTCGCCATGAAGGCGCTACTGATCGCCTGTCGAGATCATAGCGAACGTATCGACTCGGTTGCGGTTCCTGGTTTGGCCACCGGTGTCGGGGGGCTGGCACCGCAGCTCGCAGCGCATCAGATGCATGTCGCGTACCGAGAGGTCATGCTCGGAGCCCGAGAATTCCCGACTTCGATTGGCCAGGCCCAGCAGCGACATATCCGCCTGAATACCTCGGCGAATCTTTCCGGGTAATCGCCCCTCGGGATGAAACGCGGAAGCATCTGAACTCACTCCCCGACCCGCCCATGACCATCGACCGACTCGACCACCTGGTCCTTACCGTCCGCGATGTCGAGGCGACGTGTGCGTTCTACGCGCGCGTCCTTCATCTGGAGCCGGTCACGTTCGGCGGGCGTCGCCGTGCGCTTAGTTTTGGCCGTCAGAAGATCAATCTCCATGCTGCCGAGGCCCCGATCGCGCCGCATGCGTTGCATCCGACGCCGGGTTCCGCGGACCTGTGTTTCATCACCACAACTCCGATTGTCGAGGTGGTGGCTCATCTGCAGAGCCTCGGCGTTTCCATCACCGAGGGGCCGGTTCGCCGCACGGGTGCCACCGGACCGATCACCTCGGTGTATTTCCGCGACCCGGACTCCAACCTCATCGAGGTCTCCGAGTATGACCGCCACGCCTGATTCCCCTCTTTCCCGGTGTTCCAGATTCACCGCGTTTGTTCGGGGGAACTGTCGGATCAGGCCATGACTCCGGAGACCACGTTGCCGGCGATCCCAGTCAACCGCGCATCCAGGCCCTGATACTTCACGGTGAGCCGTTTGTGGTCCACCCCGAGGAGCGCCAGCAGGGTGGCGTGGAGATCGTGGACGTTCACCACGTCATCCACCGCGCGATAGCCGAGTTCGTCCGTCGCTCCGAATGAGGTTCCGGCCTTTACGCCGCCGCCAGCGAGCGCCACAGAAAACGCGAGAATGTGGTGATCCCGGCCCGTGCCCTGTCCCATCGGGGTGCGGCCGAATTCACCACCCCAGAGAATCAAGGTGTCGTCGAGCAGACCGCGTTGCTTGAGGTCCTTGATCAGCGCGGCGCTGGCCTGATCGACATCGGCGGCGGCGCTGGGCATTGCTTTCTCGATGTCGCCATGGTGATCCCAGGCGCGGTGATAGAGCTGGATCATGCGCACGCCCCGTTCCGCCAACCGACGCGCGAGCAGGCAGTTGGACGCAAAGCTGCCGTCGCCCGGTTGCTTGACGCCGTACAGGTCCAGCATGGCTTGGGGTTCCCGCTGGAAGTCGGTGAGTTCGGGCACTGAAGCCTGCATGCGGAACGCCATTTCATACTGCGCGATCCGGGTCTGGATTTCCGGGTCGATCCGCTCCTCCGCCAGCAGACCGTTGAGCCGGTTGATCTCCTCGATGACTTGGCGCTGGGTGCTTTGGCAGACGCCGTCAGGATTGCCGATGTAGTGGACGGCATCTCCCCGGGACTGGAACTGGATTCCCTGGAACTTACTGGGCAGAAATCCGGCCGACCACTGGCGCGCCGACACCGGTTGAAGTCCGTACTTTCCGGCGGATGTGAGCACGATGAACCCGGGCAGAGTCTCTGTTTCCGAGCCCAATCCATACAGCAACCAGGAACCCATGCTGGGCCGGCCTTTGATGATCGACCCGGTGTTCATGAAGGCGTGTGCCGGGTCATGGTTGATCTGTTCGGTCTGCATCGAGCGGACGATGCAGAGGTCGTCGGCCACGGATTGCAGATGAGGGAAGAGGTCGGAAATCTCGAGCCCGGACTTTCCGCAGCGCTGGAAGTTGCAGAACGCGCCGCGGGCCTTGAGAACCTTGTTCTGGAGCTGCGCCAGTTGTTGGCCCTTGGTGAAGGATTCAGGAAACGGTTGGTCGTGCAGTTCCTTCAAGCGGGGTTTCCAGTCGAAGGTCTCGAGATGCGACGGGCCGCCGGCCATGCACAGATGGATCACCCGCTTGGCTTTGATGGGGAAGTGCGGTTCGGTCAGGACGCCGTTCCAGCCCGCCGGGGCGGCCTGCGTCCGGTTGAGCAGACTGCGGTCCAGCAGGGAGGCGAGGGCCAGTCCGCCCAAACCATAGGCGGACCGCTGCAGAAAGGTGCGTCGGTTGACGGAGAGCGCGAAGGGAGTTTCGGACATGGAGCGGAGCGTGAGGGGTTCAGTAACGCGTCACGGTTTCGTGCAAGTTGAGGATCACGCGGGCCACCTGGGTCCACGCGGCGAGTTCCGGTTCCGGCGCGCTGGCGGGCAGCGGCCGATAACCGATCCGAAGGAACTTGGCCGCCTCCTCGGGATGGGCGGCGTAGTAGTCCTGCTGTTGCCGGAAGAACCGCTGTAGGGACTCAAGTTCAGCGGGGCGCGGAGGGCGGGCCAAAGCGCGTTGGAAAGCGGCCTGGATTTGGTCGGCTTCCGTTCGCCGCTCGCTGTTCAGGAGCGTCTCCGCGAAGGCCCGGGAGGCTTCGACAAAGGCCGGGTCATTCAAGAGGGTCAGCGCCTGTTGCGGGGTGTTGGAGACGGGCCGGCTGGCGGTGCACTCCTCCCGCGAAGGCGCGTCGAAATTGGCCAGCATGGGATTCAGGAACGTCCGCTGCCAGTGGGCATAGAGCCCGCGGCGATATTGCCGTTCCCCCGGGCTCGCCTGGTAGTCGCGATCCGGGAACTGGAGGTTGGCGTAGTAGCCGGCCGGCTGATATGGAAACGCACTGGGTCCGCCCACCTCGGGGTTGAGCAGGCCGGCGATGAACAGGGCGTTGTCCCGGACGAATTCCGCCTCCAGACGGCGTGGATTCTGGGAGCTCAGCCAGCGATTCGCCGGATCCGCGTCGCGCAGTTCGGGGCGCAGATTCGAGCTCTGCCGGTAAGTACCCGACAGCACGATCAGGCGAACCAAGTGCTTCACGTCCCAACCGTGTTCCCGGAACTCCACCGCCAGCCAGTCGAGTAACTCTGGATGCGTGGGCCATTCCCCTTGCGCCCCGAGATCTTCGACTTGGGCGGACAGGCCATTGCCGAAAAACTGTTTCCACAGCCGGTTGACGAAGACCCGGGTGGTGAGGGGGTTTTCCGGAGCCACCAGCCAATCGGCAAGATCGAGGCGGGTGAGCCGACGGTCGGCGGGCCAGGGAAGGCGCGGCAGGAAGGAGGGCGGCTGGGGCGAAACGATCTCCCCGCTTTCGTCCATCCAGTTCCCTCGGGCCAGGACCCGCGTGACTGTGGGCTCCCAAGCGGCGGTAACCACCGTGGGAGCGAAGCCAGAGCGGCATTGGAGGTATTCGGCATGCGCCGCGAGGAATCGTCGACGTTCCTCCAGCTGATCCAGAGTGCTGAGCAGCCAGGCTTCCGCCACCACCTGACGTTCCCGATCCGTTCGCACGGCGGCGGGACGAGCCAGGGCATCCACCAACTCCACCGTCGCGCCGGATCGCAACGGGTTTGCTGCGGCCAGGGGCGTAAAGGAAACGCGGATTCGCTCCAGGGCCGTGTTCCGCACGTCCACCGAGATCTGGTCGCCCTCCTGAAGTTTCAACGGTTGGGCCAAGGCCCACACGCCGACGTGACGATCGTTGGAACGTTTGGCGCTGGTCTTCCAGTTGTCGCGAATGCCGATGAACTCGGCGCCATTGGCATACCGCGGTTCGTCGAGATTGGCTTCGGCGTGTTGAATCGGGAGGTCCCGGGGCGCGTTGGTCCCACGAATCAGTTTGAACGACGGCCGGAAGGTGGTGCTGCGACCGTCGCGCGTAATGCCGTTGGTGCCCGTCGGCAGAAGTTCGAGACGAATTGCCGCGACGAGGCCGGCTGGAAGACTGTATTGAAGTTTGGGCAGACCCACTTTCTCGGGTTCAGTCGCGGGACGAACCACCGTAATGGTCCCGGAGGGAGTTCCGCTAACTGGGGCCGAAGGATCCCAGGTGGGAACCGGGCTGATCCATCCGTCGGGAGATTGGGCCAGGGTCGCGTGGATTCCCGTTTCCCAGGCGGCCAGTGCGGTTTGGGTCGGCCCCGGACTGCGCGCGCTATCGGCCACCGCGCGGGCGATCGCTTCCATCTGGTCCGCGTACCGGGCGGCTTGCAGACGCAGGTAGGGGCTTTCGACTTCCAACTCGGGCGGGAAAGGATGGTCATTGCTCCAACCCTTGAGGTCGGGGTTGGGCGTGTAGTCGTAGTCGTTGTAGACCCCCCACTGCCGGACATCGGCGAAGAACGCGGCCAGCGAGTAGAAGTCTTTCTGAGTGAACGGATCGAACTTGTGATCGTGGCACTCGGCGCAGCCCATGGTCGAACCCAGCCAAGCCATGGACACGGTTCGGACCCGGTCGGCCGCGTACTTGGCCAGATATTCCTTCGGCTGAGCTCCGCCTTCGCGGGTCATCATGTTGAGCCGGTTGAAACCCGTGGCCACTCGGGCTTCCACCGAGGGCTGCGGCAGCAGATCCCCAGCAAGTTGTTCCCGGGTGAACTGGTCGAACGGCTTGTTCCGGTTGAACGCCGCCACCACGTAGTCCCGGTAGGGGAACACATTTACGTTCTGGTCCCCGTGATATCCCACGGTGTCGGCAAAGCGAACCAGGTCGAGCCAGGGCACGGCCATTCGTTCGCCGTAGTGGGGTGACTTCAGCAACCGTTCGACCTGTTCCTCATAGGCCTGAGGTCGGCGGTCGTTTACGAAGGCCTCGACCTCCTCCGGCGTGGGCGGCAGTCCGATCAAATCCAGGCTCAGACGCCGCAGGAGGGTCCGGCGGTCGGCTTCGGGGGAGCGTTGAGTCCCGTGTTCGGCGAGTCGGGCATCGACCAGTGCGTCGATGGGATTTGCGTCGGCGGGAACTGAGGGGCGTTTTGGGGGGAGATACGCCCAGTGCGGTTGATATTCTGCGCCTTGGGCAATCCAGCGTTGGAGCAGTTCCTTTTGAGCGGGGTTGAGGGGTTTGTGCGCCTCGGGCGGAGGCATCAGCTCTTCAGGATCGGACGAGAACAGGCGTTTCACCAACTCGCTCTCCGCGGGTTTTCCGGGAACGAAGGCTCCTTGGGCAAGGGCATCCTCCCGGACATCGAGACGCAGCTTCGCCTTGCGGGTGTTCTTATCCGGGCCGTGGCAGTGGAAGCAGGTGTCGGAGAGAATGGGCCGGATATCGCGGTTGTATTCCACACGGTTCGCGGTGGATTCCGCCGCTCGCAAGCCGCCGGTCAAACACCCCAGGCTGAGCAGTAGGCTGACGAGCCGGAAACGTTGGAGAGAGCGTCGGGACATGGCTATCCAAGGTGAGACGAAACGATACCCCGGCGCCTTCACCGCGTCTATGGAGTGTCCGGCAGTCCCCTGCCGCTTTGGGGCTCGCGGCTGGTAGGTGGGCGGCAGTTAGACCCATCCGGTCTCAGGTAGGGATAGACCGCCCGGTCGACCCCGGTTGGTCCCGGTTGGCCGGCGCGCCGGGTCCGGCATTTACAAATGGGATCACTCCAACGTACCTTAGCTAAGGTCCGTCAGATCCTGTTGTCATGAACCCTCGATACCGCCTCGTCCCGGCGTTCCGACTTGCCGGGGTGGTCTTTTCCGGCCTGTTCGCCCTCGCCGTCCCCCCGCTTTTCGCCGCCATCCCAGGCGATCGCTTCGTCGAGCCACTGGAACTCACCGGATCCCACTGGGAAGGAGTCCTCTGGAATGCCGGTGGCACTCGAGAACCGCGCGAAACCCCACATTTCCCGGAAGTTCCCACGATTCGCTCCGTGTGGATGCGGTGGACGGCTCCCGCCTCTGGTCCAGTCTACGTCAGCGCCACCCCGTCGAACGCGCCAGCTGAACTGTTTTCCGCACCGATTCGACAGCCCTGGGGGGTGGCGGCTTATTTGGCGTCAAACTCGGTCACCAACCTGATTCCAGTCGGCCGGCCCCTCGGAGGCCACGGGTTTCCCGTCACGACCGCCTTTTCGGCCGAAAGCGGTCAGACCTACCTCCTCGCCTTTGACAACGAATATCCCAGGGACGCTCAGGGTCGGACCAATACGTTTCAGATCCTGCTTCATCAGTCCGCCGGAACTTCTTCCCACGACTTCCTTGCCGATGCCGCCCCTCTGATTCTCGACGGCGGTCCCCAGTACAGTGAACTGCGCGGGGCCACTCTGGAACCCGGCGAACCCACTTGGGGCACTTGGGACTGGTGGTACGGAGTCTCCATGCCCAATTCCGGCGGCGGATTTGTCGTGAATCAATTCGTCGACCGGATGACCCGAGGCGGGAACTCCCTTTGGTACCGGTGGCGTGCCCCCGCCGGGGGCGGAGTCGCTGCCGAGTTCTTCATGCCAGGAAGCTTTCCGCAGTGTGCGGTCTACGAGGTGACCGGCGACGAGAATTCCCCCCTCACGTTCAACCGACTCCGAGAAGTTGCCCGGAAAGTGAACGGGCAAATGACCGAGGCGGGACCCAATGGGAGGGAATTCAGCGGGTCGTCCACGGTGGTGGTTCCGTTCCGAGCCCAAGCTGGCCGGGAGTATGTCGTGCGCGTGGATCAGATTACGGCGGAACGAGTCTGGAACGGCGACCGCATCGTCAATTGGGTGACACCCCATTACGATTCCTACGGATGGATTCAGCTTCGTTCGGCGCCCGCGAATGACGAATTCGCCGCCGCAGGTCCGCTTTCCCCAGGCACCTTGGTGATCGCCCGTGGGTCCTTCCCCACCCCCGAATCCGGAGAACCCGACCATGCCGGCCAGCCGGCGCGGGCGTCGCTCTGGTATCGGGGCGAAGTTCCGCCGAACGGTCTGGCCAGCCTGCAGTTTCAAGGTCCAGCTGGCGCGCGCGTGGCGATCTACCGGGGCGAGTCCCTGGATCAACTGACGCTCCTGGCGCAGTCACAACTGCCGACGAACCTTCCCGGAGTGGGCCGAGTTTCGTTTTCCCTCTCCGACTTTGGACCCGGTCCGGTTCGGATTGCGGTCGAACCCGGTCCTGGTTCTGAGATCCCGCCCCAGCTGCAATGGGATCAGGCAAATCCCCAGGACACCCCGGAACAGGCGCCGTTGCTGACCCAGAATTCCTTCACCCTCTCCACCTTGGGCGCCACCGGCGAAGCGGCTCAGGACCAGTGGCTGAGTCCCGAACGAGGGACCGTCTGGGTGCGCTGGCTGGCGCCGGGAGCGGGGCGTTATCAGCTCCGCACGGTGAATCAGTCGGTCTGGCGACTCGACACGACGGCTTCCGTTACGGTGTTTGACCGCGCTTCCAACGGTCAGTGGATACCGGTCGCCCATGCCCTGCCCCGTCGGTATTGGCCCGTGGGCTACGCCCAGTTTACCAGCCCCGAGCGGCGGGAATTCCTGCTACGGGTGGCCACCGAGCCCGGTCTTCCCGGAGTGGTGCAACTCGACCTGGGCCCTTACGCCAATCCGCTTCCTTCCGCGTTTGTTACCCTGCGTCCCAGTCCCCGGAACGAATCCGGCTGGTTCGTTCTCGACGGGTTGCCGGAGAGGTTGGTCGACCTCGAGTCTTCCGCTGACCTCACGCACTGGGAACCTTGGGGATCGGCAATGATCGGTGACCAGGGTTCAGAGCTCCGGATGTTCGATTCGCCCAGCGCTTCGCACCGCTTCTTTCGTGCGCGCTTCTAGCCGGAGTATCAGGGTCGGTCCGGATCGCCGAATCCCTCGTCGGAAGGCAGCACTGGCTCGCCGTCCATGTTGAGTTGGATGACCTTGAACTGATCCACCAAGAACAAGGGCTTGGCGGCCTCTTGGGCGGCCGTGTTCAGACGCTCCTTCAGGGCTGCGACTTTCTCCGGATGGACCGAAGCGAGATTGTTTGTCTCGGAGGGATCCTGCGGCAAGTGATAGAGCTGGACGGAGCTCGGGAGCATGGCGCGCCAGATCAATTTCCAGTCTCCCTGGCGAATAGCGGCGCGAAACGGTTCAATATTGTAGATGACCTCCGTGCGCGGCGATGGCTCGCCCGAAGCCATGGTTTTCCAAACGTTGAGTCCATCCAGCGGCTTGCTACGGGCAGTCGACGCGCCCGCCAGTAGAGCGAAGGTGGGATACAGATCGACGGCGTGGATCATTCCTTCCACCACCTGCGGCTTGATCTGTCCGGGCCAGTTGGCGAGGGCGCAGACCCGTGTTCCGCCTTCCAGAAGCGACGCTTTGCCATCGCGATAGGGCCCGTTGTCACAGGGAATCTTCACCTTCGACATATCCGCCATCACGCCGGCAAACAGGGGATTCTTGGTGCCCCCGTTGTCACTGTGGAAGACGATTAACGTGTGGTCCCGCATGCCTTTCTGGTCGAGGGCCGCCACCACTCGACCGACTTGGTCGTCCAGGCAGGTCACCATGGCCGCATACGTTCGACGGGTTGGGTCGGCAATTTGGGAATACCGCGCCAGGTAGGCTTCCGGCGCCTGGTAGGGAGTATGGGGAGCGTTGAAGGCGAGATAGAGATACAACGGAACCGATGGATCCTGACGCTCAATGAGTTTGACCGCGTCGTTGCCGAGAAGCTCGGTGGTGTAGCCTGGTTCCCGCACGGGCACGTTGTCGCGATACCAGTCGAGCACGCCATGCTCCTCGTGCTTGAAGTAATCCAACTCCCCGATCATGGCCCCGTATTGGTAGTCGAACCCGCGCTGACGGGGCCAATACTTGCGGTCAGCATGGCCCAGATGCCATTTGCCGATGATCGCTGTCCGATAACCCGCCTCCTGCAAACTCTGCGGCATTAACCATTCGTTGGTGTCGAGACCGTAGGTTGAGACAGAGGGAATCACGCCGGTCTGAAGTCCATAACGATACGGATACCGCCCGGTCATCAACGCCGCCCGCGTCGGAGTGCACATTGGCTGAACGTAAAACTGGGTGAATCTCGCCCCACCCGCCGCTAGGGCGTCGAGATGAGGAGTTCGGATGTCGGTGCACCCGTTGAATCCGACATCCTTCCATCCGAGGTCATCGGCAACGATGTGAATGATGTGGGGGCGGGGGGCGGCTGCCTGGGCGGTTGAACCGACCCCGCCGATCAGCAGAAACAAACCGATGATTAACCTCATGGAAAAGCCTTTGGTATTCAGCCATCAAGAACCTGCGAAATCCTACTGAACCGTCCGCTCAAGTCCACCGGCAGATGAGGTGTTTGGGCCGATCGACTGCCGGCGCGACAAGATCGGTGGACCGAATCGGCAGGCGGTAAATTGGCTCCCATCTGCGGATCATCCACCACGTTCTGTCCCTTCAGCGCGTTTGATGGCGGCTACGAGTTAGAACATCTGGTTCCTCTTTCGGACAGATCAGCATTTCAGGCTCGCGCTCTCCACGCCGATCGCGAAAAAGGAGGCATGGTCAATTTCGTCGCGGAACGTCGTGGGCTGATTCGCCCCGGAGGATACCGGAGCCGAGTGACGTGCCAACTCCTGTCGACGTTGCTCCTGGCCGTGGCTTGGCTGGCGCCTGAAGGCGTTCGAGCTGCGGCTCGGCCCAACATCCTGTTCATCATGACCGATGATCACGCCACGCAGGCCATCGGCGCCTACGGCAGCGTGATCAACCAGACGCCGAACATGGATCGGCTTGGGGCTCAGGGTCTGCGGCTGAATCGCTGCTATGCGGTCAATTCCATCTGTACGCCCAGTCGCGCTACGATTCTCACCGGCCAGTACAGTCACCGCAATGGCGTGCCCGTCTTCAACAACCTCGACCCTGCCACCAAGACGGTCGCCGGTCGTCTCCAGGACGCCGGTTACTACACCGCCATGATCGGCAAATGGCACCTCGGTTCGGATCCGCAGGGCTTCGACACGTGGAACATTCTGCCGGGGCAGGGTCGCTACGTGGATCCCGTCCTATACGACCGCACCGGCCATCGCATCTACCGGGGATATGCCACCGAGGTGATCACGGACCTGACCCTCGACGTCCTGAAGAATCGTCCCAAGGACCGGCCCTTCTTCGTCATGTGTCATCACAAGGCGCCTCATCGCGAATGGACGCCCAACGAGAAGTACCGGAAAGAATTTGCCCAACGAACCATTCCCGAGCCGGTCACGTTGCGGGATGACTACGCCGGACGCGCCGATGCGTTGCGCGAACAGCGGCAATCGGTGTTTCGCGATCTGAATCGCAACGATCTGAAGCTGGTGCCGCCGGCCGATCTCACCGGGCCGGAACGTCAGCGTTGGCTGTCCACCGTCCCGACCGAAGTGGAGTGGGTGGTCAACGGAGAGCGGAAGATTCTGCGAGGCGAGGAACTCGAGCGCTGGAAGTATCAGCGGTACCTGCAGGACTATCTCGCCTGTGTGCAGAGTGTGGATGACAGCGTGGGTCAGCTGATGAACTGGCTCGATGCCCAGGGTCTTGGTGAGAACACGTTGGTCATCTACACGAGCGATCAGGGGTTCTTCCTGGGCGAACACGGACTCTACGACAAGCGGTTCATGTACGAACCGTCGGCTCGCATGCCGTTCCTCGCGCGTTGGCCAGCAGGAATCCGACCGGGAACCGTCAGCGACGGCCTGGCGATCAACTGCGACTTCGCCCCAACCTTTCTCGCCTTGGCCGGAGCTTCGATTCCCGACGATATGCAGGGCCGCAGTCTGGTGCCGTTGTTTGCCGGCGGTCGGCCGGCCGATTGGCGGTCGGACATCTACTATCGCTACTACCACGATCCCGGACATCACAACACTCGGGCCCACTACGGCGTCCGAACCGACACCCACAAGCTCATCCACTACTGGAAGGCGGATCAGTGGGAACTCTTCGATCTGGTCCAGGATCCGCAGGAGATGAAGAACCTGTATTCGGATCCGGCTGCGGCCGCAACGGTGGCGGATTTGAAGACGCGTCTGACGCGGCTTCAGCGGGAACTCGGCGATACGAATCAGTTTAGTGGAACCCTACCTCGCGACACGGTGGACTTCCGACCCAAACAAATGGACGTTAAGCATCCGGACTCTCAGCTCTGAGCCGCCGGCCGTTGGGCATTACTTGGGATCGGAGTGACTGGAGAACTCTTCCACGCGAGTGATGTGCAGTAGGGAGAGTTGTTGCACCTTGAAATCCTCCTGACCCGCGACGGGTGTGGCGGGCGTTCCCACAAACACCCGTCCGCCGATGACCCAGGCAAACTCGGGATGGGGAACCTCATGGCGGCTTCCGTCGGACAGGCAAATCTCAAACGGCCGAAAGGGCCGAGCCTCCAGGAGATCCTTCAGATTTCGCGAGGTGACCATGACCCTTCGTTAGTCCTGTCGCCGTAGGGGATCAAGACCGAAGTGGCTCGCGAAATTTGGGGATACAGACCGGGTTTCGCCTGTCCGGCTTAGAAGGGGGGAGGTGATCCGCAGATTAACGCAGATTGACGCAGATTTTTTGGAAGCGGAGCTCCCTATCACCCGAGCAGGACCCGACTTCGCCGCTGACACCTGCCACCGGTCCCTCAGACTCAACCTCTCCAAACCTTCTCCGGAAATCTGCGGCAATCTGTGTTTAATCTGCGGATAACCCTCCCCACGCGTGGCTCAATATGCCGGTGATTCAACGCTGACCAGCCAGGGCCGCGTTCCGGCGCTGCGCGCGGAATCGAGGGGACAGCCCTCCGGTCCATCCCTACCTCGGAAGAGGGCCACAACTTCGCGCTGGAGTTGTGGTGCGACGGGTTCTCAATCGGATCTCGGTGCTGGCTGGAACCTAGCCGGGCCAAACCAAACCAGTGAATACGTCCAAGACATCATTTGAGTCGCTTTTTCCGGATGAGGGCGAGTGCCTGAGTCTCTCCTTCCAAGTGACCAAAGGCACCCCGTCGTTGGCGCCCGGAGAATACCGAATTCGAGAATGGTATGGAGATCCGGACGCGTGCGAGGACTGTTACGTCCTGCTGGAGATCTTCGACCCAAAAAACCCGACTCAAGCCCTCGCGGAGATCACCTACAGTTGGCATACCGACGATGTGACGGAAGAGACTCTCCTCCTGAACCCAGCCCAGTTTGAGGATCCCGCAGCTCGGGCGTTGGTTGAAGCCTTGATCGTGCATTTCCGGGACCAGCGGGACACCGCGGAACTGATTCAAAGTCACTACCGCCGCCACTGGGTTAAGCAGGACCCTACTATGGGCCTTCCTCCGCTGCCGCCCCTTCGGCTGCTCTCAATGCCCGATATCCTTCGGCGTTTGGAGTCCGTTCCGGCGACTGCCGATTTCATTCCCTACGCTCATGCTCTGGTCTCCGCCCTCGAGTGTCGGGATGCCATCGTTCCGGAACTCATCGCCAGTGTGGAGCGGGTGGTGGTAGATCCGGCGATGGTGCAAAATCGTCAGGGATACAGCCTGCACCGTTTCGCCCTCTATCTGTTGGCCGAGTTTCGGGAGCCCCGGGCCAAGGAGGCCGTGCTCCAGTATATGATCCATCCGTCGGGATTATCGCTGGAACTCCCGCAAAACGACATGGTGGATGATGCGGCGAGGATTTTGGCCTCGGTGTTCCCCCAGGATCCGGATCCCTTGGCGGAGCTGGCCTTGAACCGAATGGCCCATGCGCTGGTTCGGGGGCAGGCCCTCCGTAGTTTGTTGGTCTTGTATGCGTGGGAAGAATTATCCCGCGACACTCTCCTGGAAATTCTGCGGCGCCATCTGACCGCGTTGAAGCCCCCCGAGGACATCTTGGTGGCGATTAGTCTTCTGGACGTGATCAATAGCCTCAACTTGAGGGAGCTTGTTCCTGACCTTCGGGTAGCCTTCAAGCAGGGCCAACTGGAGGGGGCTATCGAATCCCTGACCGAGTTTGAGTCCAGTTTGGGGGCCAGCGCTGAAGTTTGGGCGTCCTTTATTCGGGAGTGGAACCAGCCGATCAACGCGATTGCCGACTGCAGCCGTTGGCCCTGCTTCAATTCCAGTGAGGACGAGGACGAGGACGACGAGCCATGGGAGGAAGAGGCGATTAGCACCCCCTACATCGCGCCAGCTGCCGTTGGTCGAAACGACCCGTGTCCCTGCGGCAGTGGTAAGAAGTACAAGAAGTGTTGCGGCTGAAGACAACCTCAGTCCTGCCTGCCTACGCTGAGAGTCGGAAGTTGGATCCGCTTGGCCGAATTGCCGAGTCGAATCACCACGCCGAACCGATCACGAGCCATCGGTTCTCGGACTTCGAGACGCCGAGGGTGAGATCCAGGTTGGTCACGCCGCTCCGCATCCAGCCAACTTCGGCGAGGACCACAGTATCTTCCTCCGCAGTGATCTTTAGCAGGTTCACCGTGGCTGAACGTTGGGCCCATAAACACGCTGAGCGAAAGTCATGGCGGAGGGCTGAGTTCCACGCTTCGGACCAATACCAGGCGCGGACAGCGGTGCCGATTCCGTCGATTTCAGCCGGGGGTAAATGACGGGCGTCGATGACTCGCCAGCGTGAGGATCTGGAAACCAGCAGCGCCACGAGTGGCAGAAGCACGACGAGTGACCCGAGCAAAACGATCAGGGGTCGGGAAAGTCCGATGGAAAGTTGGTTGTTCTGTCTTGGTTTCATCGAGCGTCGCACTCATCGGCCGATATCGAGTCCGTCCTAAGGTTGGTCACCCGCCGCCGTGCGTTCCACCCTTCGCCAGAACGCCTCGTTCATTTGCGGGCAAAACTGAGACAACAAGGTCTTCATCGTCTCCACTTTGGTTCGTAACACCGGATCCTTGGAAATCCGGCGTCGCACGTAGTCGGAATCAACCATGAGATTCGCGAAAATCTCGGCCTTATCTTCTTCCACTCCCGTCGTCGAATAATGGTTCAAAAAGCCGGGGTACTTCTCTGTCAGCACCGACGTCCCCGAATTGTCCTGGGCCCGGCTGCCGCCCGAACCGTAGTTGAATCCGGGCGGATTCAGGCGCACCCACGTGATGTCCTCATAGACTCTTCCGTCGTCGATCCAATCCAGGATGTGGAAGAATTCGTGGTGAATGACCTTCCTTTGGTAGAGGCCATTGTCACGGCCTCCGCTGACATCGAGATAGAGGGTGTGGTGCTCAAAATCCGGAATGGCACTTCTCCGCTGGCTGGCAAAGGACAGGTCGCTGCACAACACCACTCGCTTGAGTCGCGACCGCTCCACCAACTCCCGCGGATAGAGGGAGAACTCGCGAACAAACACACCGGCGTAGTCCTGCAGTTCCCGGACGTCAGCAACCTTCCCGGCAATCGCGCCGTGCGTGGTCTTGATGGGAAAGCCCGGATCGGTTGTGACGATTTGGATCCCGAACGTCGTGATGACTTTTTCCAGGTCTGCGGGGCGTCCCGACGAGGTCTCCCGTTGGGCAAGCGTCGAGCCCGAGACCAGGAAGGCCCCGAGAACGAAAATCAACCGCAGGAGATGAAAGCAACGGTCGGCCACGGCTAAGGATGAAGAGATTGCTTCCTCGGAAGCTGTCTGCGAGCAAAGCGGCCCTCAGCGACCTCATCAACTCCCGTTTCACGTTGACCGGGGAACGATCGTTCAGAGGAAAGCCGGTGCGACGAGTCGGCTGGGACGAGGGTTACTGCGGCTGATGTTTCGCGAGCATCACACCCAACGGTCGGGAGCCGGACGTTTGACCGACCTTCTGAAGAAGCGATTCCCATCGCGTATTCCGTTGGCCGTTGGGCGAAAGTCCCACGAGCCACGGAGAGGTCTGGCAACTCTTATCTCTCTTTGCCTGATGGCTTCGCTCCGCCGCTTCCTCTTGTTGTAACCAGTCCGCCAACTCCTGTTCCTTCGCGATGGGAAGTTTGGGCTCGAGGGCCTGGAGGAGACTCGCCAAGGCGAAAGCAAAGAAGGGACGATCGTTTTCTCGGTCGAGGGTCCCGACTTTCCAGGTCAGGAAACACACAATGGCCTTCTGCGCGTCGGGGCCGAGGACAAATCCCGAGTCAACCAGCTGAATCAGTGTCGCCTGGTCATTCTCCAAGTTCGGGGCCGCCAAAAGTACCGCGCAAGAGAAGGCCCGCATTCGGTGTCCGCGCAGACCGGTGGCACCCGGCTTCCATTCGGGATCTTCGGGCTCCGACCATCGAATCAGTTCGAGGACCTCCCGGGGATACCAGGAATTGAGTTCCGTGAGGTTCGCGCCGCTCCAGATGGGTCGCAGGGCTTGCAGGTGCTTCTCCGACCCTTGAGCGTAGTCGGCCTCGGCGATTTCCTGGAGCATCCCCGCATCGACGGTCCGACGGAAATAGTCCACCGCGGCCCGCGGATTGGGAGGGAAGTCCTCCTGAATCCACGGTGGCATCGGGAACGGAGTACCTTTGGGCAAAATCGGCTCCTTGAATTCGATCTCGTCCCCTCTCATGCGCGTGAATTCGCGTTGATTCGCGGTTCCATCTGCCTCGTTCCGACTGTGCCCTTACCGCTTACCCCTTACCCAGTTTGCCCCTCACGGTCGGAAAACAATCCGGGAGACGGTGTCGTTGGTGGTCGATTGGAACCAGCCGCCGTACTCGACCAGGTAAAGCGCGCCATCCGGACCCAGTCGCAGGGAGACAGGACCGCCAGGGAGATTCTGGGCGAAGCTTTCGCTGGCGCCGGGAGTGAGCGTGGTGGCGTCCACTGGCGCGAAGCGGACGGTCTTTCGGTTGTAGTCGGAATAGAACAAGCCGCCGCGGAAGCGCTCCGGGAATCCTCCCGCCGCCGGGGCCCGATAAATCAACGCCCCGGAGCAGGAGCCGCCGTTGTTGCGCGCGTACTTGAACCAGGGGTCCTGCAAACCTTCCACCCGATTGGTGCGGGTCGCGGTTTCCAGGCTGTTCCCAAAGGCCTTGGGCCATCCGTAATTGCCGCCGGGTTGGAGTCGGTTGATTTCCTCGACGTCGTCGAGTTCGTCTCCGCCATTCTCGGCCAGGAGAAGCAGTCCGGTCGGCCGATCGAAGCTCAGCTGCCAGGGCTGGCGATGTCCGCGGGTGAACACCTCCGGTCGGGCGCCGGGAGTCTTCTGATGCGGATTGTCCACCGGCGCGGAACCGTCGAAGCCAATTCGCAGCACCTTGCCTCGCAGGTCGGCGGTGGACTGCGCGCGATTCTCGGGATCGTTGCAGTACTTCTTGAGTTCCCAGATGACGTTGTTGTCGCCGGTGGTGACGTACAGGACTCGTTCGACCGGATGGGCCAGCAAGCCGCCGCCGACGTGTTGATGTCCCTCGTCGCCGTCGAATTCGAGCAAGACGGTCTCGCTGGTCGGATTCAGCCGGGCGGCTGGACCGGTTCCCTCTACGGTCCAGCGGCTGACTCGGCTGCGGTACTTGCCGGCCGGTCGGTTGGTGGCGTGGTAGAAGACGAAGAGTTCTCCGTTGCGGGCGAAGTCGGGATGCAGCGCCAGTCCATGCAGACCGCGGTCGCCGCTGTAGTCCGTGGCGATGGAGCCTACCTGATGCTTCTCCCGGGTATTGGGTTCGAGGCGCCAGATTTCTCCGGTGCGTCCGGTAATCCACGCTGCGCCGTCGGGGGCGAAGGTGAGATCCATCGGCTCTTTGAGTTCCGGTCCGGCCAGAACTTCCCGGGTGAATCCGGTCGGGAGTTTCACGTCGGCTGCGGCGGTGGGCAGCAGAGACGCCAGCAGGGTGGCCAGGAACGCAGAGCGACACAGGGACCAGATCATGGAAGCAGTAAGCGACGGGCCTCGGTGGGGAGTCGCCGGAGGTCCACGGCTCGGGCAGACGAGGGTGGTGTGACCCTCCTTCAATCGACGACAAAAAACTGCGAGGGGTGGAGCCTTCGGCTACGCCAGGATTCCTTTGACCACTTCGCCTTCGCCGGTGGGCCCAATGAGTTTTTGGTCCAGGCCCTGGTACCGATACGACAGCGCGTGGGCGTCGAGGCCCAGTTGATGCAGCACGGTGGTCTGCAAATCGCGGACGCTCACCGGATCCTCGACAATCTTGTAGCCGAAGTCGTCGGTCGCTCCGTACACCCCACCCCGTCGGATGCCGCCGCCGGCCATCCAGATCGAGAAGCACTTGGGATGGTGATCCCGGCCGAGGAAGGTCGAGCCGCCGCGGGCTTCGTTCATGGGTGTGCGGCCGAATTCGCCGCCCCAGATAACCAGGGTTTCGTCGAGCAGACCCCGCTGCTTGAGATCCTTGATCAACGCGGCGCTGGCCTGATCGACGTCACGACACTTGCGCGGGAAGGCTTCCATCAGGTCGTCCCCGGCGCCGGTTCCGTGAATGTCCCAGCCCCAGTCGAACAACTGCACGTAACGAACGCCCTTTTCCACCAGGCGTCGCGCGAGCAAACAGTTGTTGGCGAAACTGCCTTCCCCGGGCTTGGCACCGTACATCGCGCGGATCGACTCCGGTTCCTTGCCGATGTCGAACACCTCCGGAACGCTGGCCTGCATGCGGAAGGCCAGTTCGTACTGTTCGATGCGGGTGAGCGTTTCGGGATCCCGGAACAGCTTGGCTTCGGCCTGATTCAGCTCCTTGAGCGCGTCCAGGGTGCGGCGGCGGCTGTCACGGCTCATGCCCGCCGGATTGCTGGCATAGAGAATGGGCTCACCCGTGGTACGGCATTGGGTTCCTTGGAACACGCCGGGAAGGAATCCGGAACCCCAGAGACTCTTGCCGCCGGTGGGATCGGTCCCGCCGCTCAGCAACACCACGAAGCCAGGCAGATCCTGATTCACGGTGCCCAATCCGTAGGTGATCCAAGACCCCATGCTGGCGTTGCCGGCGCGCATGTTGCCGGTGTAGAGCATCAGTTCCGCCGGGGCGTGGTTGAACTGATCGGTCCACATCGAGCGAATGACCGTGATGTCGTCAGCAACGCTGGCGAGATGCGGGATGGGTTTGCTGAACCAACCGCCGGCTTGTCCCGACTGCTGAAAGGAATAGGGCGAACCCAGCATCTTGGGCACGCCCTTGATGAAGGCGAACCGTTCCCCTTTGAGCAGGGAATCCGGGCAGGGCTGCATGTTCAGCCGCTGCAACTCGGGCTTGAAATCGAACAGGTCCAGGGACGGCGGCGCTCCCGACATGTGCAGGTAAATCACCGATTTGGCCCGACCCGGCAGTGGGGAGGGTTTCAGCGCCAGCGGGTTGGCGGGGGGAGCTGGACGGCTTGCGGCGCCCCAAGCGGAGGTGCCGGCGAGTTGCCCGAGCGCCAGGCTACCGAGGCTGAAGGCGCTGGAACGGGCGAAAAACTCCCGACGGGTGAGAATCCGGGCGTGTTCCAAGCGCAGCTCGGCGGCGAGGTCGGGCTTCATGGGTGAACCTTACGGGCGAGTGCGACGGAAACAACCGGCGAGATGTTCGGCCGAATTAGGGATCTGGGCCGAACTCCACCGGTCCCAATCTCAGGCGGGAACCGCGGCCATGCGGCCGAGGGGCGGACTGGAGTACTTGAGAAAGCTGTCGAGGAGCAGCTGAACACCGAAGTTGTTCACACCGGAACCGAAGAAGATTGGGGTCAGCTTGCCCGCCAGAACCTGGGCGTGATCGAAGTCCGCTCCGGCCAGCTCGATCATTTCGATCTGTTCCCGGACGGTCCGGTAGGTCTGCTCGTCCAGTTTCTCCTGAACCAGGGGATCGTCCAGACCGGTCACGTTGACGGCTGCCCGATACTTGCCGCCCACCACGCGTTCGAAGAGGTGGACGCATTTTTGGGCCCGGTCATAGACGCCTCGGAAATCGGCGCCATTGCCCAGCGGCCAGTTCATGGCGACGGACTTGATGCCCAGGACTGCCTCGAGTTCGTCCATGAGCGCGATCGGATCCCGGGCCGGGCGATCCAGCTTGTTCATGAAGGTGAAGATCGGAACTCCCCGGCGGGCGCAGACTTCGAACAGCTTTCGCGTCTGGGTTTCCACGCCCTTGCCGGCGTCGATCACCATGATCACGGCATCGACGGCGGTGAGCACCCGGTAAGTGTCTTCGGAGAAGTCCTTGTGACCCGGGGTGTCGAGCAGGTTGATGCGGTAGCCGTCGTAGTCGAACTGCAGCACCGTTGAGCTGATCGAGATGCCGCGCTTTTTTTCGAGCTCCATCCAGTCCGAGGTGGTGGCCCGCTGATTTTTGCGGGCGGTCACGGAACCGGCCAGTTGCACGGCGCCGCCGTACAACAGCAGCTTCTCGGTCAGCGTGGTTTTGCCGGCATCGGGATGCGAGATGATGGCAAAGGTTCGCCGACGGGCGATTTCGTCCTGCAAAGTCACAAGGCCCGGAGGTTCGCAAACATGCCGGGCGAAAGCAAAACCGGAGGTGAGTTCCCTTTTTTCGAGAGGCCGCCGATCGAGGGGTCGAGAGTTCCCCTTCGGTCCGTGTGGCAAATGGAATTGGTGGAATGGGTCTGGAGTCTTGCCTTGGTAAGGCAGAACTTACTTGCGCATGCAGGCAACCCTATCGAGTAAAGGGCGGCTCGTCATACCCGAGGCGCTTCGGGAACAAGCTCGGCTCAAGCAAGGTGATCGGGTCGATATCGGATACTCGGACGGCTTGATCGTGATTCGAAAGAGGCGGCCGCTCACTCTCGACCGAATCCGGGCGTCGCTAGCGGGCGGAAGACAACTGCCGGAGATAAACGAAACCGACAACACCGCGGTGTTGTCGGCCATCCGTGAGGTTCGCCGTGCCAGACGTCCCTCCCAGCGGTGACAAGGAGCACGTCCAGGCGGCCGGAGAAGTCCGGGGAATCCCGGTTTTTTCCCCGGCCTACTTTCTCCAAGTGCTTCGCGCCAATTAGGGAGCCAGGAATCGCTCGAAGAATGCCATGAGCTCGGCGTTGGATTCAGGCGTGGGATCATGGCCGGGGCGGGCGGTGAGACCGACGCGTCCGGGAAGACCCAGCAGTTCGTACACCGGGAGCAGCTGACTCAAGTCGCGCCAGCGTTCGGGCTGATCTTCAGCACCGCCGGAAACAAAAAAGGGTCGAGGCGCGAGCAGAGACTGAAGTTCGGTCAACGAATGCCCACCGGCGATGAGTTCCCGATAGGCGCCTGTGCGGGGATTGTCGGGCGTGACCAGTCCAGGGGTTCGGCGCTTCCCGGGCTCGGCTCCGAGGTACCAGGATTCCCAGTAGTTCACGTTGGGCCGGGACTCATCCCAGGAAACGCCGGGATCGCTGACTGCGCAGACAGCAAAGGGCTCGTACAACGCCGCGGCAAACAGAGCCCACTTGCCGCCGTAGCTGTGTCCGAGCACGCCGATGCGGTCGTGGTCGATTTCTGGACGTTGAGTGAGGGCGGTGTGCGCGTTGGCCGCGACATAGGCTAGGAACGACAGCGGTTGGCACTGGGCGTCCCCGAGGTTCGGCTGGCGGGCGTCTCCTCCCGGTGTGCCGATCGCGAGGGTGGCGAAACCCCGCCGAGCCAGCTGGAGCGCGAAGTCCCGGTGGCGTTGCGTCCCCAGTCCGACACTGGTCTCCGGTTCGTAGTAGGGAATTAGGACGGCCGGAAGCGGACCTGTGCGCGCTGGAATCAGATACCAACCTTCCACGAACTGATCCCGGGCAATCTCCAGCCGCACGCGTTGTTGGACGAAGGTTTCCCGCGGAGCGGAGTGGAGTACGTCCCAGCGCGGATGTTCCAGCAACGCCGGCCACGGTCCCAGCAAACGTTCCCAAGTGGATTTGATGTCCTGACGGCGCCGCGTCCAATCCGCCACCGATTGAATCGGCGCGCCGTTGGTCGGATGCAAGAAAGGGTTCGAAGCGACAGCGGAGAGAAACTCTGCTGGTGGCCGCAGGTGGGCCGACAGGTCAACGGGTCGGGCGGTGGGTTCCACAACCACCACCACGCGGGCGTAGCGGGTCAGCGCGGGCGAACCGGAATCGGTCACGGCAACCACGAAGTGGAGGGTCTCCTCGGAGTCCACCGCCGGGGCTTGAAAACTCAGTTCGGATCCGTCCGTGCGGATTCCCTCCCATGCGCCGCGATAGGTCCCGGCTTCCGGATACGGGATCCATGAGAACTGGAGCGCCTGACCGTCGGGATCCGTGGAAGCGGCGGCGGAGACTTGGACCGATTCCCCGGGGCGAACCCGCAGGACCCGTTCGCGATTGAGTCGGACGAGGGGCGGGTGATTGGCGTTGGTGCGCGCTTGAACACACCAGTCGAGGCGGACCCGGAAATCGTTCTGCAAGGCTTCGGCCCAACGTCCCAACGTGTGATCGCGTAGGGTGGTTCCCCTCCAGGTATCCTTTTGATTCGCCCAGTAGTAAGGGCGTCCGGGCAGGGTTTCGTTGGGCCCGTAGCGTCCGGCCCAGCCGCCCCAGGTGGGTTCTCCGGGTTCATTCAGTCCATTGGGCAGCCAATAGATGAAGGTCATGGAATCGCCCTCCTTCAGCCAGTGGGTGGTGTTCGTCGGATACAACGCGCCGAGCGGGCCATGATCGTTTAGAACGTCGCGGCGCAGGTCGAAGCCACCGGCGGTGGCGGTCAGGGCGGAGAACCGATGATACCAGCGGCGCCGGTCCAGTTCGGGCCGAAAGGTGTCGATCCAGATCGGAAAGGGCGGGGACAATTCGTGGGTGTGCCGACCGAACTGATCGGCGGAGGCCAACCGCAAACGGCTCTTGAAGCGGGCGTAGCCGTCTGGGCCGCGTTCCGTCCACACCCGATCCAAGGCGCGCCGCAGATTGTTGGTGGCGGCGCCGGCATCGGTTCCCCAGTCGGCGTACCAGAGCGGCCGGGGATCCGGAGAATCCACGGCCTTCAGAATCAACTCCACGGCGGCCTGGGTTTCGTTGTGACCCGCGACGGTTCGCTGACGCAACTGTTCGGCCGAAGGATACCGGGGGTCATGCTGAGTTAGGTTGGTCCAGCATTGGCCGTAGGCCGCGATTTGGCGCAACACGATGCCGAGGCCGGTCCGTTCGGGGTTGCGGTTCTCGCCGGAGCGGGCCTGGGGTCGGTTGGCAATGAGGCCTTCGACGTCCCATTCGTTGGCGTAGAGGAGAAACCGCACCAGGGATTGCTCGTCGTCGGGATCCCCTCCGGCGTCGGTCTCAATCAACACCCGCAGGCGACCGGGCTCGGCGGCGGCGAGGGTTCCGCAGAGAAACCCCAGCCACAGGATCCGCGCCCAGATCGCGGAGTTCATGCGGTGCGCTCCCGGTGGGCGACTCGTCGATTGAACGCCACGCAATCGGCGTAGCGGACGCCCTGGCCGCCGAACAGATCCAAGGCGCTGCCAATGGTCAGATGAATCCGACCTTGGCCGAGCTCTTCCACGCGCTCGAGATCCGCCAGGGATTTGGCGCCGCCGGCGTAGGTGGTCGGTAGCGGGGAACTCTCGGCCAAACGCTGCACCAGACCTTCGTCGATGCCCCGGCACAGCCCTTCGACATCGACCGCATGGATTAGGAATTCGGCACAGGAGCCGGCGAGATCAGCCAGCGTGGCGGGTTCCACCCGGAGATCCGTGAACTTCTGCCAGCGGTCGGTGACCACGAAGTAGTCGTCGCCGCGCTGGCGACAACTGAGGTCGAGTACCAGGCGCTCGCGGCCGATCGACGAAACCAGCTGCTGCAGACGTTCCCGGTCCAGTCGGCCTTCGCGAAACACCCAGGACGTCACGATGACGTGGGACGCCCCCGCTTCGAGCCAGGATGCGGCGTTCTCCCCGGTGACGCCTCCGCCGTATTGAAGTCCGCCCGGCCAGGCCGCCAGGGCTTCGCGCGCGGCGGCTTCGTTGCCCGGCCCCAGGGCAATCACGTGCCCACCGGTCAGCTGATCCTGCCGATACTGCTCGGCAAACCAGCGCGGCGGCCGCTCGGAAACGAAGTTGGTGCGCACGCCCGCTCCGGAGTCGGACAGCGTGCCCCCGACGATCTGGACGACCTGACCCTGACGAAGATCAATGCACGGACGAAACACAGCGGGAGTGTAGGAAGGTCAGAGGAACAGAGCGAACATTCCCCGTGTTCACCGGGGAGAGGCCGACCGAGCTAACGGGTTCCCTCGATTCGGCGCTTGCGCCACCAGAGGTACACACCGCTCCCGGCCAGAGCTGGGATTAACCGACACGGACGCGTGCCGTACGCTTTTAGAATTACGGATGCAAACGGTACTGTTGACATGTGTAAAACAAATGGTTTATCTGTTGCCTGTCACCTGACTTCCCAGCCGGTCTTCGGTCCCAGGTTGTTCGGTCTGTTGACACCTTTCGCCATGAATACTCGATCGATTCCTGTCCGATGCCTGCTGGCATTCGGCCTCCTCTGTGTTCGACTTGCGGTCGCCGATGATCCTTTTCCGGGGGATCTCGATCCGGCCTTTCGCCTCGATCCAAGCCTGCCGCCGGCCGCTCAGGTACTGGCCGCGGCGGCTCATCCCGACGGCCGGTTGCTGGCAGTGCTCGAATTTCCAACCGGTCCCGAATTGGTGGCCTTGAATCCGGACGGATCCCGGGATGGCCGCTTCGCGCGCCGACCGCTTCCTGGCTTTCCGCCTCGGCAGCTCAAGGTGTTGGCGGACGGCCGAATCCTTACGGCTTACCGGCCGACCGAGGCCCCGACCAATACCTCGCGGGTGATTCGCCTCAGCGCCCTCGGCGAGGTGGATCCGGCATTTGCGGTGACTTTCTCAACTCCCGGGATCAACTGCTTGGCTCCGATGTCCGACGGCTCTCTGATGGTGGGCGCCGTAATCACCAACGACACCGCGACGGTGGTCGATGACTACCTCCATCGTATCCTGCCGGATGGACAGTTCGATTCGAGTTTCGCGCAGGGTGGAAGCTTCCCCCGACTGGGTTCCGTGGGTGCCGTGCTCGCCCAGGGCGACGGCTATGTCGTGCTGGGCGGTGGTGCCCTCTACCGCCTGGATCGCTCGGGCCAACGGGACGAGACATTCGCAACATCCTTCGAAAGCGCCGATGCGGTGACCATGCTGCCGAACGGAAAGCTCCTCGCAGCGGGCCGGTCGTTGAATCCAGCCGACCGTTCCGTTCGCTGGCTGTTGCGACTGAACTCCGATGGCTCAGTGGATGGGGGCTTTCCCCCTGTTCCAATCCGAGGCATAGCCGACAACCTCGAGGTGCGTGCCGATGGGAGTTGCCTGGTGGGCGGCAACTTCGCTGGCATCGGCGGGCTGCATCGTTCCGGTCTGGCGCTGATACTTGGCGATGGGCGGGTCGACGCCAGCTTCCGGGCCGATCTGGGAACGGAGCTTCCGGGAGGCATGGTTTTTGTGGATCTGTTGGTTCGTAGTCTCGGCGAATTAAATGATGGCCGGACTTTTGTCGCCGGACGTTTTGTCGGCGTCGGAGACTCGGCGTCGGGAACGCCTCTGGCGGTCCTGGCCAAGGTGCCGGCGCCAACCCAACCCGTCATCGCCAGCCTGCCGGATCGCATTGAAGTCATCGAAGGACATGTCCTCGATATCGAACCCCGGTTGAACGTTCCTGCGGACAGCACCTTCTCCTGGACACGGGGCGGGGTCGTTCAGGGAGTCCTGTCGGAGCTCCACCTTCGCAACGTCCAACTGCGCGACTCGGGACCCTATCGGTTTACGGTGACCTCGGCAGGGGGGACGATTTCCAGGGATATTGCGGTCAAGGTGGTTGGTGGTCCGTCTCACCCCGGATCACTGGATGTGAGCTTTGGGTCGCCGCCGGAGTTGCCGGCGGTCGTCAGGGCCCCACGGTTGGACGGTCTTCCAGCGAATCAGCGGCCTCCGGTAGCGGTCGCCACGACGCGGGATGGACAGGTACTGCTGGGAGGCGCGTTCGCGGATTACGGTTACCCTGGCCAGTCTTATCTGGTGCGCCTCAACCCGGACGGCACCGTGGACCAAACATTTCAGTTCAATCCGAAACTGGCCTCAAGCACCCAAGTGCTTCAGGTGATTGCCGTCCGCTCTCTGCCGGATGGCAAGGTATTGGCTGTGGCCCAAACCAGCCGGTCCCTCTTCGGGGGATCGGGTCCTCTGGATGCCGACAACGGGGCAGTTTTTCGTTTGCTGTCCAACGGCGGGCTGGACCCCACATTCGGCTCCAACGGCATTGTCGTGGTAGGCCGCAATGTCTGGGCGATGGACGTGGATTCTGCCGGAAGAATTATCATCCTCCATCGGCCCCAGTTCGGTAGCCCCACCGCACTGCGCTTGCTGCCCGACGGCGCAACGGATGCTGCGTTCAAGGCACCCGCCTTTGAGTCCACTGGCCTCGCTGTGCTCTGGCACCTGGGTCTACTGCCGGACGGCGGCATGTATGTTGGCGGCGTTTTCAACACGGTCGGAGGTCAGCCGCGCCGAAACCTCGCCCGTCTTAATTCCGACGGCTCGTTGGACACCGTGTTCGTGCCTCAGCCAGGACTTTTTCCCAGCGTCAGTGGGATGATTGCTCTGACGAATGGACGGGTGCTGGTGGGTAACCAGCCATCGCCCTCCGGCGGTCCGATTCCGGCCGGGCTCGTTCGCTTGCTCGCCGATGGCGCTTTGGACCCGACGTTCCAGGTAGTCGGCCCGGCCACCAACGGTGTTTACCGTATCGGACTGGATGCCGCGGGCCGAATCCTGGCGGTCTTCTCCGAGGGGGCGACACTGACTGATTTGGCGGTACAAATGGTGCGCCTGTTGCCGGATGGCGCTGCGGATCCGGAGTTCCTGTTTGCGCCCGGGCGGATCTGGCTTCAGGTCAATACGCTGTCTTTCAGCAACGATTCAGCCGGTCAGGTTCTTCTGGCGGGTGATTTGTGGCAACCGGATGGGCTCCGTCGGCATTCCGTGATTCGGCTGAACTCGAATGACGAGCGGCGGATCACACCGTGGTACTTGGCGGACGGGCGTGCGCAGTTGGGGATCAATAGCCGGCTGGGTCGCACCTATGTCGTGGAACGATCGCCCACTCTCAGCCCGGCCCAATGGTCTGTTTTGACCCGCTTGAACGGTACCGGCGAATTGCTCCAATGGACCGCCAGTTCCTCGGAATCCGATGGCTTCTTCCGGGTTTCGATTGAATGACCTGCCGGGTCGCCTAAAAGCGCCGATTCCACTGCGCCAGCCCCCTGGCGCTTTGGGGCGCGTGTGAGCGGGTGCGGGTTGGAGTTGCTCGAGCGTCGGCCGACCGGGATTCACGGAAGGTTTGGCAGATCTTGCGGCGCTGGAGGTCTTGGTGGCCGAGGACGTCGAGGGGTAGATCCGGAAAGCTCAGGACGCTGCACGGTCAGTTGGATGGCCGGGCGCAGAGCGTCCCACTTGCGGGACGACCAAATCCCGGAAGCGAATCCATTCGGCGAGGGAGCGGGCGGCATCTCGGACCGCCGAAAAATACTCAACTCATTGAAGGACAATATGCTGGAACATTCGTTGGGACGGGAAATTGGGCTGGCACGGCTGCTGCGAAAGGGGTTCCGACACGAACCCGTTTTAGCCGGATCCGAGGAAGTCACGACCGGCACCGACGAACATGAAACCGCGCATCAATTTGAATCTGCACTCGGGCGATCGCGCCCGGAACATCGGACGGTCCTATCGGCCGACCGCTCAGGACCTCCGCAGTGACTCTGGTTTAAGCCGGGGTGAGTTTTCCCTGTTTGTCGTGTTGACCGGCGCCGTCCTGATGGCGTTTGCCGAGCACGCCCGGGTCGCTCACAGCTTCGTGGAGCAGATGCCGGAGTTCGCTCACGGGTTGGCCACATTGGTCCGAAACTTGGTTTGATTCATGAACCGGCTTGCGACCAGCGGCGAAATCACGCCATCCACAGTTCGGCCGACTCCCCCGAAGTCCTCGGGATTTACCCCGGCCAGCACTGGAATGGACATCGCCCGACCTGATCTCGCCCGCAAACGTCGTCGCAAGCAGATCTTGCTCAGCCTCGCCGCGGTCGCCGTGGTGGGAGCAATCTCGGTGGTTCTGGCGCGGCTCGAACCGGCGGCTCCAAGGGTCGAGAATCCGTGGTTCGATACCGTCAAGCGCGGCCAGATGCTCCGTCAAGTGCGGGGCAACGGCACCCTGGTTCCGGAGCAGATCCAGTACGTCCAAGCCGATACCGGGGGGCAGGTGGAACGGATTCTGGTTCAACCCGGCGCGGCGGTGACAGCCGACACGGTGGTGTTGGAACTCAGCAATCCCGAGCTGAAGCAAAGTGCTTTCGACGCGGAGTGGGAGGCGAAGTCGGCAATCGCCCAGCTGGAACGGCTCCGGGTGCAGTTGGAGAGCGATCGGCTGGGGCAGGAGGCGGCTCTCGCCACGCTTCGGGCCGATGCAAAGCAAGCGCTGCTCGAAGCCAATGCCGATGAAATTCTGGCGGCTGACGGCTTGGTGCCAAAGATCATTTTGGAGAAGTCGAAGGCCAAGGCGGAGGACCTGGTGGCCCGGGTGGCCATTGAGGAACGGCGCCTGCAGTTCGCCGCAGAATCGGCCACGGCTCAGCTGGCCGTGCAGCAAGCCGAGGGGGAAAAGCTCCGGGCGCTGCGGGATCTGCGGCAACGGCAGGTAGAGAATTTGCGCGTGCGCGCCGGGATTGACGGAGTCCTGACGCAGTTGGGGGACCGCGAGGTACTGCAGGCAGGCCAACGCGTCACTCCCGGTGCCACGCTGGCCAAGGTGGTGGTGCCCTCGCGTCTCAAGGCCGAGGTGCGAATCGCGGAGACTCAGGCGCGGGATGTCGCGCTGGGCCAACTAGCATCCATCGACACCCGCAATGGCGTGGTTACCGGCCGCGTTGTGCGGGTGGACCCGGCAGTGTTGAACGGCACTGTCCTGGTCGAGGTGAAGCTGGAAGGCCCCCTACCCCGCGGGGCGCGCCCGGACCTGAGCGTCGAGGGCACCATCGAACTGGAACGGCTCGATGACGTCGTGTACGTCGGCCGTCCCGTGCAGGGTCAGCCCGACAGCACGGTCGGACTGTTCCGCGTTCAACCCGGCGGCAAGTTCGCCGTGCGGGTGCCGGTCAAACTCGGTCGGAGTTCCGTCAGCACCATCGAGGTCGTCGGGAACAGCCTCCAGGTCGGTGACAAGGTCATCCTTTCCGACATGAGCCAATGGGATGGACATGACCGGGTCCGACTCGACTGAACTGGGTTCAACTGCCTCCGAACACCGCCAACCCGGTCCCTAATTTCTGAGACTCGAAGCGTTCCGATAGACCACGCCATGACTGCCGAACCTCAATCCGCCGCGTCACCGCTCATTCACCTTCAGGGCATCCAAAAGGTGTTCCTCACGGATGAAGTCGAGACCCACGCCTTGTCGGAGATTCATCTCGAGATTGCCCAGGGCGAATACGTGTCCATTGCCGGCCCGTCCGGTTGTGGCAAATCCACGTTGCTGGCCATCCTGGGTCTGCTCGACACGCCCACGGGCGGCACCTACACGCTCAATGGAAACCAGGTCGCCAATCTCGATCACTCCGCCCGCGCCCGCATCCGCAACCGCGAGATCGGCTTCATTTTTCAGAGCTTCAATCTCATCGGTGATCTGACCGTTTTCGAGAATGTGGAACTGCCGCTGACCTATCGCGGGCTCAGCGCCGGGGAGCGCAAGGAACGGGCGATGGAAGCCCTGGAGAAGGTCGGGATGAGCCATCGTCTCCGGCATTATCCAAGTCAGCTCAGCGGCGGTCAGCAACAGCGCGTGGCCGTGGCCCGCGCCCTGGGTGGCAAGCCGAGCATCCTGCTGGCCGACGAACCGACCGGTAACCTCGATTCGAAAAACGGGGAGGCCGTGATGGACCTGCTCCGACAACTGCACCGCGAAGGCGCCACCATCTGCATGGTGACCCACGATCCCCGCTTTGCCCGCCACGCCGATCGCCAGATTCATCTGTTCGACGGTCGGATCGTGGAGGAACTCGTGGAAGCTCGTTGAGCGCACTCCCGTCATGGTCGCTGTAGCTCCCAACTCGTCCTGGAAAACGGATCTTTGGCCCGAGGCGCTGGATTCTGGCGACGCCGTGACGATGGCCTTGCCGAAGCCCCCGCCCGCGCCCGGACCGCAGCTGATGCTGGAGCTCTTCGTGCGCGATGTGGATCGTTCCCGGCGGTTCTACTGTTCGCTGGGCTTCCAGGTGCGGCGGTCGGGAACGCGGTTTGCCGAGCTGGCCTGGGATCAGACGGTGCTTGGATTGTATCAGCCGCCGGTGGCGCGCTGGGTTCACGCGGGAGCGTTGGATGACAGTCCGCGATCCAACGTGAGAATCCTGGTTCGCGACGTCGATGCGCTCTGGCGGCAGGTGTCCCGGCTGCCGGTGCGGGTGCTGGATCCCCTTTCCGACAAACCCTACGGGATGCGCGATTTCATGATCGCCGACCCGGATGGGTTCGGCCTTCGGTTCGCAACTCCGTTGCCGCGGTAGATCCATACCCGAATTCCCCTCCGATCAGTCCTGCCAACTTCAGAGTCGTATGAACCTCCGTCAGATACTGCGTCAGTGGGCCAAATCACCCGGCTTTGCCGCGGTGGCGATACTCACGCTCGCGTTGGGCATCGGCGCCAACACCGCAATCTTCAGCCTAGTCTACGGTCTCCTGCTCCAACCTCTCCCGTATCGCGAGGCTGATCGGCTTGTGCAGGTGCACGAATCCGTTCCCGCGCGAGGTGTGGATCGGGTTCCCGTTGCGGTGCCCAACTTGATCGACTGGCAACGTCAGAGCGCTTCCTTCGAGGGCCTCGCCGGTCTCCGTCACGCCGAATACAATCTCACGGGTCAGGGAGATCCCCGGCGAATTACTGGGGCGCGCGTCACGGCCAACCTGTTTTCCCTGCTGGGCGTTAACCCGCTTCTCGGTCGGACCTTCACCGCGGAGGAGGAAGCCTTCGGAAAACACTTCGTCGTGCTGCTCAGCGAGAGTTATTGGCGCAGTTCGTTTGGAGCCGATCCGGGAGTGTTGGGGCGATCCCTGTTGTTGGATGGCGGGAGCTACACGGTGATTGGGGTGATGCCCGGTGAGCTGCGACTTCCTTCCCGGAACACCCAAGTGTGGACTCCGGCCGGATTTGAGCCGGAGGAACTGGAGCTGCGGGGCAATCACAGTTGGTGGGTGATGGGCCGGCTCAAGTCTGGGGTAACCCTGGAACAGGCGAAGGTCGAGATGAACGGCATCGCGCGCCGCTTGGGCGAACAGTTCGAGGATGTTCGGGATTTCGGAGTGACGGTGATTGGACTGCGCGAGGAACTGGTCGGCGAACTGCGGTTGCCGCTCCTGATTCTGCTCGGCGCGGTGGGTTGCGTGCTCCTGATTGCCTGCGCCAACGTGGCCAATCTGATGTTGGCCCGCTCGGCGGCGCGGGCTCGCGAGTTTGCGGTCCGGGCGGCGCTCGGGGCCCGTCGGGGGGATGTGATTCGTCAGCTCTTGAGCGAGAGCCTGGTGCTGTCGCTGTCGGGAGGTGTGCTGGGAATCCTGCTGGCTTGGTGGGGGGTGACGGGATTTGTCGGTTGGTTGCCCGAAGGCCATCTGCTCAGCACCGGACAGATCAATGGATCCGTCCTCGCCTTCACGCTGGGAGTTTCCCTGCTGACCGGCCTCGGCTTCGGTTTGGTCCCGGCCTGGCAGGTCTGGCGGACGGATCTCACGGAAGTGCTCAAGGACAGCGGCCGCGGCACCACCGAGGGATTGCGGCGGAACCGACTGCGCAACGTGCTGGTGGTGGTGGAAGTGGCACTCGCCCTGATTCTGCTGGTGGGCGCGGGACTGCTGTTGCGCAGTTTCTCCCGGGCGCAGCGGGTGGATCCGGGATTTAAAACCGAGCACCTTCTCACCGCCACGCTGGCGCTCACCGATCAGAAGTATCCCACCGAGCCGCAGAAGGCGCAGGCCATCTTGGGAATGGTGGAACAGGTGGCGGCCCTGCCGGGTGTGGAATCCGCCGCGGCCGTGTTCGGTCTGCCGTTTGGACGAATGCAATCCAAGGTCACCTTTCGGATCGAAGGTCGACCCGCTCCGGCGGCGCACGAACCCGACAACGCCAACTACCGGCAAATCACCCCCGGATACTTTCGCACGCTCGGCGCCACACTGCTGGGTGGCCGGGACTTTGAGCTTCGTGACGGACCTGATTCAGCCCGGGTGGTCATCGTGAACGAATCCTTTCTGCGCACCTTCTTTCCGGGCGGAGCGCCGGGTCAGGTGCCCAGCGCCCGGGTGAGTCTGGATGGAACCAACAACTGGATTCAGATCGTGGGCGTGGTGCGGGATATCCGCGACGGCGGGCTGACCCAGCCGGTGGAACCCCAGATGTTTATGCCGATGTCGCAGCAGTGTTGGGGGCTCGCGTCGCTGGTAATTCGAACGCGCGGAAGCGCCGAAACGCTCGAGGGCCCGGTCCGGCGGGCGGTGCTGACCATCGACGGAGAACAGGCGCTGGATCAGATGCGATCCATGGAGTCCATGGTCGATGACACCCTGGCGCAGCGTCGGCTTCAGGCGGTTCTTCTCGGTGCCTTTTCAGCCTTGGCACTCGTGCTGTCGGCGGTGGGCATCTATGGCGTCATGGCCTGGTCGGTCTCCCGACGCACCCAGGAAATCGGCATTCGCATGGCCTTGGGCGCGCAATGGAGTGACGTTCGCCGACTGGTCATTCACCAAGGGATGGTGCTGACCTTCCTGGGCGTTGCGCTCGGTCTCTTAGGCGGCGTTGGACTGGCTCGGTTCCTGGCCGGATTGCTCTACGAGATTCAACCCCACGATCCGCCCACGTTCGGCTGGGTCACGGTCATTCTGATCGGGGTCTCTTGGGTGGCGTGCTGGATCCCGGCGCGACGCGCGGCTCGGGTGGATCCGCTGGTGGCCCTGCGCACCGAATGACATTTGAACGGCTGCTGAATTTCTGTTGCTCCTGACACGCTATGACTGACGTCCGTTACGCGTTTCGCCAGCTGGTGAAGAACCCGGGCTTTACCGCTGTGGCCGTGTTGACCCTGGCCCTGGGGATCGGCGCCAACACCGCCATGTTCACCCTGGTGAACAACATCCTGTTGAAGCCCCTGGCGGTCCGAGCGCCGGGAGAATTGGTGTCGGTGTTTAGTCGGGACACGTCGCGGCCGGATGACTATCGGGCGTTCTCGTATCTGAATTACCGCGACCTGCGGGATCGGAATGAGGTGTTCACCGATGTGTTGGGACAAATGCCCACCGTGATTGGGATTAAGGAAGGGGACACCACCCGCCGGACCATGGGAATGCTGGTGACCGCGAATTACTTTTCCACGTTGGGCGTCACGCCGGCGCTGGGTCGGGCCTTTCTTCCGGAAGAGGAGACGCAGGCCGTGCCGGTGGTGATTGTCAGCCACGACTTCTGGCGGAAGCACGGCAGCGATCCCGGTCTGGTGGGTCGCACGCTGAAGATCAACTCGCTGTTGTGCACGGTGGTGGGCGTGACTCCTCCAGGATTCACCGGGACGATGGCGCTGGTGGCACCGGAGGTTCTGTTGCCCCTGGGACTCTCGGATCAGTTGGCGAACACCTTCATGAACGGCGGTCGGAACGGCCTGGAGGATCGGAGTCGGGGGGCAATGATGCCAGTGGCGCGGCTGAAGTCCGGGGTGACGATGGAGGAGGCGACGGCGCGGTTGCAGGTCTTGTCGGATCAACTCGCCAAGGCGTATCCGAAGGAGAATGCCCACCAGCAATTCAGCGTGGCGCCGTTGCCGCGAATGGCGATCACGGATCGTCCGCAGCGCGGAAGCCAGTTCTCCGTGCTGGGCGGATTGTTGTTGGCGATGTCGTGTGTGGTGCTGCTGATCGCCTGCCTGAATCTGGCCAACATGATGCTCGCCCGGGGCGCCTCCCGACGGAAGGAAATCGCCGTTCGACTCGCCCTCGGAGCGCAGCGCCACCGGATCTTCCGCCAATTGATTACCGAAGCGCTGCTGCTCTCGCTTTTGGGCGGTCTGTTGGGACTGTTCCTTGCCACGTGGTCCACCCGCGGGCTGCAGGGCTCGCTGCAGGGACTGGCGCCGGTGCTGATTGTTTTCAGTTCGCCCTTCGAACCCGTCGTACTTGTAGCAACTCTGGGCTTTTGCGGATTGGCGACCGTCTTCTTTGCCGTGGGACCGGCGTGGCGGCTCACCGGCCTGGATGTGAATTCGGATCTCAAGGATCAAGGCACCGGCGAGAGTTTCCGCGGCCGCTTCTGGACGCCGCGCAATCTCCTGGCGATCGGCCAGGTGGCGCTGTCGCTCACGCTGTTGGTGGCGGCGGGATTGTTCACCCGGAGCGCGATCAATGCCCTGCGCAGCGATCCAGGCTTCAACGTGGATCGGGGATTCATCCTGCACAGCGATGCGCAGATGGCGGGTTACGACGAGGCGCGCGGTCGCCAGGTGTTTCTGACACTGCTCGATCGGGTGCGGAGTTTGCCCGGTGTGGGAACGGCGAGTTTGGCGGCCACGGTTCCATTTGGAGACGTTCAGCTCGGGCAGTCGGTCCAACGTGGAGGTGCCCCGGCGGAACCCGCTTCGAAGGACGCGACGGTGGCGCAGGGCAAGGCGTTCAGCAGCGGCTTCAATGTGATCAGTGAGGGCTACTTCGAATCGTTGGGCGTGGGGTTGGTGCGCGGGCGGGAGTTTGTCCGAGCCGAAGTGGCATCCACCAACGGTCCGCGGGTGGCGATCATCAACACCGACCTCGCGCAGAAGCTGTGGCCGGGTGAGGATCCGCTGGGTCGCCAGATCCAGTTCACCGCTGCCGTGGGCGAAGGTTCAGAGGGTGGCAGCGTGGGAATTCGCGGAGACGCTCCGGCGAAAACCGGAGAGACCCTGGAAGTGGTGGGTGTGGTGCCCACGTTGAAGACCGATCTGTTTGATCGCGGGGATCAGTATCGGGTGTACGTGCCCCTGGGTCAGAATTACCAGTCCTCGCAGCATCTGCACGTGACTCCGGCGCCGGGTGTGGCTTCGGCCACGCTGCTGGCGGCGGTGCGGGCGGAACTGCAAAAGGTGGATGCCCAGTTGCCGATTCTCGCGTTGCATTCCCTCCGCACGCACTTCGAACGAAATGGTCCGCTGTGGATGGTACGGGTGGGCGCGGCGCTGTTCAGCGTCTTTGCCGCGATTGCGCTGATGCTGTCGGTAATCGGGGTGTACGGCCTGAAGGCCTACGCGGTGGCGCGGCGCACGCGGGAGATTGGCATTCGCATGGCTCTGGGCGCCGGCCAGACGGACGTTCTGGGAATGGTGTTGCGGGAGGGATTGCAACTGACGGCGGCGGGATTGGGGCTGGGCTTGGTCCTGGCTTTGGGCTTGGCCTCGGTGCTCTCGAGCTTCCTCTTCGAAGTACCGCGCTTTGATCCGGTGGTCTTCGCCGTGGCGCCGCTGATTTTGGCCCTGGCCTCCGTTCTGGCCTGCTGGCT
Organism: Verrucomicrobiota bacterium; assembly: GCA_017309115.1. GTDB lineage: Bacteria > Verrucomicrobiota > Verrucomicrobiia > Limisphaerales > UBA9464 > UBA9464. The sequence continues at coordinate 26,988 of JAFLEF010000005.1, read as the reverse complement.
GCCCGCCCGACGGGCGAGCCGGGTCGATCCCATGGTGGCTTTGCGAACCCAATAGGAATCTCTGGGTTCCCCTCGAATCACCACCGTGATGGGGGCCTGCACCACCTCCTCATACGACATCACGTTGCCGGCCCAACTGTGCTGTGGGTTGCCCAGGCCGTAGTCGTCGTTCGGCGGCACCTTGCCGTGTTCTTCGGCATACTGGAACCACCCCAGGTGCAGTTGCTTGAGATTGTTGAGACAAAGCACCGCGTTGGCCCGCTCTTTAGCGCGGGCCAACGCGGGCAATAGCAGCCCGGCGAGAATCGCGATGATCGCAATCACCACCAGCAGCTCAATCAGGGAGAAAGCCAGAAACAACCGGTCCCTCCCCACCTCACTTCGCTGGAGCGGAAGCATGATCATGCACCCAATGGATATCCCGGTTGTTTGCCTGCACCAGCCCGAATTTCCGCGCCCGCGTCACCGGTTGAACGGTGCGGCGATCCCTCCATTGGCACCGATAGGCGTGTCCGTCCCCAAAAACAAACTGGCAGCCGCGGCTGTGGCGGCTGGCTGGAACGTCGTTCCAACCGGCCTGTCTCGCCCCGGTTGTTCCAACTAGAAAATACCCGTCGTTGATGGAGTCCTCGTGCTCGTCCAGGAACACAAACGTCTCCGCGGGACCAGGTGCCGTGAAATCGTCGAGCGAGTGGTAATAGCGCAGCCGCAGGTCAGGGCCACGAGTGCTTTCGCCGATGAACATGTTCATCGAGTAGCTACGCACCCGGGCGTGCCGCTTTCCCGCCAAGAGCACATACGACTTGTCACCTGGGCAGCGAAAGGGTCCGGGCGCGCCGACATAGGGACCGATCCGCCCGTTGGTCCGCTGAAACATCACCGCCACGTTGGTGGACTCCGTGATGGGGGCCTGCACCACCTCCTCATACGACATCACGTTGCCGGCCCAACTGTGCTGCGGGTTGCCCAGGCCGTAGTCGTCGTTCGGCGGCACCTTGCCGTGTTCTTCGGCATACTGGAACCACCCCAGGTGCAGTTGCTTGAGATTGTTGAGACAAAGCACCGCGTTGGCCCGCTCTTTAGCGCGGGCCAACGCGGGCAATAACAGCCCGGCGAGAATCGCGATGATCGCAATCACCACCAGCAGCTCAATCAGGGTAAAGGCGGATGTGTACCGCCTCACCCCGGCCCTTTCCCCCGACGGGTGAGAGGTAGGTGATGGTGTGCAGGTGCGCATAGCCTGGGCGTTCACCAACCCACCGACGTGAACAACACCCCTCCGACGGCGTTAATGTCGTTTAACTTTAACTTGCTCGTGTGCGCCTCCACCAATGACGTAGTACCCACGTGGTCAGTTGGACGGAGCGCTGGCATGCTGGTTGAGCCAACGAGGATCGGGACTGTTTGGTTGAGCAATTCCGATCTTTCGGGTTCTGGTCACCGGCATAACGGTCCGCCGGTCCTGCCAGCGGTGCCGCATGGCGTGACCGTCGGCGAAGACGAATTGGCAGCCCCGATTGTGCCTGCTGGCAGGTACATCATCCCAGCCGGTTCTCGTGATGGTGGGATCGTAGGCGATCAGAAAGTGACCGTCGTTGATGGAGTCCTCATGTTCATCGAGGAAGACAAACGTCTCTGCTGGGCCCGGCACTGTAAAGTCGTCCAGGGTATAGTGATAACGTAGCCGCAGGTTTGGCCGACGAGTGCTTTCGCCGATGAACATGTTCATCGAATAGCTACGCACCCGGGCGTGCCGCTTTCCCGCCAAGAGTACATACGACTTGTCAGATGGGCAGCGAAAGGGTCCGGGCGCGCCGACATAGGGACCGATCCGCCCGTTGGTCCGCTGAAACATCACCGCCACGTTGGTGGACTCCGTGATGGGGGCCTGCACCACCTCCTCATACGACATCACGTTGCCGGCCCAACTGTGCTGCGGGTTGCCCAGGCCGTAGTCGTCGTTCGGCGGCACCTTGCCGTGTTCTTCGGCATACTGGAACCACCCCAGGTGCAGTTGCTTGAGATTGTTGAGACAAAGCACCGCGTTGGCCCGCTCTTTAGCGCGGGCCAACGCGGGCAATAGCAGCCCGGCGAGAATCGCGATGATCGCAATCACCACCAGCAGCTCAATCAGGGTAAAGGCGGATGTGTACCGCCTCACCCCAGCCCTTTCCCCCGACGGGGGAGAGGTAGGTGATGGTGTGGCTCGCCAGGGGCACATGGCTGGAATGTTTTAGCGAGGAGTGAGCAGGAAGGCACGATTCTGGCCACTTTTCGTGCCGTAACCCACGATCACACCCTGGGCGTTCACCCGCTCGGCGCTCAGTAGGGTCCAACCTGCCGACGTGGCCAGCGTGCTGCCGGTGGTATAGGCCAGCGAGTTCAGGTTCACCAGCGGCTGAGAACCCGGATTGCCCGCGTTCTTCACCACCACCGCCCGCCACACTTGGTTGCCGCTTACCTTTAATCGAGACTGGCCGACAATTGTGCCGTTGGCCGAGATGCCGTGGGCCACGCTCTCCGTTCCGGCATCCGGCGTGCCGAATCCCAGCACGCCCAAATCGTAGTAGCCCAGGTTTTTGTCTGTATCGGGCACCTTGTAGATCGCCTGTATCTGCCCAGACGCGGTGTGGCCTCGCCCCACCACCTCTCCGATAGCATTGATGTCGTTGAATTCGCTCGTGTGTGCCTCAATCAATGAGGCGGTGCCCATGTCGTCGAGGAATGATGATAGCGCTTCCGGTTCCCACTGGTTACCATTAGAGCCATTTTGCTGACTGCGGGTGATGAATCCGTGGTAGTTGTTGCCGGAGCTGATTTGGGAACGGCCGACCACTTGGGCAAAATCGTTGATGGCGGCGGCGAGGCTGTGCTTGGAACCGTCAGCCAAATCTCCGAGGTCCACCGCGCCGCTGTAGTTGAGGCTGGCGTTGGGAATCCACGCCACGGCATGGAATTTCCCATTGCTCCGGATGGACTGGCCGACGATCAAACCGCCCTTGCCGCTGACGCGCTGGTTGATGTCCAAAGCGTAATTGTCGAGCGTGTTGGCGGTATGGAGTGGGGCAAGTTGGTTGGCGGTGGTGTAGCCCCCGGACCAATAGGTAGCGCGCGTGACGTAGCCAGACTGATAATAGCCGCTCTGTCCTACCACCATGCCAGTGTCATTGGCTGCATACGCACTGCTGTGACCTGAGTAGGCTCCCCAGCCGGAAGGTGGCATCAGGTAGTTGGCAGAGCCATTCTGCCAGCGATAGGCCAATACCCAATAGGTGTAGGGCGATTGATAAACACTGTGGGCGTTGCCACCTGCGTGGGGATTGGGCGACAGAGAGTTCACGCCATAGGCAAAACTGCCGGTGCTGCTCACGGCTCCCAAGTCGGTGAGCGTGTAGCCATTCTGCGGATAAGTGGCCGAGTCGTTGTCGACGAGATTGAGGGCGTTGCTCGCGGGGCTGCCCAGAATGTACTCGCCCGCGGGCGAGGCGGGCGAGGGCAAGGCGCTGAGGACGATGGTTTCCGTTCCTTCGGCCCGGGTGTCGGGGATCGCCAAGGTCTGGATGTCTATATACGAGACTCCGTCCTCCATAATCACCGAGCCGGCAAATTCCGGATAATCCACCACAAAATCGTTCCCAAACGAGGTCGTGCCCGAGAACTGGATTGCCACGGTAAGCTGGCCGCTGGAGGAACTGCGGTTCACCCGGAAGGTGCCTGGGTTGGAAGCGCCTTCATCCATGGAACTATCCGGTACCGTTACCGTGACGAAGACCTGCTGATGGCTGGTGATATTCACGGTTGCCGTGCCCGGAGAACCCACGGCATAGAGGCCGTACTCATCCGGGATAATCTGGGCGACTGCAGTTTCCACGATTTCCGGAATTTGATCGAAGAGCGGTGATAGGGTCACTGTGCGACTGGTCTGCCCAGAGCTAAAAGTGACCGAAGTCACGGCAGAGTAGTCAAAGTTCGGTTGCGCGGTGCCCGCGAGACTCAGGTTGACCGTCAGTTCACCGCTCGTAGATCCCGACCGGTAAATCGTGTAGGTGCCTGTGTTGGCTGGGCCTCCCGAAAAGGTTGGCTCTTGCGCGATCGCGTCGGTCGCGCTGATGGTCACAAGTTGGTCCGACCAGTCACACCAAACAGTGGCGGATGGCTGACACCCAGAACCCGAAAGTGACGCGGTGATGGTGTCGCGCCCCACTGTGTTGGAGCCGGTGTAGGTCCAGGTAGCGGTGCCGCTGGCGTCGGTGGTACGATTGACTGGTCCTTGGCTTGAGTTGGGACCATCAGTAACGTCGAATACAATGGTCGCTCCGGAAATGCCGGTGCCATTGGGATTGAGGTAACGCACAGTCACAGAATGCTGGGTTCCGATTAGCCGTCCGCCGAGAACCGGCGTTGCTGAGTAGGTCTTTAAATTGCCCTGGCCCACCAGAATATGAACCAAACCCGATATGCCTGCCGGGAGCTTGTTGGCCGGAGTGTAGCGATGAATTGGGATATCCGTCACCAAAGCGAATGGGGTGAACGCAGCCGGCCAGTCGTGAAATCCCCCATGAGCAGAAGAACCCCAACCGCTCAAATCAACTTCGGTCAGGCAGTCCAGAATGGGCAGACTGCCAATCTTCCGTACAGCCTCGCCCCAGTCATGCACCAACTTGAACTGCCCGAACTCCGAGAGCAGATGCGCCAGAGCATTTTTCTGCGGGTCGAGCGGGCTTTCGTGCGGGGATAGGTTGCCGGAAGCAACGTAAAGCCCGCGCCCGGAGCCGTCAGCAGCGAAGCGGATCGCCTGTCCAATGAGTTCGGCCGCACCTGAGGCTCCGTTATGATATTCTGGGTCGCCGGCGACGATCACAACATTGCCAGTGATGGTTGGCGTCCAGACCGAACGATTGACAATGGCTCCGGTTAACAAGGCGGAATCCACCCCGGCTTGTCCTGGATCTCCGATGACAATGACATCAAAGGCCTCGAAGTGTACCTTGGTCTTCTGGTTCCAATCTTTAGCAGGATTGATGTCTCCGGGTGACCAGATTTCCGAGCCTGAGCCGATGGCGTAGAACTCGGTGGAGTTGTTGTTGATTAAGGTCTCCGCCACTCCACCGAAAGCGTGGGTGGGACCGTAGAACAGTACTTTTTTGGGGGCTGCCGAAACATGGAGGAGTGCCAGCCAGCCGAGGACCGTTGCGATAAGCCACTTGCCTATGGGCGTCGATTGTTTATTCATGCTCAAGTTTCGCTCCGCTGGACAGCACGTGGCCGCCAAGCCGGCGCCAATCCCACCAGGGGCTGGCGCTGATTACGTTCTGCTGGCGGAGCGAAATCGTTTTGCGGGCGCGCGGGCGATACGAAGCATGCGGTACGAGCGGGAGGGCGTGCGCTTGCTGCCGGCAAAATCGGCAAGTCGAGGGTGGTCACCCGGGTACGGTCGGAGTGCGAATGCAGGGAAGAGGAGAACTGTACCAGTAGCATCTGAGTTTGGAGGGTTATATTGAGGCTTTGCGTTATACTGTTTTAAAGCAAGCCCTTTTTCCCTTTCTCTCGAACTTCGTTCGGTTGTGATTCACTCTGGCCTCGCTCTTGGGGCGCTTCGATCACCCGTCAGGTAAGCGATTAGGAACCTTTCAGATATTATTTCCAAACTCCAAGGCGGACTAACAACTTCACTCAAATTCTGCAGTTCCGTTCGGAATGCTGGGGACCTCAGGATCGATCCTCGCCGAAGAGTGATTTTGTCTCGCGAATGAGGGCATCAGCTGTTGGCCGGTGGGTGGCCGCCCGACACGCGAGCTGTGTGGTCTCCATGGTCGCCACCGGGCAAGGGCCGAGGAGTTTATTCCGCGAGGCAGTAGAGGAATCGTTCGCCGCGTAAATACAGTTCACGGTCGATCAGGGCGGCGGTGGCGCTGAACACGTCGTCCAAGCGATTCACCGCCAGGGTCGCGTTCTCGCGGTCGTGTCGCAGGACGAGCGTGACGCCGTCGCGACCGGTCAGATAGATCCGGCCGGCGGCACCCACGGGTGAGGAGAAGAGAAAGTCCCGGATGCCATCCAAGCGGAGAGGCTCGCCCCGGGGCTTGCCGGTCAATGGGTCGATTCGGGAAAGGATGTTCTGATTGTGCCGCAGAAAATAGAGCGTGTCGTCGTAGAGCAGCGGGGAGGACACATAGGGCGTGAGACGGTTGAGCCGCCAGGCGACGCGTTCGGTCCCAGTCAGGTCGCCTTCCGCGCCCTCGAGTCGAATGGCGAGCATGGCCTGCTGATAGTAGCTGTTTCCGGCAATGATCAGGCCCTGATAGTGCACCGGCGACGACACCACATTGTCGGTCAGTCCCGCGCATTCCCAAATCTGTCGGCCCGTCTCCAAGTCGTATCCCCGCACCCGGCGCGTCGCGGACACGACCACTTGGCGACGTCCCTGATGTTCCACCACCAGCGGGGTGGCCCAGGAGGTGGTTTCATTGCGCGGAACCTTCCAGCGAAGCTCTCCGGTTCGCTTGTCGAACGCGTACAGAAACGATTCGCCTTCGTGATCCCAGCAGAGGATGAGCAGATCGCCGGAGAGCACGGGCGAACTGCCTTCGCCGTGCGCATGGAGCGTGTTCATCCGGCCCAGATCCTTCTGCCAAATCAGTTCGCCGGAGACCGAGAGGCAGTATAGACCCTGGGATCCGAAGAACGCATAGACGCGCTCGCCATCGGTGGTGGGCGAATGTGAGGCGAGGCTGCCGGTGGCGTGTCCGCCTTCGTGGGGAAAGGATTCCCGAAGGACCTTTTGCCACAGAACGGATCCGTTGGTGCGGCTCACCGCCAGGAGAGCGAACTGATGTCGGTGGGTGACGCCAACGTTGTCATGGGTTCCCGGGGCCTTGTCGAACACCGGAGCCTGAGGCTCCCCGATGGGAATGGCGGTTTGCAGGAAGACCCGGTCGCCGACGGCGATGGGCGAGGAGTGGCCCTTGCCGGGCAGCGGAAGTTTCCAGCGGACGTGGTTCGTCTCGCTCCAGGTCAGGGGTGGCTGCGCGAACGGAGCCACGCCATTGCCCAACGGACCCCGCCAGCTGGGCCAAGCGCGGAGCAGGGACGCATCACTGACCTCCGCCCCCAGGCACCGCAGGAGAAAAGCGACGCCCCATCCGAGAATTCCCAGAAGGGGCGTGCGCATGGCGAAACGACCGAGGAATTCGGCCGGGAAGATCGACCTTACTTGGAACTCTTCTCCACGAAGGCCTTCGCCTTCGAGACGAATTCATCCGGGCTGCGGGCGAAGTCGCCGCTGTCCGTCTCGATCGCCAGGATGCCCTTCCAGTTGGTCTTCTCCAGTTCGGCCAACAGGTTCGCGAGATTGCCCTGGCCTTCGCCGATGAAGGTATCGAAGGCCACGTCGTCGCCCTGGGTCTTCTCCACGCGCTTGTCCTTCAAATGAATGTCGAACACCCGGCCTTCATACTCCTTGAAGATCTTCGTGGGATCCATGCCGGTGGAGGTGATCCAGCCGGCGTCCATGCACACGCCGACTCGCGGATCCAGGTGCTTCAGCAGTGTGCGCACGACCAGCGGATTGCCATATAGCGAGCGGATGCCGTGGTTGTGGATGGCGACCTTGATGTCGTACTCCTTGGCGAGTTCGGAGAGGTTTTCGAGAATCTTGAAATCGTTGGGTTCGACGATGATGAGCTGGATGCCCATGTCCTTGGCGAAGGTGAACAGCTTGCGGTTCTGTTCCTTGTCGAGGCTGGTTCCGGCCACGCCGAAGGTGTAGGCGCGCAGCCCGTTGGCCTCGAGTACGGCCTTCTTCTTGAGGTATTCCTCGCGGGGCGAGTTCGGGTCGATGTGTTTGCTGATGACCTGGAGATTGGTGATGCCGTGTTTCTTGGCGAAGGCGACGACCTGGTCGAAGTCCAGATTGCGCAGCGTCCAGGTCTGAATGCCGAGCTGGCTGGTGAGATCGGCAGCGAAGGCCTGAGCCAAGACCAGCGCCGACGCGGCGGCGCCCCAAAGGAGTTTACCAAGTTTCATGACAGTGTGGGGCGTTTATGGGCTGCCGGCCGAACGCACGCAAGCGAGCACCGTGGTTATGGAGTGCGGTTGCCCTGCTACCGCTTTCCCATTTTCCCAGGCGCGGGTGGAGTGGTGACGTGTGGGAAACGTGCCGGCGAGACGCCAGCGCTCCAGAAGGTAGCTGAGAGCTGAGAGCTGAGAGTTGAGAGGCCGGAAGGGTCGAACCGGATATGGAGTGCGGTAGCCCATGCTACCGCTTTCCCATTTTCCCAAGCGTAGGTGGAATGGTGACGTGTGGGAAACATGCCGGCGAGACGCCGGCGCTCCCAGAGGTGGAGTGGTGACGCGTCGGATACTCCTGCGCCTCGCTCGTGGGAAAGCGGCAGAAGGTCTGCCGCACTCCACAAACAGCTCCGCCACTCCCTGTTCTTTCCATTTTCTTCCCGAACCCTAAGGTCAGGCTCGTGACGTTGACCGAACAGATCACCGGATTGGCTCGTGACGCGAAAACCGCTTCGCGGGAGTTGGCGCGCCTGTCCTCGGAGGAACGCGATCTGGCGCTGCAGGCGATGGCCGAAGCGCTCGCGGGCGCCGGACCGGAACTCCTCGCCGCCAACGCGCTGGACTTGGAGGTGGGCAAGACGCTGGGACTCAGTTCGGCGATGATGGATCGGCTCACCCTCAATGAGGCGCGGATCGCCGCCATGGCCGGTGGCGTCCAGGAAGTGGCCGCGCTGCCGGATCCGGTGGGACGAATTCTCGACGAACGGGTCCGACCCAATGGCTTGCGGTTGCAAAAGATCAGCACACCCATCGGCGTGGTGGTTATCATCTACGAATCCCGACCCAACGTGACCGCCGATGCTGCCAGTCTTTGTTTCAAGACCGGCAATGCGACCATCCTGCGCGGCGGCAAGGAGGCGCTGAACTCCAATCAAACCATCGCCCGCCTGATGGTTGAAGCCGGCCGGCGAACCCTGGGTCCCCGGTTTCCCGCGGCCGCAATTCAGGTCGTCCCCACCACCGATCGAGAGGCGGTTCCCATCCTGCTTTCCCAGACCCAATACGTGGATCTCTGCATGCCACGCGGTGGGGAGGGACTGATCCGCGCCGTCACGGAGTGTTCGAAGGTCCCGGTGATCAAACACTACAAGGGCGTGTGCCACCTTTACGTCGATCGTGAAGCTGACCTGAACATGGCCGAATCCATTCTTTGGAATGCCAAGGTTCAACGTCCTTCGGCCTGTAACGCGGTTGAAACCCTGTTGGTGGATCGGGCCGTGGCCGTGGAGTTCCTGCCCCGGGCCGCCCGGAAGCTTCAAAGCCGCAACGTCGAGTTTCGAGGCGATGCCCAGTCGTTGGAACTCCTCCAAGGCATTCCGGATCTTCGAATGAAGCTGGCCACGGATCAGGACTACGCCACGGAATACAACGACTACGTGCTCAACGTCCGCGTCATCGCCGGCGTGGGGGAAGCGGTGGACCACATTCACCAGTTTGGATCGGCCCACAGCGACGCCATTGTGACCGCCAATGAGGCCACGGCCCGCAAGTTTCTAACCGACGTCGACTCGGCAACGGTCTATTGGAATGCCAGCACCCGATTCACGGACGGCGGGGAGTTCGGGATGGGAGCGGAAATCGGCATCAGCACGGACAAGGTGGGTGCCCGCGGTCCGATGGGCCTGGAGGAGTTGTGCAGCTACAAGTGGCTGGGCTGGGGAACCGGCCAGGTGAGGGGATGAGGGTAGCTGAGAGCTGAGAGGTCGGAAAAGGGGTAAGCGGTAAGCGGCAGACTGGTAGGGCGACGCTCCGCGGAGCCGTCCATGTACGCACCGCTCCGTCGAGCGTCGCCCCACTCCTTCCGGCCTCTCAGCTCTCAGCTCTCAGCTCTCAGCTTTCCCCCCGCCTTCCGTCCCAGGACTTCACCGACTGCTCGCCAAGGGCTCGGGGCTTCGCTAGGATCTTCCCCCTGTTATGCAACAAACGCACGACCTGAGGGTCGTCCGCACCCGCCGGCTCCAGGCGCCCCGCGACCTGAAGAACGAGCTGCCCATGACGGAACGCAGCAACGCGACCGTGGTGAACGGCCGCGCCACGGTGCAACGAATTCTCCGCCGCGAAGACCCGCGCCTGCTGGTCGTCCTTGGTCCCTGCTCCATTCACGATCCCAAGAGCGCCCTCGAGTACGCTCAGCGGCTCGCCAAACTGGCTCCTGAGGTCCAGGACCAGCTGTTCCTGGTCATGCGGGTCTATTTCGAGAAGCCCCGCACCACCATCGGCTGGAAGGGACTCATCAACGATCCCCACTTGGACGGCACGTACGACGTCGAGGAAGGTCTTCGCGTCGCTCGCAAACTTCTGTTGGACATCAACGAGTTGGGTATTCCCGCGGCCACGGAGTTTCTGGATCCGATCGTCCCGCAATACACCGCGGATCTGGTCAGCTGGGCCGCCATTGGCGCCCGCACCACCGAAAGCCAGACCCACCGCGAAATGGCCAGCGGCTTGTCCATGCCCGTCGGCCTCAAGAACGGCACCGACGGCTCCTTGCAGATTGCCATCGACGCCATGCTGAGCGCACGGCATCCGCACCACTTTCTGGGTATTGATGACACCGGCGCGGTCGCGGTGGTCCAAACGGTCGGCAATCCCGAGGGTCACGTGGTGCTCCGTGGCGGCCGGGCCCGCACCAATTTCGACGCCGCCAGCATTGCCGACGCCGCCGCACAGTTGCGCAAGGCCGGGCTGCCCGACGGGCTAATGGTGGACTGCTCCCACGCCAACTCGAGCAAGCAGCACGCGAAGCAGGAGGAAGTTTGGCTGAATCTGATCTCCCAACGCGTCGAAGGTAGCGACCCGCTCATCGGCGTGATGATTGAGAGCCATCTGTTGGAAGGAAATCAGCCCATTCCGAAGAATCTCGCCGATCTCCAATACGGCATTTCGCTGACCGATGCCTGTCTGGGCTGGGACGTCACCGAGCGGATGCTGCGGCACGGCGCCGAGCGTCTGCGCGCGACCCGGCCTGTCCTGACCGCCGCCTAAGTCATGAGTCACGAGACCAAGGCCTACTTGATTTCGGCCGGCTTGGTCGTGGTGGCGCTGTGCGGCTTGGCAGTTGTTTGGAAGCTGACGAAGTCACTTCTGAAAGTCGTTTTTTGGCTATCGGTCCTGGTCATCTTAGCCGTCGGGGCCTGGTGGCTACTGGCTCAGTATGGAATTCTGCCGCCCCCGCACCTGCCTTTCTGAACGCGGTTGAACCGTGAGTCAGGCCAACACTTCGTTCCCACTCTGTTCCTGTGTTGCCTGACTTCTCCCTGACGCAATGGCTCTTGTCGGTGCTGGCAGGTCTGGGCATCGGGATCTCCAAGAGCGGCTTGCCCGGCATCAGTCTGATGCACGTGGTCATTTTCGCCCAGCTGTTCCCTGGCTTGGCATCCACCGGAGTGGTCCTGCCGATGTTGATCGCCGGCGATCTGGGAGCGGTCTGGCTGTTTCGTCGCCACGCGCAATGGGCGCATGTGGTGCGCACCCTGCCACCGGCCATCGTTGGGGTGGCAGCGGGATGGGCGATCATGCGATGGGCGCAGCACACTGGTTTGCCCGGAGCCCGCTTCAATCCGGTGATTGGTGGCATTGTCCTCGTGTTGGCCCTGCTGCAAATCCTGCGGAATTGGAAGCCCGGACTCTTCGCCGCCGTTCCCCACACCCGGGGGTTTGCCTGGACCATGGGATTTACCGCCGGCGTGACGACCATGCTGGCCAATGCGGCTGGACCTGTCATGGCCCTCTATCTCCTCGCTGTGGCGTTGCCCAAGGCGGATTTTGTTGGGACCAGCGCGTGGTTCTTTCTCCTGATCAATCTCATCAAGGTCCCCTTTAGCGCGCAGTTGGGGCTCATCACCACCCCCACGCTGACCTTCAATCTGATGCTGGTGCCCGTGATTTTCGCCGGACTGTTCCTGGGCCGAGAGATTGTCACCCGCATCCCGCAACGCGGCTTCGACTCGCTGGTATTGGCCTTCGCGGTTGTGGCGGCGTTCAAGTTACTCGGGGCGTTTTGAACCACTTTTTGGAGTCCGGCTACCGCACTCCATATCGGCTCCGCAGAGCGTCCCCCTACCAGTCCTGGCCTTTCTGGGCAGGTTCAGATCCGGCGTGCGTTTGCCGGCGGTCTCGGAGCAAGCTTCGCCCCGGGGCTTCGGCTCCTGATTCCGATTCATGCAAGCACTCCAGCTCGAACGTCCGCAGTCCTTCCGGTTTCTCGACCTTCCCGAACCGCCCGCGCCCGGGCCCGGTGAAGCGCTGCTCCGGGTTCATCGAGTCGGCATCTGCGGCACCGATTACGGTGGGTTCCTCGGCAAGATGCCGTTCTACAGCTACCCGCGAATCCCCGGTCACGAACTGGGCGTGGAAGTCCTCGCGGTGGGCGACGGGGTCACGAACGTTCGCCCGGGGGATCGCTGCTCCGTGGAACCGTATCTGAACTGTCAGAAGTGTTCCGCGTGCCGCCGGGGTCATACCAATTGCTGCGAATCCAACCAGACGCTGGGCGTGATGTGCGACGGCGGTCTGTGCGACCGCATTATCCTGCCGGCCCGCAAACTGCATCCGGCCAACGGACTATCCTACGAGCAATCCGCCTTGGTCGAAACCCTGGCCATCGGCTGCCATGCGGTGAATCGCAGTCAGCTGCGCACTGGCGAAACCGCGCTGATCATTGGCGCGGGGCCCATCGGACTCTCGGCCATGGAATTCACCAAGGTGGCCGGCGCCCGGACCATCGTAATGGACATGAACGAGCAACGCCTGGCGTTCGTGCGAGAGGTGATGGGAATCCCCGACACCATCCTGACTCGCGGCGATGGCTCGGAAGCAACACGACTGGCGGAGCTGACCGGTGGGGAACTCGCCCACGTCGTCATCGACGCCACCGGGTCGAACAAATCGATGAGCCACGCGTTGAACTACTGCGCCTTCGCCGGCCGATTGGTCTACGTCGGCATCACGCAGGCGGAATTGTCCTTCCTGCATTCGCCGGTGATGCATCGACGCGAACTCACCCTCATGGCGAGCCGCAACGCCCTTGGTCCCGACTTCACCCGGATTATTTCGCTGATCGAAACCGGTCGCATCAATACCCAACCCTGGATCACCCATCGCGCCCCGTTCTCCACGGTGATCGACGCGTTCCCGGGTTGGCTGAAACCGGAGTCCGGCGTGATCAAGGCCGTGGTCAGCTTGGATTAGAGCCGAATTGCGGTGAATCCCCCCGCCCTCCCGCCGTCGATGGACTTCACATGCGTCGTGCTGCCTTTTCGCTGATCGAACTCCTGGTGGTGATCGCCATCATTGCGATTCTCGCGGGACTTCTGCTGCCGGCGTTGGGCAAGGCCAAGGCCCGAGCCCAGGGCACCGCCTGTCAAAGTCACTTGAAGCAGCTCCAGCTGGGCTGGCAATTGTACGGCAATGATCACGCCGATCGGCTGGTGAACAATCACGGTGTGGGGGAGACCCGGGCGCGCCGCGACAACTGGGTCAACCACGTGATGAACTGGGAGGACTCCGAGGAGAACACGAATCAGGCCTATCTGACGGACGCCAAGCTCGGCAGCTACGTCGGACGTTCGGTGGCGGTGTTCAAGTGCCCTTCGGATCAATCCAAGAGTCTGGTGGGTCCGCGCACGCGCAGCTTCTCCATGAACTCCCTCGTGGGCGATCCTGGGGAGTTGACCAACCGCTTCAATCCCTCCTATGTGCAGGCGTTCCGGGACACGGATCTCGCTAGCCCGGCCCTGGTGTTCATCTTTCTGGACGAGCATCCGGACACGGTGAACGACGGCTTCTTTATGAACCGTCTGGAGGAGGCCCCGAAGTGGGGCAATTTACCCGCCAGTTACCACAATGGCGCGGCTAACCTGACCTTTGGGGATGGCCATGCGGAGGCACATCGGTGGCAGGTGACCACGGGTCCAGGGGCGACCATTCGGCCTAATGTGAAGGGTGGGGCGGGTGGGATCTACGCGGCCGATCCGACGACTGATTGGGACTGGTTGAAGGAGCGTTCGGCGGCGCGGAAGCCGTGAGGAACGGGTAAGAGGTAAGCGGTAAGGACGCGAACGGCTCGGCGGAAGCCTCGCCCCACCGGGGCGCGTAGCCGCCGACGGCAGGAGGCGCCATTGGGTGTCGTGGCGCGATGCTGGGAATCTGGCGCGTGGATTTGACTGGGTGAGCCAGCGCCTCGTCCCTTCGGCGGCTACGTTGGACCGGTCGCTCAGTTGTACTCGCCGATGGGACGGATCCAGATGTTCCGGAACCGCGTCGGATTCCCGTGATCCTGGAGGCGCAGGCCGCCCTTGCCGGAGTAGGCCTTGTAAGGATCGGTGGCGCGGTGGTTGGTGGGTCCGTTAAGCTCCTTGCGATTGTGGACGCACACGCCGTTCAGGAAGGCAGTGACGTAAGCCGGCTTCACCAGCTTGCCAGCGGCGTCGAACTCCGGCGCTTCGAACACGATGTCGTAGGTGTTCCACTCGCCCGGGGGCCGGATGGCATTCACCAGCGGCGGCCACTGACCGTACAGTCCACCAGCCTGGCCATCGGCGTAGGTCTTGTTCTTGTAGCTATCGAGCACCTGGATTTCGAATTGGTCGTGGAAGAACACGCCGGAATTGCCCCGGCCCTGGCTTTCCCCTTCCACCTTGGAAGGCGTGGCGAACTCCAGATGTAATTGAACGGTGCCAAACTGATCCTTGGTGCTCAGGTCACCGGATTTCGGCACGACTTCAAAATATCCGTTCTCGACCTTCCACTTGGCTTCGCCCTGGCCGGTTTTCCAGCGGGACAAATCCTTGCCGTCGAAGAGGACGATGGCGTCAGAGGGCGCTGGGGCGCCATTGCTGAAGGTGGCTCCGGGGGTGACGACCGGCGGATTGGGTCGGTCCTTGTCGTGAACCTTCCACTTCTGACCGCGGATGGTGGGGGTGTCGGTGTAGCCAACGCCCTGTCCCAAAGCGGACGAGACGACGACGGCACTGAGCGAAAGCCAGGCGAGTGTTTTCATGAGGTGACGGGGAATAGCGTTCCCGGCACCCGACGCGGAAGGCAAGCCGCAGATTCAGGGAACGCTCAAATCGGGGTCGTTGGAGTGATGTCCGGCGCCGGAGTGAACGTGGTGTTGCCGTCGCTGATCGCCGGCTTGGGAATCCGGGTGATGATCTTGAGAATGTCGAACAGCACCAGGAGGGGTTCCTGCGTGGCGTCGATCTGGTGGATGACCTTCTCCGGATAGCAGTCGAGCACCGCCCGGGTATCGCGCCGATAGGTTTCCAGGCGGGCGCGGATGACTTCCACGTTGGCGTCATCCAGACGATTGTCCTTTAGGGCGCGCCGCTGCAATCGGCTGACCAATTTATCCACCTGTGGACAGAACAGATTGAAAATGGCCACGACATCGATGAGTTCGGCCATGATCTGCGCCTGCCGGGGATTCCGCGGAATGCCATCGAGCAGCATGGTATCGGCCTCCGGGTGAAAGCGGCCGGTGGCGATCATAGCGTCGATGGAGTTCTTCCAGAGCTGAATGGTGGGTTCGTCCGGGACCAGTTTGCCTTGGCCGGCGTACTGGACGAAGACGCGACCCAGCGGGCTGTCGACCCGCAGATTGCGAAATGCCTCGCCACAGGAGAAGTGAACGAAGTTGGGGATTTGACCCAGGATCTTCCCCTGGGTGCCCTTGCCGGCGCCGGGGGCACCGAACAACAGGATCGCGCGGAATTTCACGAGGGGAGAGCGGGAGGGGTCGGGTTGGACGCCGGATTAGGCGGCATCCTTGTGGCGCAGGGTCACTTGAACCATTTCGGGGAAATTGACGGCGACTTCCTGGCCCGTGGCCGTTTTGAAGTGGGCTTCATTGGCAGTGATGCGGCTGATACGGGACGCGACCACACTGCTCTTGCCGGCGGCGATATCCAGCACCAGATCGCGGTCGGCCTCAGTGGTGACCACCCGGAAGAAGCTGGGGAACTGGGTTTCGAAAAACCGGCGATTGAAGGTCGTTTCGCCGCGTTTGAAGACCTTGGGCAATCCGTCCGCTGCCCCGCCTCCCGCCGCCGCATTCTTGGACAGGCCCAGCGCGGCAGCCGCGCCGGAACGAGGGGCTTCCGCCGCCGCCGGTGCGGTAGTCGGGGCGCTAACCGAGGTTCCCGCCACGGCGGCTTCGGTGGCGCTCTCGACCTCTTCCTGAACCCGCCGCGGCAACGCCAGGAAGATCAGCCAGCCCAAAACCGGCAACACGGCTGACAAACCACAAACGACGCCGACCGGACGCCATTTGAAGCGGGCCACTTCGTAGGCGGCGTACAAATTCGCAAAAAACAGTGCCAGAAGCAGGATGATGCCGTTGGGCGATGTCAGGGAAGCAAGCAGTCCCTTCTTGGTGTCGGGCAGGGTCACCCGGGTGGTCACCGCCCGAATTGGGATCTCCTTAACCGGGGTCTGCACAATCTCCACCGTGGGTTCCACCAGGGGTTCGGCAAATCGTTTGGCCCGAGGATTCTCGGCAAGCAGGCGGAGCGTTTCGTCGCTCAGCTTGGCCCAGTCGATCCGGGGCGAAAACTCCCCGGTTTCCAGGCGGACCACGATGCCGTCATCGTCGGCTGCGGACAATTCGCCCCGATAAACGTCGCCGGTGATAAGCTTGAACTCAGCTCCCAAAGCCGAGACGAGCACGAGGCAGCCAGCAACCCAGCTGGAGATTCGACGCAACCAAAGCATGAGGCAGAGCGTGGCAAATCAGGTTTACGGCGGGAAACGAAAAAGTGCTGGTAAAGTCAGCCGGGGGCAGTTGGGCTGATTCCCAAGTTTCTTCCGTGTTCGGATCCTTCACCAAATCCAGTCGTCCCCCGCCGTCCAGCCGATCCCGTCGGCGGGTCTTGGCGGAATGGCGGCGCGTGGACCTGACCGAGGCCGAGATCGCCCGGACCACCAAAGCTCGGCCCATTGCGGACGTTCTGCCCAATGTTCTTCAGGGTCTGCGCTTGGAAAAAAAGCAGGCGGAATCGCAGATTCTCACGCTCTGGACCCAGGCCATGGATCCCGTCGTGACCGCGCATGCTCAGCCCACCGGATTGCACAAGGGCACGCTCTTCGTCAGCGTGGATAGCAACGTTTGGTTGGACGAATTGAGTCGGTATCGGCGCCGGGAGATTTTGGAGCGGATGCAACATCTCCTGGGTCGGACCATGGTGCAGAAGATCAGCTTCCGACTGGGCTAAGTCCTGGACGTCAGGAGGAACGAAGGGCTGCCAACGCTTCGGCGTAGCCTTCCCGGAAGGTGGGAAAGCGTGGGCTCCAGTGGGTTTCCTGGCGGAGTTTGGCGACGGAAACTCGCTTGTGGGTAACGCCCCGTTTGCGGACGGGTCCGGTTCCGGGCTCGGCCGGAGGTGGCAGGGGTCGGCCGGTTTGGTCCGCCAGCCACTGCAGGAAGTCGCGTTGGGTGACCGGTTCGAGGTCAGAGGCGTTGTAAACCTCCCCAGATCGACCCCGCTCCAGAGCGGCTTCCAAGGCCGAGGCGACGTCGTCCCGGTGAATCATGTTGAGAAACCGCTGACCTTGGTCCTGGAGCCGGGCTTCGCCGTTCAGAAACTGGTGGAACAAGTGGCCCCGCCCCGGACCGTAGATCCCCGCCACACGCAGGATTCGAGCCGGGACTTCCTGCTCCCGGGCTGCGGAGAGCAGAAGCTGTTCGGTCTCGACCAGGCATTGGCCGGTCTCGGTTCCCGGCTGGGTGGGAGCCGTCTCGTCCACCCAGGAGCCGTCGGTCTGCCCATACACACTCGTGCTGCTGGTGTAGGCAAAGGCGTCCACCGGATGACGGCGGAGCCAGATCAGCAGATGCCGGTTTCCTTCCAAATAGACCTGTCGGTACTCGGCCGGCCCTCCACGCGAGGACGAAACGCAATTCACCACCCAGTCGAATGGTCCCGAAAGTTGGCTCCAGAACCCCGGCTGAGTGAGGTCGCCCACCAATGGCGCATACGGGAGGTCGGCTCGGGCGTCCGGCGCGGAACGCCGCAGTCCGAACACCGTGTGGCCGGAGGAGCTCAGGCGCCGGGCCAGTGCTTCCCCGACGTAGCCACATCCAATGATCAGAACCCGACGAGACCGATCCATGGGCGTCACCCTGACCCGGGAGGGCTGGTCGGCAAGTCCCTGTCCATGGAATCCAAGTGATGACGGGCAGTTGCGGTGGCGTCCAACCGCGTAATCGCATGATGCACGCCGCCGCGCCGTTCGAATGGTCCAACTTCCTGGGTCCCTTTCACGTGGTCATGCTGCACCTGCCCATTGGCGCCTTTGTTCTCGCGGTGTTGTTGGAGATTTGGGCGACCCGAAGGCCTTCCGAGGGAGCGCGTCAGGCCGTGGCCGTGGCGCTGGGATTCAGTGTGGCGGCCTCGTGGATGGTGGCTCTGCTCGGCTATCTGCGGGCTTCCCACGGTGAATACGATGCCCAGGTGGTCTACTGGCACACGGTGCTGGGTCTGGCGTTCGCGCTGCTCATCACCGCGACTTGGCTGCTGTATGTTAAATGGTATCCCGCCGCCCAAGGCGCCCGGCTCCGCCTTTCGTATCGGGGTTTGCTCGCGGTGAGTTCGGTTTGCTTGGTGGCGGCGGCCCATGGCGGGGGAACGCTGACCCATGGCTCCAAGTTCCTCACGGAAGGTGCGCCGCCGGCGTTGAATCGGTTTCTCGGAAACTTGGAATCGTCAGCGAAGCCGGACCCCCGAGCCGCGGCCCAGATGTTTCCGACCCAGATCGAACCCATCCTGGCGCGTAAATGTTATCCCTGCCACGGAGCTGAGAAGCAAAAGGGCAAACTGCGCCTCGATCAACGTGACTTGGCGATGAAGGGCGGGAGCAGCGGCGAGCCGGCACTGGTACCGGGGGATCCGCTCAAGAGTCGGTTGATCGTGGTCAGCTTGCTGCCGCCGGATCACGACGAGGTTATGCCTCCAGAGGGCAAAGAAGCCCTGACGGCCGACGAAACGATGGCGTTGATTCGCTGGATTCAATCCGGCGCCAGTTACGGCGAGCCCGCGATCCAGCCGTAGGTTGTGCGCTGACGGTCACGGTGCGCCGAAGTATTTCTTCACAATCCACTCCGGTTGCCAGGCGTCCGGCCGGCGAGCGGTTCCGGTCAGATCCCGCATCAATGGTTTCGGTGCGTTCGTGCTCAACGATAGGGTGTCCCCCGACCGCGTCTGCCACTCCGCCATTAGTCGGGTGAGTCGCGCGACGTCCGCCGCCCGCTCGGGATCTCCGCTCACGTCCACCAGTTCGTTGGGATCATTCTTCAGGTCGAACAACTGCCAGTGATTCACGGGCGGATAGCAGATCAGTTTCCAACGTTCGTCCCGCACGGCGCGCATCAGATTCAGGTACGGCAGGAACACGGAGGTGCGCACGTTGGCGGCCGTGCCCGTCCAGAGGGGACGCAGACTGAAGCCGTCCAAGTCCGGCGGCGGTTGGATTCCCGCGACGTCGCAGAGCGTTGGATACAGATCGAACAAATAGGTAAACGCTGTGGAATCCTTCCCGGCGGGGATTCCTGGGCCGGCCAGGATCAGCGGGCAGCGCATGCTGTGTTCGTATACGCTCTGTTTGCCGAGCAATCCATGACTGCCCAAGGCGAGGCCGTGATCGGCGGCGTACACGATCAGGGTGTTCGTCGCGGACGGCGAGTTTTGGAGGGCTTGCAGGATGCGGCCGATCTGCTGATCCAAATGACTGATCAGGCCGTAGTACTCTGCCAATTGATCGCGCAGCAGTTCGGGCGGCCGCGGCCAAGGCAGCAGATCTTCATCGCGCAACACCAAGTGTCCGTTGTCGAACGGATGTTGGGGCAGGTAATTCCGCGGCAGCGGTGGGCGGTCCCGGTAATAGCGTTCCCGCCATTCGGGTGGCGGATTGCGAGGATCATGCGGCGCGGTAAAGGCCACATAGGCCAGAAATGGGGTTGCGGAGGTCTGCTGTTGCAGGAACGCGATGGTCTCGTCGGCAAACTGTTCACTGGAGAAGCGGGTGACGGGTGTCTTCGGAGAGAAGGTTCCGTCGGGAAGGAGATTCTGGACTTCGATCTTCGTGTGGTCGGCCATGCCACCGAAGTGAACGGATCGGCCTAAATCAAAACTGCGAACGAAGGAGGGTTGGCCGTTGTGCCACTTGCCGGTGGCGAAGGTCCGGTAGCCGGCCTGACGGAAGCGTTCGGGAAAGGTCTCCACACCCTTCAAAGAGTGGTCCACGTGAAACCAGGTTCGGCCACTGAGCAGCATGGCCCGACTCGGAATGCACACGGCGCCGCTATTGCCGCCAAAGCAGTAGTTGTGGCGAAAGCTGAAGCCTTGGCGGGTCAGCTGATCCAGATGCGGGGTCTGGATGTAGGGATTACCCCAAGCGCCGATAGTGTCGGCGCGCTGATCGTCGGCGAAGAGGAACAGGATGTTGGGTCGGTCAGCGAAGGTCACTCCGAGGCCGAGCCAACTTCCCAGCAGTCCGAGCAGAAAGAGGCGGAACGTCACTCCGGAATTGAACCGTAGTCCGGCCGGATTGCCTACCCTGCGAAACGGGAAACCAAAGGGCGGCCGGTGTTCCCACCGGCCGCCGTGCTTAACCCAAACAACCAAACAAACCAAACAAACCAACTAGCCTAACGAAGAACTTACGCGCGGAAGCGGCGCGATACGAACGCCAGACCGCCGAGGCTCATGCCCAGCATCAGCATCGTCGTTCCGCCATCCGGAACTCGGCCGATCAGATTGTCGTTGCCGCATTCCATGGTGAACTTGAAGAGCGTCCCAGGCCCGAGCTGGCTGCCCAGGAAGGAGAGGTCGAAACCACCGAGTTCGTAGTGGTTGTTGTTGCCGTTGAATCCCTGATACTCGCCACCGGTGTACGCAGTCTGCGTGGCGGTGCCGTAGATGTCAGAGCCCGGGGTCGCCGGATTGCGGATCAACTCGCCACCGCTGTGGTAGGTCCACGGATTGGCGGAACCAATGGCCGCCACGGTCACGTCGACAGAGCTGTTGGAGATCTTGTACACCTTGTAGGTGCCATCGATCGTCTGATCCACGCTGTCGTAGCTTCCGTTCAGACCGCGGCCTTGCAGGGAGATCACGTAGTCGTAACCGAAGAGGCTGTTCGACTTCAGCGTGGTTCCCGTGCCGCCGGGGGTGGAGGGTCCGAAGACCGCGTCGCCATCGACATCGATGAAGATGTCACCTGAAGCATACGTGCCTTCGCCAGTGAGGAAGTTGAACCCGCCGATCATGCTCAGCGTGGTCCCATTGAGATGGAACGCCTCGAGATCCCATTCCTGGCCGATGGCCGTGCCGGGTTCGGTTTCGTTGTCTTCCTTGATTCCACGGGTGTCGACGTTGACGTCGTTCTGCAGGGCGGAACCGCCCCACCATCCCTTGTTGTTTTTCTTCCCCTGCGTGACCTCATCGAAAATCGTGATGTCCTTCGCTTGGGTGAGGGGGCTGAGCGCCAGTGCGGCGGCGATCAGACCGTAGTATTTGCAATGCATTTTTTGGTATTCTGTTTTGCGCGACTCGAACTCCTTCCAAGTCCTTTAAGCAACTGGCGTACCTGCCTAAGGAAATCCCCTAGGCGCTGTAGGGATATTCGCAATCAATTGGTAGAAAGGTGCTTAAGAGAATCGCGTGGCGTCTCCATTTGCGAGAATCGCAAACCGGTACCATTCCACGCCGTCGGCGTATGGGCTTCGGAAACGGGTGGGAGGAAGAGAGCAGGCTGGCGACTTTGGGTCGGCCTGACAGTTCGCCAACGGTTCGTGGGCTTTGGAGCATCCTGCCCTTTCTCGTGCTACCTGCCCGAACTGGAACTCTGAAGTGCGCTCGAACCCCGGGGTCCGGCTCATCTCAATTACTTGGGGGGTAATGGCTGCTAATTCTTGCTGAAAGGTTGGCCGCAAAACGAAGGCATTCGCGAATTCGGCCAACCCTTTGCTTAAGGGGAATTTGGTGGTCCGACTTGGTTCAGCCCAGGGACCGAGCGGACTCTTCAAAACTATCTCTGACATGTCCCACTACGCACTTCCCCGTCTTCTTCGCCAAACTTGCTGCCTGGCTGGAGTCACCGCGTTGCTCGCTGGTTCCACCCTCCGGGGTGAAACGCTCTTTCGCTTCGACTTCAGCGAAGGCAAGGGCAACAGCATCACCAACTCCACGGGCACACTCACCGGATTTCTCGGCGCCCTGGTGGATCCCACCAACATTCCGTTGACCAGCGACTCGACGCCGGCAGGAACGGCCGGCGATCGCGCGCTCACCATTGTCGATCCCGCCGGGTATCTTGTTCTCACCGCCACCAACGCTCCCGCCCTGGAAGCGGTCGACACGCCGCTCACAGTCGAAGCCTGGGTGCTGATTCCTGCGGGTGCTACGCCCCGCTTTGAAGGCATCGTGGGCTATGGCAATTCCTGGAAACTGGGACTGAACAACACCGGCGAGTTGACGTTCACTTTGTTTGGCGTGGCCGACATTTTCTCCGGCACATTTCCGGCTCAGGGAACCTGGACGCACGTCGCGTCGGTCTGGGAACCGGGCGTCGGAGTCCGCTACTTCATCGATGGCGTTGACGTCGGGTTCATCGAACAAACCGGGGCCATGCGGGCTCCGAGCGGAGGAATCGTGGGCATTGGCTCGGCCGGATTGAGCGAACCGGTCAACGCCACGATTGACCGCGTTCGGGTCCACCGGGCGGTTCTCACAGCAGAACAGTTGGATTCCGTGGCCACCGCGCCCAAGGCCCCGCTCGCCAGCACCGTCCTGGCCTTCGCTTTGAACGAAGCGGCCGCACCCTACGCGAATACGGGAACAGTGGGTGGCAGTGCGACACCGGCGGCGGCGGTTCTGCTTGCCCGTTCTTCACCCACCTTCACCACCGATTCTCCGTCGGGCAAACCCGATGACTTCGCCTTGGCGTTCGACGGCAACGACCTCGCGCAAGTCGATGACCCGACCCAGTTGGTCAACCTCGTGGGCGACGGTCTGACCGGTAATTTCACGCTCCAATCCTGGGTGAAGTACGGCACACTCCCCCAGGCTCGCAGTGTCCTCTTCGGCTACTTCGGCGTCGGCGGCGCGCTCAGCTTCTCCGTGACGGCCGATCGCAAGATCTTCGTCACCACCTACGGTATTCTCGACATCCCGACTGCGGCGGCGATTCCCAATGACGGTCTCTGGCATCATGTGGCGGTGGTGCATACTCAAGGCGTCAATCTGAAGTTCTACGTCGATGGAATCCTGGGTGACACGATCGCCTACACCCAGGGCTTGAATGTCCGGGGCAACAATTTCTTTTGGCTCGGCTCGGAGTTCTCCGGCGGATTGCCGTTGGTGGGCGCCATCGACCGCTTGCAGTTGGCGAATGAAGTGATTGAGCCCAAGGATCTCGATTACCTCGCCATCCCGGGAGTTATTCCGGGAACGCCGGAACTTTCCATCGGCACCGCGGTGTCGGTGTCCTGGCCGGTCGGGGGCACGGGCTTCGTGCTTCAGAGCTCCACGACGCTGAATGAGCCCAAGGTTTGGACCACGGTGTCAGCGACGCCGATTGTCGAAGGGGACCGGATCTACGTTCTGCTTCCCACCACCGAGGTGGAGACGTTCTACCGTCTGTTCCGTCCCGAGAACTGAGGTCTGAACTTTGCCTCGCACTTCCGGGTGATGCGGCTTAAGCAACCGCATCACCCGATGAACTTCACTTGTTCGAACCACCCGCAGGGATCTCGGATCATCGGCTGGCTGCTGGCGAGCCTGCTGGTGTTGACCTCTTCAGCGGCGGATTCTGTCCGACTGATTCGCTCCAACGACGTTGTTTCCTTCCTGCTTCGGGACCGGCCCGTCGTGGTCTACCAAGGGGGCGAAGGCACACTACCGTCCGGAGTTCCTGATGAATATCGCCGCGCGGGCTATTTGCATCCGGTGACCACGCCTTCGGGTCAGGTTGTGACCGGCGACTATCCGTCGAACCACCTCCACCATCATGGATTCTGGACAGCCTGGACTCGCACGGAGTTTGCCGGCCGGAGTCCGGACTTCTGGAACATGGGTCAGAAGAAGGGTCGGGTGGAGTTTGTCCGCTGGCTCGGATCCGAGGAAACGCCCGATGCAGCGGAACTGCGCGCGCTGCACCGTTACGTCGATCTTTCGGCTCCCCGACCGCTCACCGTGCTCGAAGAGGCTTGGACGGTCCGGGTGCTTCCGACTCCGCTGGGCGAACCCTACCGAATCGATCTCACGCTGCGGCAAACCAACGTCACGACCGAACCGCTGACGCTTCCGAAGTACCATTACGGCGGTCTGGGCTTTCGCGGTCTCGACGCCTGGAATGGCCCCACGCAGTGCCTTTTCCTCACGTCCGAAGGGATTACCAACCGTCTCCAGGGCAACGAGACCCGTGGTCGCTGGTGCTGGATTGGCGGCGCGGTATCGAACGGAGTCGCCGGGGTCGCCATCCTGGGGCATCCCACCAACTTTCGTTCTCCTGAACCCATGCGCCTGAACCCGACCGAACCGTTCTTCTGTTTCGCGCCGCAGCAATTGGGCGAGTTTTCGATACCTCCGGGTGGAACGCACGTCGCGCGGTACCGCATTCTGGTGGCCGATGGACCTCCGGACGCGGCGGCTCTCGAGCGTCAGTGGACGGAGTGGGCTCGGGTTCCGTAGGCTGCGGGCGAATTGAGGCGAAGGTGGTTCTGAAGCTGACCAGGAAGGGCCGATGGGCGGCGCTCTGCTGGCTCATCGGGGACGGCCCGGCGGTCCATCCCTACCAAGATCTGCACCACGGTGGCCGCTGCCGATTGTCGCGACACGGCACTAGCCGCTCACCGCGTTTCTGAGGCATGCTGTCCCGCCCCGGGGCGGCTGTGTCCCTGGGATCCGCAGAATCCGCCCGGTCCAGTCTGGGCATCCCAGTTTCCTTTTCAGTTCATGCTCACGATCCGCGATCTCAAGAAAACGGTTGGCGGTCGGACGCTCTTCGAGAATGCGTCCTTCCAGGTCAACTACGGCGAACGCGTCGCCCTCGTCGGCCCCAACGGCGCCGGCAAATCCACCCTGTTCTCCCTGATCCTGCGCGAGGATGTTCCCGACGCCGGCACCGTCGAACGCGACGAATGGACGACCGTGGGCTACCTGCCGCAGGAAGGCGAGGCTCTCGGGGATGAAACCGTGCTCGATGTGGCGACCGGTCGCGTCGGAGAACTTCCGCGTCTGGAAAAACTCCTGCACGAACTCGAAGCGAAGGGCGATGTCTCCAGCCCGGAATACCTCGAAGCGCATGCCAAGCACGACGCGTTAAATGATCCTCAGGCGGAGGCCCGAGCAAAGAAGATGCTTCGGGGTTTGGGTTACCGGGAAACCGACTTCCTCCGGCCCGCTCGGGAAATGAGCGGTGGTTGGATCATGCGCGCGCATCTCGCCCGCTTGCTCGTGATGGAGCCCGATTTGCTCCTGCTCGACGAACCGACTAACCACCTCGACCTGCTCTCCCTGCTTTGGCTCCAGCAATACTTGAAGAATTACGCCGGCGCCTTGCTGCTTATTTCCCACGATCGGCAGTTCATGGACGAAGTGGTCGGCCAGGTGCATGAGATCTCCGAGAAGAAGGTGATTTCCTACACCGGCAATTATTCGTCTTTCCTGGAACAGCGGGAGGCCAACTACGAGCGGCAATTGGCGGCGTACAAGAATCAGCAGAAGGAAATCCAGTCGCTGCAGGAATTCGTCGACCGCTTTCGCGCGGTTCCGTCCAAGGCCTCCCAAGCCATGAGCAAGCTCAAGCAGATTGAGCGAATCGAACTGATCGAAAAGCCGCTGGCGCCCCGGAAACCGTTCCGCTTCCAGATTCCGCCGCCGCCTCGAGGTGGTCAGCGGGCGATCAGTCTCACGGGCATTCATATGGCGTACGGTTCCCACGTGGTGTACCGCGGACTCGACCTCACCGTGGAACGTGGCGAACGCACTGTCCTGGTGGGACCTAATGGCGCGGGAAAATCCACGCTGCTCAAAATCCTGGCCGGCGTGGTGGAGTTCCAGCAGGGCGAGCGCGAGCTCGGTCACAACGCCAAGATTGGTTATTTCAGTCAGCACCGCACGGCCACGCTGGACCCCAATCGCAACGTCCTGGAGGAAGTGTTGGCCAGCGCACCCACGCTGCGGGAGGACGAGGCGCGAGGTGTGCTGGGTTCGTTTCTGTTTCGGAAAGAGGAGATCTACAAGCCGACCACGGTGTTGAGCGGTGGCGAGAAGAGCCGGCTCAACCTGATCAAGTTCCTGGTGGATCCGCCGAACCTGCTGTTGATGGATGAACCGACCACGCATCTGGACATCCAGAGTGTGGAGTCGCTGACCCTCGCGCTGGAGCGCTACGAAGGAACCTTGGTGTTCATTTCCCACGACGTGCACTTCATCCGCAAACTCGCCACCAAGGTACTGCACGTGAATGCGGGTCAGATTCGTCCGTACGTCGGCGGCTACGATTACTTCCTGGAAAAGACCGGCGCCCTCGCCGACGAACGCGCCGCGCTCACCGCGGGATGAGTCGGAGCGGGTAAGAACGGTAGGGCGACGCCGGTAGGGCGACGCTCCGCGGAGCCGGCCGCGTGTGGCCTCCCAACGCGCTTTACGCCGAAATCCGAACGGCTCGGTGGAACCTCGCCCCACCGCCTTTGGAGTGCGGTAGTGAAGCCAGCGAAGCTACTACCGCTTTTCGTCCCGGCTGCTGAGGCGTCGAGTCACTCCAACCCTCACCTGCCCTCCCGCGCTCCAAAAGCGCCAGAGGGCTGGCGCAGTCCGTGCGTTTGTGAAACTGATGAGACTAACCAGTGAAAGACTGAGTACGATGCCGACAGGGCGTCGTGTAGCTGAAGGCAACTGCGTCGCCGCAAGGCGGGGT
>JAFLEF010000049.1 GCA_017309115.1 Verrucomicrobiota bacterium | reverse complement strand
CCCAATGCCCATTTCCCCGATTATCAGCATGTTTGAGGACCTTACGCGGCAAAATCCCGGTGCCGGCTGACTCCTACCGGAATTTCAAACCGCCAGGATCTCACCAATTTCACGCCGCCGCCCACACCCCGGTCGGTCTGCAAGGTTCCGGCTGAGAGCTGAGAGCCAATAAGCAGGAAGCGGGTCTAGAGAAGTCTGCCGAACTGCTCATAGTGGATCACTATCCCCGTCTTTTTCCTGTTTCCAGATTTGCCTTTCCCGCTTCGCCTTCTCATTCGCGCTGGGGGAAATGGAAAAGCGGTATTAGGGCTACCAGGGCTACCAGGGCTACCGCACTCCATGGCTTCAGGGAGTCCGCGTTAGTTCCTGATGCGACTCCTCGAGCCAGCGGATCTGCGGCGGCATCAGGAAGCGGGGTTCGATTTCCTGATACGCAAGTTCGGCCGCTTTCCGGTTCTGACGTCGGTAGTTGAGCTCGAAGTAGCCGAGTTGCAGCACGGTCCGGTAGTAGCTGTCGAGGGTCAGCGGATTCAACTGGCGCAGCACCGCTTCGGCGTCATCGAGACGGTCATTTTGCAACAGGGCGAGGGCGTGATTGATCTGTGCGCCGCGATTGTTGGGTTCCTGGGTGAGCCGGCGCAGGGTCAGTTCAATCGCCAGGGGCGCATTGGTCCTTTCGATGAGCAAGGCAGCGGCATAATTGTTGATGAAAATGGGATTGTTCGTGGCCAGTTGATAGCCCCGGGCGGCGGCGTGACGCATGACGTCAAACTGACGAGCCTGATAGGCGGCGCTGACGACCTGAAACCAATATTGGGCGAGGCTGCCAAAATCCTTCTCGAGCTTCTGGAGTAGGGCCGATGCCTGTTCGTGCTGCCCGAGCTGATTCAACACATTGGCCATGCGAAAGGTCATCAGCGGATTGTTGGGCGGGAAATCGACTGCCCGCGCGAAGGCTTCATCGGCCGGGTCCTTCTTTCCGGATTCCAATTCGGCGATGCCCTGGAGGAACCAAGCGTAGCCGTTGAGGTCCGGCGGAATGCGCTCCGAGGCCCGGACGTTGATGGCCAGAGCGCGGAGTTCCGCCCACCGTTTGAGCGTGATGTAGAGTTCGGCCTGACGCTGCCAGACGTCCGGACTGAAATCGAAATTGGTGAGCTGCTTCTCCAGGAAATCCGACGCGTATTGGGTGAGCCCCAACTCGATGAACAGATCGGTCATCAATAGCGCGTCGGCTGGGGAGTCGGGCGGATTCGAGTAGGCGCGAGCGAGTTCGGCGGCTTGCTCGCGTCGGCCGGCGTTTAGCAGCAGACGCCAGTGGCTCAGATGATCCGCCACCCGGTCCTGATGCCGGTCTTCCAACACGGCGAGGGAACGTTCGTAGGCAGCGATGTCAGCTCGGGAGAACGCCACAGCTAGGGTCAGTCGATTGGCCAGTGCCGTGGTGGCTGGGTCTTCGCGGGCGGCGGCCAAATGGTCGGCTCCGGAGCGCAGCGTGACGGCCGGTCCCCAGCCGGCCTGCCAGGCAGCGCGATACAGTTTCAGTTCCGCATCCGAATCTACAGCGGACTGATACTTGTCCCACGTCTGTCCGAACGGTTCCATGTAACCGAGGTTGAACAGGGACTTGAGATATTCCCGGGCCTGAACGGGGCTCAGGTTGGTTTCCACCGGACGCAGCAGACCTGCGACATACTGGTCCAGGCTGTAGCGGGAGAAGAACTGGGCGGCGAGATCGAGATCGGCGCGGTTGGTCTGGGTGAGGCGCAGCAGCCAGAGCGCGTAATTGGCCCCGGCCCGGAGGTGTTTGCGCGGGGCGACGGGCTGTTGAGCAATTAGGGAAACCAACTCCCGGGAGAGCGCCGGATCGCCTGGGTCATTGGCGATGGCGGATTGCCAGGCGAGGGCGGCGGCATCGACTTGTCCGGCGGCGGCGGCGGAGCGGGCGGATCGAGCCAGCGACCAGGCCTGGAGCTTGTCCAGCGCTCGAACATGGATCACCGGCAGAAAATGATCCGGAGTGGAACGGACCATTTTGGGCAACAACACCGCGGCACCAATGACCGCCACGGCCACCAGCACGAGCGCCGCGCGAAAATACTTTTCGAAGAAGAGCTGACGCAGCAGGGACGACTGCTCCAGAACCTCGGGAACCAAGGGTGTTTCCCCAGGAGCTGATTTCGCGCCTCCAGGAAGCAGATCGCTCATGATTTAGGCGGCTGGACTGACTCGCAGAACGACCGTGGGTTCGCCGACTTCAATTCGGCAGGATTCGAGGGCCGCCGGCAATAGGACAAATCCTCCGGCGGGCACCGGGACCGAGACACCGCCGCCCGTGACGGTGATTCCGCCCCGCACGACTCCCAATAGTCCCGGCTGACCGGCAGCCCGCTCGTCCGGGATCGTTTGCCCGGCCGGAACCTGAAGTTCGTCGATGTGGAACAAGGCGTGTTGCACCAGCGGCCGGCGGGAGCCCGCCGGATGGGGGTGAGCCGGATCCTCCACGAGAGGGGGCTGAAAATCAGTGAAGTCGATCGAGGCCAGCGAGGGCTCGATGTGCAGTTCGCGAGGCTTGCCATCCAGGCCCACCCGGTTCCAGTCGAACACCCGATAGGTGGTGTCGGAATTCTGCTGAATCTCAAACACCACATTGCCGCCGCCCAGCGCATGAACGCGTCCGCTGGGAACGAACATCACATCGCCGGTGTGGGTTTCGTGCACGTGGAAGCACTCGGCGACGGAGCCGTCGGCAATTCGACGGGTGAATTCCTCCCGGGTGACGCCCGGTCGGAGTCCGACGTAGATGCGAGCTCCGGGCCGGGTGTCGGCGAAGTACCACATCTCGGTCTTGGGTTCGCCGCGGAGTTCCTCGGCCCGGGAGGCCGGCGGATGAACCTGGAGCGACAGGTCGTCGTTGCAATCCAGCAGCTTGATCAA
Source organism: Verrucomicrobiota bacterium (assembly GCA_017309115.1). Classification (GTDB taxonomy): domain Bacteria; phylum Verrucomicrobiota; class Verrucomicrobiia; order Limisphaerales; family UBA9464; genus UBA9464. The sequence goes on along the minus strand of JAFLEF010000049.1, from coordinate 54,734 downwards.
CCAGGGGAAGCGTTCCCCGGGAGCGACGGCCCGACCCAACACCTCGGCTCCATGATGGGTCATCAGCCAGCGCAGATCTTTGCCGGCCAGGGGGCCCTGCGCGATGACCGAAACCCCTTCGGGTCGGTCGGTGATTTCCCAGGATTCGCCAATGACGGCGCCGGGAGGTAAGGATTTTTGGAACAGTTCGGCCAGATTGCGGCCGCCCCAGACACGTTCCTTGAAGATGGGCTGGAAGGTCAGTGGATAGAGTGACATGGCGGTTTTGGGTCCCGCGGGACACTCTGTCAGGATCAGGCCGCTTTGGCCATTGGTTCTGAGACCCGACCCAAGGCACGGAACTTGGCGTACCGGCGGGCGAGTCGGTCGGTCACCGATTGGGCGCGGGCTTCGGCCAGATGTTTCAGCAGGGAGGCTTTGACGTTGGCGGCGGTCGTGGCGGGATTGTTGTGAGCTCCGCCATGTGGTTCGGGGATCACTTCATCCACCAGACCCAGCTGGTGCAGGTCGGTGGCGGTGATGCGCAGGGCGGCGGCGGCCTTGGGAGCGGCGGCCCGGTCCTTCCACAGAATGGCCGCGCAACCTTCCGGGCTGATCACCGAGTAGTAGGCGTTTTCCAGGATCAAGACCCGGTCGGCCACGCCGATGCCCAAAGCGCCTCCGGATCCCCCTTCGCCAATGACCGCGGCCAGGATGGGCACCTGAAACAGCATCATTTCCCGGAGATTCACCGCGATCGCTTCGCCGATGTGCCGCTCCTCCGAGCCGATTCCCGGGTAGGCCCCGGCGGTATCGATCAGGGTGATGATGGGGAGTCCGAATTTGTCGGCCAAGCGCATGAGACGCAGCGCCTTGCGATAGCCTTCCGGGTGGGCGGCGCCGAAGTTGCGGAGGATGTTTTCCTTGGTGTCTCGGCCTTTTTGAGTGCCGATGACCACGACCTTTTCGTCCCCCAGGCGGGCGAATCCCCCGACCATGGCCCGGTCATCGGAGAACTGGCGATCACCATGCAGTTCTTCGAATTCGCTGAACGCCAAGCGGATGTAATCGAGCGTGAAGGGGCGTTTCGGATGTCGGGCGAGTTGTACGCGCTGCCAGGGAGTGAGATTGGAGTAAATCTGCTGTTGAGCCTCCTCGAGTTTGCGCTCCAGCTGCTGGATTTCTTCCTCCCAGCTGATGCCGAGGGAGTGTTGATCGGGATGCTGTTTGAGTTCCTGGAGCTTGCGCTGCAGCTCAATGATGGGCTTTTCGAAGTCGAGGTAGTGTTTCATCGGGAACGGCTCAGGCCGCCTTTGGAACGGGTCGGAACCATAGGGATCCTCCCGACGTCCGGCAACGAGCATTCGAGGGGGCGGAATCAGCTGAGAGCTGAGAGCTGAGAGCTGAGAGGTCGGAAGAGGGTAGGGCGACGCTCTGCGGAGCCGTACGCGAGTGGACTAGTGACGCGGGATTCGCTGGGACGCGGACGGCGGAATCAGCGCCGGGGACGGCGGGTGATGAGGAAATTGGCGCCCAGGAGGGAGACTACGAAGCCGAGGAGAAATCCTCCGCCCACGAGCATCGTCAGGTCGTAGGAAAAAGGAGCTACTGCCGCCCCTGCGAGTCCCAGTGCCAAGAGCACGATGCAGGCAACTCGCATGACCTGCCGAGGCCAGCCCGGCGAACATTTGAAGATGGCCGCGACGGGTAGGGATAGGAGGAGTCCGAGGAGGGCGAGAATCACCAAGACCACCGGGAAGCCCAGAATCCAACCCGCCAGGCCGGCCACGATCGCACTGCCCAGACACGCTCCGACCCAGTTGGCACCCTGAACTTGATCTTCGGACAAGGCGTAACGGCCAAAGCGGTTGAAGCGAAGCAACAAGTTGAACAACGGTTGGGCCAGCCAGGTCATCAGACAGAAGGCAAAATAGAGTAGCCGGACTGGCTGGATCCACGGCGCCCAGTCCGGGTTTTTCTCAGCCAGACTTCCGAGCAGTCGATTCCCCATCCAGGCGCCCAGGATCAGTCCCCACTGGGCTTTAGCGCTGAACTTCTGCATCCACAGAAAGTAGCGCAGCATGACCGCGTAGATCGGGTTGCCGGCTTGGAGCGCCTCGACAATGCCGGCCCGGGCCCAGTCATTCGTGGGATCCAAGCGCAAGGCTTCCCGGAAATGTTCGAGCGCCTTTTTATGCCGCCCTTGTTCAAGTAAGGCCCAGCCTTGGTTGGCGTGGGTATCGGCGTTATCGGGATTGCGCGCGAGGGCGGAGCTGAGCGTGGCGCCAGCTTCGGCTTTCCGGCCCAACTTCACCAGGGCCATGGCCCGGAGATTGTTGGCCGAGATGTGTTCGGGATCGAATTGGAGGCCGGTTTCCGCCGCGCGCAGGGCGTCCGACCAGCGCTTCTGGTCGAACAGCAGTGCGGCCTCGACGGCATGGTAGTCGGCGTCGGTCGGATCCAGTTGGATGGACTCCCGGATGGCGGCGAGGGCCTTCTCGGTCTCGTTGCGGAGGCTCAAGACCCGGGCCAGGGCGTAATGGCTGAAGGCGTTTTGCGGTGCGAGACCGATGGCTTTCTCTGCGGCCGCCTGGGCCGCGGGGAACTGTTCGCGCTCGGCTTGGCAGAGCGCCAACAGGGAGTAGGCGCCCGCCTCCTCGGGTTCCTGGGCCAGCGCCTGCCGAAGTTCGTTTTCGGCCAGGTCCCAACGCGACTGTTGAAACAGAAGTTCGGCGCGCTGTAAGTGGGGGTTCATTAATCCGGCTGTTTCGAAGGTAACAGCCGGTGCCCCGGGGCGGACAGTCAGGATTCCAGGATTTCGAACCGGCTAGTCGGTAGTCCGGGTGATCGCAGTGGTTTTGGGGGTGATTCCCGAGGTCAGGCGCTCCGACTTCTCGGGAAGGCTCAGTGCCATGATCGCCCAACTGGTGCCGGCGGCAGAGATCCAGCCGTCCCGGCCATGTGGGAAATGACTGTTCATGGTGGGCTGGAACGGAAACGCGCGGCGGCGAACGAACCAGGTGCCGTCGTCCAGTTGACTGGCCAACAGAAAACGAAGTCCGCGATCCACGGTGGGTTCGGTGCGGTTCCACTCTCCGGCGACCCGCAACGCATACACGACCTGGCCGGTGGCGTAGGCATCCGATTCCAGCCCGGGTAACTGACTCCAGCCGCCATCGGCGCGTTGACGAGCCGCCAGTGCGCGGGCGAAGGGTTGCAGGGAATTGGGCGATTCCCCTGCCCAGGCCAGCCCGAGCAGTTGGTAGGCAAGGCTGTCGGTATTCTCCGATTTGGCCTGTCGTAACCAGTGGCGGGCTCGCTCCACCCGATCCTTCAGCTCGGACTGACGTCCCGGGAGCGGATACCGCTGGAGGGCCTGGATGGCCAAAGCCGTGGCACCGATGTCCCCCGTTTGCAGCGGTGGGCGGGGCAGGTTGTTGTACCACTGTCCGTCGGGTCCCTGGATGGCGGCCAGATGATGGACCCAGGCGTCGGAATTGGCATCGGCGGGCAGATCCTGAAGGGCGTAGGCGAGCAATTCGTAGCCCTTGGTCATGACGGCATCGGGGTGGAACACGGGTTGCAAGTCCACTTCGTGGTTTTTCATTTCACCTGCCTTGACCAGCGCCACCAGTGCCGCTTCCTGCTGGGCGTCGACGCGTGCTCCGAACCGCCGGGCCAGACCCAGGGCGGCCATGGGTAAATGCTGTTGGTGGCACGACGTGCAATCCTGGCGGCTGCCGTGGTTAAGGAACGACTTCTTGGACTCGACCGAGGTGACTTGAAGCGGTGGCAAGGCTCGGTTGATGGCGTCCTGCAACACCGCGTCATTCAAGTTCGCCGGAAGGGTTCGTGGGGTTCGTTGCAGGGTGCGGGAATGATCCGGGGTTTCCTGGGTGGCTCCCGCTTGAATCAGCGTCTTGAGAATGTCGGTATCACCGCGGCGTCGGGCGAGCATCAAGGGCGTCTGCTCAGTGCCGCGGAAAGCGTCCACCGGCTCGCCGCCACCGGCGTTCGGATTGGCGCCGTGTTTCAGCAGCAGCGTTACCAGGGCTTGGTTGCCCTCTTCCGTGGAGGTCGCCCAGTGCAGGGGTTGATAGCCATCCTGAGGGCCGGCGAGATCGGGCTTCGCTCCGGCGGTCAGAAGCATTTGCGCGGCGTCGGTTCGATCGGCCCAGGCGGCTTGAGAGAGGGCGGTGCCCAGGCCGGTGGGAACATTCAGCTGGGCTCCGGCGCGCAGCAGGACCGCAATCATTTCGGTGTTGCCCCGGAACGCCGCCCACAGCAGCGGACTCCGCCCGCCACCAAAGAGGAAGCCACCTTCGTTGGGGGCGGGTTGAGCATTGGGATCGGCACCCTTCTCCAACAGAAGTTTCACCGTGCCGACATCACCGCCCGCCGCCGCTGCCATCAGCGCCGTGGCGCCGAAGGCATTGGTGGCTTTGGGATCCGCTCCGTGACGCAGCAGCAGTTCCACGACTTCGCGTGAGCGGGCGGTTCGGGCCGCGAGGATCAGGGGCGTCTGGCCCATGGCCGAGCGGGCATTGACGTTTGCGCCGTGCGCCAAAAGCAGTTGTACCTTGGCCAAATCCCCTACGGCGCGCATGAGCGGTGTGGCGCCTGCGGCATTGGTGGCATTGACGTCAGCGCCTCGTTCGATCAGCAGCCGCAGAGTGTCCGCGCCACCGTAAACGGCAGCCCAATGCAGAGGCGTGGATCCCGTGGCGTCGACCGCCGAGACCGGAGCGCCCTGGTCGAGGGCCTGACGAACTTCGGGGACTCGGCCTGAGCGAAGGGTCTCGGAGAAGGAAGCCTCGAGAGCCGGCGCGGCTGGGACGGAATTCGGGAGCAGGACGGCGGCGACGAGACCGGCCGCCCAACGACGAAAAACAAGCCTGAATGCGGAAAGGTTCATGTTGACCCGGCCCGATGCGGGCCGCGGCTAAGGAGATAATCTGAACCCGCCTCGCTTCCCATGGACCGAAGGTGGCAAGCCAAATGGCACTGGTTTGTCGGTAGGGCGACTCTTTGCGGAGCCGAACGTGGGTGGACTCCTGACGCGTCACTCGCCCCACCGGGGCCACCGTAGCCGCCGAGGGGACGAGGCGCTGACTCAACTGGCAAACTCCACGCGCCGGTTGCCAATCAACGCGTCACGAGACCGATGGCGCCTCCTTCCGTCGGCGGCTACGCCACCCGGAACGGCTCCGCGGAGCGTCGCCCCACCGGGGGTAAGCCAGTCGGAGCCTCAACTAAAGCTTCAGGTGCTTCAGGATGTCGTCGTAGGCGCCGCCTTCGTTGGCGTAGAGGGCGTAGTTGCGCGCGGTGGCGAACCAGTCGCGGGTGGTGGACTTGTGCGCGCTCGCGGCAGTCACGAGATCCTTGGTGCGTAACGGCGTGGGAATTCCCGACTTCATGGCTTCCCGGAGCTTTTGCTCGATGGCCAGGTCCACCACGGCCTTGAGATCGGCCCCAGAAAATCCGTCGGTCTTCTTGGCCACGTGATCGTAGTCCACGTCCTCGGCCGGTTTGCCCTGCATCTGGAGCCGCAGAATGGCGGCCCGGGCGGAGCTGTCGGGCGGCGGAACAAACAGGATGCGATCGAACCGGCCGGGCCGGCGAAAGGCGGAATCCAAATGCCACGGGGCATTGGTGGCGCCGAGAATCAGCAGGCCATCGTTGGACGACTTCACCCCGTCCAGTTCGCTGAGGAACTGATTGATCAGATGCCGGCCGGCGGACTGCTTCATGTCGGAGCGACTGGCTCCAAGGGCGTCCACTTCGTCGAAGAAGAGCACGCAGGGCTTGTTGCGTCGGGCGCGTTCGAACAGTTCATGCAGCCGCCGTTCGCTTTGGCCAATCCACATGTCGAGCACGTCGTGGATGCCAATGCTCAGGAAGGCCGCCTTGATTTCCCCCGCCGTGGCTCGGGCGAGATGAGTCTTGCCGCACCCGGGCGGACCATAGAGCAGGATGCCGCCGCCAATGGACTTGCCGTAGGCCCGATACATGTCCGCATGGGTGAGCGGATAAATGATCTTGAGGCGAATCTCCTCCTTCAGTGCCTCCATTCCGCCGACGTCGGAGAACTGGATCTTCGGGCGCTCCAGATCCAAGGAAGGTTCATCCTCAGGGCCCTGCCAGGCGGCGCGCATTTTTCCATCCACCACTTCATCCAGATCATCGTCCACCGGGAAGGGATCGCTGGGGCCCTCGTCCGATTCATCCTCGTCGGTCTCCAGATCGGGTTCCGGTGGTTCGTCGCGAATGCCCAGGCGACTCGCAAAGTCCGGGTCGGCCACCGTGGGATCCAATTCCACGCCGCGCTTGTAGCTTTCCACCGCCGGTTTGATCTCGCCGATTCCGACGAGGAGTCGGGCGTGGAGCACAAAGGCGCGGGGCGGGCAATCCGGACGCTGGGCGAGGTCTTCGCACAAGACCAGGGCATGACTGTTCTTGCCCTGGGCGAGGAAGCAGCGGGCGAGGCCCAGTTTCAGTCCGGCGTGTTCGGCGGCGTGTTGAAGGCCCGCACGGTATTCCGCCTCGGCCTCGCCGGCACGACTGGCGCCCAGGAGGGCATCCGCGAAGGCCAGCCGGAGCGGCAGGTTCTTCGGAGACAGACGGACGGCTTCGCGCAGTTGAGCGATAGCCTCTGAATCGGCACTGGCCATGGCGCAGCCTGAGCCCGCCGACCCGCGGGGCGCAATTGCGGAAAGTGACGGCAAGGCTGCCTCCAAAACAAAAGGCGGGACTGGTGGCCCAGTCCCGCCGGTGTTGAGTTTCTGGATTCGGCGCGAAGGGCCGATCGCCTATTCCCGCAGCGTCACCCGCAGTCGCACGAAGCGGGTTGGGGTACTCTCCGCGTGTCGACTGACTCGAAGAAGGACACTTTCGCTGCCGTCGCCGTTGTCGAGGACCTCGCGTTCGTGAGCCGCCTCGTCTTCCTCCCAAGTGACCAGATCCTCCGAGGTAAACACCGCGAAGTTAAGATCCCGGTCACCGGAGGGACGCCGGAAGTTCAGCGTGAGATATGGTCGGCCATCGTAATTGCGGATGGCGGCGGTGACGGGATGACGGACTCCAACGCTCGCTCGGGGATTACTCCCCCACCAGTACTCTTCGAGATTTGTCAGTCCATCGAGATCCGGATCATCGTCGGGTCCGCCATCGTTCGCATTGCGGAAGTAGGCGGTTCGAAACAGGCCGTAGGAAGCCGAGTCATTAATCGCCAGGTAGCATTCGTATTCCGCGACTTTATTCGGTTTCAGGTGCAGATCGCTGGCGGATTTGTCGTAGAATGTTTCGTCGATATCAGTCGGTGTGTTGGTGAGGATGTCAGGCATCGGAGTGCCGACCGGAGGTTGCGGATAGCGGACCGCGACGATGATGGCGCCGGAGTCGGGACTGTCGTTGAGCGACTTGGCGATTCGTTCAAAGACGTCGGTCAGCGGGAAGGGTTCGCGGGCATAACGATCCTCGGTCAGTACCTCCTCCATCAGTGGGACCATTTTCGTCCAGCGGGCGACTGCGTTGGTGCCGATGAAGGTGGTCTGGCTGGCATCGGCACAGAGTCCGAGCGGGTATGCCTTGCGGCTGCGCGGTTGAGTGTTGGTCACGGTGAGGAGCAGCATGTTGCGCGCGGGATCCCAGGCCGTGGTGACCGTCCCGGATGCGAGTGAAACGGTGTTGGGAGTCGTGGAGACGGGCAGGTGGGTAGCCGAGGGGTCGATGGCGCTTTCCCAAGCGTTGGCGAACGTCTGGGCGGGTACGTTGTCGTAGCCCTGATGCACATGGGCCAGGGCTGCCGATAGGTTCAGGCTCCCGGGTTGAGTGCCCTCGGGGAACGCCACCGCGTAGCCCATCGAGTTTCGGCCGGGAGTTGCCTCCAGGGAGGTAAAGCGAATGCCAAATTGAGCGGGAGGGGGAATGGCGTTGTTCCGGGTGGTGGACCTGTCGGACGTTTGTCGGAACTGAATGGTGTAGCGAGTCCCGGCGGCGTTGAGCGTGCCGTAGATACCCATGTTTTTCTCGCCCTTCGTGTTGAAGCCCTTGATGAAATAGCGGTGATCGTCGAGCCAGTGTCGGATATCGCTATTTGTGAATTCGTCGGTCGGCGGGAGAAAATCTGACTGCAATTTTCCAAAGACCAAGCCGCAGGTGATGCCCCCCGGAATGATGATGTCGGTGTTTCCGTAGTGGTAGGGACTGGCGATACAGGAGAACGCACTGCGGCACTCATAGGCCCAGTCTCGGCCCCGGTGAGCGTTCCAACTATTGACGGAACCCGCGCCGCGAAAGCTTTGAAGCGATCCATCGGTATCGAGAATGAACGTCTGTCCGTCCCCGTCGGACAGACCACCGTAGAACGTGTAATTGTCGTGGACTAGATGACGCAGAATGGTTGTGTTGGGATCAAAGAAGAGCTTCTCGGTCCAGGTGAGGGCTGAGTATTTCCACTGATTGCCGGGTCCGAACCAACCGATGGCCGCGTTGAGAAACGGGATCGTTCGAGAAAATCGATTGGTTTCGTTGTAAAACGGCGTGAAAAAGTTCGTGGCCCATTGTTGAGGATTCCAGTCGTACTGCGGCTTGGCGAACGGAGCGTTGCCCGGAAACGAGTTATCAACTGTCGGGTAGAAACCATGAAACGAGACCCCTGAAAGCACCGGGCCGGGTCCGTCATAAAATTGGTAGCCCCGCCGCTCTTTATCCTTGGCGTCACCGCCGCCGAAAACGTTCCGCGAGATACCCTTGTTGACTTCCGGATACGCGAATTGCTGATTGAAGTCGGCGTTGTAGGTCAGGACTGGGTTTCGGTCGGTGAGACTGCTTGGTATCGCCGAGAATTCCTGAATCTTCGCCCGACTTTGGTTCCGATATAAATTGTCGGAGAAACCAACGAAGTCCGTATTGTTGACCAAACCCCAGAAGCCCGCCGGGGAAGCTTCTTCGTTGCCGCCGGAGACGAGCGTGGCCCCGAAGACATTGTCGACGAATTGAGAATTGGCGACCCACCACCAGAAGGGGCGGAGCCAAGCCCCATATTGCCGATTCCGGAACGCCGTGCTTCGCGCCATCATATCAATGGCGCTGGGACTTTTGTCGGTTGGCGGTTTGCCGTCGGTCAGCGCTTTGGGCCCGGCATTAACCACGAAATAGTTTAGATCATCGGCATTGCGATCGGCGTCGTAAGCGAATCTCGGGGTGGTGTCCCAGTTGTTCAGCGCGGGTAAGGGGTCTTTTCGACCATAGTTGAAGAGACCCCCGGCATCGTAGGCGGTCCCAAAGCCGGTCCAGCAGCTTTGCGCGGTGTTGCCATAAAACTCGAGCACCGGAGCAAATTGCCCGGAGATGTAGGGGAACTTGGCCACCAAAGCGGCATCGTTGGTCACGGCTCCCCAGGCCGGGCCGTCGCGTCTCTCCGCGGCGAGTCCGACCAGCCAAAATCCCTGACCAGCCATGGCGGCACCGGCCGCGACATTGTTGCGGAAATGGTTCTGCTTATTGGAAATCCAAAACACCGACGGGTTCTCTCGATCCAAGAACGTGAGCGGATAGACATCGTGGGGATTCCAAAACGGTTGCATCTGCTTGACCCCGCTCGGGGCGGCAGCGGGTTTACCTTGGGGATAGAGATTGTATGTGGGATCGGTCAAAAAGTCGTACTCCCCTGGGATGACCGCCCGCGCCAAAATTCCGCAGTTGGAGTCGAACACATTCCCCTGTTCCACGCCGTCTTCGATGTAGAATCCGTGACCGAACGACCGGTAGCCGACGTTGTTGGTCAATCCCAGCGCGAAAGTCCCGTGAACGGTGATCCAACGATTGAAACTGTCACTAATCGAGCAGGAGGAAACGAACGAGTTCGTGGCCTCCTTCATCAGGTGGAAGTGGACCGGATACCGGCCGATGCGTCCGAAGTTGCCGGGTTGACCCAGCATCGTGAACTCCACGCCCATCAGGCGAACGGTCGAGCCCAATCGAAACAAGGTGTGTCCGCCATAGATATCCCGTCGATTCGAGGTCCGGCTGAGCGGATCTCCGAACTTACCCGGGTAATACTCCTGATGGAAAAACTGGTTGCCGGCGGGAATATTGGTGCCGTCAGGCCTCACGTAGTTGGTTGCTCCCAGATTATCCACCACGGGAAGGACCTTGGTGGCCAGGGCGTCGCGCGGAGCATCCTCGGTTCGATACGAACGGATCGTGATATTGCGGGTCAGCAAGGCCACGCTGGCCCGGATGTCGGCATTAACCGCGGACTCCTTCTTTCCGTAATGGGACCACTGAAAGGACGTTCCCGGACCGTCCTTCCAAACGTCGGTGCCGCCGCCGGTCAAGGTGCCGGTCACGCCATGACGAATCTGATGAATCGTCAGCTGCGTTTGAAACCCGTTGCCGTTTTGGACGGTCTGGACCGATTGGATCAACCCTTCCTCGGTGTGGTCGGGTTCGAAATCACTGGTCGAAACCGCGATTCGATCGCCCACGGCCCATTCGCCCACCAGGTTTCCGTCCAGCACCACCAGGTTCTTGTTCAGACCCTGGTCCACATCAATCGACGCCGCCAAGCGCGCCCAGGAAACCTTGGATCCTTTGCTGCCAAACAAATCGATGCGGCCCCCTGGACCGGCGCCAATCACCTTATTTCCGAACAGGCTGGATTCCTTTTCCTGGGGATCCTTGTCTCCGGGCTTGCGGGCGGAGCGTTGGTACTTGCCGTCCACCAGGTCGTAGAGGCTGTAGATTTGGGGATCATCAATCCCCTGGTCCTCGGAGGTCTCATTGCCGACTCCGGTCAGGGTGAAGGTCAACCGGCTGGTGAAGCGATTAGTCGCCTCGGGTCCACCGGCGAGCAGGGCACCGCCGTTTTCCACGATGATGAACGGCGTCAGGATCTCGAGGCCGTTGGTGTTCTCCTCGATGACCAGTTGGGAATTCGCCACCACGAAGAGGCCGTGCGGAAACCGCAGCGTGCCGGGCCCAGTGTGGCGAATGACGGTTGTCTTGCCGTCCTCCAGCACAAACGGCTGGTCCGATCCAATGGTGCTGGGATCGAAGGAAACCGCGTTGGGAAACTGATGTGCGACGTACTCGTTCCAACCCGCCGAAGCCGGGCCTGTGAGTGCCGTGAGAAAAACTGCCACGAGACCGAGAACCGATCCCATCCCCCTTCCGATGTTCATCGTCCTGAAGTCTTAAGACGAACTATCGAGGGTCAATGCCTGATTTGACAGATGTGGCGAATCGCCTATTCGCGGCGCCAGGTTCGCGTCGGAGTGCTTCGCCCCAGGGAGGACGGGATAATGGGTCGGGCTCCGGTCAGGGCCGTGGGCCGCTGGGTCGGGATGATGGCTTGCCGCGTGGGTATCACCGGGCGGCTGGAGGCGATGGTGCTGCTCGAACGAGGGGTGGGCGGCTTCGGCGGAATACTCGGCCGTCCCGCAGGAGCACTGGACGGGCGGGGCGGTTGACTGGGACGGCTGGCGGACGCGCTGCCCGGACGTGGGTGCTGAGAATGTTGCCGGGCCGGGCGCTCGGGTTTTCCGGAGCGCGGCAATGGCTTCGGTAGGGTGGGCGCGGGTTTGCCAGGTCGGTGGGCGGGTCCGCCGCGGTGCAACTTCGGCTGGTGGTCCGTCGATGCTGTGGCTCCGTCGCGGCGATGCGGTGCTCCCCGTTGTTGCCGGCCCGGCGGCTGATTCGAAGGAGATTTCGACGGCGGCCGTCCCGCAGGGTGAAGCTTGGGTCCCGGTGGGCCTCCGCGGCTGGGAGTTGGACGCTGCGGACGTGGGGCCGCTTCAGGCCGACCGCCTCGGGAAGCCGGAACCGGGTGGGACTTGCCCTTCGGAACCAGTTTGCCGGCGAGCCGGAAATCCACCTGCTTCTTGAAGCTATCCACCTTCGCTACCTGAACGTTCACGGGGTCGCCCAGGCGGATAATGCGGCGGGTGCGACGGCCCAGCAGATGATTGCGAGCAGCGTCGTAAACGAAGAAGTCGTCCTCCACGGTCGAGAGCGGCACGACACCGCTCATGGCCAAGTCCGGAACATCCACGAAGAATCCAAAGTTGCGAACTTCGGTGACCAGCGCCGGGTACACGTGCGGACTTCCGCTGGTGAGCTGGGCCTTGAGGTAGGCGAACCGTTTCACATCCTTGCTGTCGCGCTCGGCATCGGCCGAGGTGCGTTCCGTGATGGAAATGTGTTCCGCGATGGGCAGCAGGGCAGAGGCTCGGATCGGATGCGCTTCGAACAGGCTGCGGTGCACCACGAGATCGGCGTACCGGCGAATGGGCGAGGTGAAGTGGGCGTACTTCTTCTTGGCCAAGCCGAAATGGCCCAGCGGTTCCAGTGCGTAGCGGGCCCGCATGAGCGACTTGAGGAAGCCGATTTTGAGCGCCGGACCGATGGGGAGCGTGTTGAGCTTGTGCAGGAGACGTTGAATCTCGGTGCGCTGACGCAGATTGCCGCACGGCACGTTGTGGCTGAGCACTTCTTCGCGGTATTCCTGGAGCCGGGATTCTTCCGGGGCTTCGTGGACCCGGTAAACGGTGGGCTTCTGCACCTGCATGAGGCGTCCCGCGACGGCCTCGTTGGCGAGAAGCATGTATTCCTCGATCAGCTGATGGGAGATGTCGTTCTCGATCTTCTCGATCCGGGCGACGCGGCCGGCTTCATCAAGGCGGATCTTCATCTCTGGAAAGTCGAGTTCGAGTGAACCCGCCTTGAATCGAGCCTTGCGGATCTTTTGAGCCAGCTCGTGGGCCTGATGCACCATCTGTTCGATCGGATCGGAACTCGGCTTGCGCTGCAGCAGCGAGAGGACTTCCCGATAGGTGAACCGTTGCTGCGAGTGGATAATGGCCGAATAGAATTTCGTATTCAGGACCCGGCCGTCGTTGGCCAGGAGGAACTCCACACACTTGGTCAGGCGATCCACCTTGGGCTTGAGCGAACACAGTTCATTGCTGAGCGCTTCTGGGAGCATCGGGATAACCCGGTCCACCAGATACGTGGAGTTGCCGCGCTTGCGGGCTTCGAGGTCCAGCGCGGTGCCGGGCCGGACGTAGTGGGACACATCAGCGATGTGAACCCACAGCCGCCATTGGTCGGTGGAAACCCGTTCCAGACAGATGGCGTCGTCGAAATCCTTGGCGTCATCCGGATCAATGGTGATCACCCGGTGTTGGCGGCAGTCGACCCGGCCGGCAAGATCGCGTTCCTGAACCGTGTTGCCAATCGCGTGTGCCTCCTGGAGGACCGCCTTGGGAAAGTGAAGGGGCAGGTCGTACTGGCGAAGGATCGACAACATGTCGACTCCTTCGGCGTCGGGCGGTCCGAGAACTTCGATAACTTCGCCCTCGGGGCTCATTTGTCGGGACTGCCATTCCCGGAGTTCCACGACAACCTTGTCGCCGACATTAGCCCGGCGACCGACATCCTTGGGTTCCGGGACATAGATGTCGTGGGGAATCCGCGGGTCGTCGGGAATGACGTAACAGAAGCGGGGACCGCGCTGGAGCGTGCCGACAATCTGCATCCGGCGACGTTCCAGAATGCGGACCACGGAGCCGGTGGAGGCATCGGCTGCTCCCGTGCGCAGACCTTTGGAACGGACGTCCCGGCGGACCAGGACGCGATCTTCGTGCAGGGCGGTGCCTGTGGCGTTTTCGGGAATGACGATCTCCTTGAGTCCGGGTTCGTCGGGTTGCAGGAACCCTTTTCCCGAGCGGTTCATGCGAATGCGTCCGGGAATGAGGTCTGCCTCCTGCGGGGCGATGTAGCGGTCGCCCTTAATGCGGGCGAGTTGTCCGGAGCGTTCGAGGGCTTCCAAGACGGCGTCGAGATCGCGGCGGCGGGCCGCGGTCAGGTGAAGTTGGCGCAACAGCTCGGAGGCGGTGGACGGCAGATAATCTTTGCGCGCCAGTAAGCCCAGCAGTGCGGTGTTCAGGTCGTTCATAACAAATCTGGAAAGAGTCGGTTCGCCTGCGGCAATTACGATGCGCCGCTAGGAAACGTCTTCGAGAGAAGCACCCTCCCAACCCTTTCCAACAGGGGATGAATGCTGAATTGCAGCTTAACCAAGCCGCAGCATGTCCTGGATCGATCCAAGTCCACAATGGCCGAAGACGGCCAGACAGAGGAACTCCCTACTGTCAGAATGAGTAAAGGCGCGATCGGGAGGCATGTCGAGGGTTCATTTGTAGAAGCTGAGAGCTGAGAGCTGAGAGGAAAAGGCGGGTAAGGGTAGGGATGGACCGCTGGGCCGTCCCCGGTTGGCTGGCGAAGCACAGCCAACCGGCGTTTGCAGGTCAGGGTAGGACGACTGGAACGTGACTCCGAATCACTTGGGACAAGAGGAGGCTCTTGCGGAGGGTAGGGCGAGGTTCCACCGAGCCGTGCGCGTCCGTCGGCGAATGACGCGTGGGGAGTACGCCAGCGAACGGCTCCGCGTCGCCCTACCGGGGCGCGTGAATTGCGGGTGGGGGTTGGAGTGACTCGACGCGTCAGCAGCCGGGACGAAAAGCGGTCGCTCCGTTGCGCGTCTCAAAAGCTTCGCTTCCCGCTTGCCTCTCAGCTCTCAGCTCTCAGCTCTCAGCTATTCATCCCCTCCACCCCGGCGTTCCCATTTGCGGGGGGCGCGCTCCGGCAGGGAGGTGTCGGCCTTCACCCAATAGGTACCAGTGCCCAGCACGCTGTTCACGGCTTCCTCCAACGGCATGGAGGGAGCCACCGAGAAGTGCTCGTTGGTCTCCAGATAAACCGTGGCCCCGGTGGGCATGCGAATGCTGAGGAACAACGGGACCGAGCCGCGGTGCGTTTCGATCAGGTCGCGAATGGTTTCCAGTCGGGGGCGATCGAGTTCCGCTGCCCGTAGCCGGAGATGAACCTGCTTGGTGAACTTCCGAGGAGCATCCTCCAAACGCAGAACCTCTTGGGGAAACAGCTTGGGTTTGTCCTCCCCGGTGTTGACCTCGGCAGCGACCAGGACCGGTACGTTCAAGTTCAGCAACGGACGGAACCGATCGAAATTCTCGTTCATCAGGAGCATCTGCACGTTGCCGGTCAGATCCTCAATGGTGATCAGGGCGTACTTCTTTCCCGACTTCTTGCTCACGCCTTCCTGAATGGCCGAGACCAGGCCGCCTACGCGGGCCATGGCCCGATTCTCCAGCGAGGACAGTTCCGCAATCGTGTGCAGGGCGTAGCGCTGGAGGAGCGGTTCGTAGGGGTTGAGCGGATGTCCGCTGAGATACATTCCCAGCAGTTCCTTTTCCGCAGCGAGCTTCTCAGTGGTGGGCCATTCGGGAAGTTCCACCACCTTCGCCGGGGTTTTCTGGGCGGGAGCACCGTCGAAGGTGTCGAAGAGTGACGATTGCCCGCGAATCCGATCGGCAGCGATGGAACTGGCCCGGGCCATCGCGGGATCCAGTTGGGCCATGAGGGTGGCTCGGTTGGGTCCCAAGGCATCGCACGCGCCGGCCTTGATGAGGCACTCCAGCACTTTCTTGTTGGCAGATCGAGTGTCCACTCGCTCGCACAGATCGGACAAGCTGGCGAAGCGACCGCCCTTCTTTCGCGCGTCCAGAATCGACTGAACCGCTACTTCGCCCACGCCCTTCACCGCGGCCATGCCGAAGCGAATGCGCGGGGCGACACTGGGAGCGGCGCCTCCCGTGGCGGTGGCGGGAGCGGCCGGGGCGAAACTCACCTCCGACTCATTTACGTCGGGTCCGAGCACCTCGATGCCAAAACCTTTCGCCTCCGCGATGTACTGCGCCAACTTGGTCAGGTCGGCCTGATCGTTGGTCATCATCGCGCAGAGGAACTCCACTGGATGATTCGCCTTCAGATAGGCCGTCTGATAGGCGACCACGGCATAGGCGGCGGCGTGGGACTTGTTGAAGCCGTAGCCGGCGAACTTCTCCAACAGGTCGAACACTTCATTGGCCTTGGGGGCCGGGATCTGATTCTTCTCGGCGCACCCCTTCACGAAGGTTTCGCGCTGCTTGGCCATCTCTTCGGGCTTCTTCTTGCCCATGGCGCGGCGCAATAGATCGGCGCCGCCGAGTGTGTACCCGCCCAGAATCTGGGCCGCCTGCATGACCTGCTCCTGATAGATCAGAATGCCGTAGGTCTCCCGGGCGATCGGCTCGAGCAGCGGATGCGGATACTCCACGACCTGTTCGCCATGGCGTCGCTTGATGAAGTCCGGGATCAGGTCCATCGGGCCCGGGCGATACAGCGAAATCAACGCCGTGATGTGTTCGACGCTCGCAATCTGGAAGCGTTTGCACAGGTCGCGCATGCCGCCGGATTCCAGCTGGAACACCCCCAGCGTTTGGGCGTTGTTCAGCAGTTCGTACGTCTTCGCGTCGTCGAGCGGGAGCGTATCAAGATCCAGCGTGATTCCGCGGGTGCGCTCGACCAGTTCCACGGTGTTGCGCAGCACGGTCAGGGTCTTCAACCCCAGGAAGTCCATTTTCAACAGACCCAGATCGCCGACCGGACCCATGGCGTACTGGGTGACAATGCCGCCGTCGTCGTCCTGCTTGAGCGGTAGCAAATTGGCCAGCGGTTGGGCGCCAATGACCACGCCGGCCGCGTGCACGCCGGCACTGCGCGCCTGATCCTCCAGCAGCAGGGCCGAATCGACGAGTTCCTGGGTGACTTCCTCCGAATTGTAGGCCGCCTTGAAGTCGGCGTTCTTTTCCAGGGCGTCCTTCAGTCCCCACTTCACGTCGCTGATCATCTTGGCCAGCCGGTCGCACTCGCCAAAGCTGAGGCCCATGACGCGACCGACGTCGCGGAGCACCGACTTCGCGCCCAGGGTACCGAAGGTGATGATCTGGGCGACGGCATCGCGTCCGTATTTGTTGCGAACGTATTCGATAACTTCGGCTCGGCGATCGTCGGCGAAATCGATGTCGATGTCGGGCGGACTGACGCGTTCGGGATTCAGGAAGCGCTCGAACAGCAGTCCGTAGCGCAGGGGATCCACGTTGGCGATTTCGAGCAGATACGTGACCATCGAGCCGGCCGCCGATCCACGCGCGACGCAGGCAATGCCGTGGTCGCGACCCCAACGAACGAAGTCACCGACGATCAGGAAGTACGAGACGTAACCGGTCTTTTCGATGACCCCGAGTTCCAGGGTGAGCCGATCGAGAATCTGCCGGATCGCCGGATGTTGGGCGGGCGGAACCTCGGTGACCTCGGCGGGCGGTGGGGTACCCTCCGGAGTGGGGGCGGCGGGTGGAACCAGGAATTCGAGGCGCTTCGGATCCGTGATCGCATCGACCAGGATCTGATTTCCCTCCACGTGGGCCAGAATGCCGTACCGCTTCTTCAGGCCGTCGCACAGCAGATGGCGCAAATAGCCTTCGCGGGTCCAGACCTCCGGCGGTTGGAAAACGGGGTAATGTTCCGCCCCTTTACCGTACTTGATCTCCAGGCTGCATTTTTCGGCGACCTCAACGGTGTTCAGCACGGCGTCGGGAGTATCCGCGAACAACGCCTTCATTTCGTCGGCCGAGCGCAGGTAGAACTGCTCCGGTTGGTAGCGCATCCGCTTGCTGTCTGCGACCTGGGCCTGAGTGCCGATGCAGATGAGGCAGTCGTGGGCCTTCCAATGGCCCCGCTCGACGTAGTGCACGTCATTCGAAGCGACCAGTTTCAGACCGAATTCCTTGGACCAGGGAATTAGCGAACGGTTGACCTTGGCCTGTTCCAGAATGCCGTGGTTCTGGAGTTCGAGGTAGTAGTTGTCGGGACCGAGCGTCTGCTTGAACCAATCGATGGTGTCGCGGGCCTTCTTTTCATCGCCCTTGAGAATGGCCTCGGAGACTTCGCTGGCGAGACAGCCGGAAAGCGCGATTAGACCCTCGGAATGGCGGGCAAGGAGTTCCTTGTCGATGCGCGGCTTGTAGTAAAAGCCCTCGAGGTTGGCGGCGGTGACCAGCTTGACCAGGTTGTGGTATCCGGTGGTGTTCTTGGCCAGCAGGACGAGGTGATGGTACACGTCGCGCATGCCGGAACCAGGCTTCTTGTCGAGTCGGCTGCCCGGGGCGACATAGACCTCGCAGCCGATGATCGGCTTGATGCCTTTCTTGCGGGCGGATTCGTAGAACTCGATGGCGCCGTGCATAACCCCGTGGTCGGTCATGGCGAGCGCGGGCAGTTTGAGCGCTGCGGCCTTGTCCATGAGCCGATCCAACCTGCAGGCGGCATCGAGCAGGGAGTACTCGGTGTGCAAATGGAGATGAACGAAGTCAGCCGACGACATGGTCTGCGTAGGTTCGGCCCGGGAGCCCGACTGTCGAGGATCGATTGTTCACCGGGGGGGAAGCTGAGGGCTGAGAGCTGAGAGCTGAGAGGAAAAGGCGGGTAAGGGGTAAGGGGTAAGCGGTAAGCTTGGTAGGGCGAGGTTCCGTGGTAGGGATGGACCGCTGGGCTGTCCCCTGTTGGCTGGTTAGGGTAGGATGAACGGAACGTGACTCCGTATCACTTCGGCTGGGAGGAAGCTCTTGCGGAGGGTAGGGCGAGGTTCCACCGAGCCGTGCGCGTCAGTCGGCGAATGAAGCGTGGGGAGTCCTTACCCCTTACCCCTTACCCCGACTCAGCTGGCGAAGATTTGGTCCATCTCGCGGCTGAGCTTTTGCAGGCCTTCCGGGCTGTCGGCGCCGCCTTGCTCGGCGATGGCCCAACCGGAGTAATTGATTTCCCGGAGGGCCTTCATCACGGCCGGCCAATTGTTGTCGCCCTTGAGGAACTCCACTCCGAATCCCGCCCAGCGGCCTTCCTTGTCGGCCTTGGTGCGGCTGAATTCCTTGATGTGCAGCGTTTGGATGCGCGGTCCCAGGATCCGCACCCATTGCTCCGGCCAGCCGTACACCACCACGTTGCCGATATCGAAGTGCCACTTGACCGCGGGCGACTGGAATTCGTCGACGTACCGGGCGGCTTCCATCGGGCTCAGGAGAAAATTATTCCAGACGTTTTCGATGCTGATGGTGACGCCCAGTTCCTCCGCCAGCGGAATGGCTTGACGGATTTCGGCGGTGGAGCGCTTCCAGGCGTCGTCGTAGGAAACCTTGTCGGTGACCACCGCAGGCACCAGCAGGACGGACGGCGCGCCGTAGGCCTTGGCGTCGCGCAGCGACAGTTTCAGGCCTTCGAGCCCGACTTTGCGGACTTCCGGATTGGGATCCGAGAGCGGCTTGGCCCAATGCGTGTGGCAGCAGACGCTTCCCGCCACCAGACCGGTGGCCTTCAGCGCTTCGACCACCTCCTGAGTATCCATGCCGCCCATCATTTCCACGCCGTCGTAGCCGGCGGCCTTGATGGCCTGCATTTTCTCCAGAACCGAGCCTTTGACGCCGACGGTTCCCCACATGATGCCCTTTTTAAGGTCACACTTGCCGGGAGCGGCGGCCAGGAGCGGGTGGGTGGCGACGGCGGCGGAACTGGCGGCGGCCAACTGGAGGAAGGAACGGCGATTCATGGAGGGGCAAGGTAAGCGATAAGCGGAAAGCGGTAAGCGCGGGAAGTGGGGAAGCTGAGAGCTGAGAGCTGAGAGGAAGAGGCGGGTAAGCGGGAAGTGGTAAGCAAGTTTTCCGTTGCCCCATTCGTGCTTCTTTAGTGCTGATTCGTGGTTTTCCCTCGGTGCTTCGGGGGTGATTGGGGCGGTATCAGCCTGCCGGCGCGTGTGGCCGACGTTGCGTGGCGCGAGTCCACCTGCGAACGGCTCCGCGGAGCGTCGCCCCATCCGTGGGAGGTGATTGCTCAGCCCTTGGGTTTGAAGAGGGCGGCATCCAGGACGGACCAGAGATGGATGACCCAACCCAGAAGCACCCACCACAGCACCGCAGCGAGCACGAACTGGATGACGGCCAAAAGCAGTCGTCCCTGGATCAGTTGACCCAATCCAGGGACGAAGAAACTGCAGAGGGCCGCGATGACGTTGCCGGTGGAACCTTGGCCTGCCATGGCGGAGTTGGAGAGAGTTTAAACTGTTCAGGCCGGCTTGTAGCGACCGGGCATCGGTAGCGGCATGAACGGAACCTTCATGTTCCAATCGAGCGGGCCGTCCGGGCTGAGCTTTTCGTTGGACGCGAGAATCTGGTCCCAGGTGACTTCGCCACCGGTGTAGGCAGCCAGACGGCCCATCAGTCCCAGCAGTGTGCTGGACGCAAGCCAGTCGCCGTCGAAGCGGTACGGCTTTGAGTTGCGGATGCTGCCAAACAGTTCCTCGTGCTCGATGACGTACATGTCCTTGTTCTTCTCGCCGTCGTAGCGCCAGGACTTCTCGCCGCGAATGACCGGGGCGTTCCAACCGCTTTGGGCGGTTCCCTTGGAGCCCAGGATGTAGTCGGAATTGTCGTTGTAGCAGCCGGCAATCTGGCGTTGGGCGACGACGCCCCGCACTCCGCCCGCATACTCGTACACCACGGTCATGTGGTCATAGATGTTGCCCTGATTGTTGGGGATCATCCGGCCACCAGTGGCGGTGCACTTGAGCGGCGGCTGATCGCGCAAGCACCACGCCAGCTTGTCCACGGTGTGAATGCACTGCTCGACGATGCCGTCGCCGGACAACCAGGAGAAGTTCATCCAGTTCTTCACCTGCCATTCGAGATCGGTCATGCCCGGCTTGCGGGTATCAGCGGCCGGCATCGGCTTCACCGGGCCGGTCAGATAAGTGCCGTACACCGCGCGAACATCGCCGATGGCTCCGTCATGAATGCGCTCGTATAGGGCGCGGCGGGGCATGTCACTGCGCCAGCAGAAGCCGGAGACCAAGTGCAGCTTCTTTTCCTTGGCCATGCGGACCGACTCCAAGACGTGGCGTAGGCCGACGGGATCAGTGGCGACCGGCTTCTCGCAGAAAATTTGTTTGTTCTTCTCCACCGCATACCGCAGGTGGGCCGGACGGAATCCCGGAGGCGACGCGAGCAACACGACGTCCACGCCGGAATCAATCAGCTTCTCGAAGGAGTTCAGGCCAACGAAGGTGGACTCGGGAGTCACGGCCACGCGGGGTCCGTACTGTTCCTTCAGCCCCTGGAGCGCCAGTTTGGGAGGCTCGGGGAAGGCGTCGGCCACGGCGGTCAGCACGCAGTTATCGTCGGCAGTCAGCGCATTGCCGGCGGCTCCAGTACCACGGCCACCGCAGCCGATCAGTCCGATCTTGAGCGTGTCGCTGTTGGCAGCAAACGCCTGAGGCCGGATGAGGACGGACGGGGCGGCCAGGGCGAAAGCAGCCGCGGTGGAGGAGGTTCGGAGGAAACTCCGGCGGGATTGAGAGGGGGTGGGATCAGGCGTGTTCATTGGCAGCAACAGTCACTCGACGGGCCAAACCGTCCGGCATTCAAACCAACATGGTCAAGCCCACAGCCCTGCCTCAATCGGGGGAGCGATCGGTAAATCGTCGATTCAGGGCCGGCGAACCCGCTTTAGGACCTCCGGAAGGACGGCGTCCACGCGATCCACTTCGGACTTGGTCGTTTCCCGTCCCAGGGAAAAGCGAACCAGCGCATTAGCCTCCGCCGGTGGCACGCCCATGGCTTTGAGCACGTGACTGGGTTCCAACGAGCCGGCGGAACAGGCCGAACCGCTGGAGGCGCAGATGCCTTCGAGATCCAGGGCGGCCATCAGGGCAATGCTGTCGGTGCCGCTGACGGTGAAGGCCAGAGTGTTGGCGAGTCGGTCGGTGGGATGCCCGCGCCGGGTTACGCCGGGCAGGGAGGTCAGCGTCGACGCGAGCTCTTCGGTCCAGAGGCGTAGTTGCGTCGGCGGGAAGACGGGGGTGGGGACAAACCGGTTGAAGGCTTCGACCAAGCCGACAATGGCCGGAAGATTCTCCGTTCCAGCCCGCCGTTCGTTCTCGTGACCGCCGCCGACCAGCAAGGGTATGGGTTGCAGAGGCGATCGGACGAACAGAGCGCCGGCTCCTTTGGGACCATGAAATTTGTGGGCGCAGACAGTGACCAAGTCGGCCGGGAGCGAGGC
This sequence comes from Verrucomicrobiota bacterium, assembly GCA_017309115.1. Lineage (GTDB taxonomy): Bacteria > Verrucomicrobiota > Verrucomicrobiia > Limisphaerales > UBA9464 > UBA9464. The sequence continues at coordinate 32,744 of JAFLEF010000049.1, read as the reverse complement.
CACGCCAGCATAGGGAAGTTTGCCGAAGGCCTGCACGGCGTCGGTGTGAAAGCAGATGCCGCGCTCCCGACAGAGCGCGCCGATGGCGGCGACGGGTTGGCAAGTGCCAACTTCGTTGTTGGCCGCCATCACCGACACGAGCGTGGTGTCGGGACGCAGGGCCCGCTGGACGTCCTCGGGGTTGACTTGTCCGTGCTGGTCGACCGGCACTAGGGTAAGTTCGAATCCCTCGTGGCGGGCGAGAAATTCGAAAGCGTGCAACACAGCGGGATGTTCCACTGCCGAAGTGACCAAGTGCCGACCCTGACTGCGCCGGAGTCGGGCGGTCCCTAGAATGGCGAGGTTATTCGCCTCGGTGCCGCCGCTGGTGAACACCACTTCGCTGGGTTTGGAACCCCAGAGTTGGGCCATCTGATAGCGCGCCTCGTCCAAGGCCGCGCGGGCGGCCCGACCGATCTGGTGCACGCTGGAAGGATTGCCCCAGATCGTTTCCTGATAGGGTTCCTGAGCCGCGCGCACCGCCGGGTCGAGTGGCGTGGTGGCGTTGTAGTCGAAGTAAATCGGCCGCACGAGGTCAGCATGACCAAATGCCTCGCCAAGTCGAAATGAACCTCTGCGTTCTAGCTGAGAGCTGAGAGGTCGGAAGGGGAGGCTGGTGGGGCGACGCTCTGCGGAGCCGTTCGTGTGTGGATTCCTGACGCGCTATTCGCTGGGACGCGAACGGCTCGGGTGGAACCTCGCCCCACCGGGGGGGAAGCTGAGAGGTGAGAGCTGAGAGGTCGGAAGGGGAGGCTGGTAGGGCGACGCTCTGCGGAGCCGTTCGTGTGTGGATTCCTGACGCGTTATTCGCCGGGACGCGAACGGCTCGGGTGGAACCTCGCCCCACCGGGGGGGGAGTGGAGAGCTGAGAGGTCGGAAGGGGAGGCTGGTAGGGCGACGCTCTGCGGAGCCGTTCGTGTGTGGATTCCTGACGCGCTATTCGCTGGGACGCGAACGGCTCGGGTGGAACCTCGCCCCACCGAGGGGTGGGGGAAGCTGAGAGCTCTCAGCTATCAGCTGTTTTCCATGCCTCGCGCACCTTGATCTAGACGAAGGTGTAGTGGCGTTGGAAGGAACTTCGCCAGTAAGACTGCACTACCGGTTCGTTCGACCCTTTGTGGGCGGAACGGTGTCGTGGTTCCCATGGATTCCGTTCGCCCTGTCATTGCGATTGTGGAGGATGACTTCGCCTTGAGCGAAGCGTTGGAGCGTTTGCTTCGGGTGACGGGCTTTGAGGCGGTGGTGTTTTCGGATCCCAAGAAGCTGCATTGTTCGGACCGATTTGAGGAGCTGGCGTGTCTCGTGTTGGATCTGCATTTGCCCGGCGGATCGGGGTTCGAGTTGATGGACCGTCTTCGTCAGGATGAGGTGCCGCTCCCGGTGATTCTGATGACGGCGGATGATTCGCCGGCGACTCTGTCGCGGGCGGCGCAGTCCCAGTGTTCGGCGCTTCTCCTCAAGCCGTTTGAAGCGCCGGATTTGTTGGCCTGCATTCGCGACGTGCTGCGTTGATTTTTGGCCAATGAACCAGGATCGATGCCAGGAACGGGCGGGGGTAGGTCGGAACGAAGCGTGGCCGATTTTCGGGAACGGCGGCACACGAAGAGGGCGTCGAAGGAGAAAGAAATTGCGGTCCGGTGGGGGTCTCGCCTTACTGGGTTTACCGATGATCACTGCCGAATCTGCCGGGCACGTTTCTGGTCTGTTCCGGACCTGGGGGGAATCCATATGAGTCCGACTGTGGAATCCAAGACTGCGATTTTTCGGCGAATGCTGTCTCAGCCCTCGTGGGCGGGCCTTTACCGTCACTCGGTGGCCTGGTTTTTGGGGGCGTTGGTGGTTTTGTTCGTGATCGCTCCCTTGATTGAAGTATTGCCCAATGGACGCCTTTTAAGTTCGGCGGCGGTGTCGGTCACGATGGTGGCGGCCGTTCTTGCCGTCGGAGGGCGGCGTGCATCGCTGGTCTTGGCGGCGATCCTGGCCATACCGGTTTTGATCGGTTGGTGGTTGGAACATCATCGATCCGAGGGCTTCGCCTTTCTGTGGTTCATGATCGCCTTTCTGTTGTTTCTGACCTTTGTGATCGCCCAGTTCTTCCGCTTTATCCTCCGTGCGCCCAAGGTGGATTCCGAAGTGTTGTGTGCGGGGATCTCGATTTATCTGCTGTTGGCATTGTGGTGGACCTGCGCCTACACCCTGACCGCGCGATTGGTTCCGGGTTCGTTTGGAGGGTTGCCGGCTTCCAATCCTAACCTGGAGGGTTTCGAAGCCTTATACTTCAGTCTGGTAACTCTCACGACGGTCGGATTTGGCGACGTCACGCCCTTGTCCCGTCCGGCCCGAATGCTGGCCATGGTGGAGGCCCTCACGGGCACCCTTTACATGGCGGTTTTGGTCTCGCGGTTGGTGTCCCTGCACACCTCCCTGACCAGCCCGCCACCGCCAGCGGACTCGCGCTGACCTTTTGTCCCGGTTGTTGTAGCCCTTATTTATGAACCAAAATCAATCTCGCCTTCGCACTCTTAGTTTAATCGCCACCGGTGGGCTCCTGCTGCCCGGCGCGGCCCTCGGCGGTGGAATTGAACTCTACGAAGTGGCCACCATTGATACTGCGCTGGCTTCGGCGGGTTATGCTTCCCGCGCTCAGGATCCCTCCACCGCCTTCAAGAATCCCGCCGGCATGAGTTTGTTGGAGGGCGCCCAGGTGCAAGCCGGGGTGCAACTCCTGTACGGAGATGTCTCCTTCACCCCTAATTCCGATACCTCCTCCCGCTTGGGTACGGATGGGGGCGGCAACGCCATCGGAGCACTGCCAGCTCTGAGCCTCTTCTATACCCAGGAACTCAGCGAGAAGTGGCACGTCGGTTTTGCGACGCTGTCTTACTTCGGCTTGCTGCAGAATTACGAACCTAACTGGGTCGGCCGCTACTACGTTCAGGAAGGCGGAATGGTCGGCGTGAGCCTGATGCCCACGATCAGCTACGAGGTAAATGAGTGGCTGTCGGTTGGAGCGGGCTTGAATGCGATGTACGGCTACTTCAAGACGGAGGTCGCGGTGAACAATTTGGATCCCGGCGTCGGGGACGGTCAGTTGGATCTGAAAGACACCACCTGGGGGTTCGGCGCGAACGTGGGAGCTCTGTTCCGGTTGAGCGAGAAAACCCGCCTGGGTGTGACCTATTTGTCGGCGGTCAACCTGGATTTCGAAGACACTCCGGAGTTTTCCAATCTCGGCCCGGTTCTGAGTCCGCTGCTGGCCAATCCGTCGGAGCTGAATCTCGGGGTCAAGGTACCGCAGTCGGTAATGGTCAGTCTCTTTCACGAGCTCAATGAGAAGTGGTCGGTGATGGCGGATGTGGGCTGGCAGAACTGGGAACAGTTCGGTCAGGTGCAGGTGGGTGTGGATGCCAACTCTCCGTCCAGCACTCCCAGGACCGTGACCACGGAACTCAACTACCAAGACACCTGGCACGGAGCCTTGGGCGCCCAGTATCGGGTGTGTCCAAACTGGCGGCTGAGTACGGGAGTGGCCTACGACAGTTCGGCGGTAAGTGATGAGTACCGGACCGTGGTGCTTCCGATGGGCCGGGCCGTCCGCGTGGGCTTGGGAGCGGAGTGGGATTTGAATGCCAAATTAACGTTGGCGGCCGCTTACGAGTTCATGTGGGTGGGGGACATGACCGTGGACCAAGGATCGGACACGAGTCTCCGGGGGCGCGTCTCGGGCACCTACGAAAACGCCAACTTCTCCATCTTCAGTCTGAGTTTGATTTGGAAGTTGTGAGTGATGGTGGCGCCCTGAGGTGACTCGAGCCGGGGTGGTTTCGGACGCCAGCCGGGCCATCGCGGATTTCGCGAGTGGGTTCGGAGCCTAACGTGGCGCGTCGAATTCGAAGCCTGACTCCGGCCCATTTCGTCCTTACCAATGGCCGGCATGTCGCCTGACTCAGTGGAATCCATGGTGAATCCTGATCGACGCCGGACGATAGTGCACGTGTGTCTAGGTGGGCTCCTCCTCGGGGGAGCCTTGGTTTTGGGTCGCTGGTTTGGCCATGAGCTTCCGCGGTTGGAAGCGTGGATCGGGCAACAAGGATGGGTGGGTTGGGCGGTGTTCATCCTGCTCGTCGTGTTGGGAACTTCGGTCTTCATTCCCGACACCGTCTTTGCGCTGACCGCGGGGGTGTTGTTTGGGTTTTTGGGTGGCGCCGCCGTGATGTGTGTGGCGGCGATGCTCACAGCCTGCCTCAATTTCCTTGTCGCGCGACGGTTCCTGCAGGCGACGATCCGGCGGTGGTTGGAGCGGCAACCCCGGTTGGCGGCGATTGAACGGGCTGTGAATCGCGAAGGACTTCGGTTTCAATTCCTACTTCGCCTTACGCCGCTGAGTCCCGTTTCTGTGAGTTATCTGCTGGGAACGACCCACACGAGATTTGCTACGTTCCTGGTGGCAAGCTTGGGGATTCTTCCGGGAGTGGTGGTCGAGGTTTATTTCGGTCATGCGGCCAAACATCTCGCCCAAGCGGCGCACGATCCCGGGCAGCATCTGCACCTGCATTTGATCCTCACCATAATCGGGGTGATCGCGTGCGGTGCGGTCATGGTGTACCTCGGTCGCCTAGCTCGGGCCGCCGTGGCCGAGGTGGAAAAGACGGAGCCAGTTGGGTCCTGACTATGAGACTGTACTCTCAAATGCGCTTCGTCGTTCTGGTTGTCGGCCTTCCTTGGGCGGTCCAGGCAGAGGATTCGGTGGCGCCTCCGCCGGTCCATCCGGGCGAGTTTTTGATGTTCGACAGTTTGGGAAAGGTCGTCGCCACACCGACGAATGACATTCCCGCCGGACTTCTCCCGCCCGATGGGTTGCACCTTCAGATTCCCACTTCAGCCCGCGGCATATCCGAGCCGGAGTTGTTGCGGCATCGGTTGGAAATGGGCCGACTCAAGCAGGATGGGTTTACGTGGTTTCCTGCATTTGCTCCGCCGCTCGCGCCCTACTTTTCGGGGATCGATACCTTTGGCAATTCGGCGATGCTGCCGGGTCCGTTGATCGATTCGACGCCGTTGGACGTGTGGGTTCAGACCGTGAAGTACGATTTGTCGGCGTATGGTTTGAAGTACTCCCTGCAGCAGACGCTGACCTTCTTGAACATGACGGGAGAGACTCATGGCGAGGGTACCCTGGGATTCTACACGTTTAAATGGGCGGGGAACTGGACGGTGTATTCCTCATCTGGCGGCGAGGAAGCGGGATGGCTGACCTGGGAAATGGAAGTCAAAAATGGCTTCGGCGCGGGGCGATCCCAGTCCGCCAAGAAGAACCTGGGGACCCTGACCAACCCGTCCAATGTGTGGTCGGGACGCAACGGCTTCGAACTTCCCCAGTTGGCGTGGCAACAGTCCTTCGCACGGGGCGAAGTGGTGATGATCGCGGGCATTGTGGATCAGGGGAATTATCTGGATGCCAATGCCTATGCCAACAGCGGTCGGGGTCAGTTCCTGAACTCCGCCCTGGTCAACAGTATGGTGTTACCGCTCTCGTCCTATAACCCGGCGATCACTCTCCAGTGGCAACCGACCCGGGAATGGTACGGGCAGCTGGGAACCTCCGTCGGCAATGGCGGTCCGGGGCAGATGCCCTGGGACGAGTTTTCGCCGGAGTACTGGTCGATGGTTGGGGAGATTGGCTATACGCCGGACGATGTTCTGGGCCTTGGGCATGGTGTCTATCGGGTGCAGCCCTTCATCGCCCAAGCCGACGGTCCGCTTCAGGGCGGCTTCGGATTCAACTTTCAGCAGCGCTTGGGCACCCACCAGCCATTCGGGGTGTTCGGTCGATTTGGCGTGGGCGGCTCCACCGTGGTGGGCGGTGCTTCAGCCCAGATCGGTACCGGCGTCGTCATGCAAGCGCCGCTCAAGTACGTGGGCCTCATCGAGGGGCAACCCAACGATGCCTTTGGAGTAGCCATGGTCTGGAGTGATCCGCCCGAGGTGTCCGGTCAGCCTCCCGCCCGCCAGGAATGGACGATGGAGGTGGGATATGTGTTTCACCTCACCCCGCTGGTCCGACTTCAGCCCGATCTCCAAATCGTCTGGGATCCGGCGTACCAGACCCAGACGGATCACGCTGTCGTGTTCCAAATGCAGATGGACGTTTCCTGGTGAAGACTCGAGAGCGGGGATGGCTAAGCGTCGTGCTTCTTGTGCTTCCCCTTGGAATCCAGCACCAACTTCTCGGCGCCGCCTTCACGATCCTCCAAGTCGGCGAGCAGACCCTTGTCGGAGAGGTCCAGCGGATGGGAATGTTCCCAGTCGTGGTGCGCCACCTTGTGCAGGGCCTCCACCACGTCGTCATCGTGCACCTCGATGGCCAGTTCCCGACGGTCATCAAAGCTACCCGGGGCGAGGTTGATCGAACCCACAATGGCGCGAAGACCATCCGCCAGGAGCATTTTTCCGTGGAGCTTTAGTTTCTTCAGCTTGTGAATTTTGGCGCCCACGTCGTCGAGCATCCGCAGACCGCTGACGCCTTCGAGCAGCTTGTCTTTTTTGAGCGTGTGAGGCGGACGGGCCATGACGTGCACCTTCACACCGCGTTCCTTGGCGCGAATCAGACGTTCGATGATGACCGGGTCCTGATACCGCTCGTTCTGGATGAACAGCGTGTGTTTCGCTTCATCAATGAAGTGGGCGACCCGTTCGCGACCATTCGCTGGACACCAGATGAGCCGGGCGTCCCCTTTGGGTTTGAATTCCTGCCGATGCCAGTCGGCTTCGAAGCAGTCCAAAATTTCCTTCACCTCGTGGCTGTGGGAAGTGGTGACAGCGTAATCACGGGTCTCGGTTAGATTTTTCGTGGCCCAGTTCAAGGACTTCACAAAGGCCAGTTCGTCGTCCACGACCATGGACTTCTCGTGAGTGACGCCGAAGTCGGGATTGCTGTCGGCAACTTTGACTTTGGCTCGTTCCAGCGTTTTGCGGGATTCCTCGTTGTCGTCCTCACCGTCACGGCGGGCGGCGTTGAGCATGACCCGGACGTGCAGTCCGCGCTTCTGGGCATCGATCACGGCCGCCAGAAGATCCGGATCGGAGAAGACAAACATCTTCACGCGGAGCGATTTCTTGGCGCCTTTGATGGCTTCCAAGATGGGTTCGGCGGATTGATCCGGAAGAACGATGAGTGAACGGTGCGACATGGTTCGGGGTGAATGAAAGCGCGAGACTGCAACTTAGCCAAGTGTCGGAGTGGGGGAGGGACCGGAGTGCGGCGCCGGGCCGGAGCCTCCAGCCTGAATCCGGTGAAGTTCGGCGTAAACTCCATTGCGCGCGAGCAACTGGTCGTGGGTGCCTTCCTCAGCCACCACACCGTCCTTAAGGACCACGATTTTGTCGGCATCCCGAATCGTGCTGAGCCGATGCGCAATCGTGATGACCGTGCGGCCCTGCATCAGTCGTTCCAACGCTTCCATCACCAGTTTCTCGGACTCGGTGTCGAGGGCCGCAGTGGGTTCGTCCAGTATCAGGATTGGTGAATTGCGGATAATGGCCCGGGCGATTCCGAGTCGCTGGCGTTGGCCGCCGGACAGGGTTGAACCGCGTTCCCCCACCAGGGTGTTCAGACCCTGCGGCATCTTGGCGATGAATTCCTCGGCGTTGGCCAACTTGGCGGCGTTCTTGATCTCGTCGTCGGTCGCTTCGGGACGTCCGTAGGCAATGTTTTCCCGAACCGTGCCCCGGAACAGCACCGTGTCTTGCAATACAAACCCAATGTTCCGCCGCAAGGCCGCCAGTTGGAGATCGGTTAGGTCGTGATCATCGATCGTGACTTTGCCGCCGGTCGGGTCATAGAACCGCGAAATCAGGCTCACCACCGTCGATTTCCCGCCGCCAGTCGGGCCGACAATGCCGATACGCTGACCCGGTAGAATCGAGAAGTTTACGTCCCGCAATACCGGCGCTTTGGGATCGTAGGCAAAGGCCACGTGCTCGAAGGAGATTTTGCCCTTCAAGGTTCCGGGATCCCGGGCGTCGGGTTTTTGGGGGATGATGGCGTCGGTGTCCAGGATGGCCCGGATTCGATCCAGGCCGACGGAGGCTTGGGCGATCGTATTGGTCATTTTGGCCAAGTCCTGGACCGGTTTGAAAAACTTGTTCAGGTACGCCAGGAACACCGTGAGCGCTCCGATGGTCATGGCTCCGGTGAGAATCAGGGAGGCACCCCGCCAGAGCACTACGGCCGTGCAGAAGGCGACGGTCAGGTTCACCACCGGTGACAACAGGGACTTGATTCGGCGGGCCTTCAACGCGGCGTCCACGGTGGCGTGGCTGGCTTCACCGAGGCGGGCTTCCTCCAAGTCTTCGCGACCGAAGGCTTCGACGGTCCGCATCGAACCCAGGCCCTGCTGGACCACGGCGACAATGTCGCTCTGACGATGGCGGACTTCGTGGGTGGCCTTCTTCACCGCCTTCTTGAACCGGGCCACGAACAGGAGGAGGAACGGCGTTACGCCCACGGCGATTAGGGCAAAGTCCCAATCGAGGTAGAACATCAGTCCGAGCATGCCGACGATCGTGAGCAGATCGATCAGGATGCCCAGGGTGGCGGACGACGCGAAGTCCTGGATGGTCAGGACGTCATCGGTGATGGTGCTGAGCAGCAGGCCGGTCTGGTGGGTGTCGTAGTAGGAGAGCGAGAGCCGCTGGAGATGGTGATAGACCCGCAGGCGCAGATCGTTGGCGACCCATTGGCCGACGCTCTCGGTGTAGTAGTTGGCGACGTAGCTGGCGACGGCGCCGATCAGGGCGATCAGGATGACCCCCAGGGCGGCCAGGGCGGCGAGGCCGGTCTTGTCGTGGGCCAGGGGCAGGTCATTCAGCCAGGCCAGCCAGGTGGGCAGTTTGTGATGCCCGACGACGTTATCGAGGATGATCTTGAGGGGCCAGGGGGCGGCCAGGCTGGTGGCGGTTTGGACCAGCATGGCAATGAACACAATGGTCAAACCCAAGCGGTAGGGGCGAAGGAGTTCCAGGACCAGCCCGGTGAGACTTCCACCCGGGGGCGGAGTTGCGTCGGCAGATTCCGGCTGGGGAGAAGGGGAGGCAGGTTGACCAGCGTGGCTCACGAGTTCATTAGGCGGCATCAAGGGGCGGGACGTCCAGATGGATACCGCAGGGATTGACCGACTTTGCGTCGGGCCGGATGCCCAACCCGGTGTCGTCGGGATGGATTCCAAGGGCGCCGCCCTGATGACGGACCGAGGGAGACTGAGTAGCTGCGGGCCGAGTGGCGGTAGGGAAGTGTCGTGGATCGCCGGAATCAGGGATTTCGGCTGGCTCGCGGGGGAGGTCTGGCGACATCCTGCGGGACCGGAATTCGAGTTTCCGCTGAATTTCCCCGGGACTGGCATCTGATCGTCGGCGCCAAGCGTTGTTACGGTGATGCGGACGTGGGGAATCTCGAATTGGTGGGGGTCTGACTGGCCGCTGGCGGCGTTGGATCCGATCCAGGCGGGAGCTCGGCCGGGTGCCGAACTGCGGTCCACGATGGACTCGAGCGCCACCATTGAACCCACCGATGCCGACCTGTTTGCCCGGATCCGGGACGGGGACTCCGAGGCGTTCGCGGCGTTCTATGATCGGCATGCCTCCCTGCTGTTTGGGGTGGCCTCGAAGATTCTGGGACCGGGTCACGATGCTGAGGATGTGCTGCAAGAAGCGGCGGTGCAGATTTGGGAGCGAGCTCCGTTGTATGAGGCCGCGTTGGGGCAGCCCGTTAGTTGGGCGGTGGCCTTGACCCGGAACAAAGCCATCGACCGCTTGCGATCCTTGCGGCGGCGTTCGGAGTTGGCGGCCGAAGTGGCGTTGGAACCGGTGTGGGAGACCTCCCGGGAACCGGGAGCCTGGCATCATCTGGCGGCGCAGGAGGACAGCAAGTCCGTGCATTCGGCCCTCGTCACGTTACCGTTGGAGCAGCGTCAGGCCATTGAGCTCGCGTTCCTCAAGGGGCTGACCCAGCAGGAGGTGGCCGCTCATCTGGGACAGCCTTTAGGCACGATCAAGGCCCGCATTCGGCGGGGCATGTTGGCGTTGCGCGACTTTTTGGAAGACCACACATGAACTGCACCCGACTCCAGGAATTGGCGGCGGCGTATGCTCTGGGAGCGCTGGAGCGACCGGAGGCAGTGCGCCTGGAAGCTTTGGCCGCGAGCGACCCGGACATTCGCGGCGAAGTCGATGCCTTTCTGGCCGTCGCCCGACACCTCGTAGGACGGGTGATTCCAGTGGCCCCTCCGGCCGAACTGCGCTCGGCCATCCTGGCCCGGATCCGTTCCACGCCGCAGTTGGGTCGGGCCCCGGCGGCTGAGGCCAAGTTGGAATCGGCTCCTTCGCCCGAGGTGAAGGCGCCGGACCTCTCCGGATTCCGGTTCGTCCGGCCCGACGAAGCCGAGTGGGTGACCGGACTCGCTCCGGGTCTGCGAACCCAGACACTGGCGACCAATGTGCGGAGCAATTACGCCATGGTGTACCTCGAACTGGCCCCGGGAGCGACCTATCCGCAACACAGCCACTCCGGGAATGAGGAATTGTTTGTGGTGAGCGGCGATCTGGTGTCGGAAGGGCAGACCCTGAAGGCGGGGGATTTTTTCCATTCCGAGTCGGGGACGGTGCATCACGATCTGTATTCCCCGAGTGGCTGTCGGGCGATTCTGGTGACGCCCCTGACCTCGGCGGTGGTGGAGACCGCCCGGCTGGGTTTACGGCAGGTGGGCCGGAAGGTGCTCTCGACGTTGGGGCTGGGTGATAAGTCCTGAGCGGTAAGCGGGCGGTTGCGACCGCGAATGAACGCGAATGGACGCGAATAGGGAATGGGAAGCAGTACCTGAGTGTGCCCGGTAACGCCTCTCCCCACTTCAATTCTGCTTCCGGGCATTAGCGTGAATTCGCGTTCATTCGCGGTTCCAACTGCGTTATTCCGGCAAACCTGTGCGAGCGGAACCTGAATTGCGGATTTGCGGCCGGGCCGGGGGCGGCGCTAGCCTGATTCCCAATCCGAAGGAAACAGCTTCTCCGGAAACTCCATTAATCCTCCATGAGCCAGACCCGCCTTGAATCCGATACGATGGGCCAAATTGAAGTTCCCAGTGACCGCTATTGGGGTGCCCAGACCGCCCGCAGCGTCCATTTCTTCAACATCGGCCACGACACCATGCCGCGCGCCGTGATTCGCGGAATGGGTGTTTTGAAGAAGGCCGCTGCCCTGGTGAACAACGAACTCGGCAAGCTCCCGGCCGACAAGATGAAGCTGATCATCTCGGCTGCGGACGAAGTGATCGACGGCAAATTGGATTCCCATTTCCCGGTTCACATCTGGCAGACCGGTTCGGGCACGCAGTCCAACATGAACTGCAATGAAGTCATCGCGAACCGGGCGATCGACCTCGCCGGCGGCGTAATGGGGTCCAAGAAACCGGTCCACCCCAACGACGATGTGAACATGTCGCAGTCGTCCAACGACACCTTCCCGACCGCCATGCACATCGCGGCGGCGGAAGAAGTGGTGCACCGGCTGATTCCGGCCTGCCGCACGTTTCGGGCAGCCCTCGAGGCCAAGCGCGTGGAATTCGCCGACATCGTGAAGGTCGGCCGGACCCACCTGCAGGACGCCACCCCGGTGACGTTCGGTCAGGAGTTTTCCGGCTACGTTTCCCTGATGGATCGCAACATCGCCCGCTTGGAGTCGGTGTTGCCGGGCCTGATGGACCTGGCCATTGGCGGGACCGCCGTGGGGACCGGGCTCAATTCGCATCCTGAGTTCGCGGTTCGCGCGGCCCAGAAGATTGCCGAACTGACCAGCCTGCCTTTCGCCAGTCATCCCAACAAGTTCGCCGCCTTGAGCGCGCACGACGAGTTGGTGTTTGCCTCCGGAGCGTTGAAGACGCTGGCGGGTTCGCTGATGAAGATCGCCAACGACATCCGGTGGCTCGGATCCGGTCCGCGCTGCGGTCTGCGCGAGTTGCATCTGCCCGAGAACGAACCGGGCTCGTCCATCATGCCGGGCAAGGTCAATCCGACCCAGAGCGAGGCGATGACCATGGTGGCCGTGCAGGTGATGGGCAACGACGCCGCCATTGGCTTCGCCGGCAGTCAGGGCAATTTCGAACTCAACGTGTTCAATCCCGTCATGGTGTTCAATTTCCTGAACTCTGTTCGGCTGCTCTCCGACACGATGGTCAGCTTCTCCGAGCACTGTCTGGCCGGCTTGCAGGTGAACCGCGAGGTGGTGGCCCATTATCTCGAGGTCAGTCTTATGAACGTCACGGCGCTCAACCCGCACATCGGCTATGAAAAGGCGGCGGCCATTGCCAAGAAGGCGCAGAAGGAAGGCACCAGCCTAAAGGAGGCCGCCCTGGCGCTGGGCACGTTGACGGCGGAACAGTTCGATCAGTGGGTCGTGCCGCACCGGATGACCCAGCCGTAAGCCGAAGCGTCCGCCGACCGGGGCAGCGTCACTGCTCCGGTCGGGCGGTTCACGGGTCTGCTCAATCCCAGCTTCGACGCTGGTGCATCTGACAGTGAGTCGTGGTCTGGCGCTCCGCTTGGCGGCAGATCCGCTGGAGAGCCTGGGTTTCCTCCATGCCGATGGGCCAACCCACCTGCTTGATCAGCCAGTTGAGTTGCCCCAGGCAATTGAGTCCCAGGTCGGTGAAGCGGACACTTTGGTGTCCGTCCCGGAGGGAGTTGGTTTCAATCCAGCCAATTTGCGTCAGGCGGGTGACCAGACGGTCCTTGGCGGCACTGTTTTCGAAGTCCTCGAAGTCCATTGAGCATAGGGAGGAGGCCTATCCGGGTCCGGGATTTGCCGCCTCACATCTGCTAAAGAGCACCTAGAGGGCCACGTCATTTTCGACAACCGCCCACTCCCGGTGGCATTCCGGAAGGTTGAGCAGGCTCTCGGGCAGATCTTGGTCGGCCGTGGCCTTTAGATACTTCGTGCCGTTGGCATCCCGGGCAATCACGACCGGGAAAACCTCGTGGTTGAGGGCGAGAACCGTGAACGAACGTTCACCGGACTCGATGGCGAGAATCGCCTCCTCCAGGGTCAGCTTCCAATGCCGGCCATCCGGGTGGATGCCTCCGATATGACTGACGCGCTGGTGGGGTAGGCGGGTGCTCCGACGATTGATGCACAGGATTAGTCTCTGCATTAGGAGCGATTCCGGGGGGGACGGACCGCTCGCCCTTTTCAGTACTCTGGACCGGTCTTATTGCAATCCTTCTGGGGGGAAATGGCGAACTAAGGGAGGTTACCTGAAACTGGGGATTCAGACCTCAAGGTGGAAACCCGAGCGGTGAACACGGGATGGATTTGGCTCCCGGAAGCCATTCCGGCGTAGTGTCCAGCCATGTGCTTCACCCGGTGCCGACAACAATGCGGGAGCCTGCTGCTCCTGTTCTGGATGGCTTTCGCCACTCTGGCGGCGCCCCGGCCCAATGTGGTGCTGCTGCTGACCGATGATCAGCGCTTTGACACGATCCGACGGGCTGGTAACCGGGTGATCCAGACTCCTCATCTGGATCGGTTGGCGGCGGACGGAATTCTATTCCGACAGGCCTTTGTTACGACCCCCATTTGCTGCACCAGTCGCGCCAGTCTGCTGACCGGTCAGTATGCGCGACGACATCGCATTGATGACTTCGCCACCGATTTTCGCCCGGAGCAATGGTCTCAAACCTACCCCGCACAGCTGCGGTCGGTGGGGTATCGCACCGGATTCATCGGCAAGTTTGGAGTCGGTACTGCGGCGGCCATCGCGGCGCGGGAAAAGGACTTTGATTTCTGGCGTGGCCGACCGGGTCAGGCCGGGGTGCTCTTCATTGAGCCGGGCGATCCGAAACAGCAGCACGCCACGGCCCGATTCGGAGACGAGGCGTTGGAATTCCTAAAGGGCTGTCGCCGCGATCAGCCCTTTTGTTTGTCCGTCAGTTTCAATGCCCCGCATGCCCGCGATGGTCAGGCGCGGGAGTTTCAGCCGGATCCGCGGGATGAGGCGCTCTACCGGAACGTGACGATTCCGCCGCCGCCGACCGCCACCGCCGCCGACTTCGAGCGAATGGTGCCATGGGTGCAGAACTCGGAGTCCCGTCGGCGCTGGGAGAAGCGGTTTGCGACGCCGGAGATGGCCCAGTCCACTCTGCGGGACTACTACCGGCTGATCACGGGGGTGGACCGGGAGGTGGGCCGGGTGCGGACGGAGTTGCAGCGCTTGGGATTCGCGGACTCCACGGTGATTGTGTTCACCTCGGACAATGGATTCTTCCTGGGCGAGCATGGTCTCGCGGACAAGTGGTATGGCTACGAGGAGTCCCTGCGAGTGCCGCTGATGATTTATGATCCTCGACTGCCCCGGACGCGTCGGGGTCGGACCGAGGAGTCCCTCGTGCTCAACATTGATCTGGCGCCCACCGTTCTCACCTGGGCTGGGCTGTCCGTTCCGGAAGCGATGCAGGGTCGGGATCTGAGCGCGCTCCTGATTGGCAACCGGCCAGAGCGGTGGCGCACCGACTTCTATTTTGAGCACCACTTTGGTCCGAATCTGATTCCGCCCAGCGAGGGTATTCGGGACGAGCGGTGGACCTATATTCGGTGGCTGCCGCCGAATCCATCGCAGGAAGAGCTCTACGATCTGACCCGGGACCCGCTCCAGCGCACCAACGTGGTGGATCGGCCGGACCTGGCCCTGCAACTCAACTTATTGCGCGAGCGGGCCCGCGAAGCCGCCCACAATCTCCAGTGATCAAGCGGGAAGCGGCGAGTGTGAACATTTAATCAAGCAATGAATTTTGTCTCGGTTCGGATGGGATGGCGCTGGACATTTGGGGGTAGGCTGGAGTAACAACAGTTAACCCTCGAATAACTATGATAGTAGTTTTAACGTCAGGAATCAGATCCGTCCAAAGGCACCTCCCGACCAAGGCACCTCCCGACCAAGGCACCTCCCGACCAAGGCACCTCCCGACCAAGGCACCTCCCGACCAAGGACTAACGACTCCAAAGGGCCGGAGGGTTTTGCTGCCTTCGACTTGGTACCTCCTCTTTTTGGTGGTTTGGTTTCTTTCCTCTTCGTTGGTTTCGTCCGAGCTCTGGGGTGCCACCACAGAGAAGTGGGTTTCCCCCGCGGGATGGGGTGCCAAAACCGGGGCGAACCGGGATAATGCGGCTGTGTTCTCCTTTGAACTCGTCAATGGTTGGCTGGCGGACACCAGTCTGACCGATCTGCAGATCAACTTCCGGGAGGGAACCTATACGGTCGCTCCCGCTTCGCCGTCGCCAATTACTTCTTTGACCATCCGAGGGGATTTGACCCGGTCAATCACGTTGAAGGGCGATCCTGCGGCGACGTCCAAACCCCGGTTGATGCTGGGTTCAGTTCAGGGAAATCCGAACTTGGCGGGGTATTGGACCGACAACGTTCTGCATCACTGGCTTATCGCAAGTGGGACTGACGAGGCAGGGAAGTACTCTTACGTGAAACGGATCGTCATCGAGAATCTCGATTTGGACGGCAATTTCGCGAACCAAGGCGCTTGGGCGTCGGAGGCCAATGCCACTGGCTATAAATCCTTTGCGATCGATGTCGCGGCGGAGTCCGGCTGGATCAAGAATGTTGTCGTGCGAAATTTTGGTTCCGTGGGCGACGTCCCCGCCTCGCACCTTCATCAAGGTGGAGGAGTGGAGGCCTTTCCGGTGAGGTTTCGAACGTTTTATGTCTCGAACCAAGCCCTCAATGGCGCGGCCCCAAACGATTATCCTTGGATTGTCGAAGATCTGGAAGTCACCGACTTCCATTCGATCCATGGGGGATATGGAACCATGATCATGCCGGTGGTTTACCAAAATGTTCCTCGCGGAACGGTCACGGATCCGCCGGTCGCTGTGATCCGGCGCTGCCAACTTCGTTTGACCGACGGTGCCATTGCTTTTGGAACGGCGGGAGCGGACGGAAATCCCTTCCCCAACGTCGCCAACCTCACGGGCGTAATTTCCGGCAGAATTCGATTTCAAGACAACGTGGTGTTGGGCGCTGGAATTGGCTTCAACACCGATACATACAGCATTGGACCGCTCGTGTTTGAGAACAATGCGTTCCTCGATATTGGGTTCCTGGGGTTTGTAGGTCAGGCTGATTCCGGGGATAACCACATTGGATACAAGATCAAGGACAACCTCATCCGCCTGAGGGGTCGCTTCAATCAGAAGACCTGGTCCGACATCAGCCTAGCAAATTACCCCTCCCATGCCACCGATGCCAACCTCCCCTTGGGGCGGTATATTCCGGATGAAATTTTCTGCGCCGGATTAGCCGTTCAAGGAGCTGCCGCCCAGATCGAGATCCGAGACAACGACTTCACCACCTGGCCCCAGGACAACTTCTTCCTCAACAATCCTAGCGTAATCGCGAAGGCCAAGTTTTGGATCGTCTGGAAAATGCCCAGCCTCCAAAACATCAACAGCTGGCTCTACGCCCGCAATCGACCGCCCGTTCATACAATGGACCTGTACGGAACCCGGTTGTCCGGCACGAGCTACGACTTTAATTTGTTCACTACCCTGGCTTCGGGAACAGATGCCAATTTCGACGTCGGTTCGACCCACTCGTACTCGGTACAACACATGGAGCACCGGGACGCTTCGGCGGTTTTGCCGACGAACTTTATCCCGCGCGGCCGGCTCCGTCGGGTGCTGCCCCAGTGGACCATGGCTTCTCCTTCTCGCCTGAAAGGTGTTCAGGAAATTCAGATTGGGGAGGTGACCTACGGCATGGGAACGGCGACCGTCTCGGCGCGGATTGTGGAGCATCTCCTGCGCTCGTCTGGTCAATCGCCCATCGAGACCCAAGGTGTGGCAGGAAAAATATTGAGATTTCAGTACCAGCGCAGCAGCTACGCCTGGAACCCAACCACCGGAGCCTGGGAGACCACCACTACTACCACGCCGGTTCCCGCAAAACTGAGTCCCGCCAATGGCTTGGTCAGCTTCACTTTGGCTGGATTGTCGAGTTCCCCTGGTCTTCTTCGGTTTACCGTCTGGGTGGATGCCGGAACCGGAGGATCCAACGGCACGTTCGATCCCGACCAAGACGGTTGGGCGACCTATGACTATCCACTGGACCCCGACCTCAACCGCCCCGTAGTCGAGTTGACGGCCAGCCCCGATGTGGGAGACGACAAGAACACCGCCTCCGTTAAGCGAGCGACCTTGAGGGTGACCCGAAGCCATTTTTCGCCCTCGTCACCCTCCTTGGACGTAAGGCTCTCACTTCCCGTGGGAGTTTACCTCAAGCCCGGTTCCTCCAGTGATTTGACCGCAACGTATGGCACCTCGGGAACGGCGGACTACTACCTGACTGGGTCTTCTTGGGCTTACGACAGTGCTTCGAAGACGGCCACCATCACCATCCCGGCTGGTCAAGGGGAAGCCACCGCCCAAGTCGTCACCCGAGCGGACCAGCTGACCGAACAAAACGTGATTGTTTGCCGGTTGCTCCCGCCCGGGTTGACTCCAGGACCTGCGTATTCCCCCGGCGCCTCCACCAGTGTCAATATCCTCATCTTCGATGGGCCCTACTGGACGGTGCAGGAGCTGGCCGGACCGGCTGGAGTGAATCTCTATTCTTCGAGCGGATTGGCGGTCAACTCAGGGGTGTTTAATACTGCGGGAACTTGGACGACTCCGCCGCAGATCGTCGGCGCTGGAACTTGGGCGAACAGTTACGGCCAGGCGGAGACCCATGGAGCGCTGTGGGCGACTTCCCTGTCCTCTCAAACGCCTCCAGCCACAGACTTCGGGCTGATCTTCCGTCCATATGGTATCTCGTTTCGGCCCAGCACGGTCGCCGCCGATCGGGCCAAAGTCGTGGGTTCGTGGGGTAGTTCCGCCTACCAGATCCTGGATAACAACACGGGCGGGACCACCTTGCCGCACTTCGCTTCCTCAACAGGACCCAGCCTAGCGTGGGCTATCAGCCCCGACGGTACCCGCACGGTGGGGTACAGCACTTCCTCAGGGAAAACTCGTCCCGCTTTATGGACTGGCACGGGAACCCCAATCGATCTCAGCAGCGGCCTCGAAGATCCGATGAATCAGCGCATCGGCGAGGCAAAAGCAGTGAACAATTCAGGGGTCGTTGTGGGGTATTCGAGTGGCTTTCTGGGGGGGGCCTCCATTCTCAGGCCGTTTAGCAATGACGGTTTCGGTTCGCCGCTCTCCGACGATGATTATTTGACTGCACCCAATAATTGGACCCAAGGGGATGGATCAGGAGTAGCAAATGCCGTATCTTTAAAAGGGGGAGCTAGCGTAGCAGGTGGACGGATGTACAATAGCCTACTAAGCCCGAAATTAGCAGTGTGCTGGTATCCTGATGGAAGCGGAATTCCAACTCTTCCGTCATCACTAAGTGCCCTGAAACGAGTCAATGTCATTGACCTGCAAAGTGAAGTATTGGGGATCAACTCATCCTCATTGATGGTGGGTTGGTCGGGAGCGAACTCCAGTGACCCGGACCGCCGAGCGGTCTTTCATACCGGGAGCGTGTGGAAAGATCTAAATGACCGACATTTCATCCACGGGCCCGGTTGGGTCCTGCAGAGTGCAAATGCGGTGAGCGACAATGAGACCGTGGTGGGGGCTGGAACGCTTTCAGGTTCTCCTCGAGGGTATATTTTGATTCCCCGGGTCGACGGCCAATAACAGAAGAGACGTGTATAAAAAATATGTACAAAATACTATTAATAATCGGGCTCTCGATTGTTCACGGTTTTTCGAGTGTTGGCAGTGTTTTGGGTCCCCCAGTGTTAGAGGATGCTATTGCCGCCACGTTTGACTTTGATAATGATGGATTGGTCGAGTTTGATTACTTGGTCGGATTTGGGGGTAGCTTGGACCCGCAAGAGGATTATCATAGAATTGGCTTCGTACTCCGCAGTCATGAGTCCGGCCGTAATCTCGCAGCAAACGGTAGTCGGATTCCGTTTCAGTCTGGAGAGTTGGTTTCGTCAACCAACCCGCCGGTAGCCAATGAAGGGGGCGGTAATCAGGTGTCTCTGGGGGGGTACGACCAAGTCCGGAGCTTTCCCGGCGCTGAATGGCGTTACTACGATGTCGCCAAGAATCTCCCGGGGGCTTACTGGCGGAATAGGACGGAATTGCTCTTTGGAATCCGGTTTGCTCTCGAAGACGGACTTCATTACGGCTGGATCAGGTTCACGCGCCCGGACACCACCTTCACTACCCCATTCGAACTGGCCGCTTACGACTGGAACCCCCTGCCGGGTGAACCCATTGCGGCGGGGCTACCGCCGGCGATCCCCCTGGTTCCGCAGATAACCCCCGAAGGCCTGCGCCTGACGTGGCCCGGAAGTCTGGGGAACTGGATTCTAGAGTTCACGGATGAACTTCGTCCCGATGCTGAGTGGCTGCCGGTTCCCGGGGTCGGCGGCCCAGATATCATCGTCGAGGCGAGTGAAACCCACCGATATTTTCGGCTTCGTCGACCGTGAGGACCGTCATGTGACTCGGCCCAGACAGGAAAGGGAGGCTCCGACCCCGCGCGAGAATGCCGTAGTTCATCCGTGGCTTCCGGTGGGTCCAAGCCGGGCGTTCACACTGATCGAGTTGCTGGTGGTGATTGCCATCATTGCGATCCTGGCGGGCCTGTTACTGCCGGCGCTGGCTCGGGCCAAGGAAAAGGCCAACGGGATCCTTTGCCTGAACAATCTTCGGCAACTGCAAACGGCCTTCCATCTCTATGCCGATGATCACAATGGCTATTTGTCACCCAGTGAGACGTCGATTTCCACGACCAACGCGATCCGCTGGGTGGACGGAATCGTATCGCCGTTCTTTGCTCGGGATCTGAGTGACCTGACCAACCGGCAGATGTTGGTGGCGCCCGGACCGGGGCATCTCGGGCCCTATATCGGCACGGCGGATGTCTTTCACTGTCCAGGTGACACCAGCCGCACCAATCTGACCCGGCAACGGGGGCCACTCCGGGTACGAAGCTACACCATGAACCAGTACATCGTGATGGGCGATGGATTGGGAATCCCGCCGGATGGAACCTTTGTGTATAGCCCGACGGCGTTTGTGCGTTATTCCGACTTCAACCGCACGTCCCCAGCGCATACTTGGGTCTTCATCGATGAACACGAGCTGACCATCAAGAATGGGATGTTCCAGTTTCAGTGGTTCAAAGGACCCAACTGGAAATGGCCCGCGCATTGGCCAGCGCGACGGCACGGGGGCCGAGGGGCGCTGAGCTTTGCCGACGGCCACGGGGAACTGCCCAAGTGGCGCGATCCCCGGACGGGACCACCCGTGCGTACCGTGACCGCGGCCGAAGCCATCGGCTGGGACGCCGGGGACAATCCGGACTACGCTTGGCTGTGGGAGCGCACCAACGGCGGGCTGCCACATCAGTGACTAAGGGAAACTGAGAGCTGAGAGAGCTGATTCTGCTGCAAAACCCCCTGTTTTCGGAATCGAATCGACGGCGCTCGGAAACGTTCAAATAGTTAACGATACCTTTTGACCTATAGGACGCTTTGATTTCGGCGGAGGGTAATTTGATGGGGGCAAAATTGGCCGGAAAGGGTTTTGCAGCAGAATCAGAGCTGAGAGTTGAGAGGTAAAGCGGTCGGATAAACGGTAAGCCGTTGAGTCGCCTGCCGGACAATGGGCGTGAAGTTGTGCGCCTCGGAGGGCTCCAAAGTCTCCCCCTCCCACGTTCTCCCCCTCCCGCGTTGCCTTCAGCTCTCAGCTGATGGATTTCCGGGTGGTTTCCCGGCGGGCTTCGGGCTTGGATGCGGTCATGCGCGGACTCTGTTGGAAGCTCTTCCTGGGCGTTTTCGGTTTGGTGGTCGGGATTTTCGCGCAGACCTCCGAGCCGCCGCAGGGGGCCGCGCTTCTCAAGGTGGATCTGATGGGAGTATTTGCGCATCCGGATGATGAGACCGGCGCCGCGGGAACCTTGGCGGCCTACGCGCTGGGCCGCGGCAAAGTTGTGGCCAACGTGTATTGCACGCGCGGTGAAGGCGGGGGAAATATGGTCGGCACGCAGTCGGGCAGGGCTCTGGGGGTGTTGCGGGAAGCGGAGTTGCGGGACTGCCTCCACCTGCTCGGGGTGCGGTACTGCTACTTCCTGGACCAGGCCGACTTCGCCTACACCGAGAGCCTGGCGATCACGCTGGAGAAGTGGGGACACGAGGAAACCTTACGTCGCTTGGTCCGTCTGGTGCGGGCGTTGCGACCGGAGGTGATGGTGACCATGAATCCGGCGCCGAATCCCGGACAGCACGGGAATCATCAGGCGGCCGGTCTGCTGGCCATCGAAGCCTTCGATGCGGCAGCGGATCCGTCCCGATTTCCCGAACAACTGAAGGATGAGGGACTGTCTCCGTGGCAGGTGCGCAAATTGTACTACGGCGGACCGGCCGGAACCGGGGCCACGATTGAAGTCAACCAACCCCTCGCCGATGGGCGCAGTCCGGGTCAGATCGCGGGAGTGGCGTTGTCGCAGCACCGGTCCCAGGGCTTTGGCGGCTTCGTGAATTCCCCGTGGCTGCGGCGTCCGCAGAACTGGACCCTGGTCAAGAGTGTGGTGCCCTTCGCGACCGATGAAGTGGACTTGTTTCGAGGACTGCCGGTGGAGGATTCCGTGAAACCGGTGAACGCCCCAGCCGTGGCCGACACCGTCGCGGAATCGGGTGTTCGATTCGTCGCGCGGCCGGCGGTGGAGTTTTATCAAGCGTGGGTCCAGGAGCAGGGTATCCGCCACGTGGCCCAAGCGTTCGCGCCTGACGTTCCGGTGGTCGCGGGCGAAACCAATGTGGTTTACCTCGATCTTCCCACGGCGGCGTCGGTTCCAGGGGTGAGCGAGTGGACTGTGCCGGAGGGTTGGAAGGTCGAAGTGGGCTCGGCGGCGGTGAGCGGAGCGACCACAGGATTCCAACGGTGGCCGATTCGGGTGATTCCTCCGGTGGGCCGGCCCGCTGATGCCGAGTTGTCGGTTCGCGTGGCTGCGTTGGTGCCTCCGGTGAACGCCGCCGTTCGCTTGCATCCGGTGCCCCGCTTGACCGCTTCCCGGGTGACGCCGCCGCTCGAGTTAACCCGCCAGGATGAAGATCCTCGGTGGAAGGCGCTGCAAGTTCACTCTATTCGACCGCAGGACACGTGGCAGGGCACCGTTACGAATGCGGCGGACAGTTCGGCCGAATTCCGGTTGGCCGTCGATGACTCCACGCTGTGGGTGGAGGTTCGGGTGCACGATGACGTCGTGGTGAGCAACATTGCGCCCAACGATATCAAGGGGCATTGGCGCAGCGATTCCGTCGAGCTGTGTTTGGATCCGAATCCGGGGTCGGGCCATACCCTGGGTTGTTACAAGGTGGGCATCTTTCCCTTCGATTCCGCCGGCCACGTCCGCGGCGCTCGGGATGCCGATGCCCGACCGGGATTGGTCGAAGAGACTGCCCCGGGCACACGACTGATCTCCTGGAAAACTGCCGATGGCTATGCGCTTCGAGTGGCGATTCCCCGGTCGGAGTTGGGCGCCACGGGTGCGCGTCTCGGCTTCAACGTCTTGGTCTACGACGGCGACAAGGCCGACGCCGCCCCGGGCGAGAACATCAATCGTTCGCGCCTCGCCTGGGCGCCGCGTTCTGGTGTGCAGGGACGCCCGGAAGACTGGGGACGGTTGGATCTGCCTTGAAACGTAGTTGAGAGTTGAAAGTTGAGAGTTGAGAGACAAAAAGCAAAACGCTCCCCCGGTAGGGCGACGCTCCGCGGAGCCGTTCGCCTATGGAGTGCGGCAGACCTTCTATTAGCAAACGAAGTTGCCAGGCATTTTGACCACGAATGAAGCGCGGAAACACGAATGGGAAATGGGATCGCGAATCAATCGAAGGGCACGAATGAAGAAGCGCTTCGCGTTAGATCGTCCTCGTCCGCCTCCTGTTTTCATGTTTTCCAGATTGGTCTTTTTCCCCTCCGAGTTTTACCCCGGGGTCACTCTCACTGGGGCCTTGTCGAAGCGGGTGTTTATTCGACGCAGACCAGCAAAGGCCGCGCTTTGGTGCGGCGCGCGGAAGCGCAGGGACGGCTTGGCGGTCCATTGGCGCTCGTTAAATCTGGCGATGGTGGAGGTGGGTGAAAGCGTGCTGAAGTGGCCGGGTGACTGATGGCGAGCGCAACGACTTCGATAGCCCTTGGAAAGAGGCGCTCGAGAAGTTCCTGCGGCCTTTCCTGGCGCTGTGTTTCCCGGAGGTCGAAGCGCTGATCGACTGGTCGCGGGAGGTGGTCTTCCTCGACACGGAGCTGCAAGCGCTGGAACACGACGCTGAAGCCGGACGCCAGTATGTGGACAAATTGATTCGGACCTATCAGTGCGATGGCACTGAGGCCTGGATTTTGGTGCACGTGGAGATCCAAACCCAGCCGGATGCCCAACTGGCGGAGCGAATGTTCCTGTGCCAAGAGCGGTTGGACCTGCGGCATCGCCGGCCGGTGATCAGTCTGGCGGTCTTGGCCGACGGGGATTCCCGGTATCGTTCCGGGACCTACCAACGCCGCCTGGGTGGGTGTTGGCTCGAGTTTGGGTTTCCCACCTGCAAGCTGCTGGATTTTTCCGAGGAACAGTTGAACCGACCGGGCGACCCAATCGCCTGGGTCATCCGCGCGCACTTGATTGCCCTACGATCGAAACGGAACACCCCGTTTCGGTATCAGCGCAAGTTGGAGCTCCTGCGACATCTGGCCGAAGACACCATCGATCGGGAGACGCTGTATCAACTCCTGCGGCTCACGGATTGGTTCTTGCCGCTGTCGGAGCGCGAGGAAATAACTCTTCGTCAGCAACTGCTGGAACAAACTCCCGATAAGACCATGCCCTTTGTCACCACCTTAGAACGTCTCGCCCGCCAAGAAGGCCGTGAAGAAGGTCGCGAAGAAGGTCTTCGAGAAGCCATCCGCGATGTGGTGCTGGCCCGCTTCGGCCAGGTCCCGGAGGAGGTTGGGGCCCAGTTGGAGCAGTGCCACCAAGCCGGAATCTTGAGGCAATGGCATCGACATGCTCTGGCGGCAACTGACTTGGCTGCCTTCACCGCAGAATTACTCGGCACCGAACCCGGAGAGAACGGCCGGTAAGAATGGTCCGCCAGGCCGTCCCCGCGGTTCCAGGCGCAGCGCCGGAACGCGGCCTTTGCTGGTCAGCGTCAGAAGTCGTGCCGTGGAACCTTGGGCGAGGACGGTTTCCTGGCCCTCTGTGTCTCCGGTCTTTGTCCTGATCGTGTTCGGAGCGGGAAGGGCGAAGGCAGGGCTGTCCCTGACACGAACTGTCGGTAAACTGGCGGCGGTGAAACGACTGCTGGTCATTTCTTTGGCAGGGATTGGCGACACGCTGATGGCGACGCCGTTTCTGCACGAGCTGCGCCTGGCTTATCCGGAGGCGGAGATCGATGCCCTCGTGATGTGGCCTGGCGCCCGCAGTCTGCTGGAACACAATCCTCATCTTACCACGCTGTATCAGCACTCGTTCATCAAGGCGTCCAAGTTTTCCTCGCTCGCGTTTCTCTATCGTCTGCGACGGCGGCGCTATGACGTCTCGTTCAACGTGCATCCCCAGGGTCGGCGAGAGTATCGCTGGATCGCGGCCGCCATCGGAGCCCAACGTCGATGGAGTCATCAGTACGAGAATCATCAGCCGTTTGACGATCGGTTGGTGACGGATTCCATCGCTCAGGACTATTCGGTTCACGCCAGTGAGAACAACCGACGCTTCCTGGACGGCCTCGGCATTCCGCGTCAGTTGCCCAGGCCGGCGTATGAACTTTACCTGACCGCCGTGGAATCCACTTGGGCGCAAAACTGGCTGGCCCGAACCGGGCTGGGATCCGAGCCGTGGCTGGGAATTCACGTGGGCTCGGGCGGGACGAAAAACCTTTCCCTGCGCCGCTGGCCGCTGGAGCGATATCGGTCGCTGGTGCGCTGGTTGAACGTCCAACGGCCGGGCCTGCCGGTAGTGTTTTTTGGTGGGCCGGATGAGGCGGCGGACCACGGGGAATTGTTCCGTACGCTGAAGGATGTCCGGGTGCACTTTGCCGAGGCACCATCATTGCGGCATGCGGCGGCTTTATTGGGACAGGCTCAGGCGTTCCTCAGCGTGGATACCGTGTTCATGCACCTCGCCGCTGCGATGGGAGTGCCGCATCAGTTCGTCATCGAGACGCCCACGGTGAACGCCTGCATTCTGCCGCTGCGCGAGGACTGGACTCTGATTCCGAATCCGGCGGTGGCGGGTCGGGCCCTGGAGTTCTATCGCTACGACGGACGGTCCATCGCCGGCACGCCGGGAGAAATCCGGGCCCTGATGGAAGCCGTCCCGGTGGAAGCGGTCGGCCGAGCCGTTGCGGGCGTGTTTCCGAAGGCGGGTTGAACCGCGAGCAATAGGATTCCAATTAAGGCCGAAAGGCGGCTGCCTGGGGATCGCCGTTGGATTGCAGGTAGGCCAGCAGATCCAGAATCTCTGCTTGGCTGAAGGTGTTGAGCAGATCCTCCGGCATGGGGGAGACCGGGGATGGTGTCCGATCCTGCACATCGACCTTCAAGAGTCGGACCGACTTGGTCGTGAGCGGATTGACGACGACTTCAAGCGTGTCGGGCGTCTCGCCGGTGATGCGTCCGACCACGGTGTCTCCATTCTTCAGGGTCAGGACGTGCGCTTGGAACTGATCGGAAATGACCGCGCTGGGTTCGATCAGGGACTTGAGCAGGTCCGCCGCCGAGTAACGAGTGCCCACGCCGGTCAGATCGGGTCCACTGGAGCCGCCTTCGCCGCCGAACCGGTGGCAGGCGATACATTGGCTTTCGCGAAACACTGTTTCGCCCTGCTCGAAGTTGCGTCCGCGGGCAAGTTGACCGAGAGCGGGGGTGAGTTCGGCAACACTCCATTCCTTCACCTTTTCCCGGAACCGGGCGTTCCGAACAGGCGGACGTTGCCGGGCGATGAGTGCGGCCAACGGGGCCTTATCGGCATCGGGAACGGCTTGGAAGGCTTCCTGTCGGGCGATGCGCAGGAAGTTGTCAAAACTGGCGCCGTTGACGGGCTTGAGTCCGACCTCGGCGAACCACTTGATCATGGATTCGCTCAGAACCTGACTGCGCCGGGCGCCGGGGTCCTCACCCGGACGGCCGAACCAAGCGAAGTACTGTTGGCGCAGTTCGGGAGTCCATCCGGAGCGGGCGAGCCGCAGCGCCACCTGATAGGTCATCTGTTCCTCCTGCGTGGGTGCGGCGTCGCGCAAGGCCAGGGCCTGCGGGACGACGTTGGGAGAATCCAGAGCCACTAGCAGTTGGACGAGTTCGCGGTTTTTGTCCACGGACGGGGACGGGAACTGGGCGCTCAGCTTTTCGAGGGCGCGGGCGCGCAGGGCGTCGGGAATTCCGTGCCGCGCAAAGCTCACCTCGATCACCCGCAGCTTGTTCAGAAACTCCTCGTCCGAAAGGGAAGTAAGCGGCCAGCGGGCGAGGGCTTGAAGCACCGCGGGTTGATCGTCCTTGGAACCCACCCGGGCCAGGCCCAACAGCGCGGTGAGTCCGGCGGTGACATTGGTTTCGTTCAACGCTCGCTCCTTCCACTCCGCCGCCGGCAATACCTCCAGGGCGACCCGGGCGGCAAAACGAAGGTGTCGATCCGGTGAACTGAGCGCCGGCCAAAGGTCGGCGATCTTTCCGGGGTTGGTGGGATTGTGGAATTGTTCGAGCCGTTTGCGTTCGGCGCGGGCGGCCATTTCGGGAGTGAACAACGCAATCTCGACGGTCTGGGGTTCGGTGGACTCCTTGCCGGTGTAGGAGACACGGTACAAGCCGGACTGAATCCCACGCCCGCCGGTAATGAAGTACAAGGCGCCGTCGGGTCCGAACTCGGCGTCGGTGACATTCAGCGTGCGGCCCCGGAGCAGGGTTTCCATGGTACCGGTGTAACTGGCGCCCCGGGGATCCAGATGAAACACCAGGATGCGGCCGAGGCTCCAGTCGAGTCCGTACAGCGCCCGCTGATACTTCGCCGGGAACCGCGCCCGGCTGCCGTTCACCAGGCCGGTGGGCGAGCCCAGGCCGACGTTCACAGTGGCCGGCAGGGAATCGGGATAATATTCCGGCCATTTTCCGGAACCTTCGCGAAAGCCCAGTTCGCCAGCGTTGACCGCGTGGAAAAGCCGATTGGGCCGATACCACGGCAGGCCCCAGTCCGCCTCGGCATCGCTGTCGAAGCCGAACAATTCGCCGTCGCGGTTGAAGGCGAGGTCATAGGTATTGCGCAATCCGCCGAGGAACAGCTCGGCATTCTGACCGTCGGGAGTCACCCGCAGGATGTATCCCTCCGGAGGTTTCAGGGCGACGGGAGTTCGGTTGCCGTCGGACAACACGGGGAGCACTCGGTCCACCGCGTAATTGCGGAACGGCGAAGAGGGGGCGAGATCGGTGGGTACTTCGACGTAGTTGCCGTTGACGATGTAGAGGTGTTGGTCGGGTCCGGGAACGATGGCGTGGACGCCGTGTTCTCCGAGGCCGCCGTCCTTGCCCTGCATTCGCCACCGGCGGATGAGTTCGACCTTGTCGTAGCGGTCGTCGTTATTGGAGTCGGTGACCCGGTAGAGGTGGTATCCCTGAGGTCCCTGGCCATTGACGTAGAGGGCGCCAAACGCGTGGGCCAATCCCATCGCGCCACGGATGGGCAAATCAATCGTCTCCATGCGGGCGATTCGTCCGGTGGCATCGAGGGTGATCCGGCGGAGCGGTTCGGCGCCCTGGGGACTAACGATGAGCCGGCCCTGGGGATCGCTGGTGAGGGCGACCCAGGATCCGTCGCCCAGTTCGGCCGAGTACACCAACTCGACTTTGAAATCGGGCAGCGTGGTCAGGGATTCCGCGGGAATGGCAGAGGGGCCCAAGGCGATCTTGCCCCAGGGCGGAATGCCTACGGGTCCCAGGGACTTGGCGGGAACCCAGGTTTGGCCATCGCTGGAAGTTTCCCAGGTGGCGTCAGTGACCACCACGTCTCGGGTACCGTCAGCCTTGTTCACCTCCAGACGCAGGAGCAAGCCAGCCGGGCCGGCGGCGTTGCGGGCCTTGATTTCCAGGGTGTGCGGCCCGGGTTCGAAGCGGCCGGGCAGGGCAGTGCGGGTGGGTTGGTCCCAGAGGTTGTTTTTGATTTCGTGCCGCTGATCGATCTTCAGCTCCGCCTGGTTGTCGGCGGCGAGGACGATCCCCAGTCGGACGACGTTGGTGGGGGCGTTGAAGGTCTTGCGAAAGTATCGGGTCTCCTGGTCGGTGGCGCGGTCGCCCCAGATCCATTCCGGAGTAGCCAATTGGGCGGCCGCTGGCAGCGCCCAGAGCAGAACGAGAAACAGGCGGAACATGGTCAAAGTCTAGCGAAGGTGGGGCCAAAGGGGAAGAATCTGGGGCCATCGGAGTTGATCCGCAGACCTCTGTTGGGAGGAAAGGGGAGATTGATCCGCAGATTAACGCTGATTGGCGCAGATTTTTGGTTGGGTCGGGGATTGGGGTGTGGTGGGGAAGTTGGAGGGGCGGGTGTTGGGTGCACGCTTCCTTAAA
This sequence comes from Verrucomicrobiota bacterium, assembly GCA_017309115.1. GTDB lineage: Bacteria > Verrucomicrobiota > Verrucomicrobiia > Limisphaerales > UBA9464 > UBA9464. Next base: position 4,039 of record JAFLEF010000049.1, on the reverse strand, counting down.
GAATCTGTGGGAATCGGGGTTAATCTGCGGATGACCTCTTCTGGGCAGGGCGGAAGTTGGAGGGGTATCCGCAGGTTAACGCAGTTTTGGGTGGGGTGGGTTGGAGCGCAGATGGTCCGCTCTGCCCGTTGCTCATTCGCCGGTTTCGTGCACTGCTTAAGGCCGTTGTGAGCGTGCGCATTGTCCCTGTTCTGGTCGCGCTGCTGGTGGGCGTGGGTTTGGGCTTGGGCCTGGCGATGTTCCGTCCCCGGAGCGAGACCACCGCGGTGCCGTCCGGGCCAGGGATCCCGTCAGATCCGGTCCGCGAACCCCGCGCCACCCGGACCAATCGACCGCCCACCACCGACGTGCTGTTGCGACCGGACCAGTTGGCGGCGGCGTTGGCCGAGGTGAAGGCCGAGCCGGACCCGGAAGTGCGCCGGGATCGGTTGCGTCTGCTGGCCGCGCGGATTGCTCCGAATGATGCCGCGGCGAGTCTGCTCCAGGCTCGCGAAGCCCTGCCGGACGAACTGTTCGCCATCTTTCGTAACCGAGTGTTGGAGCTGTGGGCTCCCCGCGCCCCGCAGGCCGCCATGGCCTACGCGCAATCGGTCCTGCCCCGCTGGGAACGGGAGCAATGCGTGCGCTGCGTCCTCCAGGGCTGGGCTCGACACGATGCCAACGCCGTCGTGAAATGGTATGCGCAGGTGCCCGCGGGTGCCGAACGTCGAAAAGGAACCCGGCTCGTGGCCGAGGCCCTGGGGTTGTATGCCCCGGCGGTAGGCCTCCAACTGGTGAAATCTCAGTTGGTGGGTGGGGAACGGCGGGACTTCCTGCAGCCCTTCTTCGAATTGTGGAGTTCCGTGGATGCCGGGGCCGCGGCCCAGGCCGGGCTCCGGGAGCTGACGGGCGCCGATCAGAGGTCGGTGCTGGGAGTTCTGTTGGCGCGGTGGGCGCAGGCCGATCCGGAAGCGGCCTTGGTGGCACTGAAACAACGTCCGGCCAGCGGTGTGGGACGGGAATTGTGGAATTCGTTTCTGGATCGGTTGAGTCAGGACGATCCGGCGCGGGCGGCCGAAATCGCGGCTGAAGTGGATGGCGTGACTACCCGAATGCTCCTGTTGGGAACCGTCGGTCGCAACTGGGCCGCTCGTGATCCGGCCGGGGCTCGGGCCTGGGCGTCGTCGTTGCCCAAGGGAGCGGTGCGGGATCAGGTCACCAGCCAGATTGCCGCCAGCATCGTGGAGTCGGATCCCCAGGGAGCGGCCGACTTGCTGATCCAAAGCGGCGCCGGTTCCCGGGAGACCTGGATGTTCCGCAATGTCGCTGCCGCCCTGGCCGAGTCGGATCCCAAGGCGGCGTTGGAATGGGCCTCCCACTTGCCCAACTCCATGGCCCGACGGGACGCCCTGAGTGGGGTTCTGGAAACTTGGGCCGCGGATGATCCGGTGGCGGCCTCCAAACACGCGCGGTCCCTCGGACCCGGCCAGCTCCGGGATCAGGCCCTGCAGAGCGTGGTGAACATGTGGTCGAATCAGGATCTGGCGGCGGCCACCGAATTTGTGCGCCAGTTGGAACCCGGCCGCAGTCAGCAAATGCTCGGGCAACAGCTGGCCTGGCGACTGGCGGCCGAGGACCCCCAGGCGGGGTTAAGCTTTGTGGATTCCTTCCCGGCCGGACCGGCGCGGAATCAGTTTGCCGCCAACTTCGGCGTGAGCTGGGCGCAGAATGATCTCGAAGGCGCGGTCAATTGGCTCAAGACCCTGGAAGACGGTCCCCTGAAGCGACAGGTCGTCACCCAGATGCGCGACGTGTGGGTGGATCAGGACCCGGATGCCGCAGCGGCCTACGGGGCCACGCTGGCGGATGCGACCCTACAGCGGGAGTATTTTTCGGGCTTGGCCTCGCGCTGGGCGGAACTGGATCCGGAAGCCGCGGTGACCTGGGCCAAGACGCTGCCGGAAGGCGAACAACAGAGTTCGGCGTTGCAGATTGTGGCCGAGCAATTGAGCCGGACCCAGCCGGCGCGCGCGGCGGAACTGGCGTTGGGACTTCCGGCCGACCAACAGAATGGCGCCCTGCTCAACATCGTGGGCAATTGGTCGTCGATGGATCCGTCGGCGGCGGCGGATTGGGTGGCGCGGTTTCCGGCGGGTGAGCTGAAGGAACAGGCCGAGGTGCGTCTGGTGGATCAGTGGTCGGGTCAGGATCCCTACACGGCGGCCGCGTGGCTGACCCAGCAACCGGCGGGCAAGGCCCGGGATGAAGCGTCAGTGGGACTGGCCCGCAATCTCCGGGATTTGGATCCGTCGGCCGCGGCCGCCTGGGTGGACGCGATCGCGGATCCGGAGCGCCGTCTCAACGCCCAGCAGGAGCAATTCTCCTGGTGGTACACCGAGGATCCGGCGTCGGCCCAGGCGTGGTTACAGCAATCCAATGTGCCGACGGAAGTGCGGTTGGAGTGGGAAGCGCAGCAGGTTCAGGAACGGCCGGTGCTGGTGCCGTAGGGGATGAGTTGAGAGTTGAGAGTTGAAAGTTGAGAGAAAAAGGCGGGGAAGCGTTGGGTAGGGATGGACCGTTGGGCCGTCCCCAGTCCGCGGGCGCAGCCGAGTGGACTGGCCGTTGGTGGTCAGCGCCAGAACCACCCCCGTTCAATTCGCCCAAGGCAAAGCGGGATCTGGGAGCGCCGGCGTCTCGCCGGCCAGTGTACGAAGAAGGGAAGAACACGCCAGCGCTCCCAGACCGGCAGGCGCTCCGCCAAGCCGTCCGTGTTCCTTCCCCAAAATTCACCTCTCACCCACAAACCAGGAGAGCTGAGACGAGCGAAAACCGGCGAACGGCTCGTAGTGCGGGATTCATCCCGTCCCCTGGCGCCAACTTACCCCCAGGGGCCGCCTGAAGGCGGTACTACGAACAAGGGAGAAACACGCCGGCGAGACGCCAGCGCTCCCAGACCGGCGGGCGCGGCTACGCCAAGCCGTCCGTGTTCCTTTCCCAAAATTCACCTCTCACCCACAAACCAGGAGAGTTGAGAGGAGCGAAAACCGGCGAACGGCTCGTAGTGCGGGATTCATCCCGTCCCCTGGCGCCAACTCACCCCCAGGGGCCGCCTGAAGGCGGTACTACGAACAAGGGAAGAACACGCCGGCGAGACGCCAGCGCTCCGTGCGCCTGTGAAGGCGCAGACATGGCAGGGTGAGAGTCCCTGTCAGGCGGTTGATTTGCCCGCCTGTGACCGAAGGCTACTGCGTCCTGGAGACAGGGGGTGGAGAGCTGCCGGAGGTGAATCGTCAGTCCATAACCAGAAAGTGAAAACGAAAGTAAGTAACGGTGAACTCGATTCGGCCGAAGCTGATTGGCGAGCCTCCGGAGCAAGGGCGAAGCCCGCACTGTGGCCCTGGCCTGTGAAAACAGGAGTGCCGAAAGGAAACTGGCTGAAGCGGTGCGCGACACAGGCAGACACAAAGCGGTAAATCGGAGATCAAATGCCTGTGCCGAGTCACGCGGTGGTTGGAGATGGAATGAGGAGAAGCGTCTGCGCGATAAGCAGGGAGACCCTGCCCGGAACAGATCCGGCGTTCATGTCCAAAGGGGCCGAAGAACCGGCCGGGAGGGAGTCAGAGCGTCCGTAGTAGCGAGGAAGCGGGTAATGACCGTGGAGCCAAGGGACGCAGGAAGGTGGAAATGGGAAACGAACAGACACGTGAAAGCCGTAGGGCGAACTCGGCGCCAGTGACGGGGGCAACCCCGTCTCCGCAAGCCGAAGACATCCGCCACCGTTGGTGGTGGGTGGAACACGCGGTTTGGACGAACCCAATGCTAGCACGGCTCGAAGAGAACGAGCCGGGAATCAAGTGGTTCCGACTCTGGGACAAAGTCTTTTCGCCCCGCACCCTGGAAGGCGGCTTCTGGGCGGTGTGGCGCAATGGCGGCGCTCCTGGAGTGGACGGAGAAACCGTGAGGCAGTTTGAGGAGGAGCTGAAGGAACAACTCCAGAAGCTCAGCCAGGAACTGCGGAGCGGACAGTATCAACCCGCCCCGGCGCGACGGAAATGGATCC
>JAFLEF010000048.1 GCA_017309115.1 Verrucomicrobiota bacterium | reverse complement strand
ACTTGCAACACGACCTCTTCCGCTGAGCCGGCCATCGCCCGGGCTCACCTCCACCAACCCCAATCTCGGCCTCGCTCGCCTTGTACCTGGTGAGCGAGGCCTTCTCATGCCCAGATCAGCCGTCCCTTGGCGTCTCCACCCGCCTTAGGAGGCCGCCGTCGCGGCCGGGAATCGCCCTTGGGCGCCATTCCCGCTGAAACCCAGCTCCGTCGCCGCAGTAAACCCCGGATAGTTCCCTCCTCCACGCCCTCGCGGGCTGGGCCGCCGCACATCACAGATCACCTGGCAACCTATCGGGCTCCCCGAGCCTCCAATCGTTAGATTGCCCGGGAACCTATCGCGCCCCCTCCTGCGCGTCACAGATCACCTGGAAACCTGTAGGACTGGTCCAATCCGACAGATCACCTGGTGCTCTGTTGGTATAGCTGCCGACTCCATAGATCGCCTGGCAATCTGTGGTGTTGAATGAAGCAGAAAGCCTACGTCGCCGCTGGTGTCGACACCGACCGGGGTTACCAAGTCAAAAGCACCCTGCTTCAACTCCTCGGGTCCTCCCATCGCCGGGAGGTCCTGAGCAAGGCGCTTCACCTTGGTCGAGGCTTAACGACTATTCACCTGGAAACCTGTTGGTCTTTAACGCTGACACTGGGATCCAACAAAACACTGTTTGGGTGGCGTGCTCCCAACGGAAACTTCGTTCTTAGGGGTGATGGCTCCCTTCCCCAATGGAAACTCCGAACGGACGGCAGTTTGCCACGTCCCGTTCCTCCGGTCGGCAGGTAGCGGTCGGCCATCCTGATACTATGAACACACCAACACCTGGCGCGGGACGGTTCCCACCAGCGGTCCCTTCGCCGAAGAACGCGGGACCTGGTTCCGACCCTCCGCGCTAGTTGTCAGCGACCACCCATTCACAACCGCCGAGGTCATAGTCGGCATTGCCGACGACACCTTCCAGTTCAATGCCACCCTGGCAGACACCTCGCCGCAGGCCCTTGACTTCGAGGGTCTTTGGTGGGGCACCGATCAAATGAAGGGCACACCGGATGATGTCATGTACGGGCTGGGCGAGCTCGCCCCAGCCGGCCTCGAGATCAACGAACTTTATTGGACTGGACCGGGCCTCCTCTACTCCTTCTTTGGACCGCCGTTGCCCACGCCACAGGATTATCTTGCTGATTTCCGGGGGTATCTCGAGTCGTCGTATCCGGACGGATATAGCTTCAACGCGTCTGTTTCACTCCGGGACACCATCTCCGACGTGATGGCCCAGGTGGTCGTTCCGGAAGCGTCCTCAAACGGGGCGACCGCGCTGCTGTTGACGGGACTTGGCGTCAGTATCGTTCACCGACGTCGCGCCCGGCTCTGTACCTGAGCTGAGACTTCCCGGAGGCGGCCCAGTGGGGTTGAAAATCTGTTGGGCGTGGGTTTGGGCTGGACGGGTTCTGGATTGAATCTGAGGGTTTCGAGGTCTTCACGTTCGCCTCAACTGTAGTTGCGCCAGTCTTCAGAGAACCCCATGAACACGACGGTCTCACGGCTGACCCAATCTGGGGCTCCAATGAGCTTGGCCACTCCTTGGGTGCTCACCGGCAAACGCAGTCGACGCCAGTTCGCTCAGATGCTGAGTTGGGGTGCGGTGGGTTGGTTTTCGGCCCCGGCCGCGGGCCCAGAGATCGGTGCGGAATTCCAACGAGCGGCAGTCATCGGGCACACCGGGCAGGGTGACTATGGACATGGCTTGGAGAAGGTGTTTCAAGGCCTTCCCGGAGTGGAGGTGGTGGCGCTGGCAGATCCTCAGGAGGCCGGCCGGAATCGGACTGCACGCGCGCTCGGAGTTCGGAAAACCTACGCGGATTGGCGCGAGATGTTGCGGCTGGAGCGGCCGCAGTGGGTGGTGGTGGCGATGCGTCAGGCCGACCCGCATGGCGAAATCGTCCTCGCCTGCGCCGAACAGGGAATTCACGTGTTCGTCGAGAAACCGTTTGTCCGGTCACCCAAGGAGGCCGATGCCATTCTGCGGTCGGCCGAAAGAACAGGTTCCAAAATTGCTGTGGCGCATACGATGCGGCAGATGCCCGTGGTTGAAGCCTTCCAGCAAGCAGTCCAAGGCGGGCTACTAGGGTCGCTGGTGGAGATGCGCGCCTTCGGGAAGCAGGATCACCGGGCGGGTGGCGAGGATCTGATGGTTCTGGGGACGCATCTGTTTGATTTGATGCGGATGTTCGCCGGGGATCCGCTGTGGTGCTCGGCGCGGGTGTTGGTCGATGGTCGCGATATCACGGTTGCCGATCGCCGCCGTGTGGCGGATCAAGTGGGGTGGGTGGCGGGAAATCAGGTGTTCGCGACGCTCGCGTTTCCGAAGGGCGTCAACGCAACGTTCACCAGTGATGCCCGACTGCGCGAGGCGACCGGACACTGGGGCATCGAGTTTCGCGGGTCGAAGGGCGTGGCGAAGTTGAATTGTGATCTTTCACCCAGCGTTTTTCTGAGGAAGGCCACGTCCTGGTCGCCGACAGGTCGTGAGGAATCCTGGGAACCGTGGGGGAAGGAGTGGGTCGACCGCGCTCCGGAACACACCCGCGCGCCCGTCCAAGATTGGCTGGAGTCTGTAACCGAGAATCGCCCGCCCAAGTGCAGTGCGGCCGATGGCGCCTGGGCCGTGGAAGTGGTCGCAGCGATCTATCGATCCGCGTTGACCGGGCGTAGGATGAACTTCCCGCTCGAACAACGGGAGCATCCGTTGGAGGGCTGAGACCCGATTTAGGTTCGGGGTTCGGTCACCTCAGGGAACCAACTTGGTGGAAGTCCGTTCCTGGATCCAACGTACATCCCGGGGCGCTTTGCGGTCACCGATCCACTTTTTGGCCAACGTGGCCGGCTCCACCCACTTGTGCACCTCCGCATGCCCGTCAGCGAACGACAGGCCGGCCGCTCCATTGTGGTAAACGGCGGGCAAATTGCCCCAAAGATCATTGGGCTCGAGTGTGATCAAGAGGTAGCCGTCATCGACGCTGTCCTCGCGCTCATCGACGAACACGAACTGCGAACTCGGATTCCGAACGTCGCCGAGCCGGGTGTAGGTCCACCACGTTTTCTTGATCAGATCGGTGTACCAGCTGGCCCCGTTCATATTCCCGTTCATCGAAATACTCCGGGTTCGGGTGTGCACATTCCGGCCGATCTTCACCTTGTAGTTGTCAGCCGGACATTTGTAGATGCCCAGTGCCGGATTGTAGGGCCAAAGTTTGCCCTTGGGCGCCATGATCAGCGTGACATTGGTGCAGTCAGTGATGGTTCCCGGGCCGGTGATGGGATTGATCCAGCCTTCGACCCAGCCGGGTTGGGCCCCGGTGCCATTGGGGACGAGTCGATCCTGATGATCGCCGGCGTACATGATCCACGCCAAGGTCAGTTGCTTGCCGTTGCTCAGGCACTGAACGCCCTGGGCCTTGGTTTTCGCCTTGCCGAGGGCGGGCAGCAGCATGCCGGCAAGAATTGCAATGATCGCGATGACCACGAGCAGTTCAATGAGCGTGAAGCCACGGGCGATTCGCGGAGCAGGGGGAAGTTGCATGCGAGGAATTCTGTGGGCCTGGAAACTTTGTAGCGCCACCGGCGGAGCCGACGCAAGCTGTCAGCCGGATGAACGCGCCGCGACCACCTGATTCCCGGGGAGCTGGATTCAATCCGGCCAACCGGTTTAGCGCGGTTCATCGTGAGGCGGATCCGGACCTCGCCGATCTGGACCCGGCAGAGGAACCCGCTCCGCGCACTCAATTCATCGCCGACCAAACCCAGCGGGCGCTCACTCGCAATGACAGTCCGGACGTGGGCTTTACTTGGAGCCTTAATCCTTATCGAGGCTGCGAACATGGCTGCGCCTATTGCTACGCGCGGCCGACCCACGAATTCCTGGGCTTCAGCGCCGGGCTGGACTTCGAGACTCGGATTGTCGTTAAGGAACGGGCGCCAGAACTCTTGCGGGAGGAATTGTCCGCGGCGTCCTGGCGTCCGGACACCATTGCCCTGAGCGGCGTGACGGACTGTTATCAACCGGTCGAGCGACGGTTGCGAATCACCCGACGTTGTCTGGAGGTTCTGGCCGAGTTTCGCAATCCCGTGGGTATCGTGACCAAGAATGCTCTGGTGGCCCGGGACGTCGACGTGCTCGCCGAACTCGCGCGGCATCAAGCGGTGGTGGTCATGATCTCGCTCACCACTCTCGATCCGGAATTGCGGGGGCGGTTGGAACCCAGGACGTCGCCACCCGCGGCGCGACTGGCGGCGATTCGCACGTTGTCAGCGGCAGGCGTGCCGGTGGGTGTCATGGTGGCTCCGGTCATTCCCGCGGTGAATGATCATGAGATCCCCCGACTGCTGGCGGCGGCGCGGGAAGCGGGAGCAGGTCATGCCGCCAAGGTCGTACTGCGCCTTCCGCTGACCGTTGCGCCCGTGTTTGAGGACTGGCTGGAGCGGCATCTGCCGGAACGAAAGGAAAAGGTTCTCAACCAAATCCGGGACCTGCGGGGCGGAGCCCTCAACGATTCCCGTTTTGGAGCGCGCATGCGGGGCGAAGGGCCGCGGGCTGAACAACTCTCCCAGTTGTTTGCCGTAGCGTGTCGCAAAGCCGGTCTGGCCCTGAAAGGCCCGGAGCTCAGCACCGCCGCGTTTCGTCGGGTGACGCGGGGTCAGGGCGAACTTTGGTGACGCTTCAGAACGAGAACAGCAGGCCGCCGCTCGCTCCGTAGGTGAATCCAAAGTCGAATTTCGCCTGATAATCCAGTCCGTTGATCCGGAGGGCTCCGTTGTTCGCGCACTCGGCACTGAGGTAGGCGCTCATCCAATCCAGAATGCGGTACTCGCCCCGGAACTGAAGGTAGGCACCCGGCAACCAGTCGCCTTCCGACTGGCGGGCCGTCTGGGTCACCGGGACAAACAGCGGATTGTCGTAGGTGGTGACCTGAGTGAACGTGGCCGTTCCGTAGGCGTAAATGGAGGTGAAGCCCAAGCTCGCACCGACGGTCCATTTCTCCGACAGCGGGACGTTGAGCCAAGCCCCGAAGCGAGCCGTGTAGAAGTCCGCCTCGAACTCTGTGGCCAGCCCGGAGTGGGCACGAGAGAACCGTGTATTCTGGGGGATGGGCGTCAGCGAAATCAGCGGTCCCGGAACATCCGGCAAACCAAAGTAGGGCGCCTCCGGAGGGACGATGCCGCCCAGGCTGTAGCGGTCGCGTTTCAAGGCGACGTCACTAGAAACCGAGCTGCGATCGCTTCCCGAGTAGTTTCCAAAGCGAGCCCCGATCTCGAAGCCAAAGCGCGCGGTGCGGTTCTTGATTTCGAACGTGTAGAACTCGAAACCCACCAGGATTTCCGGGCCGAAGAGGGTCGGGTTTTCAAAGTTTTCCAGGGAATTGACGGTCGCCAGACCTTCCACGCGGCTGAATTCCAACTGATCTCCCACAATCTGGGAGTTGTCCGTATAACCCCAGTTCCAAGTCAGGCCGCCGGCGCCTTGGCTGATGTCGGGTTGGACAAAGCCGTTGTCATACAGTCCGGGCGTGATCGGTGTCGGTGCGACCACTCGATTGACCGACATGGACATTCCCGTCTGGAGGTACGCGCCGGTGCGGATGAACCACCCGGCTTTCTCCAGATCATACGGGGATTCTTGAGCCCACAAGGAGCAGCTGGTGAGGGTGCCGGAAAGCAGCAGGGCCGACCGGGACAAAGAGCGGACAAACTTCATGGAAGAATGAGGGGATTGGGCCGGCGGGTTTAGGGCACTTCAAGGACGCGGTAAAAGCGGCTTCCTTCGGTCGGTGGAGTCAGGGTGCGGGGCGGGCCGGTATCCAGCCATTGGCGTCGGCTGCCGGTGCCCAGCATGTACGGCAGCGAGGTGTTGAAGGCGCCATTGTTGAAGTCGACGACATTGGAGGCGTACTGGATGTAGTACCGGTACAACGGCGAAGTGGGGAACTCGACGAGCACCAGGCCGTTGGTCCAGCGGGTAACCACATCGGTCAATGTGACGCCTGGCGGAATCGGCAACACCACTGGCGGCGTCGCCAGCAATGTGTAAATCGGGGTGGGAGTGGTCACGCGGTCGGTCACGTAGTATTCCATCAACGCCTGCCGCACCTCCGTGGGGGCAATGGCGCCCATATCGACAAAGGAGCGCACTCCGAGGACCAGTGTTCCCTGGGAATTCCAGAGGCGAACCAGATTCGTAAAGGAATCGAATCCAAGGCCGTCCACGATCATTCGGGTGTTCTCGACGAAGGCGTTCCCGGGATTGCCGTAGGTGACGACTTGCTGTTGCAGCCCAGTCTGGGGGTTGAGACTGAATCCGCCGAGAGAGACCAACTGAGGATTCATCACGTTGATGATCATGTTGTTGGTTCCGCTGATGGCCGGAGCAAACGTGGCTGGAACGGGGAGATTGGTGATCCCGAGGAGGCCGGCGAGCGGATTGGTCTGTCCCGAAACCAGATCAAACAACATTTGGCCGACGGTGCTTTCGCCCGGGGGCAGCGAGTTGGTGAGCCAGTGGATGGTGATTCCCAACCGGCCTTGGGCCAGCTGGCTTTCGTCGATAGTCACGACGGCATCTTCCGGAAGTGCGGACGGGCGGACGCGGGCGAGATTGAGCCGGGTCAGGTTGTCTTCTGAATCCTCGGCACTGATCAGTCGCTCCGGAAAAAAGGTGGCGTTGGTGAAAACCGCCGGATTGAAGGTCACGGAAAAGCTGATGTTCGTCTCCACGCTGTTGGCCGTGTAGAGGACTGGAACCTGGATTTGGTTGGTCGCGGTCAACACTCCCAAGCGGATGGACGGTGGGGGCAAGGGGAGAACGGTGAGCGGAACGGCAAAACTGGTGGTTGTGCCGTTCTGGTTTTGGGCCTGAACGGAATAAAATCCTGCCTGCCCGGCCTGCACATTGGTCAACGTCAGTGTTTGGTTCGTCTGGTTACCGAGGATGCCTCCCTGGTACAGCCATTGATAGGTGACCGGAGTCGCACTCAGCACCGCCGCGGAAAAGGTGACATTCTGAGAAACGAAAATGGTCTGGGGACTGGGCTGATTCGTAAACAGGGGTGGCCCCAAAACGGTCAGGACTGCGGGAGCCGAGGTGGTGGCTCCGAATTCGTTGGTGACGACTGCGGTGTAGTTGCCGGTTTCGGCTACGGACGAAATGACGAAGGAGATGATGCCATTGGTGAACGAACTGATCTGAATGTCATTAAAGTACCAGTTGAAGATCATCGGCCGGGAGCCGGTGGCCTCCACAGTTAAGTTGACCAGCGCACCAACGTTGTTGGTCTGGGACACTGGCTGGAGGGTGATCACCGGGGCTTGAGCGAAAGCCTGGCTGGTCAGCAAAACCAAGAATAGTCCGGCCAACAGGCGGCCAGTAGAGCGAAGGACAACGTGCATCGGGAATGGGGCTGCCCTTTCCCCAAGGCGGAGCGGCAGCGACGGCGACGATAGTCGGGCAGGTGGCGCCCGCGCCAAGGGAAAGTTTCCGGGTTGGATCGGCTGGCGGGACTCGGCGTTCAGACCGCTTGAAACTGCGGATGCCGGTTCAACGCCTCCCAACTCTCTGGCGAGAGCGGACGCTGACGATACTCGGCCTTCGTCAGGGGTTCGGCACTGGTGGAACGACGGGCGCGTTCCAGCCAGTTCCGCCCCAGGGGTTCGGCAATCAATTCCGGAACATTGGCGGCCACGGTGGTTTCGTCCTTTTCGCCGGTGGCATGACCCACCCCTACAAACCAGCCCGCTCGGAGCAGGGTGACCCGCAGCAAAGTGGCCCGGGAATAGGTGGCCAGGGAGCAGGGACGATCGGGTCGGGTTAGCTGACGCAGTCGCGTGAACAGAGGCAGCGTCCACATGGCCGGATTCCTCGCCGGCGAAAAGGCGTCGAAGAGAATTCCATGCGGCGGTGGCCAGTGTTCCGCCTCCGGGGTGGCCAACGCAGTCGGGAAATCGGCGGTCAAGACCTGCCACTCCAGGGGCAGCGGCGTCTTCGCGCACCGGACTCGTCCGTCCCGCAGCAGAGTCTCGAGGACTGATTCAAAGCCACCGAAGTAGCCCAGCTGCTCGCGGCGTTCGAAAGCAAAACGCAGGGGTTCCAGAGTGTGATCAAAGCTGAGGACCGTGACGGCCCGATCGGTCGGAACCAAAGCCCGAAGTGCTGTTAGGACGTTGGCCGCGGCGCCCAAACCGACATCCCAGAGCACCAGCGGGCCTTTCCCTGCTTGGCGTGCCCGTTCCGCGAGGTTCAATTGGCGGACATACAAGGCTTCCGCCTCCGCCACCGGGCCCACGACCGGATGAAACGTTTCGCCCTCCGCCACGGAGCGAACACTCCACGTTCCATTCTTCAGTTGGACCAAGTCATAACCAGCCGACATTTCCGAGGCAGCGTCCGGGTCGCCGCGTTCCGGGGCAAGGTTGAACCAGAGACGCATTGACGCCGCAAACGATCCGCGCACGTTGCGCCGCGTGTCCGATCCCATCCTGCTTGCCCGCAATCTGACCAAGTCCTATGGACCCGTCACGGCGCCCCTGACCGTGCTGCGGGACGTAAGCTTCGAGTTGGCGGCGGGAGATACCCTGGCTGTGGTGGGACCCAGCGGCAGTGGCAAAACGACGGTCTTGGGCCTGTGTGCCGGACTGGACAATCCGACCTCGGGGGAAGTGATTTTGGCGGGGAACAACCTGACAACCCTGGATGAGGACGCTCGGGCGAGGGTTCGCAACGAACAGGTCGGGTTCATTTTCCAGAACTTTCAGCTGCTGCCGACTCTGACCGCGTTGGAGAATGTCCTGGTTCCGCTGGAGCTTCGGGGAAATGGCGTGTCGCGGGAACGGGGCGAGGAACTGTTGAGCAAAGTCGGGTTGGGTCAGCGTTTGGATCACTATCCGGCCCAGTTGAGTGGAGGGGAACAGCAACGCGTGGCTTTGGCCCGGGCCTTTATCAACCGACCCAAACTGTTGTTCGCCGACGAACCGACGGGGAATCTGGACACCGACACCGCCCATCGGGTGACGGAAATGATTTTCGAATTGAACGCTGCGGCTGGTACCGCGCTGGTATTGGTCACACATGACTTGGAGCTGGCATCGCGGTGCCGGCGCCGGTTGCGGCTGAAGGGCGGGATGATGACGGCGTTGGAAGTCTCCTGAAACGCCAAAGGCGGCCGCCAAAGGCTTGGCGACCGCCCGGACGACTAGCAGAGGTTGGTTTAGGATCCCGCGTCCTCCTTTTTGGAAGCGGCGTCAGCCTTGGCACTGCCGCTGGGTTCGGGTTTCGGACCAAAGCTGGCCTTGATGACCACCAGTTGGCCGTCGTCGGATTGGTAGAGGCCGCGGGCTTCATCCCCCAGGGCGACGTCGCTGAAGGTGACGGTCTTGCCGTCCTTCTCGATCTTGGTGTCCGAAGTGAGATGGAAGACGCGTTGCTTGGGTCCGCTCAGGGTGAAGGTCATCTTCTGCGGATCCAGAGCGGCCACTTTGCCCCGGAAGGGAACCGACCGGGCGGATTTACGCGCCGTGGAGTCGGAGGAACTCACGGCGGGAGGTTTGCTGTCCGTCGCTTGCGCGTGGGCAGTGAGGTGGGGAACAACCGCCGCGAACAGGAGCGCGGCGCCGAGCAGTATTGAGGTTTTCATGATTTAGTGGCGCCGATCAATGCACGGCGGCACTTCCTCACGTTCTCAACATTTTCCCCGGGTCCGCCATCGCCACATTTAACGAAGCGGCCGCGCCCTCTCTGGGTGTACTCTACTGGGCTGGTCCACCGGCGGCCTGAGGGGTGAAATCCGCTGAACCGCGGGCCCGACCCGCTTCGATTTGCAGACGGTAAGCCGTGCCGGGAATCAATTTGGCCGCACTTCCTCCCAGCGATTGCATGCCCGGCAGATCATCGCCATAGGCGAAACCGCGAGTGGGTTGGGAGCCTTTCTTGGACGTCAGATTCCACGCGCACTTCGGACTCGCATTGGAAACTTCGGTCAGGGGCATGACCTGCAAGCGAGTGAGTTGGCGTTCCTGATCCAGCCCGAAAATCACGGGCAAAGGGTCATCGGGAGCCGCCTGCGGCGCGAACGGCCGGGAAGAAACATTGATTTGAATTTGTGGGGTGCGGCCCAAGTCGGTGAAGCGGAAGAGATACAGCGCACCCAGTGCCACCACCAACGCGACTAAGGTCCATGATTGTTTCGTCATAACAAACCGCCGGCGCACCTGACGCCAGTTTTCCGGAGTCGATTCGACCAAACTCTCCGGGGAAGCGGCTGACTACGAACCAATCCGAAGTCCTGAATCAATATGCAAATCCAACCCTCGTTCCCGTTCTTGCGCCGTCAGGCGTTCACCTTGATCGAATTGCTCGTCGTGATCGCGATCATTGCGATTCTCGCCGGCATGTTGCTGCCGTCCCTGGGACGCGCGAAGGCCGCCGCAACCCGAATTTCCTGCGTGAATCAGGTTCGCCAGCTGGGCATCGCCTCCACGCTCTACGCCGGGGAGAACAACGGGCAGTTCCCCGAACGGAACTCCGGACCGCGCTGGCCCGAACGGCTGCTGCCCATTTACAAGACGGTGAAGATTTTGGCCTGCCCGAGCGACGTCGGGACCGATCCGGCGACGGGTCGTACCGGGAATCGTCCCGCCTCCGGAGTCAATGACACCAACCTGATCGCCGATTCCGCGCCCCGGACGTACATCATCAATGGGTGGAACGATTACTTCGCCCAGGAAATGGGCGAGTCGTTCAACATGAACTCGATTGTGGGCAAAACCATCAAGGACACCGCGATCAACGAGCCGAGCGAAACCATTCTGTTCGGCGAGAAGCTGTATCCCATCGGCCACTACTTCATGGATTTCCTGGAAGGGAAGTTGGGCAACGATGTGGAAGTGCTCAACCACAGCGTCCACGGCAGCACGGTTCGCGGGAATAGCGGGGGCAAGGGCGGCGGCTCCAACTATGCGTTTTGCGATGGCAGCGTCCGCTTCCTCAAGCACGGACGTTCCTTAGGTCCGATCAATCTCTGGGCGGTGACCGAACGGTGGCGCACCAACGCGATCGCCGTCGCACAATAATCTGGTTCCTCAGCAAAAGCTGGCATCCCTTTTGCAGATCAGAATTTCGCCAAACACGGCGCTGGATGGCGCTGTTGGTTGGTTCTGGGTTGGAGCGTCCGCCTTGGCGCAAGCTGGGGCGGGCGCTTTTTTGTTGGGGAAATGCCTGGGTAATCCGAACGGCTGCGCGCGTAGCGTTGTGGATCAGGATTTTCGGCTGGATTGAATCCAGCGAACCAGGGCCGTGACGTTCAAAGCGGCCTTGGGCACGAACGAAGAGCGGTCCACATACTCGGGCAGTTTCGTGCCATCGGCACTGCGTTCCGAACAGTGATCATTGTCTCCGGACGGGCCCAATCCATCCAGAGTGGGGAAATACGCCCACAGGTGGTTGCCATCACTCAATCCCCCCCGGGACTCGGGTTCCACGCGCTGACCCAAATCCACTCCGGCGGCCTCCCAGTGTGCAAAAAGCGCAGCAGATCCAGGGTTTTTGGGCCACGGGGAGGTTTCGGAGGTTACTTCCATGGTCGCCTGACAGTGGAAGTTATCGATCGGACTGAAAATGTCCCCGGGGCCCGACAGCGCGAGCAGGCCGCGTCGGCCCACTTCGAAGGCATCGGGGGTATAGGCCCGAAATTCGCCTTCCGCCTCGGCGGCGTGGGGCACTCGGTTCAGACCGGTGCCGCCGCGAATGAGCCCCACATTGACCGTCAGTTGCCGGCTTTCGTCGTTGAGTCGATGCACCCGGTCGACCAGCCGTCCCAGTTGGACAATGGCGTTGGCGCCGGCGGTGGGTCGGACGCCGGAATGGGCGCTGCGACCCGCGACTTGGAGTCGCCACACGCCGCGTCCCTTGCGGGCCACCACCAGTCGTCGGCAGCCTGGACCCTTGCCTTCGGCTTCGAACACCAGAATGCCGAGGGTTTCGGGTCCCAGTCGATCACGGCAGACCTGCCCGAAATCCGGCGACAACATTTCTTCCGAGGAATTCCAGAACAGCTTCCAGGTGATCTCGCCAAACTCGACGGGATACAGTTCCCGCAGCGTTTGCAGGGTCAGCCACATCATCAAGGTGCCGCCCTTGATGTCGTGAGTTCCCGGACCAAAAATGCGGTCCCCTTCCGGCTGCCAGTGGAAGTTGTTTCGGGTTTCTTCCTCCGGCGAGAACACGGTGTCGAGGTGGGCCACCAAGGCAATGGTGGACGGTCCGGTGCCGGGCCGAGTAAGGATCAAATGTTCGCCCCAGCGGGGATTGGCCGAGGGAACCCACTCCGTCTGGAATCCCAGATCGGCAAAGGCCTGGGCCGTTAATTCTCCGACCTGACGCACCCCCGCGCGATTCTCCGTCCAGCTGTTGATGTCGACCATCTGCCGCAGCAGCTCCAAACCGGCGGGAAGCCGGGATTCCAAGGCACGACTCAATTCAGCCAGCGAACGCATGCGGCAGCCTTGAAGGTGCCGGACTTTCCGTCAATCCGACGTCGGTCGGACTTCCGCCCCAAGCCAGCCCCCCGGAATGCTGACTTGCCAAGGGACGACTTCCCTTTCAATCGTCCACTCAGGTTGAAGCAACCTCATCCACGACCATGAAACCGATCCATCTTTCCGCTCTGATTTCCGCCCTCCTGTTCACGCCGGTCTGTTTGGCCGACGACATCTCCAAGGACGAATACAAGAAGCTCCAAGAAGAGGTCCCAACGACCATTGCCAACTTCAAGAGCACCGATTCCACGATTGGGACCTTCTTCGAGAAGTCCGCCGGCTACGCCGTGCTGCCGCGAATTGCCAAAGGGGGTTTTATTGTGGGCGGCGCCCGGGGTACCGGCCTCGTCTATGAGAAGGGAAAGCTCATCGGACACGTGGTCATGAGCCAGGCGTCGATTGGTGCCCAGATTGGCGGTCAGTCCTTTTCCGAGGTGATCTTCTTTGAGAACGCCGATGCGTTGAAGACGTTCCAAAACTCCGAATTCACCATGAGCGCCCAGGTGGGAGCCGTGGCCGCCAGCGAAGGCGTGGCGAAGAATGCGAAGTACCAGCAGGGCGTGGCCATCTTCACGTTGGCTCGGACGGGTCTGATGGCCGAAGCCTCCGTGGGTGGGCAGAAGTTCAAGTTCACCCCTACCAAAGAATAAGAGCCGGATCCTCAACCGGAACCGGCCCTTGGTCACCGGGAGCCGTCCCACGGCTCCCGGTTTTGTTTTTTAAGTGAATCAGGAACGCGGCGCTGATCCCGCGATGCTGAGGGTGAGTTCGATCACGTCGGCGACTTTGTCCTGCGGCGCCCCGGGATTGATGCCGAAGTCGGTGCGCTTCACGGAGAAGGTGGTTCGGATGACCAGCAGGTCGCCCTGCATGCGGCCGTTGGTCCGGGCGCCCAACTTGTCCTTGAGGAAGGTGGCCTTGGCCGGAACGACCACTTCCTTGGAGACGCCGCGCAACGTGAAGGTTCCCACGGCGTCGGCGGTGGTGATGTCGCCCTCGGTTTTGACGTTCCGCAATTCCTTCAGTTCGAAGCTGATTTCCGGGTACTTGGCGACGTCCATCCACTGTTCGCCATCCAAGTGTTCCTTCATCATCGCGTTGGGAACCTGGAGGGACTTGGCTTCCACGGTGATCTTGCCCTTGGCCGTGGCGGGGTTGGCGGGATCAAACTGAATCTTACCCGCCACGCCATTGGCACTGCCCTGAATGGCTTCCAAGGGAGCGTCGAGTTTGAACACAGCGTTGTTCACGCCCTTGGGATCTTTGAAGTCGAAGGTGAGCGGGGCGGCCAGGAGGGACGAGGCACTAAACAGGAGTCCGAAGGTGGTGGTGAGAAGCTTCATGGTGGAACAGGTGACGTTGAAGTTGCTCCACGCCCCTGCTCGGATTGTGGGCTGGCCCAGGCAGAGTTCGTGGTCGGGTATGGGTCGCGCCAAAACCGCGCTGGTCAAACCGAAGTGTGAGGAAGGCAGGATCACGGACGTTCCGGCCAAGCGGTGAATCCTGCCCGCTCGAGTCCCTGGCGAATGACCGGACTTTTCATCATCCGGCGCCACACCGACCCCGTTCGATGGTTCTCGGCCATCAGCAGAATCGGGCCCTGATCAATGCCCAGGGTGTCCGTGGCCCACCAGTTTTGGGCGCGATTGAACGCATCCCGGAATCCATAGGGACCCCAGAGCTGGGATCCGTATTTGGTGTCGAAGTTCCGCAGCGTCGGCAGGCAGATCTCCGGCGCAAAGGGCAGGGAACCGCCGGCCGCCGTGGGTGCCAGGGTGCCATCGTCGTTCTCCGCCGGCGGAGCACCCCGGGCGCCGTAGCCGGGGGGGCCATCACAGGCGGTCAGTCCCCATTCCAGCGGACCGTAGTTCGGAAAACCGCCGGGATTGGCAACGCAGTACGCCTGCTGGGCGAGGGTGGCCCGGCGGGAGTTTTCGAAATAGGTCAGTCCGCGCGACCGCAGGTACGGATCCGTTCGGTCCCGGAAGTCCACCCAGACGTGGGAATACTGATGCCCAAACAGCGGGGCGAACTCGACGTAGGAAAACCCGTAGTGCGTGCGCCAGCGGTAGCCGGCGGTCCAGGCGTCCCAGGTGATTGGGGCCGGACCGGACGGAGCGGCAGTTCCCCACGCCCCCGGCGCACCCAGCCCCATCAGTACGAGGATCATGGCTTCGTTGTAGCCTTGCCAACGGGACCGCAGAAACCCGCTCTCGGGATGCCACCCCATCGTGAAGGTTTTCTGGGCGTCGGTCATCCAGGACCAATCCACCCGGCTCACCAGAGTTTCCGCCAGATTCCGAATTCGTCCTTCGTCCGGATGTTCGCCGGTAAAGAACTCCCGCGCATCCAACACCCCGGCCAACAGCAGGGCGGTGTCGATCGACGACAACTCGCACTTCCAGGCGCGCAGTCCGGAGTCCATTTCGAGGAAGTGATAGTACCAACCCCGGTAACCGATGGTTCCCTGGGGTTCCGGTCCCTGACGTCCTTCGGCAAAGGTTCGCAGGGTCGTGAGCACCCGGGTTCGTCCGGCGTCCCGGGAGATCCAGCCGCGTTCGATTCCTACGTTGAGCGCGCTCAAGCCAAAGCCGACGGCCGCGATGCTGCACTTGGAGTTGGGTGTGGAGCGGTCGCGAATGAGTCCGTTGGTGGGGTTGGCTTCCTTCCAAAAGTAGTCGAAGGAAGCCCGCTGGAGACGATCGAGAAAGGCCTCGTCGGACTCCACCGTCACCTGGCCGCGCGCGCTGAGACAAATCAGCAGCAGGGCACACCGCAGAAACCACGAAACCGAGGGCATGGGCGGGAGGATACGGATCCTTTGGCCGCAAATCGAGTGGCAGTGATGCGTGAGGTGATCGCTGGGGCCTGGGGCACTCCAAACGCTTCGCGCCTTCCTCACCGTTTTCCCCTTCTCCCGGTAGGGCGAGGTTCCACCGAGCCGTTCGCCTAGCGAACACGAGAGGTTCGTTTCCTCGCCCGCACGGCCCTCGCGGAGAGTCTTGGAGTGCGGTCGCGAGCGCCGCAAGTTACCGCTTTTCGTCACGGCTGCTGACGTATCAGTGCCTCCACAAACCCCAGCCGCTACTCAAGCGCCCCCATAGCGCGGAGCGTCACCGTACCGCCTCGCCTCTTGAGCCCGACGCCCACTCGGGTGACAATCCAGTCATGCCCCGGTTGCGCCTCTGGTGGATCCTCTCGCTTGGTCTGATGCTGTCGCTCGACGGAACCGCCGCCTCCGTGCAGGTGGTTCGCCAGAATTATCGGGGTTGGTCGAATTCGTTGGTGATGAGGAATGGCCTGGTGGAAGTCGTGGTCGTTCCCGAAGTCGGCCGGGTCATGCAGTTCCGCCGGGTGGGTCAGACCAACGGCCCGTTTTGGGAGAATGAAAAACTGCTCGGCAAACCTATGCCGGACCGACCGTGGGAGGTCGCCCACGGCAGCTTTGGCGGCGACAAGACCTGGCCGGCACCGCAGAGCGCGTGGAACTGGCCGCCTCCCGACGTCTTCGACGCCACGCCGGTGCAGGCCCAGATCCGGCCGGATCAGTCGGTGGTCCTAACATCACCGGTCAGTCCCCGGTTCGGCCTGCGAACCCAGCGACGGCTGGTCCTGGACCCCACGCAACCCGTCCTGCACATCGAAACCACTTACGAAAAAGTCACCGGCGAGCCGATGGAAGTGAGTGTCTGGGTCATCACCCAGATGCGGTCTCCCGAGGCCATGTTCTTGCCGATTCCGGCTGGGACCCGTTTTCCGCTGGGCTCCAGTACCAATTGGGGAATTCCCGAGGCGCAGTTTCAGCGTGTGGGATCGCTGGCCCGGTTCACCCGAGCGCCGGATCAGGCGCATAAGGTGGGGAACGATGGCGAGTCCATGGTCTGGGTCGGTCCGACCGAAGTTGTGCGCATAGATCTGCCTCGGAAGTCAGACGCAGCCTATCCGGACGGTGGCTGTAGCGTTGAAATCTACACCAATCCTGACCCTGTGCCGTACGTCGAACTTGAAACCCTTGGTCCGCTTCAGCGATTGCGCGCTGGAGAATCGCTGAGCGCCACGAACCGCTATCGCCTGGAAGCGCGCCAGGAGACCGACCCTGGGCAGGAGGCGCGCCGAATCCTCGCCCGGTAAGTTGAATTTGCCCTTCCTGACCAACCTTTCGTGAATCGACGCCCCAAGGTTGCCCTCTTGGTCGAGACCTCGAACGCGTATGCCCGTGAACTGTTGCACGGCGTTCGGGCGTGGCTCCGCGAGCATGGGCCGTGGACGTTGTGGCTCGCGGAAGCCGGCCGGGGCGCGGCCCCTCCGCCTTGGCTGAAGAATTGGAAGGGCGATGGCATCATCGCGCGCATCGAGACACCGGCCATTGCCCGCGCCGTAGCGTCCACTCGCCTGCCGGCGGTGGATGTCAGTGCGGCGCGAATTCTGCCGACCCTGCCGTGGTTAGAGACGGATGACACCGCCATCGCCCGCGTTGCCGCCGAGCACTTTCGGGAACGTGGGTTCCGCAACTTTGGATACTGCGGGGATGCCCGGTTCAATTGGTCGCGCTGGCGACGGGATGCCTTCGTGGCGCACTTGGAATCGCATGGGTCTTCGTGCGCCGTGCTGCAGGACATCCAGGCCGCCCGACGGTCCCAATCCGTTCCGGACTGGGAAACCGAACTGGCCAGCCTGGGGCGTTGGCTGCGGTCGTTGCCCAAGCCGGTGGGTATCTTCGCCGGATACGACATTCGCGGACTCCAAGTCCTGGAGGCCTGTCGCCGTTTGGAACTCGCCGTTCCCGATGAAGTGGCGGTCCTGGGCGTGGACAATGACGAACTGCTATGTGATTTGGCCGATCCGCCGCTCTCCAGCGTGATTCCGGATGTTCGCCGGACGGGATACGAAGCGGCGGCACTGCTCGATCGCATGATGGGCGGCGCCAAGATTGCCCCGGAAGGCCGGCTCTTTGCGCCGCTGGGCGTGGCCACCCGCCAAAGCACCGATGTGGTCGCCGTGGCTGATCGGCATATCTCAGCCGCAGTGCGGTACATTCGGAGTCATGCGTGCTCGGGAATCACGGTGGCGGATGTGCTGAAACAGGTGCCGATGTCCCGGCGCGTATTGGAGGCTCGGTTTCAGAAACTGCTGGGACGTTCCCCGCACACCCAGATTCTGGCGGTAAAGCTGGATCGCGTGAAGCAGTTGCTGGCGGACACCGATCTGTCGTTGGCGGCGATCGCTGAACGTTCGGGCTTCAAGCACGTCGAGTATCTCAGCGTCGCGTTTAAGCGGCAGATGGGACTGACGGCAAGCGAGTTCCGCTCTGGTCAACGGCAGTTGGCGTCCGCGCCCAAGACCACCACGGCGGGTTAATCCAGCAATCGGTTGAAACCAACCGGTGGGCCGACGCGTCTGCACGGTATTGATGAGTTCGGCAGCCAAATGGATGGGAGGCGCGGCGGTGGTCGCGGTGCTGGTGGGCGCGGCGGCCTGGTTTCAGGCCCGCCAGGAATTGGCATCAACCCAGGTTGAATTGGCCCGGGCGCGTCAGGAGGGGGCGGACCGACAGAAAGAGCTCGAAGCCGCCCGGTCGGCTAGCCGGCCTTCCGAGCCCAGCCTCGTCGTGGTCCGGACGAATCTGATCGCAGCAGCAGTATCCCCGACGGAGCTGCTCCAACGATTGGCCCAATTGCGACCCGCCGGAGCGGACAAGGCTCATCAGATGCGCGATGTCGTGTACTATCTCGAGGCGTTGGAACGCGTCGGAGAACCGGCAGTGCCGGAGATTCGGGCCTTTTTGCAACGCTTCGAGGATGTCGCGTACGACGCGGATGCCATGGAACCGGAGGAACCGGCGGACGCGGAGCCCCAGCCGCCCCAACCCAACGCCCGGTCCGAGCGAGCCCAAGGAGGGGCCAATGAACGGGAACAGGCGCGGCGACAACAATGGGAGCAGTTAGCACGGGCGTTAAATGGACGGGCGGCGCGGCGTTCGTTGCCCCGAATGAATTACGACCTGCCACCGACGCTGCGAATTGGGCTGATGGATTCCCTGAAGGACATTGGGGGCGAACCGGCCGAGCTGACGTTGGTTGAAGTGGTGCAGCAATCCGGTCGAGCTTTTGAAATCGCGTATGCGTCCAAGCAGCTCAAGGCCCTGAGTGGTGACCGATGGAGGGAGCCAGCCTTGGCCACAGCCTACGAGCTGTTGCAGAATCCGCCGGAAAGCGGCAGCAAGGCGCGGGTGGACCGGCGGGCAGAAGATTATTTGTACGTGGTCCTCGACCTTTTCGGAGACACGGGGTTCGCGGAAACTGCTGGTCGACGTCTGGTCCGGGATGACGGGACGCTGGATCGGGGATCCTTCAATTACCTGGCGCGGACCCTTCAGCAAAATGCGCTCCCGACCTTCCAGGCCGTCTTCAATGATCCCCGGGTCACCAACTTGGTGGATCGAGCGAGTCTCTTGCAGCAGGCGATGCCGTATTTGGGCGCGGATCCGGCAGCGAACGCCATGTTCACCAGCGTCGTGACGAATCAGGAGTTGCCTGCGCAAGTTCGCGGAATGGTCCTCCAGTCGCTGTCCCGCACTGAAGGCGAGACGCCCGATCTAGCGGTGGTTCAGCAACGTTATGACTTGCTCCAGTCACTCAAACCGCAGTTGGAAGCGGAGTCTTATCGCCGGGTGAACGCCTCGCTGGCCAAGCAACTTGGGATCGAAGTGTCCGCCGAAGATGCGCCCCGGGCTCGGCGTCGCGAGGGCGCGGCTCCCGGCCGACCGGGTCGTGCTCCTTGAACCAGGCCGGGTAGAGAACTATTTGGACTTCGCCGCGTCGGAATTTCCGAGGCGTTTGCCTTGCATCAGGAAACCCCCGACCAGCAGTCCGATCAATACGCCCAACAGACAGATCAGCCAGAAGTTGGTCGGCGTATCCTTGACCTGACTGTGGATCTCCATGCCGAAGATGGAAGCGAGCGCGGTGAGGGGCAGAAAGAGAGCGGCCAGCAAATTCAGTCGATGGGCGGTCACGGCCATTTGCTGCGCCAGGGCGGACTGAGCCTCGGCTTGTTTGGCGACGGTGAAGTTGAGTCCGAACTGGGCGTCCTGAAGCAGCAGCTCCGCGGTCCGCTCCACGGCGGCGGCCTGATCGCGGTAGTTGATGAGTGACGTCTCGGACTTGAGCAGTTCGCGCGCCTGCTGCAGCGCCCGGTGCAGACCGCGCGAGGACCGCAGGATCGGCGCGATTTTCTCCAAAACGGAATGATAGTCGGTGGCCGACTTGGCGTTGTTCTCCAGACCTTCGAGGGAGGTCAGCTGCTGTTCATACGATTGCAGCAGATCCTGCAGGCTGGCCGGCGCAGCGCCGGGGAGGTTGGACCGCCATTCGCCGGACGGTTGGCGCCAGAAGAGAGCGGCCTTGCGGGTGTGTTCGTCGGGTTCCGGCGGCTGATGCAGAATGATCAGCAGGTGTCCTTCCTCCAGCATCGCCCGCTGGGGACCGGCTTCGCGTCCGAGGCGATTGCGGATGGCATCGGGAATGTTCCAGAGTTTGGGCAGGACACTCGCGTCGGCTTTCACACGGCGACGCTGCCCGGCGGGTCGCGCTCTGAGAAGTCCGAAGCGGCCGAAAGGTCCGCGGACGTTTGCCTCGAAGATGGGTTCCAGGACCAGTAGTAGCGCCGCGATCTGCACCACGCGGTCTTGGATCGCCTCACGGTGACTCTAAGGCGGAAACCGGATCGAAGTTAGGTACTTGAAACTTGTTCTCCAAGACGTACCGAAGGGCGTGTTCCCAAGTTTCCCGGCCTCGAGCGCCCCCCAGCATCCCCTCCACCTCCCTGGCCAGAGACTCCCGAAGCTGTTGAACCTGGGCTCGACGTTCGGGGTGGGTCAGCGTCGAATCATGGCTCACCTTCTGAATCGCATCGGTCACGGCTTCCTGCGCCTTCCAAACATCTATCGCCCGCTCTTCCGGCAACTCCAACCGCTGTGTCATCTTAAGTAGTTGTTGAAAATCGGGTTGCTCGGCTCTCTGCACCGACTCTGCCCGTTCCGAGCCCAGGACCGCTTCCATCGCCTGCTGTTCCCGTTGGGGTGAGATATAATCATCGTGTCTCGCGTCTTCAGGCGTCGCCGTCGATTCCGCCCGGCGAATCACCTCCCAAAGCTCGGCTTCGTTCATGTCATGGCCGTCGATCTCCCGAAATCGGGCCAGCGGGGAGCGGCGCAGCATGAGCTCGTCCAGTTGGTCGGGTGACAGGATTTCCAACAACTCCGTCGTGAGTTGCTCCCGCAGGTCCTGGTACGCCTTGGATTGATCCTCAGCGGTCGGAAACTTCGTCCCCGCCGTTTTCCGCAGCCGGCTGCGATGGGCCGTCAAGCGTTGGACGACCTCCGGGTGCAGATCCTCCGGAAGAAAATCCAACTGGCGCGCCGTCCGGGGCCCGGGTGCTGCAGGGCCTGACTTCTCGGCCGGCAAAGCCCCGAACAGTCGATCCAATAAATTCCGTTCCTCAACTGCGATCCGCTCCACTTCGGCCTCTACCGCTTCCCGGGCCGCTTGGTTCGGCGGCCGGTACCGTTCCCAAAACTCATCGACAAACGGACGCAGGCGCTCTCGGCAGAGCGCGCTGTAGTGTCGGGCGACCAGCGGCTCCAAGATGTCCCGAATGGTCGATGCCGGGCACCCGATCTGCACAAGACCGTCCCGGTAGGCAAACCAGTCCGAGGTGTGCAGTTGGGACCAATGAAAGGGCACAGTGCCGTTCGTGCCGGACGATGGCATTGCCTGCGGTCCCGGTGCCGTGGCGTTGGACGTTGGGTCGGTACGCCGATCGGCCTCCTCTGTTACGTGGGGAGGGGACCCGGCGCGATCCATCAAGGCGCCGAGCAACACCGCATTGAGCGCCAGGGAGGCCACCAAAAGAAGGATCGCATTCATGGTTGGCTCCAGCTCTCCCGAATGGCGTCGTTTAACCAGTCGCCGACCAGGCTGCGCACCCGGTCTTCGGGCAGCCCAGCGAGGCGCTGCAGCAACTCCTCCTGGATCTGGTTCCGCAGGTCCCGGAGCTCTGCGAGCCCGGCCACCGGATCGTCGGTCCACCGCTGCTGCACCTCCGGAATCCATTCGCTGCGGAGTCGTTCGACCATGTCAAAGGCGGGCTGGACGAATTCCAGATCCTGACCCGATTCGCGGGCCAGCTCCTGCACCGCCCTCAAGCCTGAATCCTCTGCCTGCCGATATTGCCGGTAGCGCTCGTCGCCCAGCAGTTTCTGCAGGGCTCTGTTTTGCTCACGGGGATCTAGGGATGCATCCGGCAGACCCAGCAGATCCCCATAATCGGTCGCCTCGTCGACCAGATTCAGAGGATCTTCGGCCATGATCCGGCAGTACTCGCGAAACTCGTGTCCGGACAGTTCCAGGTCCGACAAGGAACCTTCCTGTTTCGCGCCCTCCATCAGGACCCATGCTCTCAGCACCAATTCCTCCAGCTCAGCCGGGGTGATCCATCGACCCAATTCGTCTTCGAACCGGGCTCGTCGGGCGAGGATTTCGGTCCGCTCTTCCGGAAGGAGAATGCCGCCGGTCCGAGCGTCCTGCTCCTTCACCCAGCGTGACTCCCGAGCCAGGGCTTCGGCCAGCCTCGGCAGGCGGCTCGGGTCCAGGAAACCAATGAGCACCCATTCCGCACGAAGGTCGGAACCGATCTTTTCGAGCGCATCGGAACATCCCAGCGCGTCCCCCAGCCGCGCCTCCTCTTGATTCAAGCGGAGCATTGACTCATCGGTCTGGGCCTCGAGCCGGCGACGTTCAGCGCCCACGGCCCAGTAATTCGGGGCGTACTCCGCTTCCATCTTGTCGCGCCGTATCCTCTCGCGAATCCGGGGTGACAGGATATCGCAGACGGTCTGATCTGGACATCCTGCTTCCCGCAGCCGGGCGGCGAACTCCAGAACGTTGGTCGACACCAGCCGCGACCAGGGCGTCGAAAGGTCCGCGGCGCGAGACGCGTTCGAAACCGGGGTCTCTTCCGAAACAACCGGCCCGCGAGCCGACCGTGGTGTCCCAGCGGAAACCGGTTGATCGGGAACGGCGGGTGCGAGGAACGGCTTGGGCCACCAGAGCGCCAGCAGCAACAGCAGATTGAGCCCGAGGCTGACCCCCAGGATCGTCCAGGCCCAACGCCGGGTAGCTCGTGGCCTCAGATTCTCGGATTCCAGCTTCATGGCAGGGACGACGGACCGAAAAGGGGTCCGTCGGTCCCAGAGATTGGACCTCGCTTGCGACCGCGGATCACGAAGTCTCGCGAAACCTGAAGTCGGTGCCGGCGAAACGCAACGGTAGTGGGCCGCGTGTCCGAAGCCTTTGTGGACCGACCCGAGCTGCTTTTTCTGCGGGGGGCCGATAGATCGCGCGGTATTCTTCGGCGCTTGCGAGAACCAAGTCACTCCGCCCATGCTTTCAACTGAGCGCCCCATGAGCCGTGTCCTCCGTTGCTGCCTCTTGGTCTGGCTGGGATTCCATCCGGGTCTTCCCTCCGCCGCAGTGTCACCGAATGCTTTGGGGGAGAGCCTGCCGTCGTCGCCCGGATCCAGTTCATGGTCCGATGTCGGGACCTCTCAGGCGGGCGCCGGACTTGAGGTGCTTGCCCTGCCAGACGGTTCGCTGCGGATCAGCTGCGCATTTCAGCGATTGGAAGGAGACATCACCCCTGAGGGCCTGTGGTTGACCTCAACCTCACCGGGAACTTCTCACCCAAGTTTCCGGGTGGTGGCCCGTGCCGTCCGCCGTGATGGCCGGTCGTCGCAGGCCGATCCTGACCCGTGGGCGTGGACATCGGCCCTCCCTCACGACGACGACACCTTCACCGCGCTCCAGTACGAAAGCGAAGGTGGCCGTGCCCTTCCGCTTTCCGGTTCGGTTATTCCAGCGGGGGACAGGGTGCGGTTCGAGCGTCCCGGTCTACTGGAAGAATACTCCGTTAGCGTGGACGGCGTGCGGCAGGATTTCGTGGTCGAACAACCTCCGGCTGGAACCGGTGAACTGCGCTTGGAGCTGGCGCTTTCGGGTGCGACGGCCGAAATGGCGTTACCCGGCGGCAGCCTGGTGCTTACGACAGGCGGCCGGAAAATCGCTTACAGCCGTCTGTGCGTCACCGATGCCCGTGGGGCGAAACTCCCGGCCCGCCTGGAAACCGAGGCGCCGCATCGTTTGACGGTGGTGGTGGACGATTCGGGCGCCGCCTATCCGGTGCGGATTGACCCTACCTTCAGCGATGCCAATTGGGTCAGCATGGGAGGCGTGTCTGGGGTGGACGGAATCGTCAATGTGATCCTGCCCAACGAGAACGGCACGCTCTTCATCGCTGGCGACTTCAAGACCGTCGGCACTACGCGGGCCAACAACATCGCCCAGTGGAATGGCAGTTCGTGGCAGGCGTTGGGCACAGGCACCGACTCCAGTGTCCTGGCCTTGGCCAAGCTCGGAGACAATCTGTTCGTCGCCGGGGCCTTCACCAATGCCGGTGGAGTGGTGGCCAATGGCATCGCCCGCTGGAACGGCACTGCCTGGTCGGCCTTGGGTTCCGGAGCCGCCCGGCCTGGCCTCCGGAGTTCCTCCGTGCGGTCGTTGGCCATAATGGGTTCCACCCTGTATGCGGGCGGAGATTTCACCAGCATCGGGGGCGTGGCCGCCAACAGCATTGCCCGGTGGAACGGAACCGTCTGGTCGCCGCTGGGTCCAGGCATCAACGGCTGGGTCTTCGCATTGGCACCCTCCGGGACCAATCTGTATGCCGGGGGATATTTTCGAACGGCGGGCACCGTGACGGCCAACGGGGTGGCGCGCTGGAATGGGAGAGCTTGGTCGGCGCTCGGGGCGGGCGTTTCGGCACCGAGTCCCGATCCCAGTAATGAACCCTTTTTTCCCGTCCCCTCCGTGTTCACGTTGGTCGTCTCCGGCTCCTCCCTGTATGCGGGCGGCATGTTCACCCAGGCCGGCAACGTCCCTGCCAAGCGGGTGGCCCGCTGGAATGGCAGCGCCTGGTCCGCCCTGGGGAGTGGTATGGACGGAACTGCCGAGACTGGGCCGTTTGTCACCCGGTTGGCGTTTTCCGGGGGCACGTTGTATGCGGGAGGCCAGTTTTCGACAGCCAGCGGACTGCCCGCTGCCAGCCTGGCAAAATGGACCGGCAGTGCCTGGTCCACCGTCCGGTCCGGAGTGAACGGCGCCGTCTATGCTCTCGCCCCCTCGGGAACCAGTCTGCTGGTGGGCGGTAATTTCACGCTCTCGGACGGCGTTTCCGTGAAAAGCCTGGCCAAATTGTCCGGTGACACTTGGGCGAAGGTCGATTCGGAAACTCCGCTCAGCACCGACGCTGCGGTCTCGGCCTTGGCGCATGTCGGGACCAATCTGGTGGTCGGAGGCTCGTTCACCCAGGCGGGAAGAAACCCCGCCAATCGTGTCGCCCAGTGGAGCCAGGGTGGGTGGACCAATCTGGGTTCAGGGTTCAACGGCCCGGTGACCGCGCTCGCCCAATCCGGCGAGAATCTCTATGCCGGCGGCGATTTCAATCGGTCGGGCACCACTCCGGTGGCGTGGATCGCTCGCTGGACCGGTCGCCAGTGGACGGCCGTGGGCCGAGGGTTCCTCCAGCCAGTCACGGCGATGGCTGCCTTCGGAGACGACCTATACGTCGCTGGATCGGTGCGCGACCGATTTTTCAACCCCGAGATTGCCCGGTGGAACGGCGTTTCTTGGGCCACTTTGGGCTCGGGGCTGAGCGGACCGAACGGAGCTATCGTGTCCGCCCTCGCGGCCACCGGCGAGGTCCTGTATGCGGGCGGCAGTTTTCAGTCCTACGGGAACAAGTCCGTCCCGCATGTCGCCCAATGGGACGGGAAGAACTGGCTTCCCGTTGGCCTCGGCCTGAGTGGCCCGGTCCGTACGCTGGTCTGGCGGGAGGGATCGCTGTTTGCCGGCGGAACCTTTCTACGAGTCGCGGGCACGGGCGCCGCGACACCGCTAAACCGGATCGCCCAATGGAATGGCCAGGCCTGGGCCCCACTCGGCTTCGGTGTCAATGGCCCGGTCAACGCGTTGGCGTGGGTGGGAACCCGGCTGGTCGTGGGCGGCGATTTCACCCAGGCAACCAACGCCTCCGGCCAGACCGTGCCCACGAGTCGCCTGGCCATTTGGGACGGTTCCGAATGGTCGGCCTTGGGTTCCGGGGTGAATGGGTCAGTGTCCGCCCTGACGGTATCCGGTTCGGAACTCTTTGTAGGGGGAATGTTTTCCGGCGCCGGGGACAAGGCTTCGTTGTATCTGGCCAAGGTGATCCTGCCGCGGGAACCCGTGATTTCCAGCATCGGCATCCGTGGGACTGCCATCTCCATCGCATGCTCCGGCGACCCGGCGCTGTTCTACGATGTGCAAAGGTCCGAGATCCTGAACGCCACTGGCTGGCTGACCATCAACCCCACGCCGCTCCGGCCGGATGCCGAGGGCAACCTCGTCTTCGTCGATCCTGCTGAGTCGGTGGGCACGGCCTACTATCGGTTGGTCGAGCGATGACGTCGCCGCCAGACGGGCTTGCAGCCCGCCGCAGCAGAAAGAGTGTGAGATATCCGGGCTAGGAGTCCTCTTCGTCTCAAGGAAGCGTCAGCGCCACTTGCGGCGCTTGAGTAAATCCAACAACACTGCGGCCAGGATGAGGAATCCCAGCACGATCTTTTGCCGGTAGCTTTCCACGCCGGTGAGGTTCATGCCGTTTTGAATCACGGCGATGATCAGGGCGCCCACGAGCGTTCCGAAGATACGTCCTTCGCCGCCGGCCAGACTGGTGCCTCCCACCACCACGGCCGCAATGGCGTAGAGTTCGTACATGACGCCATAGGTCGGAGCGCCGCTCTTCAACTGCGAGGCTTGGAGCACTCCGCCCAGTCCGGCCAAGGCGCCGCAAAAGGCGTAGGCGAACAGCAGGATGCCGCCGACCTGGATCCCGGAGAGTCGAGCCGCTTCGGGATTGCCCCCGACCGCATAGAGGCGCCGGCCCAGGACGGTGCGGGTCATCAGCACGTGGGTGGCCGCGTACAGCCCCAGCATGAGCCACACGGCATTCGGCAGTCCGAACCAGCCGGTGCCGCGACCCAGCCAGGTGAATCCTTCGGGCACTTCGTATACGGATCCTCCCCGAGCCACGATGAACGCCAGTCCGCTGACCACTTGCATCATGGCCAGCGTGGCGATGAAGGGCGGAACCTTGAACCCGGCAATCATGGCTCCGGAAAACAGGCCCACCCCGGCACTGGCCAGGATGCCCGCCAACGAACACAGCCACAGGGCGGCCACGCTGGCGTCGGGTCCACCTGCCCGATCGCGAATCAGGGTCGTGACTAATACGGCGCTGAACGCAATCAGACTGCCCACCGACAGATCGATTCCCGCTGTGATGATGACCACCGTCATGCCGGCGGCGACGATGGCCACCACCGTGATTTGGTTAGCCACATTCAGCAGATTCTGTCGGGTCAGAAAGGTCGGCCAACGGACACTCTCTGGAATCAGGATCCGGGGAGTGCCCAACGCCGGAAAGCGCGTCGCCACGTTTTGCAAGAGCGTCCATCCCGCGCACTCCGGCGTGGTCAGGATGGCTGGTAAGGGAGTGTTGGTGGCGGCCAGTTGCTCCAGCACGAGTCGCAGATCCCGGGGTTCGCCGGCCACCCGGCCCGCCACCGTGAGCTGGCGCCGATTCAATTCCTCGGTGAGCGCGTCGAGGAACGCGGTGTCCTCCTCCGAAGTGCGGGCCACGATGAGCACCGGGCGTTCAGCCGGAGTCAGTCGGCTGACCAGTTGTCGCGCTGCTTCGGCGCCGGCGGGCGTGTGGGAAGATATCGTGACGACCGAGTAGTAGGCACACAGCACCACCAGCACGGGAATCATGCCGAGCCGTTGCCAGAGTTGGCGGAGCGCGGAGTCAGGGGCGTTCATCGGAATGGGTGGCGAGGCGGAGGACGTCGGCTTGGGTGGCGCCCGAGGCGGGTGAGAGTTCCCCGGTGATTCGGCCTTCACGCATCACCAGGATGCGATCGCTCATGCCGAGCACTTCGGGCAGGTCGGAGGAAATCATCAGAATCGCCTTTCCGGCCGCGGCGAGGTCATTGATGAGCTGATAAATTTCGAACTTGGCGCCAACATCCACGCCGCGAGTGGGTTCGTCGAAGATCAGAACCTCGGTATTCGCTTCCAGCCATTTGGCGAGAACCACCTTCTGCTGATTTCCCCCCGACAGCGTCCCGGCGCGTTGGTGCGGGCCGGAGACACGGACGTGCAGATGGTCCACCTGACGTTGGAAGGCACTCAATTCCGCGGCGCCGCCCAAAAAGCCCCAGCGGGAAAAGTGCCCGAGGTTCGGCAGACCGAAATTCTCCCGGACGCTGTGATTGAGGACGAGGCCTTGGTGCTTGCGATCTTCCGTGAGCAGGCACAGTCCGCCCGCGATGGCGGTGCGCGGCGAACGAAGGGACAAGGGCCGTTGATCGAGCGTCACCGTGCCGGCATCGGCCCGGTCCGCGCCAAAGAGCAGGCGGGCCACCTCGGTACGGCCGGCTCCCACCAGACCGGCCAGTCCAAGCACTTCGCCCCGGTGAACGTCGAAAGAAACGTCTCGGACTGCGGTGCCCCGGGATAGACCGCGCACCACCAGACGGGGTTCGCCGCGGACGACGGAGCGCTTGGGATACTCCGCGTCCATCTTCCGGCCCACCATCAACTCGATCAGCGTGCGCCGATCCAGTTCAGTCAGGGGCCGGGTCGCGACGTGCTCGCCATCGCGCATGATGGTCGCGCGATCACACAGGCTGAAGATTTCGTCCAGTCGGTGGCTGACATAGACGATGCCGAGTCCCTGGCGGCGCAGATCGCGAACGAGGGCAAACAGTCGGTCCACTTCCCGATCCGAAAGCGCGGCGGTGGGTTCGTCCATGACCAGAACCCGCGCCTGTTGCCGCAGCGCACGGGCAATTTCCACGAGCTGCTGTTCGGCCACGCTCAAGTCGCGGCAGAGCGCTTCGGAAGGAAGTTCGAGTCCCAGCCGAGTCATCAGCGCGGCCAACTCGCGGCGTTCGGCGGCCGGCGACAACCATCCCTGGCGACCGGGTTCCTGCCCGAGAAACACGTTCTCCCGGACGGTCAGGGTCGGCACTAAATTGAACTCCTGATAAATCACCGCGATGCCGAGTTGGCGACCCTCGTGCGGCGTGCGAATGCGCACGGGCTGTCCGCCGAGACGGATCGTTCCGGAGTCGGGTGGCTGCGCCCCGGAGAGGACCTTGATCAGAGTGCTTTTCCCCGCGCCGTTTTCCCCGACCAACGCGTGGATCTCCCCGGCGCGCAGTTCGAGTTCCCCGCGCTTGAGCGCCTGCACTCCCGGAAACGCCTTGGTGATGCCGCGGAGTTCCAGCAGGGGAGCAGTTCCGGCGGACATGGCGGAAGAATCCGGGACCCGGAGTTCAGGGCTTCAGCGACCGATCCGCCTGAGCATCGGCCTGTTTGTACAGCTGGGTGGGGATCAGGATCTGGGGCGCGACATCGTCGCCGTCGAGATACTTGCGAATCTGCTGGAAGGCGGTGCGGCCGATCCGGTCGGGGAACTGGATGGGATCAGCGTAAATCTGACCGGCCCGGATGGCGGTGCGTCCCTCGGGCATGCCGTCGAATCCCACAATCTTGATCTGACCCAGCTTGCCCGCTTTTTCCAGAGCGGCCACGGCGCCCAGGGCGGACGGATCGTTAATCGCGAAGATGCCTTTCAAGTCCGGCTGGGATTGCAACAGGTCCTCCGTGGCTTTGAAGGACTTGTCCTTGGCGCCACCGCCGGGGAGTTTGGCGACGATCTCCAGCGTATGACCGTTGGCCTTTTGGTAGGCCGCGAGTTCCTCGGTGAAGCCCTGCGTGCGCAACATCACCGACTCGATTTCCGGGTGATCCAGAATGGCGACTTTGCCGCGGCCGCCCAGGGCCTCGAGCATGGCCTTTCCGGCCAGACGCCCGCCGCCGAGATTGTCGGTCGCGACGTGGCAGACCACTTTGCCG
The DNA here is from genome assembly GCA_017309115.1 of Verrucomicrobiota bacterium. Lineage (GTDB taxonomy): Bacteria > Verrucomicrobiota > Verrucomicrobiia > Limisphaerales > UBA9464 > UBA9464. The sequence goes on along the minus strand of JAFLEF010000048.1, from coordinate 28,334 downwards.
CTGCCCAGCGCCGCGATGTCGACCGTGAACACCGGGATCCCGGCCTTGTTGGCCTCCGCGATGGAGGTGGCCACGGCTTTGGAGTCGCAGGGTGAAAGGACGATGGCGGCGGCCTTGCGCGTGATGAAGTCGGACACCTGATTCCGCTGCTTGGCGGCGTCGAAATCGCCCGACACCAGCACGACTTCGAAGCCACTCTTAGCGGCTTCCTCGGTCAAAGCCGCGCCCAGATCGCGGAAGAAGGGGTTGGTGAGTGTCAGCAGGGAGACGCCGATCTGGGGTTTGTTGGCGGCCCGGAGCGGAGCGGCGGCCGACAGAGACAGGAGCAAGGCAGAGGCGACGAAGGAACGACGATTCGTTTTCACAGGGGTGTGCGGAGGAGAGTCCCCCACCCCTAGGCCGAGTTCAATCTTACTCATTCCAACCGCCCACCCGCCATCGAAGCGCCAAAACATCCGAGGATCTCCCGCGGAGGGCGCGGAGGTCGCGGAGTCAGAATGGAACCACGATTCCCTGAACTCACCGCTTCTTCTCAACTCTCGACTCCCGCAGTGATTAATCTGGAACACAGGAAAACAGGAAAAAGACGGGGAGAAAGGGGCGAGCGGGAGACTCGGGGCCAAAGCCATTCATCGGATTCCTTACCCCTTGCCACTTACCCCTTCGCCACGCGGTAGGGCGAGGTTCTACCGAGCCGTCCACACCCTCCGCCTGTAGCCGCCGACGGCAGAAGGCGCCATCCAATCCCCCGACGCGTTACCTGACTCATCGCGCGTGGAGTTCGAAACCCCGTGGCTTCTCGCGAAGCGTTTGGACTGCGGTCGCGCCACGCAGTGATGCTACCGCTTTTCGTCCCGGCGAGTGCCGTCTCGACCAGCCAACCGCTCACCCGCCATCGAAGCGCCAAAGCATCCGAGGATCTCCCGCGGAGGGCGCGGAGGGCGCGGAGTCAGAATGAAACCACGATTCCCTGAACTCACCGCTTCTTCTCAACTCTCAACTCCCGCAGTGATTAATCTGGAACACAGGAAAACAAGAAAAAGACGGGGAGAAAGGGGCGAGCGAGAGACTCGGGTGAAAAAACCATCTGAAAAATCCGGGCGAGGTAGGTGTGGGGTGCGGTAGTCCTTGTAGTATGCCTTGAGCTGCCTATGCAATGGCCCAACCATGCACTGCTGCCAACGCCGGGCAGCTGGCTTCCAGGTTGCGCGTTTGTGGCCGACGTGACAGACCTTCGGCGTTCGGCCAACATGGCGCCGGGTTTTCCATGAATGTGAACGAGATTAACGAATATCTTCAGCGAGCTCGGGAGATCATCGGCGAGAGATCCCAGGCCGAGATCGCTTACGACGACTTCGTCGTAGTCCAGCTCAGCCGAGGTGCGGATATCAAGCGTGCGATTCGAGCTGCCAACCAGGAGTTTCCGGGCGAAGCCTTGACGCCAGGGCCGGACCACTGGACCGATTTGGCGAGTCGCTACGAGTACATCAGAGAGCACAAGGGCATCCTGAAGAAACTGGGAGTAAAAGAATAAGCGAACCACGACTGCGCCTCGCGACGAAAGCCTGTGAAATATCCGGGCGAGACACCGTTGGTCATCGCAGGAATTTCGGAACCGAATATGGGAGCTACAGGCTGGAACTATTTCGCGCCGTACCAGGCGGACATTGAGGCTGCCCTGCAGAAACTGAGGGCGGAAGTCTTCGAGCGCGGGGAGTACGGGCAGGCGCAAGGCATGCCACCAGAAGTCTTGGCCAGCCTACCGCCTGAGGCTCGGGAGGCTTGGGAGAAGTTGCGCGATTTGGAAGCGCAGCGGCTCGGCGGGCCTTCGAGGGAGTTCGCCACCATTGATGAGCTCTTGGAAGCAGCCGCAGCAGACGGGACCCACTCCATTTTGGACATTCTAAGCATCGGCTCGGAACCGGATTTCGGCACCGCGTGGCCAGCGCCGAGCGACGTGGTACAGCGGGTGTATGGAGCCGAGCGCCCTAGCCGCGCCCAGGTCGAGGCTCGGATCGGGAGTATTTCTGAGGCGCTGGAATTGGAGAGGTGGCAGGCGGTGTACGTCCTGGTCTATGAGCAGGGGAGACCAGTGGAGATTTACTTCGAGGGCGTGTCCGGTGACTAAATCTCGTAACTCGGCTGCTTCGGTAAACGCCCCGCTTGCCTTGCTTTACGGAACATTCCTCCTGGCTGCCCTCGGGTGCGTCACCGCTGGGGTCGTTGGACTGCGCGCATATCGTGCGGTGACCGTTCGGCAGCCCAACGCCTATGCGATGCAATCGGCAGGTCAATTGATCGTAGAGCATTTGCGCCTTCATTCGGGTGCTCGGCCACGCGGTTGGGCGGAGCTTGGTGATACATGCGAGACCACCGGCACTAGGATCCTGGGGGCTGATGCTGACGCGGAGATCGAGGAGTTGAAGAGCCGAGTGGAGGTTGATTGGACAGCGGATCCTGAGCCGATTCGCGCTGAGACAAATCGAACGTCAGCGACAGCTGGCTCCGATCGTTGATCTTTGACCGCGCCAACCTGACCATGCGCTCAAAACAAAGTCGAAAGTCAGAAGTTCGCATGTTCGAGCGCGAGGGACGCATTCAGCGACTCTTGGACGCTGGCATCATCAAGAGTCCTGAGGACATTCCGGCAGATGCCATTCCTGCACAGCTTGAGTATGTCACCTTTTGCCGGGCGTCTCTAAGCCTTCAGAACCGGCCGCCTTATTTTACCGACCAGCGGTTTTGCTGCACCGATTGCCACCGTTGGTTTGTTTGGCCTGCCGACGCCCAGCGCCAGTGGTACGAGGATCCGAAGAGTTCACCCTATTCGACGGCGGCACGTTGTCAGCGATGTCGTCGCCGTCGCCGGGGCATTGGGAAGAAAACAGAATGAACGACACCGACGTGAAGACCGAAGTGGAGAGTTTTTTGCGAGAACGGCACGTTGGCTTTGTTGCGTCGACATTCTCACTAACTCACGTTGGTTGTGGGCGAGTGGAGGTCTCGTATGCAGTTCCGGAGACTCTCATACCGGGCGCCGTGGTCGATCCTCCTGACATCCGAGTGTCAATCGATCTTCAGACCGGGCTCATCGAGTGGATCACGCAGATGTAGTGATCGAATTCGGACGAAAACAGAAGAAATGAAACCTGAGCCCAACATCCAAGGTTGTATTGCTGCGGAGGGACCCGGAGCCAACAAATACACCTGTGGTTGAACAAGCCCGGAGTGAGGGGCGTTAGCGGGGGCGTGAGTTTCTGGGGCACTGCGGGTTGTTCGGAGTTCTCACGCTTGCCCCGGAATCTATCATACCAGGGTGCATCGCCTCGAAACGAAGCGGAGCCTGAGCCTGCAACCGCGTCCTGGCGGAGCAAAGCTCGGAGAGAGGGGCATTAGCGGGCGTGGGAGTTTTGTGGAGCGATCGTGGAGATGCTGGCAATCGACGGGATTGGTGTTACCCCAGCAGTGCTTCAAAGGCCGAGAAGGAGGCCTGGATACTGGGCTATCTCTATATCGTGGAGCTGGACTTCGACTCAGGTAGTCTCCGCACGTGCGCGGTGACTTGGCCGCGGGTGTATGGACTCAAACGAGGCGTAGTGAAGTAATCCGTTAAAAGGCCGACACCCAAGGCGCTGCCGCGAACCCGCTGTTGCCCGTGAAGTTTCGGCTGGGCAAAGGCGGGTGACCCTCGCTTGATCGGGTCCATGACGGGTCGTGTTGGGTTCCGGATTACGCGTTGGGTTGGAGGGCTTCTTTTTTTGGCGGGGTTGACCGGAGTCGGCGCCACGGAGAATTGGCCGCAGTATCGGGGACCGGGAGCCCGGGGCACTTCGGCGGTGGCGGCGCCGGACTCGTGGAACGTGGAGCGAGGTGAGAATGTTCGTTGGCAGACGCCCATTCCGGGGCTGGGTCATGCCGCGCCCATCGTCTGGGATGATCGGGTTTATCTGGCGACGGCGCTGCGCCCAGGAGTGAAGGCGGAGGTGAAGACCGGAGTTTTCGGCGATGGCGCCTCGTTGGCCGAGAAGGAGCCGCATCAATGGCGATTGGTGTGTGTCGAGTTGTCCAGCGGCCGGATCCTGTGGGATCGACTCGGGTACGAATCCATTCCGTCCCAGCCGCGTCACACCAAGGCTTCGCACTGCAACTCCACGCCGGCGACGGATGGCAAGCACTTGGTCGCACTGTTCGGTTCCGAAGGGTTGTTCGCCTTCGATCTTGAGGGAAAGCTTCTGTGGCGGCGGGAACTGGGAAAGATGGACGCCGGCCCCTGGGACGCTCCGGACTTGCGCTGGGGTTTCGCCAGTTCTCCGGTGATCCATGAAGGTCGGGTATTCGTGCAATGTGACGTGCTGAGCGAACAGTATCTGGCCGCCTTCGCCCTCGCAGATGGTCGCGAGGTCTGGCGGACGCGCCGGAAGGAGGTGGCGAACTGGTGCACGCCCACCGTCGCTCCGGAGCAGGGTCAGATTGTCCTCAACGGCTGGAAGGAATTGGGTGGGTATGATCTTCAAACCGGTGCCCGGCGATGGTGGTTGAGCGGCGGTGGTGACATTCCGGTTCCGGCTCCGTTGGTGTCGGAGGGGTTGGCCTTCTTCACCAGTGCCCATGGAAAATATCGGCCGTTGCGCGCGGTCCGGTTGGAGGCCCAGGGAGACATCACACCGCCCCGGGTGGAGGACACCAACGCGGCGGTGGTGTGGAGTCATCCGCGCTTGGGGAGCTATCTGCAAACGCCGATTCAAGTGGGAACGAATTTGTGGAGTTGTGACTGGCAGGGTGTGCTGACCTGCGTGGAAGCCCGCACTGGTCGGCTTCACTACAACGAACGACTGGGGCAGGGAGGTCAGGCGTTTACCGCGTCGCCGGTGGCCGCGAAGGATCGGATCTACGTGGTGAGCGAGGAGGGGCAGGTGTTCGTCATTGCCGCTAAGCCTGAATTCCAAGTGATCGCCACCAATCGGCTGGGCGGGAACTGTCTGGCATCCCCGGCCGTGGTTTCCGGAACCCTGCTGTTTCGCACCACGGAGTCGTTGATCGCGCTTGGGGGCAAGGGGTCCACCGAGGGGCGCTGAATCGGAGGGATTCAGAAGATGGACCGTGGATGGCGCGGATGACACGGATCGGAAGGGTGCTTGCCGAATTGGGGAACCGGAGCAGTTCGAGGGGTTGAGTTTCCTAGCTGTTGGCTACAATATTCTCCGCCGGATGAGTGCTCCGAAAGAAGGCCAACCGAAGACGACCGCCAAATCCAAGGGTACCGAGGTGGTGGTGTTCATGAACCGGCGGGATTCGGTTTGCGCGGAGTGCGGGGCCGAGCTGCTCAGTGGCGGCTTCCTGCGAATGGAGGGCGAGCGTCCGCTATGTCTGGACTGCGCCGACTTGGGGCACTTGGAGTTTCTCCCATCTGGAAACTACGCTCTCACCCGCCGGGCCAGCCGGCACTCTCCGCTGCGGGCGGTAGTGGTGCGCTGGTCCCGCGCTCGGAAGCGTTATGAGCGTCAGGGAATTATGGTGACTCCTGAAGCGTTGGACCAAGCCGAAGTCGAATGCGAGGCCGACGAACAGGTCCGGACTCATGCCCGATTCCGCGCTGCACTTCGCCGGGAGCATCTGGATGCCGAGTACCAAGCGGCCGTGGCGTTGCGATTGAAAGAGCTGTTTCCGGGGTGTCCGGTGAAGGAGGCGGAGGAGATCGCAGCTTGGACCTGTCGCAAGTATTCTGGACGGGTCGGCCGCACCGCCGCCGCCAAGGAACTGGATCCGGTTCCACTGCGGTTGGCCGTGATTGCGCATATTCGCCACCAGCATACTCCCTACGATCAGGAACTCATGGCGCACGGAGATCGTTCCCTGGCCCGGTCCCAAGTAGCCTCCGCCATCGAACAGGTATTGGCCCGCTGGGAGAACCCGGCTGGAATCTCCCGGTAGGTAGGTAGGTAGGTACGGAGTCCCGGCTTTAGCCGGTCCCGCGTCGGCTGCCGGCATTTCTTGAGGAGTTCCCCATGTCGGGCGAGTCCTGCAGCGCAGCCCTGAGCCGCAGATTAAACAGATTCGCGCAGATTTCGGAAGAGAAGCCCGAGAGGCCACGCCCGCGAGGGTGACCACAGATTACCTGGCACTCTGTGCTGGACGTTTCGCTCTCTCCCGGTCTTCTTCCTTCCAGATTGGTCCCCTTTCCCCCGGGGACGTTCTCGAACTGGTGTCAGTTCGACGCTGACCACCAATGGCCGCGTTCCTTTGCTGCGCTCCGAATCGCGGGGACGGCCCGGCGGTCCATCCCTACCAGATTTTGGGAGGTTACTTTCGGCGCAGATCAAGGCAGACCACGTCGCCGCGGCTGTTGCGGCAGTAGAGGCGTCCATTTGCGAGAACAGGGGCGGTCCAGGTCTTGCCGCCCAGAACTTGCACCCGGGTGGTCGGGGTAAACTCAGCGGGAACAGCCGGGGCAATATACAGCTCTCCAGTGCCCCCCAGGCCGATCAGTTTGCCGCCGGCAACAATGACCGCGCCGGAACCGAATCCTGGGTGAGTCCACTTCACAGCGCCGTTCGTGACGTCGAGACACTTGAGGGAAGCCTTCTCGGTCGTATCGCCGTCCACGCCGTAGAGGTGGCCGGAGTACAGGACTGCCGGATTCATTTGGGTTCTCAGGGCCTTAGTCTTCCACTGTTCCTTGGGTTCGCGGGCCGTCAGGTCGAACAACGCCCCACCTTTGCCGTAGCCGGTGGAAAGAAAGACTCGGGAACCGTCCACGATCGGGTCCGCGGCGTTGACCCCGTACTGGGTGAGCCATCGAATCTGCCACGCTGGCGCGCCCGTCTGTCGGTCCACCGCGGCGTAGGCGGTGCCGGAACTGAACACGACATGGTTCGCAGTGGGCGTTAGAGGGAGCGGCGTTGAGTATCCGGCGGCACCTTCCTTCGACTTCCAGCGAAGGACTCCGGTCGATGCGTCCAAGGCCAGTCCTGCTTCACCGACATTGAGTAGGACAGTTCCGTCGATGACCAAGGGCGCGCCGCCGAATCCCCAGTCGGGAACGGTCGCTCCGGTTTCCTGTTGGACGTTCTTGGACCAAATGATCTTTCCGGTGGCGGCCTCGAAGCAAAACGCATCACCCCACCGACTGAGGGTATAGACGCGTTCTCCAGCCACGGTCGGCGTTCCGGTGGTGCCGCCTTCGAAATACTTGTCCCCCAGATCCGCCGGATATTCGTGGCGCCACAGTTCCTTTCCGGACTCGGCGTCAAAGCAAAACACGCGGTCCTGATCACCGCCGTGTCCCATGGTGAAGACCCGTCCCTGGGACACGACCAACGAAGAAAACCCCAGGCCGACTTTGGCCCGCCACATCACGGGCGGACCGTCACCGGTCCAAGTGTCCTGCCACTGCGCCTCCTGCGAAGTCCCATTGCGCTGTGGTCCGCGCCATTGGGGCCAGTCATCGGCGTGAGTAGTGATCCCAGTCACGTTCAGAGCCAGGCCCAGAGTGAAGGAAAGTTGAAAACGGAAACCGCAGTGCATGCGGTCGAGACGGTGATTCACCTGGGCGATTCGCGCCACTCCGAAGGGTCTGAACCGCAGATCAGGAAGAGTTTTTCGATGAAACCACGAGCTCATTTCGTCCGATGCGCCCAGCCAACGCTATGAACGTCTCCCCTTCCTTCAATCGCCGGCAGTTTGTCCGAGGTTCGGTGGCCGCCGGCACTCTCCTGGCCGCCGCCCCGTTCGTTCGTTCGGCCGACCCCGATCGCCAGTATCGCACGGCGCTGATTGGCTCGGGTTGGTGGGGGATGAACATACTCCGAGAGGCCATCGCTAGCGGTCGGGTCAAGGTTGTCGCCTTGTGTGATGTGGACTCGCGAGTGCGGGAAGTCGCGGCGGAACAAGTCAAGGATCTGAATGGCGACGAGCCGAAGTTGCACGGCGACTACCGGGAGATGTTGGATCGCGAGAAGCCCGAGTTGGTCCTGATTGCCACGCCGGATCATTGGCATGCGCTCCAGACCATCGCGGCGGTGAGGGCCGGTGCGCACGTTTTCGTCGAGAAACCCACCGGTCATTGCGTGGCGGAGAGCCGGGCGATGCTCCAGGCCGCCCAGGCGTCCGGCAAAGTGGTGCAGGTGGGATTGCACCGCCGGATCGGTCCGCATCACGTGAAGGCGATGAACTTTCTAAAATCGGGAGCGGTGGGTGAGGTAGGCATGGTTCGCTTGTTCGCCCATGGTGGCGGTGGACGCGAGAAACCGTCGCTGAACAGTCGCCCGCCGGAGGGCATGAACTGGGACCTTTGGTGCGGACCGGCACCGCTTCGGCCGTTCAACAGCAAGATTCACCCTGGCGGCTGGCGTAACTTCCTGGACTACGGCAATGGCCAGTTGGGCGACTGGGGCGTGCACTGGCTCGATCAAGTGCTGTGGTGGAGCGGGGAGAAGTCCCCGCGAAAGGTCTATTCCACCGGCGGACGTCCCATCGCTGGCCCGGCCATCTTGACGGAGAAGGAACAAACATCGGATGCGCCGGACCATCAGGTGGCGGTGTACGAATTTCCGTCGTTCACCTGTGTGTGGGAACATCGGCGGTTTGCGGAGAACGAAGCGGAGAAGCACCGCATCGGGGCCTACTTCTACGGCACCAAGGGCACGTTGCACATTGGCTGGCAGGATGGCTGGACGTTCTATCCCACCGATGATTCCGCGAAGCCGATTCATGAGGACTCCCAGTTGCAACAGCCAGATGGGCACAATCTGAAGCTGCTTTGGGCCGACTTTCTCAAGGCGATCGAGGAGGGAACCCCGGCAGTGGCCAACATCGAGGTGGCGCATCGGGCCTCGGTACTGCCGATGTTGGGGATGATCTCGCTCAAGGTGGGTCGAAGCCTGACATGGGACGGCACCAAGGAGGAAATCGTGGGTGATACCGAAGCCTCCCAGTGGCTGCGGCGCCCGTATCGCGCCGGCTGGGAGTTTCCCGGGAGTTGAGGTGTTGGCGTCGTCCTGCTATTCCCGAGGGCAATCCCATCATGAAACTCGGTTTTGTTTCCGCCATTCTGCCTGAACTCAACCTCGACCAGGTTCTGGCTTTCGCCGCTGCGGAACAGTTTACCGTGGTCGAAGTCATGTGCTGGCCGCAGGGGAAGGCGGAGCGAAAGTACGCTGGAATTACCCACATTGATGTAGAGGGGTTCACCTCGGCCCGGGCCGACGACGTCCGGGAACGATGCCAGCATTACGGGGTGTCCCTGTCGGCTTTGGGATACTATCCCAATCCGCTTGATCCCCATCCCGAGGTCTCCAAGGCAGCGGTGAATCATCTTAAGAAGGTGATTCGCGCCGCCGCCACACTGGGACTCAAGACCGTGAACACCTTCGTTGGTCGGGATTGGACCCGCAGCGTGGATGATAACTGGCCCCGGTTCCTGAAGGTCTGGCGTCCGTTAATCGCCTTCGCCGAGGATCACGACATTCGGATCGGCATTGAAAACTGCCCGATGTCCTTCACCGGGGACGAATGGCCGGGCGGCAAGAATCTCCTGACTACGCCGGTCATTTGGAGGCGCGCGTTTCATGACCTCCCGTCGAATCACTTTGGACTGAACTACGATCCTTCGCACTTCGTACTCCAACACATGGATCCGGCCAGTCCGTTGCGGGAGTTTCAGGACAAGATTTTCCATTTCCACGCCAAGGACGTGAAGATCCGTCGGGACCGGATTAATCAGGTGGGCGTCTTCGCGCATCCGTTGGAGTGGCATCAACCACGGATTCCAGGATACGGCGAGATGGATTGGGGCCGGTTCCTGAGTGCGCTGATGGAGACAACCTATCGGGGGCCGGTGTGCATCGAGGTGGAGGATGACACCTTTGGCAAGACGCTGGAGGGGCGGCAACGAGCCTTGAAGGTGGCGGGTCAGGTGTTGCGTCCGTACTTCGCGTGAGTGGGTGCGGTGAAGCGAGGGAACGAACCGGGGAAACTTGAAGAGCTGACTTTCCCCGGGGTGGGTTCGCCGCTTAGACTGCGGTCACGTTTGGAAACTCTCTTTGCCAACAACCGCGCCTGGGCAGACCGCATTCTCCGTCGGGAACCCCAATTTTTTGAGGAACTCTCCCAGCAACAGGCGCCCGAGTATCTGTGGATCGGGTGTTCCGACAGTCGGGTTCCCGCCAACGAGATCGTGGGATTGCGTCCGGGTGAACTCTTCGTGCATCGGAACGTTGCCAATGTCGTGGTCCACACCGACCTGAACTGCCTTTCGGTCATGCAATTTGCCGTGGATGTCCTGAAGGTCCGTCACATCATTGTGTGTGGTCACTACGGCTGCAGTGGTGTGCAGGCGACGTTGCTGGGCAATCGACTGGGCCTCGTGGATAACTGGCTGCGGCACGTGCAGGACGTCCGGGAGAAATACACCGCGTTGCTCGATGACTTGGAGGATCCCCGGCGTCGCGCGGATCGCTTGTGCGAACTCAATGTGATCGAGCAGGTGACCAACGTTTGCGGGACCAGTATCGCTCGTGACGCCTGGCTCCGGGGCCAGGAACTAACGATTCACGGCTGGATCTACGGCCTGCAAAACGGACTGTTGCAGAACCTGGGAATGACCATCCGGAACCGCGTCGAACTCGCCGATACGGCTCGTCAGGCGGTGTTGTCGTTGGCGGGGCGTCCTCCGGGATCCGTCCTCAAATCCGCAGCGAATGGAGCGGCCGCCGCAGCGGCGGTCCGGGCGACAACGTAAGCAAAGCCCTCAAGCGTCGTCCGGCTGAACCACGAATCCCTTGACTGGCAAACGGAATCCCAATACCTAACCGGTGGCTTAGCCACAAGATGTCAGCGGATGCCTCCAGTTTGATTCGGACACCGGTCTATCATCAGTTGAATGACCGGCTGCTGGAGCTGCTGCGTAGCGGTCAATACCGGTCGGGGGACCGGTTTCTGACCGAACGCGAGGTGGCGGCCCGGTTTGGGTTGAGCCGCATTACCGCCAACAAGGCCCTATCTGGACTGGTGGCGGCTGGCCATCTCGAGTTTCGCAAGGGGGTCGGCACATTTGTTCGGGGCGAGGCGTTGGAGAATGATCTGCGGTCACTGGTGAGCTTTACTCACAAGGCGGCGGCTTCAGGCCGGCGGCCGACGACCCGGGTATTGACCTGTCAGCGGTTGGCGGCGCGGGAGGTTCCCCTGGTGCGTCAGGAGCTCGAAGTAGACGAGGCGGAACCCCTGCTGTTTGTCGAGCGTCTCCGCTTGGCGGACGAAGAACCGGTGATCCTGGAACGCCGGCATTTGGTCGCCCGGCTTTGCCCGGGCCTGGGCCGGCGGGAACTGACCGGTTCCTTATATGAGTGGCTGGCTCGGGCAGGTTTGAAGGTATCCGGGGCGGATCAGCGGATTCGTGCGGTCAACGCCGACCGGGCGATCGCGACGGCCTTGGGCCTCAAATCGGGAGCCGCCGTGCTGCAGGTCCATGCCGTGGGACGGGCGGCGGTACCGCTTTGGGTCGAAGACACCTTCTACCGCGGCGACCGCTATGAATTTCATAACCTGTTGGCGGATGGCGCTCCGCCCCGCCCGGCGCGGTCGGCCTGGTGGTCACCCACGACCTGAACCGTGTCTCACTCTCCTGCTCATCACTTCGTTTGCGGCCAACGTCGGGAAACGTCGGGCCCACGCTCCCTGCCCCTGATATCGCCCTTGGATGGTTCGTCACTGGGCGAGTTGCACCCGGCCTCAGCAGTCCAGGTGGCCGAAGTGGTCGCGGCGGCGGACGCGGCGTTTCCCGCCTGGAGCGCCCTGCCGATTAAGGAACGGGTCCAGCCCTTCTATCGTTTCAAGCAACTGGTGGAACGGCATCTTACCGAGTTGGCGGCGGAGGTGACCCGGGAGAATGGTAAAACCCCGGGGGAAGCGGCGGCGGGAATTCAGCGCGGCTTGGAGGTGGTTGAGTTCGCCTGTGCGTTGCCGAATTTGATGGCGAGCGAGATTCTGGAGGTTAGCAGTGGAGTGGATTGTTTCACCCGCCGGTTGCCGCTGGGTGTGGTGGCGGGAATCACGCCGTTCAATTTCCCGGCCATGGTTCCCCTCTGGATGTTTCCTCTGGCCATTGCCTGCGGAAACACCTTCGTGTTGAAGCCGAGTGAACAGGTTCCCTTCACGCCCGTGCGTCTGGGGGACTTGATGCAGGAGGCTGGGTTTCCCCCGGGAGTCTTCAATATTGTTCAGGGAGATCGCGAGACGGTCGAAGCCCTCCTGGATCATCCGCAGGTTCAGGCGGCGGCCTTTGTCGGTTCCACCCCGGTGGCGCGGGCGGTGTATCTTCGGGGAATCCAACAGAACAAACGCATGCTCACCCTGGGTGGGGCGAAGAATCACTTGGTGGTGGTGCCGGATGCCGATCCCGTCGTGACGGCCCGTAACGTGACGTCGTCCGCGACCGGATGCGCCGGACAACGCTGCATGGCGGCCAGTGTGCTGATTGCTGTGGGATCGTCGGATCCGATCCTCAACGCGATTGAGGCCGAAATGGCCTTGCTGCGACCTGGCGTCGATCTGGGTCCGGTCATCAGCGCCCGCGCGCGCGACCGGATCGTTGGTTACATTGATCGGGCGGAACAGGCCGGAGCTCGGATTCGCTTGGATGGGCGCCGCGTTCGGGTGCCGGGACGGGAGAATGGGTTTTACGTCGGTCCGACCCTGCTCGACGGATTAGAACGCGGCTCGGAATGGGTCCGCGACGAGATCTTTGGCCCGGTGCTTTCGGTGCTGCGGGTGGAGACACTGGAGGAGGCGATTGCGATCGAGAATTCCAGCCCGTACGGAAATGCCGCGTCCATCTACACGACCAACGGAGCGGTGGCCCGACACTTCGAGGCACGGGTCCGCGCAGGAATGGTGGGCATCAACGTGGGCGTCCCGGTTCCGCGGGAACCCTTCAGCTTCGGCGGTTGGAACGATTCCAAGTTTGGGGTGGGCGACATTACCGGTCGCGACGCCATCACGTTTTGGACGAAGTCGCGGAAAACCACGTTGAAGTGGACTGCCCGTCAGTCGAACTGGATGAGCTAAACCCGACCGCGAACCACTGACAGAACTGCCTCATGAAAGCCGCCGTTTATCTGGGCAAGGAACAGTTGCCGGTTCTTGATGTTGCCGAACCAAGCTTGGAAGACGGCGAGGTGTTGCTGGAGATCGAGGCCTGCTCGGTGTGCGGGACCGACCTGCGGACCTACCGCCACGGCGACAAGAAGATCATTCCTCCGAGAATTCTCGGCCACGAGTTTTGCGGTCGGGTGATTGAGTCACGGGCCTCCGGCGCCAATGTCGCCGTGGGAGATCGGGTGGTGATGTACATCGTCCTCGTTCATGGATTGGACCGGTACGTGGAGATGGGTCGGGAGAATCTGACGCCCCATCGAACAACCATGAGTTACCATCACGACGGGGCCTTTGCGCCGCGCATGAAGGTTCCCGCGCTGGCGGTGCAGAAGGGGAATCTGTTTCCGGTGACGAGCGGGATTTCCTCGGAAGTCATGAGTCTCGCCGAACCGCTGGGCTGTTGCCTCAACGCGCATTCCCGTCTGGGCATCGGTCTCAAGGATACGGTGGCCGTGATCGGCGCCGGACCGATCGGAATTATGCATGCCGCCTTGGCCCGCCTTCAGGGTGCGCAAAAGGTGTTCGTACTGGATACCAATCCAGCGCGACTGGAGATGGCCGGTCGGTTCGATTTGGATGGGGCCATTCTGGTTCGGCCGGACGGTAGTCATCGGGACGAAATTCGAGCCCAAACGGGCGGACACGGACCGGATGTCGTGGTGGTCGCGGTCAGTTCTGCCGCCGCCCAAAATGACGCCCTCGAACTCGCCGCGCGGGCGGGTCGCGTTAATTTCTTTGCCGGACTGCCCAAGTCGAACCCGATCGCGCCTTTGGACGTGAACCACATTCACTACAAGGAGCTCGTCATCTCGGGCAGCTATTCCGAAAAGAAGAGCGACTTCCAGGCCGCCTTTGCGCTGCTGCACAGTGGACGGTTTCCCGCCGAACGGATCATCACGCACCGGTTGCCCTTGAGCCGGATTGAAGAGGCGTTTCCGCTGATGGAAAGCGGCGAGGCGCTGAAGGTCTGCATTCTCCCCGGCGCGTAAACCTGAAACAACCTGCGATTTCGAACGTCATGCTCATCGAAGCTCCCATTCATCTGGACCTGCATCTCAACGGACGCTCCCAGCCGTCCTCCGACGGGTCTCGAATCGAACTGCATTCGCCGGCCACGGGCGAGTTGATTGGCTCGGTGTCGCGAGCGACGGAAGGTGATTTAGAAACGGCCGTCGCCGCGGCGAAGGACGCCTTCCGCTCGTGGTCAGCGCTCACCGCGTACCAGCGCGAGTCCACCATTCGCAAGGCCACGGCGTTTGTGCGAACGCAGGCCGACGTGCTGGGACGCTGGATGGCTCTGGAACAGGGCAAACCTCTGGCCCAATCACGCAGCGAGATCATCGGCGCGTGCGACACGCTGGACTACTACGCGGCCGAAGCGCCGCGCGTGGAAGGATGGACGAATCCCACCGAGGATCGCGCCTATCGCTCCTGGGTGAACTGGCAACCGGTGGGGGTGTGCGGACTGATCACTCCGTGGAATTATCCGGTCTCCTTGCTGAGCTGGAAGCTGGGTCCGGCGCTCGCGTCCGGGTGCACGGTGATTGTGAAACCCACGACGGTGACTCCTCTTTCGCCGTTGGGATTCTGCGCCGCCCTGACGCAGGGAGGTATTCCCGCCGGTGTGGTCAACTGCCTGACGGGTTCGGGCGCGATCTTGGGGGAAGCGCTGATCCGTCATCCCCAAGTGGCCAAAATTGCGATGACGGGTTCATCCGAGACCGGGAAACGAATTCTGTCCCTCGCTGCGCCCTTCCTGAAGAAGGTGTCGCTGGAATTGGGTGGCCAGTGCCCGGCGATTGTGGCGGCGGACGCCGATATAGAGCTCGCGGCCAAGACGATTGCCTACAAAGCGTTTCGGAACTGCGGGCAATCGTGTAGTTCGGTGAACCGCGTTTTTGTTCAGACCGGCTTTCAGTCGGACCTGCTTGCGCGGCTGAAAGGTCTGGCCGAGAAGATGTCCCTGGGAGACGGACTGACGAATCCCCAAGTGGATCTGGGTCCCATGGCGAGTGCGGAGGGAGTGAAGACGTGTCGCGACCATGTGGCCGATGCGTTGGCTCGAGGTGCCAGTCTGGTGACTGGTGGCGGAGCGCCGGAGGGAACGGAGTTTGCCCGCGGAAACTTTTATCTCCCGACGATTCTTTCGGGATGCACGCCGGACATGAAGGTCATGCGGGAGGAGACGTTTGGACCTGTCGTCGGAGTTGCGGCGTTTGACTGTTTGGAGGACGCCATTCGTTTGGCCAATGAGACTCCCTATGGATTGGTGGCGTATTTGTTCACCCGTGATTTCAATCAGACCGTGCGCGTCAGTGAAGCACTTGAAGCGGGAACGGTCTGCGTGAATCACGGCGCGGTGAACACCAACTATGGTCCCTACGCGGGATGGAAGGACAGCGGCTACGGTCTCGAGCTGAGTCGCCGGGCCATCTTCGAGTATTTGAAGCCCAAACACGTCAAGGTGGCGCTGAGTTAACCGGTATGTTGCTCGATCCTTCTCAAGCCCGGGCCGTTTTTCTGTATGCCTTGGAACAGCGGTTTGCCCTGTTGGCGGTGAATGCCGATTCCCCGGCAGCTGTGACCGACGTGTTGGAGGCGGCGAAGAGCGAGCAGGCGCCGGTGATGATCGAAGCCAGTCTGTGGCAACTAACGGGACAGAGTTTTGGGGCAGGAGACCCTGCTCTGGGACTGGCGCGTTATCTCGTGCAGATCGCTCTGTTGGCGAACGCCGAGCGATTCCGGGACGTCCCGGTGCTCTTTCACACCGATCACATCAAAGGCCCCGTTACGCTACCCTTGTTACGATCGGCAATTCGCGGTTTGCCGACCGGGGTGGAGTCGACCGTGGTTTCACCGTCCACGATCTCGCTTGATTCCTCCGGGATGAATGAAGCGGACAACATCGCGGCCTTGTGTGATCTCGGTGAGACGGCTCGGGCGTGTGGACGACTCGTAACGCTGGAGATGGAGGCTGGGGTCGATGACGGAATCACGCCGCTCGACGTGACCGAGCGTCTGCTGGGCGCTGTGGAATCCCGCATTCCGGGTCAGTTGGCCCTGTGGGCTCCGGGCGTGGGAACCCAGCATGGCCTGGGGGAGCAGACTGCGTTTTCGGCCCAGGCCGTCGAACGGCATCAGAAACGGGCTTCCGAAGTGGCGGGTCGACCTTTGGGGATCGCGCTCCATGGTTCTTCGGGACTATCCGAAGCGGGCCTGCATGACGCCGTTCGGGCGGGAGTGGTGAAGGTGAACTGGTCGAGTGAATCGCTGCTGCTCCGCTCCCAGTCGGCCCAGGAGTTTTACAGCACCCGCGCGGCGGCGCTGCAAAAGGGACATCCGGACTGGAAGGCCACGGCTATGGATCACGGCGTGCAAAGTTTTGTTTCGCAGCGCTACCTTCCCCGGGTGCGCGAACGAATCCGACTCCTCGGCGGCAGTGATCGGGCTCCCGGCTGCCTCGCTCAACTTCGACACCTCGCTTGATCTTCCTCCCATGATTCCTGGCGGCCTGTTTTCGAGAGTGTTGTTACTCACGTTTCTGATCTCCGGAGTTCGGGCGGCCGATGTCGACTGGCCCGCCTACCTCGGCGACAAGGCCAGCACCCACTACTCCCAACTGCGTCAGATCACTCCCCGAAACGTTCGTCGGTTGGAGGTGGCCTGGACGTACCGCGCCGGCGGCGCCGACACCAACAATCGCAGCCAGATCCAGTGCAATCCCCTGGTGATCGGCGGCGTTCTGTATGGCACTACGCCGGATCTCCAGGTGTTCGCCGTGGATGCCGCCACGGGTGTCGAGCGCTGGCGTTTTAATCCGGCGTCGGTCCCAGGAATCACCAAGGCAGGCGTGAATCGCGGTCTCGTTCACTGGAAGGAGGGAGGGGACGAGCGGATTTTCTATGGTAACGACCGGTTCTTGCATGCCTTGGACGCCCGGACCGGCCGGCGAATCCCATCGTTTGGAACTCAGGGTTCGCTCGATCTGAAACAGGATCTGGGTCGGGATGTCTCGGGACTGTCCCTGCAGGCCAACACCCCGGGAGTCATCTACGGTGACCGCCTGATCATGGGAATGCGGTTGGGGGAGGGACCGGCACCCGCGGCGCCGGGACACATCCGGGCCTATGACGTTCGCACGGGCCGGTTGGTCTGGCGCTTCAACACGATTCCTCAGCCGGGCGAGTTGGGCTACGACACCTGGCCGCCCAACGCCTATCAATACATCGGCGGAGCGAATGTCTGGGCTGGATTCGCCCTCGACGAACAGCGGGGACTGGTGTTTTGCCCGACTGGCTCGGCGGCCTTTGATTTCTGGGGCGGAAATCGCCTGGGACAAAATCTGTTCGCCAACTGCCTGATTGCCCTGGACGCGCGCACGGGTCTGCGGGTCTGGCATCAGCAATTGGTGCGGCATGATTTGTGGGACCGGGATTTGCCGGCGCCTCCCAACTTGCTGACGGTGACGCGCGGTGGAAAGCGGGTGGACGTGGTGGCTCAAGTGACCAAGTCCGGACACGTGTTCGTGTTCGATCGCCAAACGGGAGAACCAATCTTTCCGCTTCGGGAGCTGGCGGTTCCGGCCTCGACCATGCCGGGAGAGTCGGCCTGGCCGTACCAACCGATTCCCACGTTGCCGGCGCCATTTGCCCGCCAGGTCTTCAGTTATGACCAGATTACCGATCTGAGTCCGGAGGCCCACCGATCGGTGCTTGAACGATTCGTTCAGATTCGTCCGCACGCACCCTTCACTCCGCCGAGTCGGGAGGGAACGGTCATCCTGCCAGGGTTTGACGGCGGAGCGGAGTGGGGTGGAGCCGCGGCGGATCCGGACGGGATCCTTTATGTGAACTCCAACGAAATGCCGTGGATTCTAACTTTGGTGGAGACCCAGCGACCCGGTGGTCTGCCGTTGTCGAGTGGGGAGGCCATTTTTGCCCAGATTTGTTCCGCCTGCCACGGAACGGATCGGAAAGGGAACGCCGCCCAGAATGTCCCATCGTTGGTCGGCGTGGAACAGCGGCTCAAGCGGGAAGATCTGCTGACCCTGCTGCGCACGGGCAAAGGAGTGATGCCTTCCTTCGATTTTCTGACCGAGACCCAGCGAAGTGCGGTCGTGGATCATGTTCTGGGCTTATCCGTCGGTTCGACTCGGGAAGGCAAGGAGGAGTTGGGAAGCGCTGATGCGCTGGGAAACATCCCGTACACCTCGACGGGCTACCATCGGTGGCTGGACACCAACGGATATCCAGCCATCAAGCCACCGTGGGGAACTTTGAATGCCATTGATCTTAACACGGGCGAGTATCGGTGGCGGGTTACGTTGGGGGAATGGCCGGAACTGGTGGCCAAAGGGATTCCTCCCACCGGCACGGAAAACTACGGAGGTCCGGTGGTGACGGCGGGTGGCTTGGTGTTCATCGCGGCCAGCCGGGATGAGCATTTGCGGGCGTTCGACCGGCGAACCGGCCGGGAATTGTGGAAGGCCAAATTGCCGGCGGCAGGTTATGCGACCCCGGCGACGTATTCGGTGAAAGGCCGTCAGTACGTCGTGATCGCTTGTGGTGGTGGTAAGATTGGGACCCGCAGCGGCGACACCTACGTGGCTTTCGCACTACCGGAGTGAGCCATGCCTTCGCGAAGCATCATCACGAGCCGGGCGTTTTCGCTGATCGAGTTGTTGGTGGTAATGGCGATTCTGGCGGTCCTGGCAGGTCTGATTCTGCCGGGGCTGAATCGGGCGCTGGGTTCCGCCCGCAAGACCGCCTGCCGTTCCAATTTTCATCAATTGGCGCTGGCGTGGCAGGTGTACTGGAATGATCAGGCCGATCGGATCCCGGATCGGCGGGATCTAAAACGCGTCCTGCCCGGAGGCTATCTTCCTTGGAACAGTTGGCCGAAAAGCGATCCGCGGGCCGGGTGGGCGGCGGTCGTTCTACACGATTATCTGCCGGGTCGGGAACTCTGGCGGTGTCCCGGGGTAATTGCTGGGCCGTTGGTGCGGATGGAGCAGGCTCAGCAGTGGGGAGGCTTCGATACCAATTCGGCGCCCCGGGTGACGTACTGGATGTGGCGGTTTGACCGAACCGACGATCCCGTTCCGGCGGATAACTTTTGGGGGAAAACACTGAACCAGGCGGTTCGGGAATGGCGGGAATCCGGGCCTCCGGCGACATTGTCTGTACTGGGTCCGGCGGAAGTGGAGTGGATGGTGGACCCTTATTTTCCGCGAACGGTTCCCGGGCTTCCGGTGGAAGTGACCGGTGTGTCCACGCATTGGGGCGGGCGCAATCGGCTGTTGCTGGATGGACACGTGGAATCAGTTCGGGATCCACGGGTCCGTTGATGGTTTCAGACGCTTCGGAGATCGGGAACTCTGGTGTTCAGTGTTCGGCTGCGGTTTGCTTGGCCTCACCAACGATCATGACGCCCCCGGAGTTTTTCCACTTCTGCCCCCGCTGTGGGGTTCGCCAAGCGTCGGTTCCCGCTGGGAATCCGTTTCTGTGTGGTTCCTGCCAGCTTCGGTATTTCTTCAATCCAGCGGTGGCGGCGGCCGTCTTTATCCGGAGAAAATCGGACGGCCGGATTCTGCTGATTCGCCGGGCCAAGGAGCCTGGTTTGGGCAAGTTGGCGCCGCCCGGGGGTTTCATCGACTTTGGCGAAACTGCGGAGCACGCCGTGGCCCGGGAGGTCCGGGAAGAAGTGGGCTTGGAACTGGAGGGGATTGCCTTTCTCTGCTCCCAACCCAATGCGTACCTCTACGCCGGACTCACGTATCGCGTGTTGGACTTGTTCTTTGTCGCAACGGCGAGTTCCGAGAACGTGGTGGTCGATGTCCACGAAGTATCTGGACTCGATTGGTATCAGCCCGCTCAATTCCAACTCGACGACCTCGCCTTTCCTTCGATGAAGGCCGCCTGGCAATACTGGCGCTCCATTCCGCGGGATCCCGCCTAACGGCTCACTGGGTGGGCGGGTTGAATCCGGTCACCGGCTTGGACATGTCGAGGAAGTAGGGTGGCGAGTAATCACTCTGGGACCGCCGTTGGGTAAGCGTGGGGTAGGTGTAATCGAACTTGTACCGATAGGGGACCAGGGCCTCACCTCGAGGAACGGGAACATCGGCTTCCCATCGGTCGGGCGTGCCAGTGACGCGTCGCATCGGATACAGGTTGGGTCCAATGGCAACATACCCTTTGACGTCGGGATTGTTGGCGCCGCGCCGGGAGGAGTCCCATTGCACCTCAAAGCGGTAAACGTCGGTAGTGGTGCGAACCGCATTCCGGGGAGTGAGGTTCGTGTAGTTGGGGGCGCAACCGGCTAGCAACACGATCGCCCCGAGGGCGAGGACTAAGCGACAGACGTTCATTGAGGGGGCCAAAATGACTTCGCGGGACGGTGCGGGCAAGCGTTGTGCTTGGAGGGATCGGGCGGACATTCCGCGCGAATCGCGGTTCCGCAGACTTGGAACTTTCAGGTTCGGCCGGTTATTCAACGTGGCGACATGCCCCAGTTTCAGTACAAGGCGAGACGACGGACCGGAGGTTTGGTCGAGGGAACGCTTGAAGTGGCCGATCGATCGGCTGCGGTGGCCCAACTTGAGAAGCTCGGTCTGTTTCCGTTGGCGGTGAACTCAGCGCGGGGAACCGCTTCCAAACCGGGTGCCCCAGCCGCGGGTTCCACCGAGTCAGGTAAAGCGCGGTTCAGTGCCCTCTTGCCGGCCAGTTTCCAAGCCCAATTGCAACGCCGACGCCGGCCAAAACTTCAGGAATTGGCCACGTTTACCCAACAATTGGCGAATCTGCTGCACGCGGGCATGCCCCTGACCATGGCGCTGCAGTCCATGAGCAGTCTGAGCAGCAAAGGCATCCCTTCCGAGGTAGCCCGGCAGCTTAAACAGGACGTCACCGAAGGCCGCAGCCTCTCCGATGCGATGGGACGTCAAAGCGGCGTGTTCCCACCCCTGGTGGTGAACATGGTCCGAGCCGGCGAGAAAAGCGGGGCACTGGAGGAGGTTCTGCGTCGTCAGGCCAGTCACTTTGAGCGGTTTGCTGACGTCCAAGCGAAGTTCAAATCGGCCATGATCTATCCAGTCATTGTGCTGCTGGTGGGAGTGGGCTTGGTCATTTTCTTCATGACCGCCCTGTTGCCGAAGTTCATGAACCTCTTTGAGAGCATTCAGGGGTTCGAACTGCCGGCCATGACTCGTATTCTGATCAACACCAGCCGATTCCTGACTCACTGGTGGTGGCTTCTGTTGTTGGTGGGGCTCGGGATCGGCCTGATTTTTGTGCGGTACCGAGCTACCAAAGCCGGTCGTCGGGCGATTGATCGTTTGAAGCTCAATCTCCCCATTTTCGGCAAAGTGGTTCGCCTGAATTTGTTTGGTCAGTTTGCCCGCACCCTGGGGACTCTCCTCCGCAATGGCGTCCCGGTCTTGGAGGCGTTGCGGATTACGGAACAAGTGCTTCCCAATGTGGTGGTTGGTGAGGCGATTTCGCAGACTCGCGAGGCGGTGACGGACGGCAAGACGCTGGCTCAACCGTTGGCAAAATCCGGGATCTTTCCGCAATTGATGATCGATTTGCTCCGCATCGGGGAAGAGACAGGCGACATTCCTGGGTCGTTGGAAAACGTGGCCGACACCTACGAGCGGGAACTCACGTTGGGTTTGCGGGCGATGACCAACCTCATTGAGCCCGTGATGATCGTCGGCATCGCGGTGATCGTGGGATTCCTCTTGATGAGTGTCATGTCGGCGATGTTCGCCATTACTCAAAACCTTCAACGTTAGGATTATGCACCTCCGGTCTTGCCATTTGCGACCGGGCGTTCCGCGCCCGCGACAACGGGCGTTTACCCTGATTGAGCTGCTGGTCGCCGCGGCGATTGCGGCGCTCATGATGATGACGGCCATTCCGTATGCCCGGGAGGTCCGCAAGACCCCGTTGGTCCGAGGGGTGAATGCTTTGGTCGAAGGGTTTCGCCAGGCGAGGTTGAAGGCGATTCTGCAAGATCGGCCGATGCAGGTCGTGATCTATGACAGCGGTGGAGCGATTGGGGTAGAACCGGTTCCGCAGGCGGTACCTCGCTGGGCACGGGAGCCGGGAGAGGCGGAGGAGTCCGGGGGGGAGTCGAGCCCCCAACCCAAGTCCATTTTCGATGCTCGGATCGATGACGAGGTGGCGTTCCGCCGGCTGGACGTCAATGGACGGGACATGATGGCTGCTGCGGCCACCGCCATTCGATTTTTCCCCAATGGAACGAGTGATGCGGTTGATCTCGAGATGCAGTGGCTGCGGGAGGATGCGCGGCGGATCACGGTGGATATCATGACCGGTCAACCGACGGTGGAGGCAATTCGATGAAGAGTGGTCCGGCGAGACGACGGCGTGAATCAGCCTTTACCTTGGTGGAGGTGGTGGTGGCCTCGGCGATTCTGGCAGTGGGTCTGGGGGGGGTCCTGTTGATCACCTCGAATGGACTTCGAATGGCCCGGTTTTTGGACCGAGTGCACGTTGATGCCGGCAGCCTCGCAACCCTGATGTCTCTGAGTAACCAGTTGGAGGAAGTTCGAGATTCCGGGCGATTTGGAGACGAAAGTCCCGGTTATCAGTGGGCCAGTGAGGTGGTCGAGGCCGGGACGAATGGCCTATTTCAGGCCAATTTTAGCGTGTTTTCGGCGTCAGATCCCAAGGGGAGTGAGTCTCACCTCAGCATTTTTCTCTTCCGACCGGCGTCGGTTCAACGGGTAGGCCGATGAATGTCAAAGAAATCAGGCCGGGACGTCGCAGTTACGCGGGATTTACCCTAATCGAAGTGATGGTCGCGACGTTTGTATTCGCGATCGTGTTGGCGTCATTGTTTGGCACTTGGCGCGTGATCGCCCAAAGCACGGAGAAAGCGCTCAGGGTTGCTTCGGAAGCGCAGCGGACCAGGCTGGCCTTGCAGGCCCTCGAAAGCGCCCTGGGATCCGCCCAATTGTTTCAGGCAAACGCCAAATTGTACTCCTTTGTTGCCGACACGAGCGGAGATCTGCAGGCCTTGAGTTTTGTGGCCACCTTACCCGACTCGTTTCCGGGTAGCGGCTTCTTTGCAGGCCAACGCCTTCGTCGACTCGACGTCCGCCCACTCCCTTCCGAAGAGGGAGGGATCGATCTGGTGCTCTTTCAGCGATCCGTGCTGGCTCCAGAGGATGTGGATCTGGATGGGCATCCGCTCGTTCTGGCCCGAAACATCAGTCTTTTTCAGTTGGAATTCTGGGACCGTCAGAGGAACGAATTTGCTCCAGAGTGGCTTCGAACCAATGCCCTTCCGCCGGCTGTTCGCTTAACGTTGGGTTTTGGGGGTTCGAGCCGTGCAGCGCGCCGGCCGGCGGAATTGGTCACAAGGATTGTGCGACTACCCGACAACGTGGTGGGCGCGGATCTTCAGGGTGGAGCTGCTGGTCCAAGCGGGGGAAATGTTCGATGAGATCTCCTCGCCAATGGGCGCAAGGCCGTCGGAGGTCCCGCGGAGTGGCCTTGGTCATCGTCCTTTTGACGTTGTTCGCGCTCGGGGCGATGGCGGCGGTGTTCGCTTATTCCATGAAGGTGGAGACCCGCCTCGCGATGAACACGAGTAACGCCACTGAACTAGAGTGGCTGG
The DNA here is from genome assembly GCA_017309115.1 of Verrucomicrobiota bacterium. Classification (GTDB taxonomy): domain Bacteria; phylum Verrucomicrobiota; class Verrucomicrobiia; order Limisphaerales; family UBA9464; genus UBA9464. The sequence goes on along the minus strand of JAFLEF010000048.1, from coordinate 4,535 downwards.
GCCGGTCCGGAGTGGAATACGCGAAGTGGTTGTTGGTGCAACAGGACCGCGTTTCCAGCGAACGGGGCTTTCACGCGTTGAATCAATTCTGGGCTGGCGGGCCCGGCCCTATTGAGTCAGCTGACAACCCCTTCGCCGACCTTTCGTTGCAGAATGTACCCGTCGGCGAAGGGTTTATGACCGTTCATATCGAGGACACCGAACGGCTCCTTAACATCAATAGAGAAGCTCGAAATCTACCTCTCCTGGACCTCGCCCTTTCCCGCGCCGGAGCAGACGCAACCGATGCTACGCTGATCACCGGAGCCTTGACTGATTGGCTGGACCGAGACGACTTCCCCCAATCAGCCAATGGCGCCGAAAGCGAATACTACCGGGGAATGGATCCGCCCTATGTCGCAAAAAACGGCCCCATCGATGACATTCGCGAGTTGCTCTTGATCCGGGGAGTTACGCCCGAAATTTTTTGGGGACCCGACCATCGGACCACCGAACTGGGCAGTGGACGTCCCGAAAGTGTGGGTTCTGATGACCCGTCTTCAGCAACGCCGGTCGGTCTCGTTTCCATCTTTGGCGCACTCTCCAACGGGCGGGTGAACATCAACACGACGCGAAGAGAGGTCATCGCTTTGCTCCTCGGAGGAGACGAGTCGTTGGCGGGTGAGGTCGTGAAAATTCGAGCTGGCCCCGATGGAATTGATGGAACCGAAGACGACCAACCCGCGCGCGGAAGTGGCGAGATTCCAAGACTTCTGGGACCCGCGGGTCCGGGATTTCAGGACCGATTCACCGTCCAAAGTTCAACCTTCGAAGTTCATGTTCAGGCCTCCTTGGGTCCGGCTAAACGCCGATTTACCGCGTTAATCCGGAGAGCTGGGGCCCGTGGATACGAGACGCTCTACTTCCGACAGGACTGAGTATTGGGGCGCCCTATTTCCTGTCTTGCCGACGCCTTCATCAGCATCGGCTCCCCTTTTCGCGGGGTGAACTAGAACCGTCTTTCCCCTACTAACGGACCACACTCCCTGGTCTTCCCCTCAAAGGATCGCTCAAGTCTGGGCATTTCCGCAGCCCTTGGCGTCTCGTTGTGACACCGCCCGCCGCCAGAACTGCGACAGTTTGGCCCCCCCAATGGCACTATTCTTGGAACCCAGTGTTCCGATGTCACATCGACTCAGGCTGCAAGGCCCGAGAAACCTCGCGGCGATCCTCCGTGACATCCCTAAAACACTTGGGGGCATTTGTTTAGACGGAAACAGCAAGCATCCTGTGGGTACTGGCGGTCCGGTTAGAGAACCCCGATAAACTCCAAAAGGTCGCCAACTAGGTCCCAGTTCCAAGGAATCGCCCTCTTTCCATCGAAAAAAAGACCGATGAACCGCAAAACTTCTAAACACATGCCCTGCAAACAGTTACGACCAAGAACCGAAGCCCGTGGTGTCCTCGATTCCATTTTTTTTCCATTTTTCTTTGACGGTCTGAGGGGGTTCACGTATCTCTTTCCTCGTCGCCGGTAACACGGTGGCAACGGGAAGGTGAATGTTCCTCGGCCCGAAAAAAGGACCGAGCGAAAATTTGTCGTCTCGTACGGCGGAAACGCCGGTTCCTTGACAGCAGCGATGTACGGTAAGACGGCTTAAACAAGCAGCCTGTCAATTTACAGAATCTATCGGAAACAATAAGTTTCTGACAGACTTTCTACGGAGAGTTTGATTCTGGCTCAGAACGAACGCTGGCGGCGTGGATAAGACATGCAAGTCGAACGCTGATTGAAGGGTAGCAATATTCTTCAGTCGGAGTGGCGCAAGGGTGCGTAACACGTGGGCAATCTACCGCGAAGACCGGAATAACCTGCTGAAAGGCGGGCTAATGCCGGATGTGACTGTCTGAAGGAATCTTCGGACACTCAAAGTTGGGGACCGTAAGGCCTGACACTTCGCGATGAGCCCGCGGCCTATCAGCTAGTTGGCGGGGTAACGGCCCACCAAGGCTAAGACGGGTAGCTGGTCTGAGAGGACGACCAGCCACACTGGAACTGAGACACGGTCCAGACACCTACGGGTGGCAGCAGTCGAGAATTTTTCACAATGGGCGAAAGCCTGATGGAGCGACGCCGCGTGGGGGATGAAGGGCTTCGGCTCGTAAACCCCTGTCATTCGAGAACAAACCCTACGATTTAACAGATCGTGGGCTGATAGTATCGGAAGAGGAAGGGACGGCTAACTCTGTGCCAGCAGCCGCGGTAATACAGAGGTCCCAAGCGTTGTTCGGATTTACTGGGCGTAAAGGGTGCGTAGGCGGCGAGGAAAGTTTGAGGTGAAATCTCCAGGCTCAACTTGGAAAATGCCTTGAAGACTTCCTTGCTCGAGGGTCGTAGAGGAGACTGGAATTCTCGGTGTAGCAGTGAAATGCGTAGATATCGAGAGGAACACCAGTGGCGAAAGCGGGTCTCTGGACGACACCTGACGCTGAGGCACGAAAGCCAGGGGAGCAAACGGGATTAGATACCCCGGTAGTCCTGGCCCTAAACGGTGCGCACTTGCTGTGAGTAGATTTAAAACCTACTCGTGGCGTAGTTAACACGTTAAGTGCGCCGCCTGAGGAGTACGGTCGCAAGATTAAAACTCAAAGAAATTGACGGGGGCCTGCACAAGCGGTGGAGTATGTGGCTTAATTCGATGCAACGCGAAGAACCTTACCTGGTCTTGACATGCAAGTAGTAGAAGCCTGAAAGGGTGACGAGGTAGCAATACCAGCTTGCACAGGTGCTGCATGGCTGTCGTCAGCTCGTGTCGTGAGATGTTGGGTTAAGTCCCGCAACGAGCGCAACCCCTGTGTCCTGTTGCCAGCCTCGCAAGAGGGGAACTCTGGACAGACTGCCCCGCTTCAACGGGGAGGAAGGTGGGGATGACGTCAAGTCAGTATGGCCCTTACGACCAGGGCTGCACACGTACTACAATGCCCGGTACAGTGGGCTGCAAACCAGCAATGGGGAGCAAATCCTAAAAACCGGGCCCAGTTCAGATTGTCGGCTGCAACTCGCCGGCATGAAGCTGGAATCGCTAGTAATGGCGCATCAGCTACGGCGCCGTGAATACGTTCCCAGGCCTTGTACACACCGCCCGTCACATCATGAAAGCCGGTTGTACCCGAAGCCGCTGAGCCAACCGCAAGGGGGCAGGCGTCTAAGGTATGGCTGGTGATTGGGATGAAGTCGTAACAAGGTAGCCGTAGGGGAACCTGCGGCTGGATCACCTCCTTTCTATGGAGAATATATGTGGTCGTTGGATCACAGACAGTCTGCTGTGACTCCGTTTTTACCGTACATCACTGAGGTCAAGGGACATTGTTCCTTAAAAGCGGTGCCCTGGCCAGTTGGGTTGGGGCTGTAGCTCAGTTGGTAGAGCGGTAGCTTTGCAAGCTATAGGTCAGGAGTTCGAATCTCCTCAGCTCCACCAACCGCTGGCCATCAGTATTGGGGGCCTGTAGCTCAGTTGGTTAGAGCATGCGCTTGATAAGCGCAGGGTCACTGGTTCAAGTCCAGTCAGGCCCACCATCTGAAGACCGCACACGATTTTGGCGAAAGCCGTCGTTCTTTGAAATCTGCGCATGTAAATCAGGGCATGTAAAACTACATGTTCCGCCTGAAGAACTTTCAATCAAGCTACTAAGGGCAGCAGGTGAATGCCTTGGCGCTAAGAGGCGATGAAGGACGCAGCAAGCTGCGATAAGCCATGGTGAGCCGCAAGCAGGCTTTGACCCGTGGATCTCCGAATGGGGCAACCCTCCCTTTTAAGGGAACCGCCGGATGAATTCATAGTCCGTCGGAGCGAAACGAGGTGAAGTGAAACATCTCAGTAACCTCAGGAAAAGAAAACACAGTGATTCCGTAAGTAGTGGCGAGCGAAAGCGGATGAGCCTAAACCGAAGTGATTTATCGCTTCGGGGTTGTGGGACCTCCATAAGTAAGTTTCAAAACCAGTCGAATGGCCTGGAAAGGCCAGCCAAAGACCGTGATAGCCGAGTAGGCGACGTGGCGAGACTAACGGGGGTATCCCAAGTAGCGCGGTGCACGTGAAACTCCGCGTGAATCTGTCCAGACCACTGGATAAGGCTAAATACTACTTAGCGACCGATAGTGAACTAGTACCGCGAGGGAAAGGCGAAAAGAACCCCTGCTAGGGGAGTGAAATAGATCCTGCAACCCGCTGCCTACAATGTGTGGGAGCTCCGCAAGGAGTGACCGCCTGCCTTTTGCATAATGAGTCTGCGAGTTATTATCAGTGGCCAGCATCAGCCTCTTTGAGGTGGATGCGAAGCGAAAGCGAGTACGAAATGTGCGACAAGTCGCTGGTAATAGACCCGAAGCGGAGGTGATCTACTCTTGAGCAGGTTGAAACCAAGGTAACACTTGGTGAAGGACCGAACTCGTGGATGTTGAAAAATCCTGAGATGACTTGAGAGTAGGAGCGAAAGACTAATCAAACCCCGTGATAGCTGGTTCTCTCCGAAATCGCTTGAGGGCGAGCGTTGGG
>JAFLEF010000047.1 GCA_017309115.1 Verrucomicrobiota bacterium | reverse complement strand
CGGCCCGGAAGAGGGTAGGTCGCCACTACACGCACTTCGGCCAAAGACCCTGCCAAAACATTGGCAAATCCGCGCGACAACCCCCAAAAATTACCAGAATCACCTCCGAGTAGCGGAAGTCGGGTTAGCCGGTGCCGTTTCGGAACGAGCTGGGCTGTGGAGAACTCCCTCCGCGTCGATGGAGGACGATCACTCCGCCGCCTAACTCTTGCTCAAGCGTTGGACCGGCGCGTCGAAGTACAGCCGATGCGCCTCCTCCAGAATCGCCGGGATGCGTTCGGCGAACGGACTTTTCTTGAGCACTTCCGCCCAGTGGGTTCCTTCCAGTTTGGCCACGTGTTCGCCAGGGAACCAATGTTCGCCCTGACCCAGCATGTTGTACCGAAACTTGGCCCACTCGGCTAATTCCAGGGGCTTGGCGTAAGTCCAGAGCCGGAGAATCTCCACCACGTTGACCTCGCCCGGGACCTGGAAGTACTCGGGCAATCCGCTCCACCAGCGGCGGCACCAGTCGGCGCCCAGTGCCGATTCCATCTCGTCCCGCAGCCGGCGCTCAATGGGGCTTATGACTTCTGCCGCCCGATCGTAGTGCGGGAAGATTTCCAAGTGCTCATCGAAGTCGGAGGGCTTCGCCGCGCCGAGGGATAAGGTATGGACCTCCGGTCGGGCCAGACAGTAGAGGTCATTGAACTGCATGGGAGTCAGCGGGGCGGTCAGGCTTCGGAGCTTCGGCAGTTCCAGGTACAACTTACCGCCCTTGTCGTTGGGGCTGATGATGAACACGCCCATGTCTCGCTGAGCGGCTTCGGCGATGCAGGGACGGTTGAGATCGTTGACGAAGTACCAGTGCAGATTGACGTAGTCGAACTCGTCGCTGCGGATGGCCTGGGAGATCAGATCCGGCGTGGCGTGGGTGCTGAAGCCGACGAAGCGAACCCGGCCTTCCCGCTGCCACTCCCGGCAGACTTCCAGGCATCCCCCCGGCCGGAGCGCTTGGTCCAAGAGCTCCTGATTGTTCAAGCCGTGGAAGGAAAGCAGGTCCACGTAATCCTGCTGCAAGGTCCGCATGGACGTCTCGAAGACTTCCCGGAATTCCCGTTGGGTGGGCTTGGGCGGGATCTTGGTCTGGAGAATCAGCTTTTCGCGGGGAAACTGCTTTAGCACCGGGGCGAGCTGCATTTCCGATGAGCCGTAGCCCCGGGCGGTCTCGATGTGATTAATCCCCAGTTCGACCGAGCGGTGGATCGTGGCTTCCAGATTGGCCTGCCCCTCCGATTTGACGTCATTCCAGGGAATGTCGGACCAGGATTGCTGATATCGCATGCCTCCGCAGGAGAACACGGGAATCGGCAACTGGGTTCGGCCAAAGCGGCGATAACGCATGGCGCGAGAGTGGGCAGAAACGCGGAAGTTGTCGAACCCCGGAGCGAACCGGGGCGTCAGTCGATTCCAGCGATGGCCCGGAGATGCCGGGGTGTCAGCCACCACTCGAGCGCGGCACAGCGGCCAAACTTGAGAGAGTCGATGGACAACTTGGCCACGCCGCCCTTTTTGAAGATCAAGTCCAGTCCGGGCGAACCCGCCAGCAGCACTGACGCGAATAGGCTCAGATCGGGTTCGTGTCCCACCAACAGGGCCTCACGGGGGGGACGGGAACCCCGGCGCAACCGATCCACGATGGCCTTGGGTTCCCCGTCAATCCAGAGATCCTCCAGCAGTTCCACCTTGGGAAAGGTTTGCAATTCCTTGGCCACGAGTTCGGCGGTGTGTCGGGCCCGGGCCGCTGGTGAGGAAAGGACTAAATCGAAGGCCAGACCCAAGCGATGAAACGCGCGTCCGATGTGACGGGCCTTCTCGATGCCTTCAGGGGTCAGGCGCCGCGCCGCATCACCCGACTCACCAGGAGGCGGATTCTCGGCGGCGTTGGAATGTCGCAGGAGGTACAGATTCAACATGGCAGCGAAGGTTCAGCGGACGTAGATGGGATTGGAATACAGCCAAGGTCGCAACTCCCCGCCGACCTCCAGCCACGCTTCCACCCGATAGGCGCCCGGGCCTTTGACGTGCGCGGTCATCCGTGGGCCGTAGCCGGTCGCAATCACGTCGCCGCCGCACAACAGACGGAATTGGGCAGGGATCGGGAATTGGGCGCGCAGTTCCAGTCCGGGCCGCCAGGGAACTTCGTCGCCCATCCAGCCGCCATCGGTTTCGAAGTCGAATCCGGTTGGGTCGCCCATCCAGTCATGGCTCACATAAGCCCGACCCTCCTTCAAGGCCTGACGCAGTGACAGTTCGGACTGGTCCGTGGCCAGAACATGGGTGCAAACGTTGCGGAAGGAGCGGAAGTAAGGATCGAAGTCGAGCCGAACCAGGACGTCTCCTGGCTTGCGCCCGGCGGTCAACCGACGAATCCCCGGGCGCAGGGTGGCCGACACGGTCTGCATGTCCTCGTCCTTATCGACGATGGTCCCGACGCGCACGGTGTCGGCATCGATCATCTTCACGAGGAGGATCTGATTGTGATGACAATCGTTGGCGGCGACCCCGGTGAGCCGCAGGGTTCGGGTTCCGCTGTCCCACTTCTCCAGGTAGGCGGCCGGATACTGGACCTGGGACGCCAGGAGTTCGTCCGGATACTGCTTCAACAGATCAGAGAGTTCAGCTGCATCCTCGGGATTCGTCATCCGCATGACGATCGAGAGCAAGCCGCGGAAGTCCTGCTTGGCGTCGTAGTGACGATTGTAGATTTCCAGCCCAGTGAGTCCTTCCAAAGGATGATCGGGCCGTTCTTCAATGTGGGACAGGAAGATGAGCCCTCGGCCGGCGGTCACCCGGGAGACAAACTCCGGGAGCGGTGCCTGCATTTCCGGCATCAGGGAGCGTTCCGGGTAGATCAGGAATCCTCGGACTTCCGATCCAGGAATGAAGCGGACTCCGTTGGTCAGCAGTCGCCAGGAATCCATGAAATCCCGGGGCGGCCGGAAGTGGTCGGACAGAAAAATGCCCCGAACGCCGGCGGTCTGGGCATCGGCCAGCATTTCCGGTCGGGTGCCTCCGGTGTGCACGGAATCCTCGGCGTGCGCGTGCAGTATGCACCGAAAATCCTGGAAGCCTGGTCGGACGGGCACGTTGCGCCGGGCGCGCTGAAGGGTTTGGACCGATTCCTGGGCGGCTGCCAGGCGAACGCGGGTCATTCGCTCGGACGGCGAGAAGCGGGTGGTAAATTCCTCCGCGCCGCAGACCGGCCGAAAGAGGACTGCCGTGATCGCGACCAGGGCCCATAGCTGGATCCAGAAAGACACGGGGACCTGGGCTCGTCAGTGGGCCGGAACTTGATCCTCTTCCGGCAGGGGTTTGCCCTTGGTTTCCGGGGCGAAGGGCAGGGCTAAAAGTCCGATGAAATACACCGCACACATGGTGACGCCGGCGTACCGCAGGGGGTTGGCGGGATCGGTTTCGCCGGTGTCCTTGAAGACCACTCCTGTCAGGACCCCCAGCAGGGCGGGCCCGGAGGCCGCCACGAACCGTCCGACGTTGTAGCAGAAACTCGTGCCGGTGCTGCGCAGTCGGGTGGGGAAAAGTTCCGGGAAGTAAATGGCGTAGCCGCCAAAGACGGACAGGGTTCCGAAGCCCATGACAAAGACGAGCCATAGATCCTTGAAATCCCGCAGAAACCAGAAGGTGGCGGCGGTGGTCGTCATGGCCAAAATCAGCGACACGGCAAAGGCGGGTTTACGGCCCACCCGTTGGGCGAGCAGTCCGAATCCATAAACCCCGAAGAAGGCGCCGGTGTTCTGGATCATGGAGGTGATGCCGGCCCAAAGAGTCAGCTTCCCGGCTAGGGCGGGTCCGACCAGGCCTTCGGCCTCGAACTTGCGCTGAAGGACCAGACGAACGAGGTCGAAGCTGAAGAAGGCGATACCCCACACGCCGATGACGCCGGAGAGGGCCAGCAGCAATCCTACGACGGCCCGACGGCGATAAGTGGTATCTCCGCCTCCTCCGTAGACGACCCACAATCCGGCGGCGAGCGCCGCGAGGGCGAAGCAGAGAACTGTCAGTTTCAACCGGGAGAACCCGGGAATGACCATTTGCGCTGACCACGAGGCGGGTCCGAGAAAGGCCAGAAGAATACCCACGGTGAGCAGTGTGGCGGCGATTCCGGCGGGCAACTTCCAATTGGGATTGCCGAAGAGTTCGCCGTAATCCCCGAGCTTCTTGGAAGTGGCCCCGCTGGCCTTCATTTGCACCCAACGCTCCGGTTCCTTGAGGCCGCGGCGGATGACCACGACCAGCACCGCCGGCAGTGCCCCCACCACAAACATCCAGCGCCAGGCGGCCCAGCCGCCGAAGGTTCCCAGAATGCCGGTGGATTCCAAATGGCCGAGGGACATGCTGGTGACGGCCGCCCCGATGTTCCCCACTGTGGACAAAGCCTGCAGCAGACTAAGCGCGTAGGGTCGGGCTCGTTCCGGCATCACTTCCGCCACGAGCGCCACCCCGACGGCAAACTCACCCCCCACGCCCAAACCGGTCAGGAACCGGTACAACGCGAAGTCCCAAAAGGCATGCGACAGGGCGCTCAGACCGGTACAGCCGGAATACAAGAGGATGGTGATCATCATCGTCTTCGCCCGCCCAATCCGATCTCCCAGAACTCCGAACACCAGGCCGCCCGTGGCCCAGCCGAGCAGGAAGATGGCGGTGGCGTATCCCGCATGCTCCGCCACGGAGGCGGAGACTTGGGCCGGCGTGGCCTCCGGCGAGAACGTCCCTTTCAACAACTCCCGCATGGCCGGGACCCGGGCCAGGTTGAAGAGTTGTTGATCCATGCAATCCAGCAGCCAGCCCAGGGCCGCCACCACCAAAACGAACCACTGGTAACGGTTCAAAAGCCGCCACCAGGCAAAGCCGGGATCAGAGGAAGAACTCATGGGATGATACGTCTGCGGACTATGTCTCGGAGGTCACGGCACGGGGAAGGCAAATGAGCGGAAGAATCGCTCTGCGTTTGGGCCGCGATTGATCGCTTTGACTGATGGCGTAGCGGTGGTCTCCGGCTTCCCTTGCTGAATCGGGAACAGAATCAGCGGCGGGGCCTCTTCCATTTTGTTTTATCGGCTCGTATGCTTTCGGGGTGCCTGAAGGGAAGGAAGAAACTTCGCTCGACAAGTTGTGGAAGGAATATGCCAAGGGCTTCTGTGATTTTGACGATCTGACTCTGGCTCGTTGGTGTTCCCAGACGTTGGGTCAGTTGCGCGGGCGGGCCTGGCGGTTGTCGCATCCCTTGGTTGGCGCGTATCGTTTGGCGGCTCAACAAGCGCATGACCGACAGATCTGGTTGCAGCGGTTAGTCAATCTTCCGGCCGGCTATGTGGAGGCACCCTGCTGCCGTGCTCCGCTGCTGCCGCTGCTCACCCGCGATGTCGGGACGGCCGGAATGATCTGCATGCACTGCAACGAAACCGCCGTGCCGGTAGACCAGATTCCGGGGGAGATTCGGGATTCCCTTGTCGATTGGACCAAGGCCTACGGACCCATCCATGAGGTTGCCCACTGGGATGACGAGCGTCGCCGGCAGTCCGTGGACTACGATGCGGCGTTCGAAGATGCGGCGCAAAAGGTGGAGGACCTGCTCGCTGATCTCGCCGCTGAGCACGTGCCCCGTTTATTGGAACACTATGCGGCCGTGGTGTGGGAAGATCAGGACGAATGCCTGGAAGTTCGTCCCGAGGACATACAGTTGTGAAGCGGATCTGGCTTCGCCGGTTGGCCTGGGTCGCCGCAGTCGTGGCGGGACTGCTGGTCGTCGTCACGATTGGGGTGGTGCTCAGCTTGGATTCGATCCTGACTCGCGCAGTTCGTTTGTCCCTGGAGCGTACGTTGGGAGTGGGGGTTCGGTTGGATCGCGTGGAGTTGGGACTGCGCGATGGTTCGTATCGAATCCACAACCTCGTCCTAAGCAATCCACCGGGGTTCGGGCCTGGTCCCATGCTTTCGCTGCCGGAACTGTATGTTCGGGCGGATTTGTCGGCGGCGACTTCCAACGTGTTTCGCTTGTCAGAGGTCCGGTTGCATCTGGCGGAGTTGCGGGTCATCCGCGATCAGAAAGGTCGGACCAATGTGCCGGGGCTGGATGGCCAAGGTCCGGAGAAAATGACCCGGGACCTCCTGCGGGGCATGGAGTTTGGCGGGATTGATCGGCTCCAACTAACCCTCGGTCGGGTGGGGATGATCGATGAGTCTGATCCTCGGCGGTCAGTTCAATGGGATCTGGCGATTACGAACTACACGCTGACCAACGTGACCCATTGGAGCGCATTCCTCCCGCTGGCCTTCGAGCTAGCCCTGCGCAATCAACGGCCCTTGCCAATTTCCCTTCCGGGAATGGCCCCGGTTCCGTCAGACGTTCCGCTCCGTTAGCGGACTTTGGTGGAGCAGGCGCCAGCGGTATCCGCCCAAAACCACGGCAAAGGCTACCGCGCAAGCGAGGTACGAGGCATCGGGATGCCACCGGACCCAGAACGCCTCCAGAAACACGTCGAGAATGACCGAGGCGTGACCGGCAGCATCCCAGGCATTTCGGAAGTAGCCCGACCGCGTCGCGAAGGCGAATCCCAGGACCAAGACGGTCAAGCCGAGCGCCCCAACGAGCTGAACCCGGCGGGCTTCCTGGTCCTGCCACAGGCGGAAGACGGTCAGGTAGATGACCAGTTGCAGGAGACTATACCACCAGTTGCGCATGCGGAAGAATGGCGGTTTGGGCGGAAACGGAAACCGGGAAAATGGCGGCGGTCAGAATTGATCTGAAGCGGGATCATCCGATATGGAGAAGAAATCTTTTCATATGAACCGATTTCTTCGCCCGTTGCATTGACAGATCGCCAGCAAAGCAAATCCTTTCGCCATGAAAGCCTGCTGGGAACGATTGCTGCCCTCCGCATTTCTTGCGGTATGGTTCGCAATTGTTTTCGTGCTGATGTCACTGACGGCGCGGTCGGCCCCGGTGCCGGACGCAGGACCAGTTTCGCGACCGGCGAAGGCTCTATTAATTTTGGGAGACTCCTTGGCGGCAAGTTATGGGGTGGATCCGTCCGAGGGGTTTCCCGCTTTGATTCAAAAGAAGGCGGAACAGGCGGGGTTGCCGTTTGTGGTGGTGAACGGTGGCGTGAGTGGGGACACGACGGCGGGGGGATTGCGGCGGTTGGACTGGCTATTGCGGCGGCCCATCGATGTGCTGCTGGTGGAGTTGGGGGGGAATGATGGTTTGCGGGGTTTGCCGGTGGAGGCGACCCGGAGCAACCTGACGAGCATTATAACGCGGACCCGATCCAAGTACCCGGACGTCGAGGTCGTAGTCGCCGGAATGCAAATGCCTCCCAATCTGGGCGAGGACTACACGGCCAAATTCCAGGCGATCTTCCCGGAAGTGGCCCGCGAGCAGAAGGCCACGCTGATGCCGTTTTTACTGGAGGGCGTGGGCGGGGTGCCGGAACTGAATCTGCCGGACCTGATTCATCCCACCGCTCAGGGACACGCCATCATTGCCAGCAACCTGTGGCTCGTGTTGGAACCGGTGCTCAAGCGGCGGGCAGGAAGCTGACCGCCCCGGGTGCCGATAGAAAATCGGTTGCCGAGTGGGCTATGGCGCTGATTGGCTCGCGGCTTCATGAAGCTTCTGGTGTTGGGTTCCGGCGGGCGGGAGCACGCATTGGTCTGGAAATTGGCGCAGTCGCCTCATCCCACCCGTTTGTGGGTTGCGCCCGGCAACGGCGGGACCGCTCAGGAACGTCTCGCGAACGGTCGGTTGGTCGAGAATGTGCCGATCAAGGCGGAGGACCTGCCTCAACTGTTGGCGTTTGCCCAGGAGCACCGGCCGGATCTGACCGTGGTGGGGCCGGACAATCCGCTGGCGTTGGGGGTGGTGGATTTGTTTCAGGAAAACGGCTTCAAAATCTGGGGTCCGAATCGGCGCGCGGCCCAGTTTGAGGCGTCCAAGGCCTTCTCCCAGGACTTCATGCTCCGTCACGGAATTCCCACGGCACGGTCGGGAACCTTCTCGGACCCGGCCGCCGCCCGACGTTTTTGTGAGGAACTGGGGGGGCGTTGTGCGGTCAAGGCGGACGGCTTGGCGTTGGGAAAAGGAGTGCTCCTGACCACTTCTGTCGCCGAGGCGCATCGGGCCGTGGACGAAATCATGGTGGACCGGGCGTTCGGAGCGGCTGGGTCACAGGCAGTCATTCAAGAACTGTTGGAAGGGATGGAGATTTCCCTGCACGCCCTCTGCGACGGCAAAACGGCGCGGTTGTTTCCGACGGCGCAGGATCACAAGCGCGCCCTGGATGGGGATCAGGGTCTGAATACGGGTGGGATGGGGACCTACTCACCGGCCCCGTTTCTGTCGGAGGCTGAACTGGCGAGCGTGGGACGTCAGATTTTGGAGCCTTGGCTGGCGGGTTGCGCGGCGGAGGGAATTGATTTCCGCGGGCTGCTGTATCCGGGGGTGATGTTGACTGCGGCGGGACCCAAGGTGCTGGAGTTCAATGCCCGGTTCGGAGATCCGGAAACTCAGGTGTATTTGACGCGGTTGGAGAACGATTTGGTGGAACTGCTGATGGCGAGTGTCGAAGGCACCTTGAACCGCACTGAGCTTCGTTGGTCTTCCGACGCCAGCGTCTGTGTGGTGGCTGCCAGTGGGGGTTATCCGGGAGACTATCGGAAGGGGGTGGCGATCCAGGGACTGGAAGCGGCCGCCGCCCGTCCCGGGGTCAAAGTGTTTCACGCTGGAACGGCCTTGAAGGACGGAACCCTGGTGACCACGGGCGGCCGGGTGTTGGGGGTGACGGCCTGGGCTCCAACGCTCCAGCGCGCGCGCGACGAGGCCTATGCGGCACTGGGATTGGTCCACTTCGAAGGCATGCAGTTCCGTCGGGACATTGCGGCCAAAGCGCTAACGCCGGCGTCATGAGCGGACGGCCGTTAGGGTGAAGGCGACCGCTTCGGGTTCGGGCGGATCGACTGGTGCCATCCTGATCGATTCCGCCAGCGCATGAGCGCCCACGAAAGAAGTCCCTGGGGCGTGCGACGAAAGGCATAGGTGTCGCAAAGCGGATGCGTCTTTGGCTGCCACTCGGCGTAGGAATTAACGTTGGTATAAAGGTCGCACTCCCGGAGTTGGGGTTGGGACATGGCCCATTCCAGCACGCGCTCACAGAGCAGAAACCCGGGACCATAGCGGGAGAAGCTCTCGTCGTACCCAGTGGTGAGAATGGTCAGCGTCGGTCCGCAGGTGACCGTGTAGTAGGCGGCAATTGGTTGGGGACCGCAGCGGAGCAGATGGATGAACACCTGGGTTTCCTCCGTTCCTTGGGTCAGCAACCGATACAGCTGGCAGCGTGATTCCGAGAGCTTCACGGCTGACGCACTCCCGCCGGCTCCTTTCCAACCGGAAGCCTCCAGATCGAGAAAGATGCGGAAGGCTTCCTCCCGACTCAGGTCGCCGGGTGCCACCTGATGAACCACGTCGCCAATTTCCCCCAGCCGACGGGCCCGTCGGCGCAGGTTGCGGCGGAAGTCGCTGGCGATGTTGGGTCCTTCGGGAAGCGGGATGTACTGAGTGAAGGTTGATGCAAACGACACCTGGGGGGCGGGTAGGCAATCACAGGCGCCGAGCAGACCGGAACCTTCTGGAAGGCTGCGGAAAGCCAGGGAATCGAACTGGAATCCCGGGTGCGCGCGGACCGCCTTCAGCAGGCGGGGCAGGGCTTGGGCCAGGAAGGACTCGTCGGCCACGGCCCCATCGCGAACAAAGAATTCCACCCGGCCCACCAGTTCGAGGCACCGGAAGGGGATCCCTTTCCATCGCTCCTCGCGGATCACCACGGGAAGGACCGCCTGAAGTTCGTCACCGTCACCAACGGTCGCGAAGAGCACGCGCTGGGCGTAATCGGACAAGGCGTTCAGGGCGCATTGATGGAACCATGGGCTATTGCAGAACCGGGGCCCACCGACTACCCGGGAGGTCAGGGACTTCCACCGGGGTTGGAGGGCCGCAAACTCCTCGATCCCTTGGTACAGTTTAATGACCGGAGTTGGTTTTCCCTGAGGCATCCGATGGTTTGGGTTGGTCGCCAGAGTCTCCGTTGGGAAGGGGAGGTGAATGAGTCCCGGCTGGCTCTCGCACCGTGTCGACCGCACTCCCTGCGTGTCAAGAATCGGTCATCTCCCCGGGGCGAGGTAGGGCGAGGTACCCACCGGACGACCTGCCGGAGCTGAAGCCCCTTGCCGGCAGGGAACGCTTTCTCGCAGACTACTTCCATCCATGAAGGCTCTTTTGGCGTTCTGCGCTCTTGCGCTGTTTTCTTCGAGTTGGCTGATGGCGGCCGAGCCGGTGCCGTTTCAGCGGACGGAGGTCATCTATGGTCGCAAGTTTGGCACTGCCCTCACGCTGGACGTCATTCAGCCCGCCAAAACCAACGGATATGGCGTCATCTCCATCATTTCGGGAGGTTTTTTTTCCAGTCATGACGGGATCAACCCCGGCCTGATGAAGCCGTTCCTGGACCGGGGATACACGGTGTTTGCCGTCGTTCACGGATCTCAACCCAAGTTTACCATTCCGGAGATTGTCGAGGATCTGCACCGCAGCGTCCGCTGGATCCGGAGTCATGCGACGGACTACGGCATTCGGCCGGATCGGCTGGGGGTCTTTGGCGCCAGTGCGGGAGGGCATCTTTCCCTGACTCTGGGGACCCAAGGCAAGGTGGGACCGGCCAATGCCAAGGATCCGGTCGATCGGGAATCGAGTGAAGTTCAGGCCGTCGCCTGCTTTTTTCCGCCCACGGACTACCTGAACTGGAGGGAACCTGGCGACGACGCTGTTGGGGTGGGCGTTCTGAAAGACTTCAAGCCGGCCTTTGGCCCCCGAAGTGACACGGCGGAGAGTCGGGCGGTGTACGGTAAGGAGATTTCGCCCGTGAATTTCATCACACCGGCCCTGCCGCCGACCCTGATCATCCACGGGGATGCCGACGCCTTGGTGCCCATCTATCAGGCCGAACAGTTTCTCAAGAAGTCGCAGGACGTGGGAGTGAAGGCCCCGGTGAAGGTGGATCGACGCCCGGGCAAGCTCCACGGTTGGGACGGAATTGAGAAGGACCTGGTGTTGTTCGCAGACTGGTTTGACCTTCATTTGCGCGGGATCAAACCTTGAGGGGCGCTGGGGCTGATCCCTTTTGTTTTGCCTCAACCGGGCGTCGACCCCACCGTCTCGCTTCGCGACCCTATGGATGAAACCTCACCGTCGCCTCGTCCCTTTAACGTCCGGCTTTTGCCTTGGATCGTGGGCGCGGGCTTCCTGATTCTTTATTGTCTCACGCTGCATCCGTGGATGGGACCCTCCAATGTTCCTTTGATGGGACAACTGTTTGGCTGGGAAGCGGACCCACCCTACACGGAGCCCTTGCTGTACCTGATCGGGCTGCTGTTGCGGTGGCTGCCGGCCGAGCGCCTGCCGTTCCTCATGAACCTGTTGGCGGCGGTGTTGGGAGCCGTGAACGTGGCGATCCTGGCCCGGTGTGTGGCCTTATTGCCGCATGATCGGATGCGCGAGCAGCGGATTCGGGGGCATGCGGATGACACTTTGCTGCACGGTTGGTTTTCACCGTTGCCGGTGATTTTCGCGGCCGGCCTGCTGGGGCTGCAACTGACCTTCTGGGAGAATGCCACCCTGCAAACGGGGGAAATGCTCGACCTCCTGATGTTTTCGTTCTGCGTGCTGGCGCTCTTGGAGTATCGGCAGGACTTGAAGGAAGGCTGGCTGTGGGCGGCTTCGTTCGTTTGGGGTGCGGGTATCTCCACCAACTGGGCCATGATTGGATTCGCCCCGTTGTTCCTGACGGCCATCATCTGGATTCGGGGTTGGTCCTTCTTCAATGCGGCGTTTCTGACGCGAATGATCGTTTGGGGAGTGTCGGGTCTCGGATTGTATTTGGTAATACCGCTTTTGGGTTTGCTGTCGGATGTTCCGGGCTTGGGATTTTGGGGGGCTCTGAAAACGAATTTAATCATCGAAAAGACCTACCTCTTTAGCGTGCCCCGGGGACGGCCCCTGCTGCTGGCCTTGGTCCTAGTGCTTCCCCTCGCTCTAGTGGGTATCCGTTGGCAAGGAAGCAAGGGCACGACCGTGGAACGGTATGCGACCTTTAGCGGGATCATTTTGCTGCAAGTCCTGTGGTTGGTTGGCGTTTCCTATCTGGCCTTCGATCCCCCCTTCAGTGCCCGCCGGATGGTTTATCTCGAGGAAACTTCCGGGGGCCTTCCGCTGCTCACCTTTAGCTTTTGTGGTGCGCTGGCGGCGGGGTACCTATCCGGGTGGTTCCTCCTGATCGGATTCACCAATCCCAGCAAGACCTGGGATCAGTCCGGATCGCTGTTCACAATGCTGGGCAAAGGGGCGGCGGCAATCGTCCTGGTAGCCACGGTGGCCGTGCCAGTGGGGCTGATGGTGCGCAACTGGCCGGTTATCCGAGCGGGAAACACTGCGGATTCCTTGATCCTGTCCCGAGCGTTGTTGGAGTCACTTCCAGCCACGCCTTCGGTGGTGTTGTCGGATAATCCCTACCTGTTGCGTCTGGCACGGGCGGCAGCCCTGACTCGGCCGGGAACTCCGGCCCACTTTTTCTTTGAAACGCAGCGCGGACCGGACCCGCGTTATCGGGAATGGGTGGTTCAGCGAACGAAGTCGACGATACCCGAGTTTGCCGCCTTGGGGGGAGTCACGGAGAACATCGCGGGTGTGACGACCGACGTCGTTACCCAACTGGCGGGTGAGGGTCGGGCGTTTTATCTCCATCCGAGCTTCGGATTTTTCTTCGAGCGCGTTCGGCTGCAGCCCGCGGGAGTGATTTATTCCCTGACGCCGCAGCCGTCCATGATGGTTTCCCTCCAAGGAACGCCGGAACAGTCGGCGGCAGCGCTGCGGTCGTGGCAGGCTTTGAGTCCGGCCTTGGACGGAGTCGCGCGCGCCCGCCTGGTGGGCGCCAAGGATGGGAAACGGATGTCGGAAATGTGGTCCCGGGCGGCGAATTCGCTCGGAGTTGAACTTCAGCGGCAGGGGCGTCTGCCCGAAGCCGGTCAACTCTTTGCCCAATCCCAGAAGCTTTCGCCCGAAAACAAGGCCGCCCTGGTGAACGCCGCCGTCAATGCCGACTTGCAGGCGGGTCGGGTCCTGTCCACGGAACTCAACAAGCCGGTGGCGAATAGCGTGACGATCCAGGTGCTCAACACCGACGGCCCACTCGATGAACCGGTTTCCCTGCGCAATATCGGGCAAAGCCTTCTGTCGGCCGTGGAGCGTTTGCCGCGGCAGGCTTGGGATGCTTTCCGTCGGGCAGAGCAATTGGCCCCGACGGAAACCATGGCGCGCTTCGGTCAGATCGAAGCCCTGTTGCAGGCGGGAATGTACCCCCAGGCTCGGACCGCCCTGAATGAGGTGAAACAGTCGCCGGCCGCACAGACGCCCAGCCGGGAATTCGTCGCCGCCCTGCAACGCTTGGAAATCTATTACGCCTTAACCCAGGGAGACATTGCCGGCGCCGAGCGGCTGATCGCCGACGCTCGGACCCAGTTCGCCTCGGATACGTCCCTCCTGGATCTGCTGACCGAACTGTATATTCGCCAGGGTCGTTATGATGAAGCGATGCCGTTGTTGGAGCAGTGGCGCAAGCAGCGGCCAGAGGATCCGCCGGCAACTTTGCGCCTCGCGGCGATCTACATCACGCGAGCTCAATTCGAAACCGCGCTTCGTCTGCTCGATCAGTTGCTGGTGCTGCAACCCGACAATCCAGGAGCCCGGCTCAATAAGGCCATCAGCCTGCTGCAGTTGAACCGGCTCGACGATGCCAAACGGGAGTACCAATTGGTGGCGGAGAGGATTCCCGACCTGCCGATGATTCAGTTCGGTTTGGCGGAGATATCCCTGCGCCGGAAGAACACCAACGACGCTCTCGAGCATCTGGAGAAATACCTCAAGAACGCACCCACCAATACCGTCGAGTATTCCAATGTGGTGGAGCGGGTGTCCCAGATGCGGAGTGCGGGGCGCTGAGCGGTCCTGTCCGCCGGACGCTCCATGTACGTCACGCATGTCATCACCCGGCTGATCGTCGGGGGCGCGCAGGAAAACACCGTGTCGTCCGTCCTGGGGCTGCGGCAGCGGGAAGGACTGAAAGTCGATCTGATTTCCGGTCCGACCAACGGTCCGGAAGGGACCCTGGAACCCTTGTTCGCCGCGCATCCCGGCTGTCTTTCGGTGGAACCGGATTTGCTCCGTCCCGTGCGGCCTCTGGCGGATTGGCGGGGCTACCGTCATTTGCGGGATCGGTTTCGGCGGACCCGGCCGGACGTGGTGCACACCCACAGTGGCAAGGCCGGGTTTCTCGGGCGTTTGGCGGCCCACCGTGCTGGCGTGCCTTGGATTGTGCACACGATTCATGGACCCAGCTTCGGACCATTCCAAGGCGCGGTGGCCAACGCGGCGTTCACCTGGGCGGAACGGCGGGCCGGAGCGGTGACAGATCACTTTGTGGTGGTCGCCGAAGCGATGACCCGCCAATACCTCACCGCCGGGATTGGGCGGCCGCAAGATTACACCCGGATTTTCAGCGGATTTGATCTGAACCCTTACCTCACGGCTCAGCGGGATCCGGCATTGGCGGCGCGGCTCGGGTTGAAACCGGGTGACTTTGTCGTAGGCACGATCGCGCGGCTGTTTGAATTGAAAGGTCACGACGATCTGCTGGCCGTGGCGCCGGAATTGGTGCGGCGTTGGCCGCAGTTGAAGTTCCTGTGGGTCGGCGATGGTCCGTGGCGAGCGCGCTTGGAAGCCCGCGCCCAGGAGCCCGACCTGCGCGGTCACATTGTGTTTGCAGGACTGGTTCCACCCACGGCGGTCGCGGGATTGGTCGGACAGATGGATGCGTTGGTCCACCTCAGCCGGCGGGAAGGATTGCCCCGGGCGCTGCCGCAGGCGCTGGCGGCGGGCAAGCCGGTGGTGGCCTTTGATTGCGACGGGGCAGGGGAGGTGTGCCGGAATGGTGAAACCGGGTTCCTGATCCCGGTGGGTGATCTTCCGGGATTGAAGGAAAGTCTGGGGCAATTGATGGCCGATCCGGAGTTGCGGCATCGTTTGGGAGAAACTGGCCGGCAGTTCGTTCGGGATCGCTTTTCGGTGGAAGTCATGGTGGACGAATTGGCGGCGCTGTATCGGCGCTTGGCCCAGTCACGATCATCCCGGGTGGTCTCATGAACTTTCCCTTCAACGCCTATTTGTTGGCCTTCCTGGGGGCTGGTCTCGTGACCTCCGCCTCCCTGCCGCTTTGGCGCGCTTGGTGCGAACGGCACGGCTTGGTGGATGATCCCGGTCACCGCAAGATCCACCATCAACCCGTCCCGCTAGCGGGAGGCCTGGCGGTGTTCACTGGCATGGCGGTCGTGGTCCTGGGAGGACTGGCCGTGGTGAAACTCCAGCTGCTGAATCCGGAGGCCGTGGAGAAACTGTCGTACGGATTGGGACGGCGGGCGCCGGAACTGGCAGCGATTCTTCTCGGAGCCTTGGCCATGCTGATCCTCGGTTGGTGGGACGATCGGCAGGAGTTGAAGCCGGCCGCCAAGTTTCTGGGTCAGATCCTGATCGCCCTGGCCGTGGCGGGGGCTGGGGTGCGGGTCACGCTGTTCGTTCCGAGCGTGGTCTTCAGTTACGTCGTGACGGTGCTCTGGATCGTTTCCGTCACCAACGCCCTCAATTTTAACGACAACATGAACGGCTTGTGCGGCGGTCTGGGAGTGGTCGCCGCCGGTTGGGTGGCCTGGCATGCCGGCCGGGAAGGGCAGTATCTGGTGGCGTCCCTGGCCTGGCTCATTCTGGGTGCGCTGATGGGTTTTCTGCCGTTCAACTTTCCCCGCGCCTCCGTGTTTCTGGGCGATGCCGGGAGTCATCTGATCGGCTTCCTGCTGGCCGTTCTGGCGATTCTGCCGCACTTCTATTCCCCCAAGCAGGAGGATCCCAGTCGCTGGGCGGTGTTGAGCCCGCTGCTGATTTTGGCCGTGCCTTTGGCCGATCTGGCGTCCGTGGTGTGGATCCGGACCCGACTCCGGCGACCCTTCTGGCTGGGCGACACCAATCACTTTTCGCACCGACTGGTTCGGGCGGGCTGTTCGCGACTGCAGGCCGTGTTGATTCTGTGGGCGGCCGCGGTGCTCGCGGGGGCGGTTACCCTGGTGTTCTAGAATGGGTTGGGATGATCCGGGAGACGCGAGTGAGGGGGTTACGTCGCGGCGAAAAGATCGCGGTGGTGGCGATACCAGTCGCTGGTGAAGCGTTCGGCAGGATCCCGAGCTTGTTTCTCGGCTAGGAATTCGCGAAAGCGCGGGTGGGCGGCCTCGACTTGAGTGCGCGTGGCCCAGCGATGGTAAGTGAGGTAGTAGCTGCCGCCGAAGGCGAGCGCGAGATCGATGAGTGCGCGGAAGGCTCCGGCCGCCCGGGCGAGTCCGGTGGGCGTGTGTTCGCAGTGAAGATTGAAAATAATGCAGGCCCAAGGCTCGCGGGCCCACGCGAGGAGGGTCTCGGAATCGCGCTCAATGAGGCGGATGGTTCCATAAATCACCGGCGTCGCGCCGGAACGAAGGAGATCGGCAGCGCGTCCCATGAATTCGCGGAGTGCGGGGCGAGGCACGTAGAGTTCGGAGATCATTTCACTGCACGGGCAAGGCGAACCGAGGCGGCGATCCAGGGCGACGTGATAATTGTCGGGGTAAACGCTGAGTTGATGGGTGTCGCTCCAATAGCGCTGACCCTGTGTCGAAAGATAAAACGACGAGTAGACGTCCCAGACTTTCGCGCGGTCGGTGTGGGCGAGCCACAGGAGTTCCTCCCAATCGGAGTCGTCGAGTTGGCGTTGCGTGGGATCGTGGGACGGGAGCGGTTCCGCGCAGCGGCGATAGGCAGAGAAGACACCGCGTTGGAGAAAATCGGGTGAGCGCTCGTCGATGGAATATTGGAAATCGCCATAGAGCCAGTCGGTGGTGTCACGTTCCGTAGGCACGCGGACGAGTTCGTCGAGGGTCAGAATCTCGACCTGGCGCTCGACCGGCACGCGGGGCGTGAGGCGGAGTGTGACTTCGGAAATGACGCCGAACAGGCCGTACCCGCCGATGCCCAGACGGAAGAGATCGGAATGGACGGAACGCGAACACGAGCGAGCGAGGCCATCGGGACCAACGAGGGTGAACGCTTCGACGTCGCCGACGATGGGTGGGAGGCGGAGGCCCCGACCATGAATGTTGGCGGCGAGAGCACCGCCCAGCGTGAGACGGTCGGCCCCCGTTTGCTTTTGCCGAATGCCCCACATGGGGCTGGCGGTAGGCAGTTGGAGCGCAGCGCAGCCGGCGATGAGGGCAGGCCACTCGATGCCAGCGTCCGCGGTGACCAGGCCGCGCTCGGTATCGAAGTGGCGGATCGTGGCGTGGCGGCGCAGATCGAGGAGCCAGGTGTCGGTCCCGAACTGTTGTCCACCCATGGCGTGGCGACTGCCACTGATCGAGAGTTGAGCACTGGCCGCGGAGGCGGCGTCGATCGCGGCGGCAATTTCGGCGGAGCCCGACGGCGCGAGGATGCGGGTGACACGCGTGGGGTTGAGCTGAGAATGGAGGTCGTTGACGAGGAGCGGGGTGGCAGAGTTCACGGGGAAGTGGCGGCGAGGGCGAGGTGTTCGCCTTCGGCGAGGGGAAGGCTGGAGAGGCCGGAGGGCGCGAGGATTTCGGTGCGGAGTTCCGCCACGCCTGCGCTGGCGTGTAGGTGGAAGCCGAGCGGGCGGAGGAAGGCGGCGAGTTGGGCGGGAGGGAGCGCCCACGCCAAGGGCTCGCGGCGGAGGCGTAGCCACGCGCCAATGGCGGAACTGCCGCCGCGAAACGCGGCGCGACCATCGGCATCGGGGGCCATGAAGGAGAACGCGAGGGTGGAGTCAGGGTGGCGGGCGAGGTCGGAGAGGATTTCGCGCACACGCGAATCGGAGAAATACATGAGCAGACCCTCAGCAATAAAGCAGGTGCGGCGACGGGGATCGAAACTCGGATCAGACTGCAAAACGGACGTGGGAAGGACGTGAGCGAGGTCGGCGGGAAGGAAGGTGGGATGGGGCACGGTGCTCAGGGCGGCAGCTTTGGGGTGTTGCGTGGCGGGATGGTCGAGTTCGAAGAAGCGGACGGTGGGGTATGAACGGTGCAGGCGAAAAGCGAGGGTATCGAAGCCGGCTCCGAGCACGACAAGTTGATCGCAGCCGTCGGCGAGAGCGGCCGTGGCGTGGGCTTCGAGCCAGCGCTTGCGGACGAGATAGTGGGCGATGATGCCCGGGAGCACGGCGCGTTCGCTGGCGAAAAGAAGTGCGCGAAGCGAGGAGTGGCGCAACGCGAAATCGAACCAGCGCCCCCCGCCGATCGAAGTTAGAATGGTTTCGAGGGGTTCGACGCAACCGACGGGGACCAGCCGGTTGAGCCGGGGTTCGCGCGCCGCGAGGAGCGTACACCGGGCAATGAGGCGGGCGGTGGAACTGGGGCGGTCGGCACGCACGAGGCCGAGGTTGGTGCCCTGCTCGCCGTTCGCAAGAACAGGGAGGGTCGCTCAAGGTAATGTGCGCCTTGAAAAGGAGTGGATTCAGGGACTCAACGGCTGTGGCTTTTCGAGAGAGACTGTTTCGTTTCGGTAGACATAACTTGGAAGCGGGAAAAGCAGATCATCCCGCGGAGGCGCAGAGGCGCGGAGAAGAAGAGGTTTGGATCTCTGCGTCTCAGCGCCTCTGCGGGAGATTCTCTTTTGTCTTCCGGCGGCTCAGTGGGAACCTCGCCCTACCGGAGACAGGTGCGTCGCGAAGCGGGGGTGGAGGGAATGGCGCCTCCTGCCGCCGGCGGCTACGGCTGCGGCCGTGTCTTGCCGGCGGTTCCCTGTCGGCCTAACGTCCGCGTCCTTTATGGAAAATGTCGTCATCATTGGCACCGGCTGCGCCGGATTGACCGCCGCCATCTACACCGCCCGCGCCAATTTGCGTCCCCTGGTTCTGACGGGCGTGATGCCCGGGGGACTGCTGACGACGACCAGCATTGTGGAGAACTTTCCCGGATTTCCCGAGGGCGTGGATGGGTTCGAGCTGATGCAGCGGATGCAGCAGCAAGCCGAGAAGTTCGGCGCCCAGATCAAGTTCGCGGTCGTCGAGGCCGTGGACCTCAGCGTCCGACCGATCCGCCTTACCGTGGATGGCGAGACGGTGGAGACCCAGACCCTGATCATTGCCAGCGGCGCGGGACACAAGCATCTGGACATTCCCGGCGAACACGAACTGGAGAAGAAGGGAGTCACCTATTGCGCGACCTGCGATGGCGCGTTGCCCGTGTTCCGGAATCAACCGCTCGTGGTCGTGGGTGGGGGTGATTCCGCGTGCGAAGAGGCCAACTACCTGACCCGATTCGCCTCCCAGGTGTATTTGGTCCATCGCCGCGACACGTTGCGCGCGTCGAAAATCATGGCGGAACGCACGCTCGCGAATCCGAAGATCAAGCCGGTGTGGGACAGCGTTGTGACCGAGGTGCAGGACGTGGCCGCCGGCAAAGTCACCGGGGTGAAATTGAAGAACGTGAAGACCGGCGAGGAATCCGTGCTGCCCTGTGCCGGGTTGTTCGTGGCGGTGGGACACGTTCCAAACACCCAGTTGTTCCAGGGTCAGCTGGATCTGGATCCCGCCGGCTACGTGGTTCCGGTCAAGGGCATGGCCACAAAGGTTCCGGGAGTCTTTGTGGCCGGCGACTGTTCCGACTCCGTCTACCGTCAGGCGGTCACGGCGGCCGGCATGGGCTGCGCCGCAGCGATTGAGGCGGAACGGTATCTCGCGGGTCTGTGCGGCTGACCCGGAGTCGCGGCAGAACCACTGCGGATGGTGAACCGCAGATTAAGCGCAGATTGACGCAGATTTTTTCTGAAGGCACGGAGTCCCGGCTTTAGCCGGTCCCGCATCATATGCAATTGGCGTTCTGAGCTTCCCGTGAGTTCGACGGCCCGTTGCTTGGCGAGCGCTCCGCCGCCTGAAGGCGGGACTCCGTGCCTTCAGAAGATTTTTGTGTGAATCTCCGCTTAATCTGCGGTTTCGACTTCCTCGCTCCGGCTAGTCCACGAAGCGGCGGGTCAAGTCGCCGTAGGCGTCGATGCGGCGGTCGCGCAGGAAGGGCCAGTGGGTCCGGGTCACGTCCAGCTTGGCGAGGTCCACGGTCACTAGGAGGTTTTCGGGCTTATCAACGCTGGCCTTGGCCAGGATTTGTCCGCTGGTTCCGGCCACGAAGCTCTGTCCCCAGAATTCCAGGCCATCGCCCCCTACGGGCTGTTCCAAGCCGATGCGGTTGATCGCGGCGACATAGCAGCCGTTGGCCACGGCGTGGGAGCGTTGGATGGTTTCCCAGGCGAGATGCTGGTTCACGCCATACTCGGACTTCTCCGACGGATGCCAGCCAATGGCGGTCGGATAGAACAGGATCTCGGCGCCCTGCAGGGCCGTCAGCCGCGCAGCCTCCGGATACCATTGATCCCAACAGATCAGAACGCCGAGGCGCCCGTAGCGGGTTTGCCACGTGCGGAAGCCGAGGTCGCCCGGCGTAAAATAGAACTTTTCGTAAAACAACGGGTCGTCCGGAATGTGCATCTTCCGGTACTTCCCGAGGACCGTGCCGTCGGCGTCAATGATGACGGCGGTGTTGTGGTAGAGTCCGGCCGAGCGACGTTCGAACAGGGACGCAATCACCACCACCTTGCGGCGACGGGCCAGCTTCTGAAACGCTTCGGTGCTGGGGCCGGGAATGGTTTCCGCGAGCGCGAACTGCGCGTGGTCTTCGCTTTGGCAGAAGTACTGGGAACGGAAGAGTTCCTGAGTGCAGATCACCTGGGCGCCATCCCGCGCGGCACGGTCGGCGGCGGTCAAGCAGGTATCCAGATTGGCGGCGGGATCGGTTCCACAGGCATGCTGCAGCAGGCCCAAGGTGACGGACGACCGGGAAGGGCGCACGCGTTTGCTCATGTCGATTTGGATTTGCTCTTGGGAATCACTTGGCTGCCGCCTTCGGATCGAAGTTTGCGGCCCAGTTTGACCGTGCCGCCTCGGTTGGGATTGGCCTTAGGCTGGCTTTCCTCGCGGAATAATTCCCGAATAAAGCGCCCTAGAGTCTCATTGGTCGGACCGTAGCCTCGGTGATAAATGAAAAACTCGAGGTCGTAGAGCAGTTCATCGGCGGTCTGATACCGGCGCGACAAATCACGCTCCAGGGTCCGCTGAAGAATCTGGTTCAGCTTGGGTTCGATTTCTGGCGCGAGGCGCCCAAAATCGGGAATGGGCAAGCACAGGACTCGCTGCCGCGATTCGTCGGCATTCGGGCCGCGGAAGACGTTCTGGCTGGTCAGTAACTGACTCAGCACAATGCCGACTGAGAACAGGTCCGAGCGACGGTCGGTCACCTGAAAATCGGCCTGCTCCGGGCTCATGTACTCGGGTTTGCCGGCCACCTCCTCACCTTCCTTGCTCGTCAGGAATCCACGCGCCTTGGCCACTCCGAAATCAGTAAGTTTCACGTCCCCTTCGAAGGCGATGAGGATGTTCTTGGGATTGATGTCGCGGTGGACGATGCCGAGGGGCGTGCCGGTGCCGTCGGTTTTGGCGTGGGCGTAAGCGAGGCCGCGGGCGATCCGGCTGACGATAAACACCGCGAGCTCCACCGGCAGTTTGCGTCCGGACAAATGGAGGCGTTGCAGGAACTGCTCGAGATTGACCCCGCGAATGAGCTCCATGCAGATGAAGCAGGCTCCGTCGAATTCCGAGAAGTGGTAGGTCTGAACGATGTTGGTGTGGATCAAGTCGGCCACCAGGCGGGCTTCGCCGGCGAAGTTCGCGAGGAAGTCGGGCTGACTGGCAAAGCGTTCCCGAATGACTTTGATCGCCACCCGCTTTCGGAATCCGCGCCCGCCGTGCTGGAGTGCCTCGTAAACAACTCCCATGCCGCCCTCGTAGATCTGGCGAATGATCTCGTAGCGGAATTCCCCGGTGATGGTGCGCAGCGCCGGCACGGGCTGAGGTTGAGAGGGCACCGGGTCAGGGTCAAGGCATCGCCCGGAGAAAGGTGAAACGTTCAATCACGGGTACCTGGGAAGAGCCGTGGATTCGGGGATCCGTACGGGTTGGCAGAGGCCAAAAGCCCCGATTTCCGGCCTGAATTCGTGACCCTAAGGTGATTTTCTCGATGTTTTTCAGGGAATTTGCCTTGCCGTGATGGTCGCCACCGCTTAAATCGCCCGCCATTCCGTTCGTTTTTCACGACTCAAAGTACACAAACAATAAAGTCTCCCAACATGGCTAAAGCCCTCACTAAATCCCAAATCGCTACCGCTCTCGCTGAAAAGGCGGAGATTTCCAAGAAGCAGGCTGTGGTCGTCCTCGAGTCGCTGGCTGAACTCGCCTACAAGAATGCCAAGAACAGCTTCACGTTCCCCGGCATCGGCAAGCTGGTGCTCGTGAACCGCAAAGCCCGCATCGGCCGCAATCCGGCCACCGGCGCGGAAATCAAGATTCCCGCCAAGAAGGTTGTGAAGTTCCGCGTCGCCAAGGCGGCCAAGGACTCGATCCTCGGCTCCAAGTAAGCCCTGGCTTCACGACTCAACGGCACCCGGTCACGGGTGCCGTTTTTTTTTGTGTCGGTAGGGCGACGCTCGGCGGAGCCGTGCGGGGTTGAGTGGTAACGCGTTGATTCGCCGGGACGGGGAGAGCTGAGAGCTGAGAGGTCGGGATGCGGTAGGGCGACGCTCTGCGGAGCCGTGCATGGATGATGTGGTGACGCATCAATTCGCCGGGACGCGAACGGCTCGGCGGAGCCTCGCCCCACCGGGGTGGGGAAAGCTGAGAGCTGAGAGCTGTGGGGTCGGAAGGGGAGGCGGTAAGCGGTAAGGCGATCGCTTTTCTCTCAACTCTCAACTTTCAACTCTCAACTGGGCTTTCGGTAGGGCGACGCTCGGCGGAGCCGCGTGGTGGTGGAGGGGTGACGCGTCGATTCGCCGGGAAGCGGACGGCTCGACGGATCTCGCCCCACCGGCCTTTTTCTCTCAACTTTCATCTCTCAACTCTCAACTGCTCGCGCTCAAATTGATCCCGTCATGAAAATCGCCGTTGTTGGTTGTGGAGCCTTGGGCAGTTTCTACGGCGCTCGGTTGTGTCGGGATGGGCACGAAGTCCATTTTCTGCTCCGTTCCGATTATGACGTCGTGCGTCGGCGCGGAGTGCGGATTCTGAGTCCGGAGGGAGATTTCGTCGCCCGTCCCAAGGTGGCTCGCGAGCCCGCCGAGATTGGCCCGGTGGATTGGGTGATTATCGGACTCAAAACCACAGCCAATGGAGAGTTTGCTCGGTTGCTGACGCCGTTGGTGACTCCGAACACCGCCATCCTCACCTTGCAGAATGGACTGGGAAATGAGGAAGCCTTGGCTCGGATTTTTCCGGTGCGACAGATCTTGGGTGGACTGTGTTTCGTGTGTCTCAACCGGATCGAACCCGGAGTGATTCAACATCTGGCCCACGGCAAAATCATCCTCGGGGAGTACTCAGGCTGGCCGGGGCCTCGCACCCACGATTTGGCGTCGGCGTGGCGGCATTGCGGCGTGCCGTGTTCCGTCACCGCCAATCTGGCCCAGGTGCACTGGGAGAAGTTGGTCTGGAACATTCCGTTCAACGGCTTGGGGGTGGCCAGTAGTGCCGGCTGGGACGCGTTGCGGAACGGGAGTGAAGGTCCACTCCAACCCGTTGGGCCGTGTCTGCCCACCGATCGTTTACTGGCCGATCCAGGCTGGTCTCAGGAGGTGCGCGATCTGATGGGTGAAGTCATCGCTGCAGCCAATGCGTTGGGGCATCCCATTCCGCTCAACTACGGCGACGGCGAGATTCAGCGCACCCGGGAAATGGGTTCTTACCGGGCGTCGACGTTGATTGATTTCGAGCGGGGCCAGGAACTGGAGTTGGACAGCCTGTTCCTCGAACCGTTGCGCCAAGCCCGGCAAGCGGGCGTGCCAGTGCCTCGTTTGGAGGCTTTGGCGCGCGTGTTGACGGGCTTGGCGCGATCCCGAAGCGGGGCGCAGGCGGACTAGCTCTTGAGGAACTCCTCCAGATTGGCGCGCGTGATGCGCCAAGCGGTCCCGATCTTTTTGCCCTTCAAGCTGCCTTCGGAGAGAGCGGCGAGTACATCGGCCTCGGTCACACCCAGGACTTCCGCGGCCTGCGCTGGACCGAGGAGTTCCGGGAGACCGGATCCGGTCGTGGGAGCTAGCGCCGAGGGCGGGACCGGCGGGGTGCCGGCGGGCGGGGTGGTCTGGGCGGCGGTCATTGCGGCCATCATTTGCTGGCCCATAGCGAGACCGGCGCCGAGTTGAGCTGCACTGCCGGCCAAACCACCGCCGGCATCGCCGCGGGTCATGGCTTCAGCCATTTGAAACTTCACGTAATCGTTCAGATTCCCAATCGCTGCCATGCTCGACCGTTTGTCGATCGCCTTCTCGACTTCTTCGGGAACACTGACGTTCTCGATGATGAAGCTCGCGAACTCGATGCCGTACTTCGGCACCGTTTGCTGATTCACCAGCGGCAACAAGGCCTCACCCAGTTCGCTGTAGCGGGTCGCGACATCCAGAACCGGCACCTTGGCCGAGGCCAAGGCGTCACTGAACACACTCACCAGACGGGACCGCATCGCGTCCAAAAATTCCTCGAGCCGGAACTGATGGTCGGTTCCGGCGACTTCCTTCAGGAACGTCTTCACGTCCGTCACCTTGAAGTCGAACGTCCCGAAGGCCCGCGCCCGCACGATGCCGAAATCGGGATCCCGCAGCATGACGGGATTCTGGGTGCCCCATTTGTTGCCGGTGAAGAGGCGGGTGTTGACGTAGTAGATGTCCGCCTTGAAGGGGCTTTCGAAGCCATACTTCCAGCCCTTCAGCGTGCTCAGGATCGGAATGTTGTCGGTAACGAGTGTGTGCTTGCCCGGGCCGAAGGTGTCGCCGAATTGACCCAGATAAATGAACTGCGCGACTTGGGATTCCCGAACAATCAACTGGGCGCCGCGTTTGATTTCCTTGTCCTGATCCGGGAAACGCCAACTCAAGGTGTCCCGGGAATCGTCTTCCCATTGGATGATTTCGAGCAGTTGCGTCTTGAGGTAATCCATCAGGCCCATAAGTCGTGGGGTGTAATTGTGGTGGTGGTTGGTACGAAAACGATTTCAGTGTGCCGAATCGACCCCGGGCGAACAGAGGAATTTCAGGTCGGTGATTCCGTCCCGCTCAGTAGTCGTAGAGTCCTTCGTCGTGGGTGTAGCCACCGCCACCGCCCGGGCCATCCTCACCGCCCATGAAGTCGCCCAGCACATCACCCATGTCGGCCTCGATCTTCTCCGGATCCTCCCCGGCCTCCAGTCGCTTGATGGCGACATCAAACTCCTTGGGAATTGTTCCCGCCGGCATGAGATCCTTCATTTTACGCAGCATGTGGGCCATGTGCTTGGGGTTGTTCTCATCCATATGTTCCATGTCCCGTTCCATTTCGGACATGGCCCGGGCGACCCGCGGATCATCTAGATCGGGCATTGGAGCCTCCCCTGCGCCATCCTCCGGAGCGGCGGCCTTTGGTTCAGGTGCGCCTTTGAGCAGGGCGAAGCGGCTCATCTCTCGACTCAAATTTTTCCGTCCGCACTTGGGGCAGGTTGGGGAATGGGACGGATTGATCCGTTTCGAAAGGAAACTGAAGATCCGCCGGCATTTGGGACAGGCGAACTCGTAGATCGGCATGGGGACAACATCCGGAATTGGCTGCCGACCCGTCAAGAGGCCGGGAGGGTTCTCCTTGGATCTCGGCGTCTCCGGACGATCCAAGGCACTGACTGCGGCGATTCCTCCCGGTTGGCGAAGCCTGCCCGTTGCGGCGGTAATCGAGGTGAGGAAACCGGCAGAGTGCTGTGATTTGGGCAGGTTGGTGGTCGTGTTCGATCTTGGGACGATTTGTTTAAGTCGTTAACGTAAAACTGGATGCAAGGGTGTTTGAGGGGGTGATCACAGTCGGCAACACAGTTGCTCTGGATCTTTCCATGAGTTGGACGTCGCCCTGTGGGCTGCTGAAGAGTCACCCCAAACCCAAATCCCAAACGTCATGAAGACCGGTTATCTGATCGACATGGACGGGGTGATCTATCGGGAGAACAACCTCATCAAAGGGGCTCCCGAGTTTGTCTCGGCGCTCCTGGCCACAGGAACGCCCTTCCTGTTCCTCACCAACAACTCGGCTCCGACCCCGGAAGACCTGGCGGTACGCCTCAAACATCTGGGCATAGGCGGCATTTCCGCCCGCCACTTCTACACCTCGGCGCTCAACACGGCCGACTTCCTCTGCGAAACAGATCCGACGTGCACGGTGTTCGTGCTTGGGGAAGGGGGATTGCTGACTGCATTCCATCAGCGCGGGATCGCCAACGACGGGATTCGTCCTAGTTACGTCGTGGTGGGCGAAGGGACGCCGACGATGGAACGTTTGGCCAAGGCCCACGAATGCATCGAACGGGGAGCGCGCCTTTTGGCGACCAATCCCGACAACTGGTGTCCAGTGGGACCCGAGAAAACAAGACCTGGCGCTGGCGCCACGGCGGCGTTTCTCGAGGCGAGCACCGGTCGCCGGGCGTATTTCCTGGGCAAGCCCAATGGCTATATGTTTCACCGCGCCTGTCGACGACTCAAGGAACAGGCCCTCGGCACGCCGGAATCCATTGTCATGATTGGGGACACCATGGAGACCGATATCCGGGGGGCAGTGGAAGCTGGGATCTCCGGATACTTGGTGCTCACCGGATCAACACAGTTGGAGTTGGTGGGCGATTATGTTTATCAGCCCACCCGAATTCTCCAGAGCGTGGCGGATCTCACCCCGGAAATCCTGACCGGCACTCCGTCGGATCGGTTGGACAGCCCGGTCTTTTCCCGCGGTGAATCTCCGCGGGATCGAGGCGGGAATCGGCATCAAACCGACGTCCTGTCGCTGTACAAGCCGCGTCCGCGTCCGGCCATGACCAAATAACCGTTAGCGACGGCGGGGGCGGAAGGTTCGGCCCCGGCGGAGCAGGGCGCCGAGGACCGGCTTGTCCTTGCGAATGGAACCGTCGGCGGCGAACAGCACGCTTTGCTGATAGCTGAAGCCTTCCAATTTGGTGCGTTCGATCTTCTGCCCGATATAGCGCTCGATGTCGGCCACGTGGCTCTTGTCCGCCACGGCCATCAGAGTGAAGGCATCTCCTTCGGTCTGGGCGCGGCCCGTTCGGCCAATGCGGTGCACGTAGTCTTCCGGATGTTGCGGCACGTCGTAGTTGATGACGTGACTGACGTCCGGGATGTCGAGTCCGCGGGCCGCGATATCGGTCGCGACCAGCACTTCGAAAAGACCGTCCCGGAATCCTTTTAAGGCCTGCTCGCGTTCCTTCTGGGTGCGATCCGAATGCAGGATGGCCACCGCGTGATTGTTCTTCTTGAGCAGACTGCCGATGCGATCCGCCCGGTGGCGAGTGCGGCAGAAGATGATCACGGAGTCGAAGTTCACCTGCTGAAGCAACGCCAGGAGCAGATCGTTCTTTTGTTCATCAACGACCGGGTAGATGACGTGTTTGACGGTTTCCGCGGGGGACCGGCGCGCGCCGATCTCCACAACCTCCGGGTTCTTCATGGCCCATTTGATTAGTGCGGCGATGTCGGGAGGAACGGTGGCGGAAAACAGGCTGGTGTGACGCTGAGCCGGACAACGTTCGATGATTCGGCGAACGTCGGGCAGGAAGCCCATGTCGAGCATGCGGTCGGCTTCGTCGAGCACCAGATACTCCACGCGGTTCAACCGGGCAGTACCCCGTTGCAAATGATCCAAGAGCCGTCCGGGGGTGGCGATGAGGATGTCGACGCCCTTGCGGAGGGAGTCATTTTGCTGCCCGTAGCCGACGCCGCCGTAGACGAGACCGATGCTCAGTTGGGTGAAGCGGGAGAGGGCGCGGAAGGCCGTTTCGACCTGGGCGGCAAGTTCGCGCGTCGGCTCCAGTACCAGGACGCGCGGACCTGGAGCAGGTTGATCCAACTTGGAGAGAATTGGCAGGGCAAAGGCAGCGGTTTTTCCCGTGCCCGTCTGGGCGCTTCCAATGACGTCCCGGCCGGAAAGAATGAGGGGAATGGCGCGGAGTTGGATGGGCGTGGGCTCGGTGTAGCCCATGGCTTGAATCCCTTCAATCACCGGCGCCGAAAGCCCCATTTGGCGAAAAGGCATTGCCAAAGATAGGGCAGAGAGTGGGTCGGGGGGAAGGGTTTCATCGCGTAATCATTGCCTGCAGTCCACGCCCAGTCTCGGGATTCCCGATTGGGGCAAACCTAGAGCAGGGGTGGCGGTGGGACGCCCGGAGTGCCTTTGGACAGTAGCGGAGCGATGGCCCGGTCCAGTTCCTTGCGGGTGAGCGCTCCGAGGTAGCGGGCTTCCACCCGGCCGTCCCGACCGATAATCCAGGTCGACGGTAGACTGGTGACGTAGAAACTCATCTGCACCTCGGGTCCGGCGCGCAGGACGGGGTAGTTGAGCTCATGCCGGCTCACAAAGGACTTCAGGAATTCGGGTCCATCGGCATCCGTGGCGGCCCCGATGACCATCACGTCGTTGGTCGAATGAGCGCGTTGAAAATCTTTCAGCTCGGGGATTTCCCGACGACACGGCGGGCACCAGGTCGCCCAGAAATTCAACACCACAATCCGCCCGGCAAAGTCCTCCGACCGGACAGTTCGACCCTCCAAATCCGGCATGGACCATTTTGGCGCTGGCCCCCCGCCCGCCGGCAGACGAGAGAAGGACGGGCCGGAGGGTCGACTCACCAGCCAGCCGAACACCACTGCCATCAGAAACGGATAGACCCAGCGGGCGTTGAAGCGGGGTTTCATGGGGAGAGGGGACGGGGAACCGCCTGCTCCAGCGCAGCTCGCACCACTGGGATCCAGCGGGCGTAGCCAGCGGGATTCAGGTGAAGTTGGTCGGACTCGTACCACTGGGGATCCGGTTGCTGATCTATGTTCAGGAGCGGGCGAAAGGTATCGGCAAAATAGACCCGGGAGCGGGTCTGCGCGAGCCGCTGCAGTTCAGCGTTCAACTGCCGTTGGACGGGCAGATAGGACAACCGACTTGGGCTGGGCTTCACGGCCAGCAAGACCAGGGAGGTTCCGGGAAGTTCGGTCGCCAAACGGTCAACGAAGGCCTCAAATCGGTCGGTCAGTTGCTCCACGGTTTGATTCCGGGCCAGGTCATTGTCCCCCTCATACAGAACCACCACCCGGGGTTGGTACGGCCGAATCACCCGATTGAAGAAGAAATCCACATCGGCCAGCGTGGATCCGCCAAACCCGCGATTCAGCACCGTCCACTCGGGAAACGCCGAGGCCAGATTGGTCCATTTGCGAATGCTGGAACTGCCGACGAATAAAACAGAATCGGTTACGGGCGCGCGGAGGGAATCCGCCTGTTCGAACTTTTGGATCTCGGCCTCAAAACGATTCGTTTGGGCGGGGTCCGACGGTTGAGCCCAAGCCCTCCCGAGCCCGATCAAAACAAGGCCGATTCCGAGCAATCCTCGAAGCATGGACCCACCATGGTTCAGCTGATCCGTCCGTGCCACTGA
Organism: Verrucomicrobiota bacterium; assembly: GCA_017309115.1. Taxonomy (GTDB): domain Bacteria; phylum Verrucomicrobiota; class Verrucomicrobiia; order Limisphaerales; family UBA9464; genus UBA9464. The sequence goes on along the minus strand of JAFLEF010000047.1, from coordinate 30,788 downwards.
AACAGAGGCTAGCTCTGGAGGCGCGGCGGTTGATTCAAGAGCAGCCAGTACATGCCCAGGTCGCCCACGGCGGCGATGAACCGTTCGAAGTTCACCGGCTTCACGATGTAGCTGTTAACGCCCAGTTGGTAGCTCTCCACGACGTCACTCTGTTCCTGGGAAGACGTCAGAACCACCACGGGAATGGAATTCGTTCGCGGATCGGCCTTGATGCGGCGAAGGACTTCCAGTCCGTCGACCTTGGGCAGTTTCAAGTCGAGCAGAATGACCTTGGGAGCGTTGCCCGGATCCCGGCCGGCAAAGGTCCCGGTGGCGAACAGAAATTCCAACGCTTCGGCCCCATCACGGCAAACCTTGATGTGATTTGCCAAGCGCGCTCTTTCGAGGGCCCGGGTCGTCAGGGCGAGGTCGTTGGGATTATCCTCGACCAAGAGAATTTCGACCATCTCCGCCAGGGCAGCAGGCATCAGGAGGGGGATCCGGGATTGACGGTGAAGAAAAAGGTGGCGCCCTGGTTGGCGGCCGCTTCAGCCCAGATTTTTCCTCCATGGCGGTGGATAATGCGCTGGGTAATGGCGAGTCCGACTCCGGTGCCGGGAAACTCCTCCGCCCGGTGCAACCGCTGGAAGACTCCAAAGAGTTTATGGGCGTACTGCATGTCAAAGCCTACTCCATTGTCGCGGACCGAGTAGACCACCTGCGGACCTCGCGTTTCTGCGCGGATCAGAATCGCTGGGGGATTTTGGCGGCCGGAGAACTTCAGCGCATTGGTGAGCAGTTGAAACCAGACTTGTCGCAGGAGGGCGGCGTCTCCGTGGGCTGGGGGCAGAGCGGGCAGGCGAACGAATTGGGCGCGTTCGGGGTGCGCTCGGGTGGCTTCTCCCAGGGCTGATTGGGCGAGCCCGGTCATGTCCACCGGTTGCGGATTGAATGGCGCCCGACTCAGGCGCGAAAAGGTCAACAGATCATCGATAAGCTGACCCATGCGGCGCGTCTCCGCGCGAATGATGTCGAGGTCGCGCCGGGCTTCCTCCGGGAGTTGGGCGGCGAAATCTTCCACCAAGGCTTGGGAGAATCCGTCAATGGCTCGCAAAGGCGAGCGGAGGTCGTGAGACACCGAATACGAGAAGGATTCCAATTCGCGGGTGGCTTCGTTGAGGGCTTCGGAACGGTCTTGCAGGCGGCGCTCCAGTTCGGTGACCAAGCCAGCGGAATCTCCACTGACCTGACGTCGGCTGAGGTAGCGGCCGAGGACCTGACCCAACTCCGTCCAAAACGGGCCGGCTGTGTCACTCGGGGGCGCCGACGAAAGACCTTCGATGATCCCCAGCACTTCGTTGGCGTGGGCAACTGGGAAGGCCCAGGCCCAGGCACCGTCGGGAACCTGCGCGGCGAAGCGATCAGGAAACGTCGCAGGATTGGTCTTGAGCGTCTCTCCTAGCGGAGCCATCCGGGACCAAGCTTGGCCCACCAGTTCCTCGCCTCGTCGCGGGGCGCTGGCTTGGAGTCGCAGCCGATGGCGATCCCAGTCGTTCCCCTGGGCCTGGGTCAGGGAACAGCGCAGGAATTCCTGGTCGGTATCCGGTTCCCAGTAGGCAGCGAACTCCCAGCCCTCGGTCGTGAGCAAGGATTGGAGTACTTCCCGAATGGTTTCAGTGGGCGGGAGCACTTCGGCCAGGACTCGGGTGACGACCTGCTGCGTCCGAAGTTGCGGGGACGGGGATTGGTTTTCAGTGAGTTTGAGCATCGGCGACCGGCGTTGGGGAATCTTTGGTGGATGGTCCCAAGAGGATGCCCCACTGCTTTGGAGTCGTTTGGAAAGGTCCGTCGGCTCCAAGGTTTTGGATCTCCTGACGTCGGGTTGAGTGTCGTCAGCCTAGGCAGGCGCATGTTCGAATCAAGCGCCATTCCCGGAACTGATGCTGAGTCGGCTTGAGTCGGCTCCGTTCTACCGGGGAGGGTTTTCGGACCTTGGTTCCCGGCGCTCGCTGACCACCGGGGCTCTGTTCTTCCTTCGGCGCGAGCCTTTCGCTAGCCTCATCGGGTGTTCGCGAAAGGTCAGAAAGTAGTCTGTGTCGATGACGAGTTCCCGCCGATGGCGCGGTTGCTCTTCAAGTATCTGCCCAAGAAGGATTCCGTGTACACCGTCCGAGGCATCTACATTGGTCGGGGTCACTACACGGCAGCGGCTGGGGGGCGCAAAGATGGGGAAATTGGAGTTTTGTTGGAGGAATTGGTGAATCCCCGGGATCCCTTCCTGAAGCGCGGACTGAACGGCGAACTGGGCTTCAATGCCGAACGGTTTGCCCCATTGCAGACTGAGGAGGACGAGCTGACCGCCGAGCAAACGGAAAAAGAGTCCGACGAAGTCCTGGTGCCGGCCTGAGCGGGCGGGTCGCCGGAACGGTTTTCCGCCATGTCCTCCGTTCCTGCCCGAACGACCCTGCGCCTTCGACTCACGGCTGCGGCCGAAACCGCCGTGCGCCGGGGTCATCCTTGGGTCTACGCGACTTCGATTCGGGAGCAATCCCGGGAGGCGAACGTCGGAGAACTGGGGGTGGTGTACGATCGCTCCGACCGGTTTCTAGCGTTGGGCCTGTGGGACCCGGATTCGCCCTTGCGCTTGCGCGTGCTGCATGTGGGGAGGCCGGTTCAGGTGGCAGATGACTGGTGGCGCGAGCGGATGCGGGCGGCCTGGCGGCGACGGGAAGGGCTGTTTGCCGACGACACCACCGGGTACCGCTGTGTTTACGGGGAAAGCGATGGCTGGCCGGGATTGGTGGTGGACCGGTATGGCGGAACCCTGGTGCTGAAAATCTACTCCGGGGTCTGGTGGTCCCGGCTCGAACTGATCACTCGGCTGCTGGTGGAGGAGGCCCGTCCGGAACGGTTGGTCCTGCGCTGGAGTCGCAATCAGCGGGAAGCCGGGGAGCGCTTGGGACTGTGGGACGGACAAAATCTCCACGGAACGGACGAGTCCGAACGCGTAGTGTTCTTGGAATCGGGTCTGAAGTTTGAGTCGGAAGTCGTGCGCGGGCAGAAGACCGGATTCTTTCTCGATCAGCGCGAGAATCGGCGTCGGATTGGGGAGTTGTCGGCCGGGGCTGACGTGCTCAACGTGTTCAGTTTTTCCGGTGGCTTCAGTCTCTACGCCGCGCGGGGTGGAGCCCGAACCGTGACGGACCTCGACATTTCGGGTCATGCGCTGGCGCAGGCTCGAAGGAATTTTGCGCTCAATCCGGCGTGCGCGGCGGCCCGGCACGAGCAGATCCAAGGCGATGCCTTCGCCTGGTTGGCGGAGGCGCGGGACCGGCAGTTTGACATGGTCATCCTGGATCCGCCGTCGTTGGCGAAGCGGGAAATGGAACGGGAGGAAGCGATTCGGGCCTACGAGCGCCTGGCCGCGTTGGGACTCGATCGGGTTCGCCGGGGTGGAGTTTTGCTGGCCGCCTCGTGCAGTGCGCACGTGAGCCGGGATGAATTTGTAGGAGCCGTCCGCTCCGCGGTTCGAGCGCGGCGACGAAAGGCCGAGGAGTTGGCCCTGGAAGGCCACCCGGCGGACCATGCGGCAACGTTTGCCGAGGCCGAGTATCTGAAGGCCGTGTATCTGCGGGTGAGCTGACTGACCGACTCACTCCAGACGGGTGACGGCGTGGCCAGCGGCGAACTCCTGGGCTGAAAGGCGCCGGCCGCCTTCCAGTTGAACCTCGGTGAGTACCCAGGAACCAGTGCCGCACGCCACCACGATGCCTTCCGGACCGGACGACAAAACGGTTCCGGCAGGAGCGTCCACCGGTCGAAGGTCTGGTCGGGCGGAGTGGATCTTCAACAAGCGGGGTTGGGGCGTTCCCGGAATGAAGGCGTAGGCTCCCGGCCAGGGAGTGAAGGCGCGGCGACGTTGATCCAGAAACGCAGCCGATTGCGACCAATCCACCCGGCCGTCATCCCGCGTGATTTTGCGGGCATGGGTGACTCCCTCCTGCGGCTGGGGAACGGGCAAACAATGGCCGGAGACATAGTCCGGAACGGTGGTGAGCACGAGGTCCACTCCCAGTCGGGCGAGCCGATCGTGAAGACTCTGGCTGGTTTCATCCGGGGCAATGGGAGTGGTGATCCGATTCAAAACCGGCCCGGTGTCCATGCCGACATCCATCTTCATCAAGGTCACCCCTGTTTCCGGATCTCCGGAAGCGATCGCCCACTGAATGGGCGCGGCACCCCGCCAGCGGGGCAGCAAGGACGTGTGGACGTTGAGGCACCCCCAGCGCGGGATTTCGAGCAGCGCGGCGGGGAGGATCTGTCCGTAGGCGGCGACCAGGATGAGATCCGGCGTCAAGTGTCGCAGCTGATTCAAGAACTCAGGATCGCGGGCCTTCAGCGGTTGCAGCACGGGAACGCCCAGTTCCTGCGCGGCCAATTTCACGGGCGGCGGCGTCGGTTGGAGATGTCGGCCGGACGGGCGATCCGGTTGCGAAACGACGGCTTCAAGTCGGATCCACGGCGCCGACGCCACGCCGAGCAAAAGAGTGCGGGCAAGCTCAGGTGTGCCCATGAACACGAGGCGAAGAGGCGTTGTCATGTCAGGAACGAAGCGTTGGAAACGCTAGTCGGAAGGTTGGGTGGGCGGGAAGCATCGTCACGATCAAAGCGGAACGTTGACATTTGGAAGTACACTCCTCAGTTTCTCGCCGCTGTTGCCGTGCCTCGGTAGCTCAATGGCAGAGCAGCTGACTCTTAATCAGTTGGTTCCAGGTTCAAGTCCTGGCCGGGGCACCATTTCAATTTCGTTGGCCTTGTCCGTTTGATCCCGACTCCATGAAAACCCTTCTCCCAGTCTCTCTGCTGGCGTTTGGCACTCTCACGTTGGCTGGTCCGCTCGCCGCGGCCGTGGTCTTCGACAATACGACCCAAGCCAACCTCCAGTCGTCCGCCTTTCGTACGGGTTTGGAATACGGCGATGAAATCAAGCTGGCTGGGTCGGATCGGTTCGTGACCGAATTCCTCGTCGGGTACTTTGGTGATTTTTCCTCCGGCAGCCCGACGGGAACCCTGCGCATTTACGTCAACGACGGCAGCGATGCCATTCCGGGACCTCAAGTGGCGCTGCGTCCGAAGACGCTTCTTTGGGAGAGCGCGCCCTTCACGCTGGCCGCGAACAATCAGGAAATCGTGGTCAATCCGAACATCACGGTTCCGGACACGTTCACTTGGTCGATTCAATTTCAGGGGTTGGGCAATGTCGTCGGCAATGGCGCGGCCTTGTCGGTGGTCAATCCCGTGACCATTGGCGGGGTGCTGAGCAATGGGGCGATCGGCAGCTTCAACGATTTCTGGATCAAGAACGGCTCAACCGAAGATTCCTGGGCCCTGAACACCCTCGCGGGCGGGACGGTACCGGCCAACTTCTACGCTCGCGTTACGGCGGTTCCTGAGCCTTCGACGGTCGCACTAGCGGGGGTAGGCCTAGTCGGTCTGATCTGGGCCTGGCGCCGTCCGCAGTCCCGCTGAGTCCGGGTGGTTTCCTCCCGCTCCCATGAGCGCGCCGGCTGCCTCACCACCGGCTCAACCCGGCCCCAAACTGCGTGTCCTGATCGTCGAGGATTCGGAGTTTGATGCCCGGATTTTGGTGACCCTGCTGCGTACCGGGGGTTGGACCGTATCCTTCAAACGGGTCGCTTCCGCCCACGACCTCCGGGAAGCACTTCAACCCGACACGTGGGACCTGATCCTGTGCGATCACACAATGCCTGCGTTTAGCGCTCCGGAAGCGTTGAAGGTCTTCCAGGAAACTCAGCTCGACATCCCGTTCATCATCATTTCTGGCGGCATTGAAGAGGGCGTGGCCATCGCGGCCATGAAGGCGGGCGCCCACGATTTTCTGATGAAGGGTTCGCTGGGTCGCCTGGTGCCAGCGGTTCAACGCGAACTCAACGAAGCCAAGGTGCGGAGCGCTCGACGAGAAACCGAGGCCGCCTTGCGCGAGAGTGAATTGCGCTATCGGTCGGTGTGGGAGAATTCCACAGATGCGGTGCTCCTACTCGACGTCTCCGGCACTATCCGCTTCGCCAATCCGGCCACCCAATCGGTGTTCGGCTGGGAACCCAACCAACTGGCGGGACAAACGCTCGATGTGTTGCAGCCACCCGAATTGCCGTCGGGTCAATGGTGGCAGTCGTTCCGCGCGGCCGGTTCCGCCAAGTCCGATCAGACGGTTGGTCGACGTCGGGACGGTTCGGCGGTGGAGATTGATCTCGCGCTCACCGAAATGCGGATGGGCGAGGAACTGTGGGTGGTCATTTTTCTGCGCGACGTCACGGAACGCCGGAGGGCCGAACGGGAATTGCGCAAGAGTCGCGAGGAGTTCGCCGCCGCGCGGGAAATTCAGCAGCGTCTGTTCCCCAAACGGTCCCCTGAAATGGCGGGATACGACATCGCCGGAGTGTCTCATCCCGCCGAAGCCACCGGTGGCGATTACTTCGACTTCCTCAGCATCCGGGAGGATTGCCTCGGGATTGTCGTGGCGGATGTGAGCGGACACGGTCTCGGTCCGTCACTTCTCATGGCCGAAGCGCGGGCGTATTTGCGACCGGTGGCGCGGCGTTTTGAGGATTCCGGCGAAATCCTGACCCGCGCGCAGGAGTTGTTGCGCGATGACCTCGGCAAAGAGCGCTACATCACGCTGCTCTTCATTCGCCTGCAAGGTTCCACTCGGAGCCTGTCCTTCGCCAATGCCGGGCATCCCGCCGGACAGTTGCTAGGCGCGGATGGCTCGGTCCGGGCGGTACTGGGCCGGACGGGACGTCCGCTGGGACGTCAGGGCGACATCGCGTATCCGCCGGGCAAGGAGATCACGTTGGAGTCCGGGGACATTCTGCTGATGCTCACCGATGGCATTGATGAAGCCATGCGGGCCGATGAGGAATTGTTTGGAGTGGATCGGGCGCTCGACGTGGTGCGCGCCTTGAGGGATCGGCCGGCGGCAGAGATCGTGGAGGCCATTTGTGAAGCCGCCCGGCAATTCACCGCCCCGGAACTTCCGGCTGACGATCTGACCGTGGTGGTGGTGAAGGTGTTGTGAAGGCTGGAGGCCAAGCTGAGAGCTGAGAGCTGAGAACTGAGAGCTGAGAGCTGAGAGGTCGGAAAGGGGAAGCGGTAAGGCACTCGCTTTTCTCTCAACTCTCAACTTTCAACTCTCAACTGGCCCTTTGGTAGGGCGACGCTGTGCGGAGCCGTGCGTGGGTGGAGTGGTGGCGCGTCATTTGCCCGGACGCGAACGGCTCGGTGGAACCTCGCCCTACCGGCTTTTTTTTCCCAACTCTCAACGGGGCCGATGAACGGTAGACGGTGACTTTTCGGCGAGGTTCGGGGCGCAGCCTTGAATCCGGTCCGCAGGTTGGCATGGTGCGTAGGCCAACGTAATCAGAAATGAAATCCCTTCACTTGGTGGGTTGGAGAACGCTCTTGGCGGTTCTCGTTTTGGCCTCCTGCGTTTTTTCTCCCGCGGGTTTGGCGGCAACAATGGATTGGACCGTCCCGGAGCAGGGGACCCGGGTTGGAGACCCACTCGCCGCATCCGTTGTTCGAAAGGGTAACGAGACCGCGCTGCCCGATGGGTCCTATCACCTCTCGTTCGTAGAGACGCCGCAACCGCCGGGTTTGGTGATTTCCTACATCTCCACCGGGGTGGGCAGTTTCGAGTTGGTGAATGCCGGTCGGACGCCGCTGACCTTCAGCGGTCAGGTCGTGTTCTATGGCTTCCGATCGGGTCGCACGCTTCAGGGCGTTCAGGATTTTTCCGGCAGTGGGGAAGGCGGACAGGTTCGGCTCGAACCCGGAGAGCGGGTCCGCGTGGGGCCGACTCCCAATTCCTCTGAAACCCAGTTTCGAGTCTTGAATACTGCCATCTCCCAGGTGGCTCAGGTCGGGGTGGTGGCCGTGGTCGTCCGGCAAGAGGATCGTGTGCTGGATGCGTTGGTGACCGCCGCCCCGGGCGCGATGGAGTTGCTGAGTAGCGAGACCCAGGTTCCACCGGTTTGGACGGGTCCTGGGGTGATCGCACGAACCGAACGGAGTTTTTCCTTTCGACGGATTGGATTGGTCCGGACCGGAACCGCTCTGGATTGGGAGACCGTCGCCGAGTTTCCAATCCCGCCACCGGCGGCCTTGACCCTACCGCTGGCTCCGTACGGACGTCGGATTGCCGTCCAGCCTGATCAAGTTTCGCTGGTTCAAGGAGGGTGGTCGGGAACTATCGTCGTTTCGGAACCAGCGGGATCCGGGCGTTTGCAGTTGGACGACTGGGCGGGCGGAGTCGCGGAAAGTCCGGAGTTTCCTGTTCGGCTTCGTCCCTGCTTGATCTGGCGTTGGACCGGCACCAACGTGACGCACGAAGCCGGGGAACCTCTCGGGGCCGAAGTCGCCCTCAGCGAATCCGCGACCGGGTCGGTGACAGTCCAGCTTCGCGGCGACGAGGCGGAAGGACTCGAGTTCCCAGGCGAAATTAGTCTTCCGGCGGGGGCGACGAATGTGAGCTTCGTCGTCACGCCGGTGAATGACGGCCGGGTGAACGGGACGCGGACCGTCCGTCTGTGGGCCGAAGCTTCGGGCTATCGTTCGGCCGACCCGGCGTTAGTCACCGTGCACGATGCCAGCGGCGTTCGGGTCGGAATCCGGGCCCCGGAACGAATCGACGTCAACGCCTTCGGAACAACACCCGTTTCGGTGGAAGTGAGTCTGGATCGTCCCGCCGACCGGGAGCTGCGCGTGCCCCTGACCGTGGTGCAGGAGTCTCCCGCCGATCCGGCACCAGGGATCCGCGCGGTAATCCTGCCGGAGGCGGTCATTTACCCGGGGAGAACCAACGCCGTCGTGGCCGGTGTCGCCCAGTTGGGTCCTTATGCCTTTCCGACCCAACTCCGCCTCGAGACCCAGATGCCGGGATGGTCCAACGCCGCCGTTCGGTTGGAAGTGATTCCCCGGGTCGACCTCCGCGTGCAACCCGTCGGGCATGTGCCGCTGGTGGAGGGCGCCGGGTTGGTCACGAACGGGCTGTATGTGTCCGTCAATGCGCTGCTGTCTTCCAATCTCACCGTTCGCCTCAGTCACACCGCCGGTGGATTGCTCTCTCTGCCGGAGTTCGTGGTTCTGCCCGCGATGACAAATCAGGTGGCGGTCCCAGTGGTGGTGGCTGACAACGCCGCGGCCAGTGGCGTCACGCTGGTGGAAGTCATTTCCACCGCGGAAGGTTGGCTTCCGGGGGGACTGATGCTGCGGGTGGAGGACAACGACTACTCCCAGGTGGGACTGGACCTGGGTCTCTCGGTATGGGAGCCGGCGTACGTGTTCTCCGGGGTTACCAATTCGGCCTCGGTAATCCTCTATTCCGGTCCGGGTTCGCCGCTCTATACCGCCGGCGGAGGCACGTTCCAGATCGAACTCGATGCGGGAATTCAGGATGTTCGCTACGTCGGTCCGTCCTCCGTGACCGTGGTGGGAGGGAGCGCTCCCCTGAGTTTTCACATGGAAGGTGCGGCCTATAACGTTCGACTGCGCCTGCGGGATCAGGACGGTCGTGTGCTGCTGACGGGACCCTTCGAAGTGGTTCCCATTCGAACCGGACAATTGGAGGCGGCGCGCCTGGAAGTGGGCGCGCCGGCTTCGTGGCAGGATCGCGCCGGGGCGATGGGAACGGTGACCTTGAGTGTGCGCAATCTCGGTCCGGCCCGAGCAGAACGGGCGGCCCTGACCCTCGCTGTGACGCCCGGATTTGCCCTCGGCGGATCGTCCCAGTCGCGGATGGAACTGGGTCCCTTGGCGGTCGGTGAAGTGCGTTCCGTGGACGTTGCGCTGGAGGCGTTGCAGCCGGGATTTGGCGAACTCACGGCCACCGCCGGATCGGACAACCCCGATCCCGATCCCGGGTCGGCCCAGGCGCGAGTTTCGCTTCAGGCGACCATTCCGAGTTTCGCCGGCGGAAGTTCGTTCCAGTGGCCCGGATTGCAGGACCTGGCGTTCAGCGCAGCGCGGAACCGGTTTTACGCCACGTCGACCAATGGGGCTGGCCCGCAGTTGATGGAACTTGATCCCACAACGGCGTCCCTGACGCGGCAGTGGAATCTGCCGTCCGCACCCGGACTGGTGGTGGCTTCCGCCAATGGTTCCCAGCTCTATGTGGTTCTCAACAACGGAACCGAATTGGTGCGAATGGACCTCGCCACCGGCGTCACCAATCTGCACGTCGCCATGCCCGCACCCATCCAGGACTTGGTGGCTTCTCCGGGGCGGGAATCCGATGTGATTGTGTATCGTCCGGATCAGGGCATTCAGATGATCCGGGAGGGAACTGCCATCGGTGCGCCCAATGGTGACTACGGCTGGCTTGAACCCGATCTGGCCGCCAATCGGATCGGTGCTTATGCGGGAAATCTCTACCTTTACTCGACCGTGGGGCTGACTTTGCTGCGCACGGGAATTGGCGGTGGTCCGGCGGGCGTGGTGGGTCCGGTCAGCGGCTTCCGAATTCTCGAAGGCCGCGCGTACGGAGCCGATGGCAGTGTGGCTGGCACGGGCGCCGGATTCACCTCTCCGTACCACTTCTCGGTGAGCGAGGGCGTGGATGTTCTGCCCGACGCCCCCGCCCAACGAATCTATTTTGCCACGCAATCCCCGGGACCGGTGGGCATGGAATTGGCCGCCTACGATCTCAGCAGCCGCCGAAGAATCGGCGTCGAGTCCATTCCCGGGGTCGTCGGACGGGTGTCCCGTCTCACCCGGTGGGGAGCGCGCGGACTCGCGTTCGCCACGAGTGGAGGACAGGTGTACTTCGTCGAGTCGAAGCTGGTTCCACAAGGGGACCCCGTTGGCCTGTCCCTCGAACTGACGGTGCTTCCCCGGGCGTCCACGGCGACGAACTACCTGGTGCGGGCGCGGGTCACCAACGAATTGAGCACCGTCGCGCCGCGCGTTCGGCTTCGTCTCGAAGGCCCACCCTCAGATCGGGCCGCCACCACATCCCCGCCGGCGGTCGAGGTTCGTCTCGGAGCGCTGGAATGGGATCTCGGCGATCTGGCAGGCGGCGCCACTGCGGAAATCATTGTCCCTTGGACCGCCGCCTCCTTCGGCACGCGGTGGCTGGGTGGATTTGTGGGGGGAACGGGAACCGAAATGACCCCGGCCGATACGGCCTCTGGAGTCGTGGTTCACGTGGAGGAATCGGTGGGGCGGCATCTGGATCTGGCGCCGCTCTCCCTCGTTTACCATCGGGCGCTGCAGCGCTTTGTGTTGAGTGTGGCCACCGTGGGCGGATTGGCCCGGCCGGGAGTGCTGATTCTGGACCGCCAGGGCCGTCCGGAACGCTGGCTCAGCCTGGCGGTCCCGGCGGAACAGCTTTCGCTCACCGCCGACGGTTCGGCGTTCTACTCGCTGTCGTCGGGCGCAACCGAAGTGCGGCGAACGCGGCTCACCGATGGGCACACCGAGCTCATCGTTGCCGCACCCGCCAACCGGGCGTTCAGCCAGATTTATGTCAATCCCGCGCGGTCCGACGAAGTTGCCGTGTCCGTCATGCGCACTGACCAGATGCCCTCCTTTGTGGAAGTGGCGTCGTATCGGATGACCGAGAAGCTTCCGGCGCAAGTGACCCGCAAGGCGGGATTTTTCATTCCCGGGTCTGGGCCCGGTGAGTTCTTTGGGGTGGACCGCGATTCTTCGCCGTCGCCGTTCCAACGGATTCGGTTTACCGCCGACGGGTTGCAGTGGTTGGAGGAGTTACCCGAACTCCCCACGCCGGACCAGTTGGCTCCGGACACCTATGTGGGCGGTCTCGGTTGGGTCCATCGCAACGTCCAAGGGGGAACCAACCAGGTGTTGCGAGTGGGACCGGAAGCCACCGGGGTCACCACCATTCCCGGCTTGGAGGAAGCGCTGACGATCGAGACGGTGCCGGTGCCGGTATTCCTGAAACGATGGGGTCAGGACCTGACACCCCGGGGTCGTCGGGCGGTTCCCGAACGGCCGGTGGCGGCCAATCTCGCGGCGGCGGGACCCGATGGAGTGGTCTTGATCGGGTTGAACGGATACGAGGGGGTGGTGCCCGTGCCGTATGACGACGTGCGCGCCTCCCGGATTTCAATCGACTGGATCGCGAAGTCCCGTAGCGTGGCCCCGGGCGAATGGCTGGAGACGAAGCTTCGGATGACCAACGGGGGACCTGACCGGGCGGTGGGATTGCGGGTAAACGTCGGACTTTATCCCGCCGAGCGGGTGGAATTCATCGCCGAAGGAGGCGCCCGAATGGAGGGAGAGGAACTGGTCGTGGATGTGCTGGAACCCGGAGCCACGGCGGGGGGAATTCTGCGTTACCGCGCGCCCTATGGTCTGCTCAGGCAGCTCCAGCCAACCGTGGTGACCCCGTCGTTCCTACTCGCGGATCCGCTGGTGACTGGCGATGTTGTGTGGGCCGAGCCGACCTCCGCCGGGCGATTCCAAGTCGCCGGAGCCACCTTCCACGACCTGGCGTACGATCGGACCCGGAAGGAGTTGTGGGGAGCGATTCCGGGAACGCCTGGAACTCTGGCGGTGTTTGATCCCGCGCAACGCCGCCTCATGGATCTCGTGAGACTGGACTTTGAACCCGTTCGCCTGGCGATTAGTGACGACGGGAAATACCTGTACGTCGCTCCGGCGGTGGGGCCGGTGCGGCGGCTGAATCTCGCGAGCCGCACCGTAGATCTACAGATTCCTCTGGGTGGCGATTCCCCGGCGAATGTCGGCGTCTTTTCCATGGCGGTTTCACCGGCGGACTCCGCGGTGCTGGCGGTGAGTCAATACCGCGGCGGCTTTTACGCCGGGCTGGTGGTCTTCAATCAGGGAGTTCCGGTGGGCCAGCCGTATCAGCCCAGCCAGGAGGATCTTTTGTACCGGGTGAATCCGGGGAACCTTGTTTTCCGTCACGCCGGCGAATTGGTGGCGACCTTTGGGACGGGTCTCTACCGATTGAATGTGACGCCCAACGGCGTTTCGGAGGGCACGGTGTTTCCCTCGGTGGTGTGGCCCGGATTTCCTTGGTTCACGCTGCTGGGCGATCGCGCGGTGTTTCAAGAGGGACGCGTGGTCCGATTGGAGGACGGAAGCGAAGAACTGGCGCTGCCCCGGAGCGAGTTCCTGCAACAGAACGGGCTGCCGGCGGCGGATTTAATGGTGGGAGATCCGATCCGAAACCAGGCGATTGCGGTGCTTCGGGAACAGACACCCGAAGCCGGACGCTATGTGCGGGGCGTGGGGTTGCCCCAAGGCGAAACCCAATGGACCATCACCACCTCCGGAGGCGGAACTCCCCTCCGCCTGCTGCTGGCGGGTCCCGACACCCTCATCCTGAGTACGGCCTCGGAACTGTGGTTCCTTCCCTTGGTGCCGTTGGAGACGCCCTCGGCGCCGTTGGTGTTTTCCGGCGCTTGGAGTCGGCCTCTCCAACCAGCTGAGTCCATCGGAGTCCTGAACCTTTCGTTGAGCAATCCCGGCCCGGCGGATGCCCGCGGTGTGGTGTTGAAACTCCCCGCAGATGCCGACACCGCCTTCCAGAGCATTACCGTCGAGCCGACCTGGCTGAATGCCATTCGGGAACCGGGACAGATCCGCATTCCCGTGCTGCCGGCCCTCAACACCGCGTCCCTGCGACTGCAATCGGTTGGCCGCAGCCAATTGGGGGATTATGCGCCCACCTTCATGGCATCCGCCGAGGGACCAACTCCCCTCCCCACGCCGCCGTCGATTTCCCCGGTCGTTCGGATCATGCCGCTGCCCGAAGTTACCGTCTATCCACTGACCATCACGGAAGGCGATTCCGGAAACCAGCAGGTCCGCATTCCCATTCGGCTCTCGGGTCCGGCCTTGGATACGGTTCAGGTCGGAATCAAGTTTGAGCCGATCACGGCGGAGACGCCGGCTGATTTCAGTTTTTCGCCGGGCGCCACGTCCGTCCTGATTCTGCCCGGAAACCTGGAGGCGGTCGCGGGCGTCCAGCTTCGCGGCGATGTCACTCCGGAGACGCTCGAGACCTTCCGCTGTCGCTTGGTGTCGGCTCGCGGGGCTCGCTTGGGAGCGGTGGACTCCGCCGTCATCACGATTGTCGACAACGACCGTCCGCAGGCTCGGGCCGAATCGGTTTCCGTGACGGAAGGGAATGGCGGCGTGTCCTGGGCGTCGGTTCCCATTCGGTTGAGTTCACCGGCCTTGGGCGCATCCCGGATCGAATACACGACCGAAGTGGAGACGGCGCTGGCGGGCGCGGATTTCTCGCCGATCCGAGGTGTGCTCGCGTTTGCGACGGGACAATCGGAGGCCGTGCTGCGGGTTCCTATTCTGGGCGACCGGGTCCCGGAATCAGACGAGTCCTTTCGCCTCGTGTTGATTGCCGGACCCGATTTGCGAGCGGCGCCACCGGGCATTCGAATTCTGATCGTGAATGATGATCCGCTGGCGGAACTACGGCTGGGGTTCCCGTCCCTCGCCGGACCCGGGATGCAGTTGCCCGTGGAAACCGTGGCGGGGGTTCGGTACCAGTTGGAGCGGGCGAATCTGCTCGGCGAAGCCTGGCAACCGATTGGCGCTGCGATCCTGGGGAATGGAAGCGTGATGGTGATGGAAGATCCGGAGCCGTTGGAGGACCAGGGATTCTATCGAGTGGTGGAAGTGGACTAGCGAACACTGGGGAAAGCAGAACGCGTTACTCCGAGCCGCGACGGTTCGAGGAAGAATATGAGAACCCGATCGGGAACAAGCTGGGGAGTCCTGGCCGTGTTGCTGTTGTTCTTGGCGGGTGGGCTCGTCTGGAACGCCACAAACCGGAGCCAGACGCCCAGCTACGGTGGGAAATCGGTTCGCACGTGGATTAAGGAGATTCGCGAGCAGGAACGGTTCGAGAGGCCACCCCATACCGAAGCCAGGGCGGCGATTAAGGCCCTGGGCCTTGAAGCCCTGCCGTACCTTTTCGATGCCGTGGATCGTCGTTCGATCCCGTACTGGGAACGACTTCTTCGGACCGCGTACCGGCGATTTCCATCGATCGTGCCTGAACCACCCCTGAGGCTCGAGTACCCCGAGTTGATCCCGTACCTGAACTTTGTGGCGCTGAGTTGTCGGCAGACGTTTCCCCAATCGGTGGATCTGGTCCTGCGAGCCACGCAGAGCGATCAGGCGGATGTGCGGGTGGCGGCCCTGATCGCCCTCAACGGAATCACCAACCCCATCCCCGACATTGTCGTGGCCTTTGTTCGCAGGCTGGAGGACCAAGATCGCTTTGTCCGGTACCAAGCGATGGTGGGGTTGGCGCGTTTTGGGCCCGCCGCCAGCAATGCGGTTCCGGCCCTGATCCCAGTGATTGGGACGCCTCAATCTCATTTGGCCGCCTATGCGCTTGGAGCAATTGGTCCAGCGTCCAGCGCGGCGGTGCCGCCCCTGCGGACTCTCTTGGTTTCAAGCAACTCTCAGGTGGCCGTAAATGCCGCGATCGCTCTGTGGCAGATCACCGGGGTCTCCACCGAGTCCATTCCGATACTGATCCAACATCGGGACGCCGCCGACATCTCCCGGAGGGCGTATATTCTCGAGCGCCTGGCCGAAATGGAAACCAACGGGCTTCGCCCGATCCAGCCCTGAACGGGGCGGGTAATCCGACAAACGGAAGTTGGGTCCACCGACGGCGCTCGAAACCGCAGTTGTAGCGGTGGAAGGCGACCTCGGTGGACCCACTGGGAATCAGTCTTCGCGGCTGAGGAAGCGGTAGATGCCCGCGCCTAGGCCGGCTCCGAGGATCGGGGCAACCCAGAACAGCCACAACTGAGCCGTGGCCCAGCCGCCGACGTACAGGGCGACACCGGTGCTGCGGGCGGGATTCACCGAAGTGTTGGTGACCGGAATGCTGATCAAATGAATCAGGGTCAGACCCAGACCGATGGCGATGGGAGCGAAGCCTTGCGGCGCCCGCTTGTCGGTCGCGCCAAGAATGATCAGAAGGAACATCATGGTCATCACGACTTCACAGATGAAGGCCGACGACAGCGCGTATCCGCCCGGAGAATGTTCGCCGTAGCCATTGGAGGCGAACCCAGCCGAGAGCTGGAAGCCCGACTTGCCGCTGGCGATCAGATACAGGACACCGCCGGCGGCGATGGCACCCAGGACCTGGGAAATAATGTAGGGAATCAGCTGACCCGCCGGGAAGCGGCCGCCGGCCCAAAGGCCGATGGAGACGGCCGGGTTGAGATGGCATCCGGAGATGTGACCAATGGCGAAGGCCATGGTGAGGACCGTGAGTCCGAAGGCGAAGGCCACGCCGAGCAGACCAATACCAACGTTGGGGAACGCGGCGGCCAAGACGGCACTGCCGCAACCTCCGAGCACCAGCCAAAAGGTGCCAATGAACTCTGCGCCGTATTTCTTCATGCTAGATTCGATGGGGTTGGATTAAAGTTAAACGAGACAGGGTGGGAGCCGAAACCCAGGCCATCAAGATGGTCCGGGCAAGCGGACGCAACAGCGTGCCGCGAAGGGTGCGGCGCTGTCAAGTGCAGAGCGCGTCTGAATCAACCGACCGATTCAGAATTAGGCTGGACTCGCCATGGATCGAAGGGCGTCCGCGCACCGGGCACAGATCCCCGGATACGCCGGATCCACCCCAATCTGCGGCTCCCAATGCCAGCAGCGTTCGCACTTCTGCCAGCCGAGTTCGCTGGCCGGTTGGATCTGAATGGCCCTAGTGGTGCCGTCACTGACTTCCAGTCCAGAGACGTTCAGCAGCTCTTGCAACACCGCGCGGTGGGTTTCCGCCAAGGCCCGCGGGGCGCCACTGAGTTCCAGGCGCACGACGGCATCCAAGGCCTTGCCAATCCGCTTGGCTTGGCGGGCTTTTTCCAACTCCGGCAGCACCTGAGTCCGCAGCTCAAACAGGGCCCGCCACAGTTCCGTTTCCGCCGCGGTCGGCGCGAAGTTCGTGGGATGCCAAGTGGACAAGTGGACCGACGCGGTGGGCGCGCCCGGAATGAATTCCCAGGTCTCCTCCGCAGTGAACGCCAGCATTGGCGACAGCATCTGACAGAACCGCACGACCATCCGATGCAGCACGGTCTGGGTGCTCCGACGGCGCGGGGAGTTGATGGCGTCGGTGTAGAGGCGGTCCTTGACGATGTCATGGAACATCGCGCTCAGTTGGACCGCTGCGAACTGCGACACCTTCTGATACACCGCGTGGAACTCGTAGTTCTCATACGCCGCGGCGACCTCACGCTCCAGTTGGGCGAACTCCGCCAAGATCCAGCGGTCCAACGGCGTCAGCTTTTCTTCCGGCACCGCGTCCTTCGCGGGATCGAAGTCGTACAGATTGCTCAGCTGATAGCGGAGGGTGTTGCGCAGCAGTCGGTAGGTTTCGCCCACCTTCTTCAAGCGTTCCTCACTGACGACGATGTCGTTGCGATAATCCTGGGACGCGACCCAGAGCCGCACGACATCGGCGCCGAACTCCTTCACATAGCGGTCGGCGGTCTGGGGCTTCTGATATCCACCGGCGCCCTGTTTGGACTTCGAGATCTTCTCCCGGTCTTCATCGACCATGAAGCCGTGGGTCAACACCGACTTGAACGGCGCGGCACCATTGCCGGCAAGCGAGAGGAGCAGGGACGACTGGAACCAACCGCGATGCTGATCGGAACCTTCCAGGTACATGTCCGCCGGGTGGAACTCCGGGGAACCAGCTGGAGTGAGTTCGGGTCGGCGTTGGACCACGGCACGGGACGAGCTACCGGAATCGATCCAGACGTCCAGTGTGTCCAGACCTTTGCGAACGGCTTCGGGACCAGTCCAGCCGGTCGGACGACAGTGCGCCCACAGGGCCTCCACCGGGGTAGCGAACCACACGTTGCTGCCTTCTTTTTCGATCAGGTCGGCGGCTTTGCGAACGCTCTCGGCGTTGAGGATGGGCTCGCCGGCAGCGTCGTAGAAGGCCGGGATCGGAACGCCCCATGAGCGTTGCCGCGAGATGCACCAGTCCGGCCGCGATTCGACGGCGCTCTTGATGCGGTTTTGGCCCCAATCCGGGATCCACTTCACGTCGTCCAGAATCGTCCGGACTGCTTCCTGGCGGAAGGTGACTTCCTCGGCGGCGTCCGGCTTCGGGAACGGTCGGGTCATGCCGATGAACCACTGGTCGGTAGCGCGGAAGATGATCGCTGTCTTGGAGCGCCAGCAGTGCGGATAGCTGTGCGGATAATTCTCCCGATGGGCCAGCGCCTGCTTTTCGGTGAGCAGCGCGAGGACCGCTTCGTTGGCCTCGGAACGATTGTTCTTCTCGAGCGTCGAGAGGCCGACCAGGGAATCCGGCATCTGCTGTTCCCGCGGTAGATCCGAGGTCAGCGCGAGCCGGCCGTCGTCATCGACCGGACAATAGATCGGCAGGCCGACTTTGAGTCCGAGTTGATAGTCGTCCATGCCGTGGCCGGGAGCGATGTGGACGAACCCGGAACCGGTGTCGCTGGTGACGAAGCCCGCCGGATGCAGCTTGCCGGTTCGGGCGCAGAACGGGTGTTCGTATTCGAGTTGCGCGAGTTCCTCGGCTTGGACGGTCCGGACGATCTGGTAGCTTTCCCAGTTCAACTTCTGGGCGACCGCAGAGAGCAGGGGATTGGCGACCAGATACGCGCCACCTTCGGCCATCACCAGCGAGTAGTGGAAGGAGGGGTTGAACGCGACGGCGAGGTTGGCCGGCAGGGTCCAGGGCGTGGTGGTCCAGATCAGGATGAACGTGTTGGGTTCCCCTTTGAGGCGGAACTTCACGAAGATGCTCTGGCTGATGTGGTCGGCGTATTCCACTTCCGCTTCGGCCAGCGCGGTCTTGAACGGAATGCTCCAATACACCGGCTTTTTGCCCCGGTACACAAAGCCGCGTTCCACCAGGTCGGCGAACAGACGGAGTTCGTCGGCTTCGTAGGCCCGGTCGAGCGTGAGGTAGGGATTTTCCCAGTCACCAAAGACCCCGAGGCGCTTGAACTGACCCCGCTGCAAGTCGATGTACTTGCGGGCGTAGGCTTCGCAGGCGGTCCGAATGGTTGCGGCATCGGCATCGGTCCGGCCGGCGGCGCGCAGTTCCTGGGTGACCTTCGACTCAATGGGCAGACCGTGGCAGTCCCATCCCGGGATGTAGGGCGCCTGGAAGCCGCGGAGCGTCTTGGACTTCACCACCAAGTCCTTGAGGATCTTGTTGAGGGCGGTGCCGACGTGCACGTCCCCGTTGGCGAACGGCGGCCCGTCGTGGAGCACGAACGGTTCGGCTCCGGCGCGAGCTTCCTGAATGCGGGCGTAAATACCCTGGGACTCCCAGCGCGCGAGACGCTCGGGTTCGCGTTGGACCAGGTTCGCCTGCATCGGGAAACCGGTGCGGGGCAAATTCAGCGTGTTTTTGTAATCTGGCTTTTCGCTCATCGGACGGCCTTCAAAGGAGCGCGGAAGCTAGCGAGGTGCCGGAAGCGCAGCAAAGGCCAAAAGCAGGCGAATCGGCCGGGCCGGTGGGGGCGTGGCCGGGGAATGTTCGGGCTGGTCGGGGTATCCGGAGTGCCCTCGGAGACCTGAGCGGGAGGCCGGATTAGCTGAGAGCTGAGAGCTGAGAGAAGGAAGACAAGAGCCGGACGAGTTCCTCCCTTAGCCGGCGGCTACGGCTCGGGGGCCCACTCTCGCCTCAGCTCCATGAATCGCTGGGTTGCATCGCCCGGGGTTCCCAGTTCCATGAGGTAACCGTCCCCATCCCAGGATTCGAGCAGGGCACCCTCGGGCCGCCCCAATCCTCCCACGGTGACGTCATATCGGCGTCCTACTTGGGAGGCCAGGGTGGCGGTGAAGGATCCGTTCGCTACGCGGAGATCGAGTAGTCGTAGGTCGGAATCGGGCAGCAAACGGCGCACCCGCCAGACAGTCGCCGGGGGTTGCGTCGTCGTACCCGAAGTTGTCACGACCAAGACCGCCCCATCGGGAGCTACACCCAAAGCTTGGATTAGAGAGCCATCCACCGGGGAACCAAATACCCGGCGAAATTCAAAGTCTCGTTCCCCGGTTGTTCGCCACCGCGCCAGTTCTGCCACCACACCCGCACGCGGATTCCGCACCGCCACCACGCCGCCGTCCGGCAGTCGCACCATCATATGCTCCGTCCTGAATCCGCGATTCTCCAGGCTCAGATCCGGCGATGTTTCAAAAGAAGTGAGGAGAGTTTCATCGGCCTGCAGCCGGCGGGGAGGCATCCCGACCAGCAGCGTACCGGTGGGCTCGATCCACAGATACCGAAGGTGATTGGTCTGCCGTTGAAAGCTCGGGTCCACCGGATCCGCCGCTCCGTCGAGGCGCAACCGCAGCAGTCCGGTCGGCGGTGGGTTGGTGAGGGATTCTCCAAGTTCGGCATATATTCTCGCGCCTGCCACCAGCACGCCGCCTCGGGAATCCAGTTCCAATTGATCCACGCCCTGCCACCGCAACAACGGGGATTGGAAGGACGGGTCAACTGTCCCGTCCGGCCGCAGGCGAATCAGATTGCGCCGATCGATTCCGTCCACTTTCGAAAATCGTCCGCCGAGAAGATGCCCGCCGTCGGGCAAGGGGAGAACGGCCGTCACCCGGGGATTTTCGAGGGTTGGAAATCTGCGGTTCACGCGCTGGCCTCGGGCGTCGAGTTCGACCAATCCGGACGCAGGTTCGCCTTCCAGGCGGGTGAACTCACCGGCGACGAGAATTCCGCCGTCCGGCAGTACCCTGAGGCGCTCCGCCGCGCCGTTGCCCGACACCACTCCGTCCGTGCCGAAGGACGGATCCAACGTTCCGTCGGGTGCGAGCCGAACGACCATGGGCTGGGTGCCAAAGCCCCCGCCCCAGACGCCTCCGCCGGCCAGGATGCTGCCATCCGCCAGCGACACGATCTGGGAAACGGTCACAAAATTGGTTGAGGGCCGTAGATAATTCGGATCGTCTCCGGCGAGCATCGGACTGCGAACGGCTCGTTCTATTGCCGGGAAGGTGACTTCGTTCGTGCCGAGGTCATTTTGGGCGACGAGGCGGAACTCACCCAAGCCGGTATCGGCGTGGACGGGGAGGCGCAGTCCCCGGTTGGTTTCACCCGGCAATAGAGTTCCGTGGCGGTACCATTGAAGCCGCGGGCGCGGGTAGCCGCCAACGGTTGCCGCGAGGTGCAGGATCTCGTTGGTGCCAATCCTCCGCGGCGACGGAGATGGCGTCAGGGAGGGCGGGGTCAGTTCCGGCTCCCAGGCGAAGACGCGAGCCACGCCCGGACGGGCAATCCCGTGGACATGAGTGAAACTTCCCCGCAACCAGATCCTCCCGGATCCGTCGTGTTCCACGGCATACACGTTCGGGGTGTTGGTGGCAGTCAGGTCGAGAGAGAACGAAGAATCGAGTGAACCATTCGGGTGGAGGCGAACTAGACCGGTGGCTGGCTGGCCGTCCCATTGGGCAAACTGGCCCGCGAAGAGGATCTTTCCGTCCGGTTGGACCAAGGGACGGCTGAAGGTTCGGGTGGGCACGGAAAACACCGCCTCAACCTCCCCGGTAGCCGTGATCCGGGCCAGTCGTTGGTCGGGTAGTCCATTCGTGGACACATAACTGAGGCAGACCACGACCGAATCGTTCGGTCCCGATGACATGCAGTTCGGCAAGCAGTTGATTCCGTTGGTCCCATTCGATTCGATTTTCAGGGCGGGGGCGGGGTTCCATTTCAAGTCCACGCTCCCGTCGGTGCGAAACCGAACCAATCCCCAACGTTCGATCCCGTCCACTTCCCGAAAATTGCCGGCGACGAGGTAACTTCCCTGACGATCCCGAGCCGAGCTGACAAAAATGCCCCCGGTGACTACGGTCCCCGCTCCATCGTTGAAAGAGGTCCCCACTACAGAACGGTTCCGGGCGAAACGAAGGTCCACTTGGCCGTCGTGACCTATCTTTCTCAGGCCGTCGATGACCACCCCGCCATCGTCTTCGGGAAAGTCGCTGGAAAAGCCCATGTTGACCGCGAGTCGCTGAAAGGACTGGTCCGGATGCACCAAGTAGGCCATAGAAAAGTCGCGAACAACCCACCCGCCGAAGGCCGTGCTCGTCAGCGACGACGCGCCCTGAGCTGGTATGGCGAGCGCCCAATCCTCGTCGGCGCTCCCATCCTCGCGAAGCCGAGCCAGCTTCCGCGCCGAATTGACGTAATAGGTTTGGCCATCAACGACTGCAAAACCAGGGCCGAGCGAAGCCCAGGCAGAGGGTGGGTCGAAGCTCAGGTCCAGATCTCCGGGCGCAGCACTCAAAAGTCGCGTCCCCGTGAGCACGGCCAACGAGACGTGTAAGAAACGATGCCGCCTGCAAAGGCGGTTCCAGAGAGACAATAACGTGCGCATCGGGATTTAGGAATCTGAGCGGGGCGACCTTTTCCCCGAGAAAGGAGTCTCGGGGAGCGGGCTGGCCACGGGGCGAACCACGACTTGGGAAACTGGCGAACCGGGGGAAAGAGTTCAAACGGGAACGCTCCCGGTTCGTCAGCCGACGGACGTCGAAATGGCGCCGGTTCGTGGGAAGCGATCGGCTGTGCTCGTTGCCTGGTCCTAGATTGAGAATCGCTTCCGAAGGAGTTCTTCGACAAACGCTACAGCCTCGTCCTGCCGATTATCCAATCCTTTCACGAGGAGTTCCTTCCAATCGTTTGGGTGGCTGTGATTCATGGCCGGAGATACCTCAACGATGAGGAACGAATCGCGTCCGTCGTAGGAGAACCGCACCGCCTCATGCCGCGCTACCACCATTAAAGTCCAGCTACCAAAGCTGCCCCATCGAAGGTCCGCCGTATGGACGGCGACACCCATTTCAGCCAGACGGTTCGCCAAATCTGCGAATTTCTGAATGAAGTCAGCTGAAGCGGCGGCAAGCGTGCTCTTTGATCTTTTCGCCGGAAGAAATCTGCGTTCAATCGGCGCTTAATCTGCGGTTCACCCCTCTGGCATTCTCTAGCCTTCGCCGGGGCCATGCCTCGGTGGAGCAATCGTGTTGAACCTGGGCATCGTGCGATGTCGGCCAACGCCAGAGCTCAGCGACCGCCCGAGGAAACCGGAGATGGCGGCGAATCCAGCGTCCGACGAACCCGGCGGATCCATGTCGATACGGGCAACGGCGGTTCGAGTGGGGCGTTCGTGGCCAATCATAATAATACCAATGCTAGAATTGGCGGCTCGCCGACGTCAACGCGTCGCCAGTTCACAAACGCTGAATCCTCAATCAAAACCTGATAAATCTCCGGAAGCCGCGTCGCAAAATCCTTGGTGTCGGCAATCTCCAAATGGAACAACTCCCCGGGGGCGACTGTGAAGCGTGTCATGCCATCGTCGATGTGGGTCATGCAATCAATCCACGCATTCATGTTCCGACCGTAGAAATCTGGAAAGCCCAGCGTCTCGGCGAACACCGAATGAAAGCTTGCCCAGTCGGTGATCTTCTTGGTCTCGATTCTCGCGGAATGAAATGGCATGGCGCACGAACGATTGACCTAACGGCAGAACTGACCGACGCGGGCGGCCAGTGGTGTCCGAATTGAAGACTGACGCGGACCGACCGCGTTCGGACCAGTCACCTGCTCATACACCAGCGACTTTTTCGAAGTCAAATTGTGACAAGCACCGCTCAAAGTATTCGACAGCCGAGTCAGCATCGCTGAATTCGGTAAGGGCGGCGGAATTGAACGCTGTTCCAAGAAAGTAGCCGATCCGGATCCGGACATTCCCAGGCTCTGGGCGGGGTGGGGCGACGAGAATGTACCCCTTCTCTGCGGTGCAGTCTGGATCTCGATAGACATAGATGCACCCCAAGCTGCCGACGGTAATCAAGGATTGCAGGCGCGAGCGCTGCTCCAGGTTTCGCGAGAAGTCCCACATCCCACGCCACTCTTCTAGACCGGATCTCTCAACGGCCGACCGATAGTATGCGTGTATCTCGGTCCAGCTTTTGCGGCGAAGCTTTGTGGATTCGAGACTAGGCATAGCACAAAAGTCAGCGACGAAAGCTAGCCTCCGATGATGTTCGATTTTTCTCTAAGCGAATCGGCTGGCTCCCGTTCGCTGGCCCCACTGGTTCGGCTTTCCCTTTGAATTCAGTGAATCTGTCGTTCCGATA
The DNA here is from genome assembly GCA_017309115.1 of Verrucomicrobiota bacterium. Classification (GTDB taxonomy): domain Bacteria; phylum Verrucomicrobiota; class Verrucomicrobiia; order Limisphaerales; family UBA9464; genus UBA9464. The sequence continues at coordinate 6,599 of JAFLEF010000047.1, read as the reverse complement.
CACAAAGAGCTTCTGTGTCAGCCGGTACGAACCCGCAGTTGAAGCCTCCTTGACCATCTGCCTGACTTTCTCAATTCCTTGTGGATTCTGACTTCCGGTCACCAGCAGGAGATCTCTGGTCGGAACGGCGACCACCACGTCACCGCTCACATCCATCTCGCCATCGCTCCAAATCGAATCGAGCACCAACAGACTGGCCTCGTAGTCGCCTCCAGCAGTAATCATGTAAAGACCGTTTGTGCCGTGCCGCTCGATCTTGGGGAGCAGGCGTTTGAGATTCTCGCAGGCAAGAGCCCTCAACTCCGATCGTTCGACCTTTGCAAACTCCAAGTCTTTCGGTCCCAGGTAACGGATGTTCTTCGGGGAATCCTCCGCGTACAGAATGATCAAATCGGGGCTGAAATCCTCATAGACATGTTCTGGAACTTCCTTTGCTCCACGGCTCAATAACACTTGCCGAGTCTCCTCCAGCCAAGGTCGATCCTTTATGACCGGAACGATCCGTGTGCGATCTACTCCGTCTCTCACTATCCCAATAGTCTCCAGGCCAGCGGCAACAAATCGCTGGATCACGTCCGCTTTTGCTTTCGGATCCTGCTTGTAGGTATCGTACGCGTTGTCCAAGAACGAAGTCGAGTCGCGCCCATCCGCAGAGGTAATCTTCAGTTCCAGGTCCCTTACGACGGCGACCTTCAATTCCGGACTGGCTTTCCTTAATGCCTCGGCGAACTCTCGGGTGAACTCGCGTGGAGTCACGACGCCTGACTGCGAGCAACCAAAACACAGCCCCACGGCGGCTAGAACAAGTTGGAAGAAGCGCTTCATGGCATCGCCGAGACCCTATGGCTCGACCGTGTTCGATCTAGTGTGGGTGACGAGCCAGTGCAGCGTGGGTTAAACTCCGCCGAAGCGGGGTCCAGAGCTAGAAGGTTGTCGACCGACGAATCACACCGCCGAACGAATAACCGAGAATGTCCTAGGAACTCGTCACCCACGAAGAAAACCATTAGGTAGGGCGGACTCGATGTCTACGCTGAAACCATCGCCGATTCCTCCGGCGAACCTCGGTTTTGAGGTGACATCCCAGCCCTCGACATCGCAAGAGCTCACCGACCGCCGCCGGGAGCGGGCGCTGACTGCGAATCCAGCGTCCGACGAACCGGGTCGATCCAAGTCGATACGGGCAGCGACGGTTCGAGTGGAGCGATCGGGTTAGCTAGGTGATTCATGGTGCGATAAAGAAACCTCTCACTCTGGCGGCATGATGCAACATCGCGGATGCGAGTGGCAAAGGGGTGAGAGCTAGGATCACCGTGATCCACGATCGGAAGCGGCGCGGCCCTCGTCGAATCACAGGCCACACCAACAGCACGGCACTGAAACCTCCGGCGGCAATACAGGACACCCAGACAGCCCACATCATGGGTCGAATGTGTATGCCAGATGGAAAAGAATAGAACTGAATGCTCAGGAGGAAATTGGAGACATTTGCTCCGACAGCCAACCAAAGAGGAGCTCTGGATGTCCAATGTTCAGATGGTTTGATGACTGGTGGCTGATCCATGGGCATTCGAATCCGGTGAACGCATCAGCGCACCGACCGCCGCCGGAATCGGGCACTGGCAGCGAATCCAGCGTCCGTTGAACCAGTGCGCCCGAGCCCGATATGGGGAGCGGCGATTCGTGTGCAGCGACTGTTCTGGGTCATTTCTATTTCCTCCAAGTAAACTCTGGCAACTGTCGGGTTGCCCGCAACTCTCGAAACTGTGTGTCTGAAAATGGTCCTTCGGTTGTGCCTGAATGATGCTGTGGCATCCCCTCCTTTGGAACAATGTAGAACTCTGTGCGCCCTGAAACTCTACGCTCGACGAAAACCCACTGAGCCGTGCTGCCTGCCGCTACGACTTCGGCCTCCACAAGCCCCAAAATGCCGGGATGGTGATTGTAGCCGAGCTTGGTAGCGGTGAAGTCCATGTCCAAAGCGTAGACTTCAAAATTCCCATCGCGCCAATGCACGTCCGCTCTCCGTCCACATGACACAGCGAACACGGCGACGAGAAGAAATAAAGAGTGGCGGACGGCTGTCATGACGCCAACATTTCGGCTCACCGAAGGCGGCCCCTCCGAGGCTTCCGAATTAGCAAGAGGCATCGCCGGTTTATCATCTAAATCCCCTCAACCCGTCTACCAAGACCCAAATACCAATACCGATAATAGCCGCGATGCAGACAGCGTTGATCGCGATGCAAGTCCAGAAGCGACTCGGAGCCTCATCACGAGACACAGGAACCACGCGACTGTTGCGACCAGTGCCCGACGTCGTCCTTCCAGTGCGAATGTCTCGCCGCAAGCCGAAGCCGCCCGCAACGCCCCACAAAAGGAACGCGCTGGCTAGCGCCTTCTGGAAAAATGGATTCACGGTGTGCGTGCGACCGGCCAAACGATCCGGCTCAGGTACCGCGGACGGGGCGGAAAGGTTTGGAACGAATGCGCGTCCCGCGGTTGGCTGCAGTCGATGGTTCGCCCCTAGCCGCGTGCAGAAATGCCTGAATCGGAGTCTGCCCATTCAGAAATTCCAGTGAATGCGAATTGATGCGCTCCTCAATGGATCGAATGCCGCGAATCAATCCGAACTCCCTAATTAGCTCCGGGTTCCCTCGGACCACTGACGCAACGTGCTCGGCATGGCTGGCAATCCTCTGGTCAGTAAGCTTTGTGATTGCAAATCCAACAGTCTGGAAGCCCTCGTGGGACCGTGCGTTGGATAACAACTCTGATACGCGATCCTCAAACGCGATCAATGCATCGCCCAACGAACCCGTCCACACGTGAGGAAACAAAATCGTGAAGAGCGTATACTCCTCAATGGCCAGCACCACGTGCGCTTCAGAGTCAGCCGCGAAGGCGGCAAAACTCCAGGTCTGAGGAAAGCCCCGGACTGGCCGATCATTGGCCTCGTAAGCGACGCGCCAATGTTCAATGAGAGTGTTGGACAGGCGTAGGAGCATGGAATGAGGAATGCGGGCAACGCGGGGTTTCAGTTTGGTCAGTGACTGGGCTCAAGAATAGCCTCGTAACGCCTCCCAAACCACGCCTCTGTCTTACTCGCTCTCTGCGCGAACTGATCGACTTTAGTGAACACCCTTTGTAGTTCTGTTTTCCGTCGAGACACGACCTGAACTCGAAGGGAGTGATTCGTGACAACACCAGGCACTAGGAAGACGTAGGTCTGTCCGGGACTGACCACGCCGACACGATCTACAATCGCGCCGGGAGGCACAACCACCCAGCCAGTCGAGGTGAGATATTTGACCATTCGTGGATCATATAACAGTCGGTGCGGACTTCCGTTGCTCACGGCGAACGCAGTCATGATGCCAATCGGGGGGAGATTCGTCAGCCGAAGAAGGGTAAGCGTCGTAGTAGGAAACGATGGTGTGGCAACTCTCGTCATGAAAAGAAACCCCACCGCCAATGCTGCAATCATCGCGAAGACGAAAAGACCCCGTAAACCTCTTGGATACGGAGCGCACTTCATCGTTGGTCCTTTGCCGGGGTGGCTTGCATTATTACCGAACGCAAAGCTGAGCGACTGCCGCCGGAAAGCCAAGGTCGAGCGTGCACGGCCCAACCGAATTCCTGCCCCGTGTCAAGCGGAGAGGCGGGGCGGCAGTTCGTCTCCAGCGTCTGGTTGTGCCTGTCATTCATTCGGGAACGATCTGACCGACGAGAAGCTCTCCAGACTCGAAATCAAACTCAAATGGTGAGTCAGGTGATTCATGGGATCCCAACCACCAAGCTCTGCCCCGCAACCTGCCATCGATAAGAGAATCAAACTCGATTCCATCCCAAGAAATCCTTGGGCTCCTCCAGATCACCCGGCTCCCTTCAAATCGTGCGACTCTGAGGCTGTCGGTTAGTGCATAGGAGCCAGTCTCATCTACAATCCAAAGGACGCGAGCTCCAACTCGCCTCTGTGGGAGTACACTCTCGATTGCCGCGAGCAATCGAGCTTGGTCGATCACGAACTCTGGATGTTGCGCAAGCACCATGTTCAATAATTTCTGGCCCCCGGCTTGATCCAGGCTTGCTGATATAAAAGCTAACTCATATCCATCTTGCCAACCGCCCTCATTAATGTCCGCGTCAACCAACGCTTGCATTTTCTGCGGCATCGTGCGCCCAAACATCGCATCCAACTGGAGATCGATAAGCTGACGAGGGCTCATGCTTTATTGGCACAACGCCAGAACTGACCGACGCGGGCGGCGAGTGGCGTTGGAATTGCAAACTGACTCGGCCCGCCCGCGTTCGGTCCAGTGATCTGGTTAGCCGTTCGTCTTCTCATTTGAAACTGGCGTAACGATGCCACAGGCATGAAGCGTCGAAGTCTTGGGTGTGGGCTGCCACCCGGCAGGAACAAGACCCGACTCTCTCGCCTCGCGCAACTCGACAAAGCCTAGACGTGCAAGTTCCGACAATGCGCGCTGCCAAGCATCTGGGTGGCACTCAAAAATGGCGGCATGTCCGTCTGCCACAAATCCCGCGCTGCCTTCCTCATGCCGAGTGAAATCGGTGTGCTCGAAAGCATCACCGCGCTTCCGAACGAACGTGTAAGCCTTGCCGATCTTGGGCTTTTGCATGACGCGATGACGGCTAACGCTCCGGATCACCGACCCCGCGCTTGTCGTGCTCGGTTTGGAACTGCGGCGTTGTCGCGGGGTTCGTGTGCATCCGGTTTGTTAGGATTCTTATAAGAAGCGCAACGCATCGATCGGAATGATCCCGTGGTTTTCTGTTTCATTCGACGCAATCATGGCCGGCGCGCCTGTAACTGCGACTCCACACACTCGCCCGTCCGCACCGACGACGGGACCTCCACTGTTTCCAGCAATGATGGGGGCGTTGGTCAGGATTCGTCGAATCGCGGAAACCATCCGAAAGCCTGTCACAAGACCCGGTGCTACGTACCCGGAATCGCCCAACCTATAATTGGGAAAACCAGCCAAAAGCAAATGGTCCATAAGTTTCAGCTCATCTGCGCTTCCCCTATGCAGACTCGATCCAGCGCTCGAGTCGATCTCAAATACACTCAAATCAATCACGTCGTCTCGACGAATCGTCCGAACCGGCCATTTAACGGACGGATCTGTCGCTCGAAACGCGTGCGTATCCGGGTACAATACGTGAGCGTTTGTAACAAATCCCACACCATCCAGCCTGAAGCCTGTGCCCTGAGTTGAAGCCTCTTCCGACTCGAGGACCCATAATGAGTCTAAAATTGGCAATGGATCAAAGCGTGGGGCTACCGGAATAACGCGCTGCACGCGGCGTTGATTCCGCTCAAGAACATCTGGGAGCACGAACTGCTGCAACCAAGAGTTCAGATGAAGCACCAAGTGTGGCCAACATCCGAAAGGCTTTCTGTAAGGGCCGATGTACGTGAATCGATCCGAAGAGAACCATTTGGATGGTAGAAGAGTTACGACCTGCTCGTAGGACAGAGGACCGCACTCCGCAGCATCTTCAAGCTCCTTGATCTCATTTGCGTCGAATTCGCCTCCGGTATTGGTGCCTTCAATTGAAAGGAGTGACGCGCATATATACCATTGCCCCAAGTGAACCTTTGACTCGACGCCGTGCAGGAAAGGGAACATATCGGCGAGGTCTGAGAATTGTTCTTTAATTGCTTTCCGCAACGTTCCGCAAATGTGCGTCCCCACGCCGGCTGCTGGCCAATTTGTAAGGTCCCAAGCAAACGGGAGGTTCGGGTCGCCGAATAGGGATTCGTAGGCGTGCGACATAGTGCCTCTTTTCCTAACGACCCGGATCACCGACCCCGCGCCCATGACGCCCGACATGGAACTGAGGCGCTATCGCGGGGTTCGGTGCATCCGGCTTGTTCGGCTTTCTATCCATATTTCTGGTGGTCTTCTGCTCTTGCCGCAAAACGTTCGTAGAATTCGATGATCTGGCGATCTGAACTTTTGGCTGCCTCCTCTTGTGCGCGCTCCCGTGCTACCTTCGCTAAGATCTCTCTCTCCTGCGGGGAAGCCTCGATCAGGCACCACTCCAGGAGATCCTCAGCGCCTTGTGCTTCATCCGGATCATCGAACTTGGCAATCTCCAAGCAACCAGCCAACTCAACAAGTGCTTTGGCGATGATCGTCATCGTGTAGCCGAACGACCCAAGCTCAGCGACCCGGCGCACGGGAGGCGACGATTGCAACCGTGACGCTCCCGCCGGGTTCGCTGCAGCGCATGGTTGAACTAAGCCGCTGCGCGGCGAAGCGGGGGTTGGGGCGGGATTCGTAACTGGGCTGGCTCTGACTGACTGCATGGGCGGAGCGTATAGGCTGGGCGGTGCATGAAAAGCACCAAGTCCTATACCATTCATCCAAGTACCTCAAAAACGCCCAGGCTCGGCGCCAAGCCCAGAGTCGGGATTTCGCGGCGACCCCCACGCCCCCGCCAGGGGCTTCCCCAGGTTCCACGGCCTCCACCGTCCGAACCACTCCGCGGGACTTCTCCAATCCCATCGATTACCAGCATCCCTACGAGTCCATGGGCCGGTTCGCTCAGGCGCTGGCGCTGCGCTA
>JAFLEF010000046.1 GCA_017309115.1 Verrucomicrobiota bacterium | reverse complement strand
TGGTCATCGCGATCATCGCGGTGTTGGCTGCCCTGCTGCTGCCCGCCTTAGCCCGGGCGCGGCAGCAGGCCCGAAACATCCCGTGCGTGAACAACCAGCGTCAGCTCCACCTCGCCTGGCAACTCTAGGTGAGACCTATTTGAGACTGCTGAGGTACTCCACCAAGTCCCGCAGCTCGAACGAGGTCAGCTGTTCGGCCAACCCTTCCGGCATCGCGCTGAGTCCCCGTTCCCGCTGGGATACCTCCGCCTTCGGCAGCGTCAGGATCTGGGTTTGTCCGGTTTCGCCGTCGGTCACTTCCAGCACCAGTTCCCGGTCGTCCTCCCGTTTCACCGTTCCCGCGTGCGTCTCACCATTCTTCAACGTGACGACCGCCGACTCAAAGCCGGCGCTGAACCGAGCGTTGGGATTCACGATGCTCTCGAGCAGATACTCGCGCGGGAAGCGACGTCCGATGTCCGAGAGGTTGGGACCCACGATTCCGCCGTCGGTTCCGACTTTGTGACAGCGCAGGCATTGGACCGTGGGATTGTTCCAGAAGACGTCCCGTCCCTGGGCCGCCTGCCCTCCCACCTGCACCAGGGGAAACCACGCCGACGCTGACTCCACCGGCCCTCCCAGAACGCGGGTCAAGCGCGCCGCCCACTCGGGATTCTGCGCGGACCGGACCCGCGCCGCCGCGGCCACATCCAATCGCAGCTCGGCAGGAAGTTGACCGGAGGCCCACAACTCCAGCTGACCCGACAGGACGGAGTCCGCCGCTGGGCCGGGTGTCCGACCGAGCACGGCCAGGGCGGCTTGGGCGAGCGGGACGTTCAACGCCGCGTTGGTGGGAACTCGGGGCAACAAGGCCGCCAGCAAGGTCACGGAATCCCCGCCGTCCAATTGGTCCAAGTACGGTAAGGCCGCAGCCCGCAGCTGGGGATCCGCATCACTCAAGGCCAGCTTGACGGCCTCGGGCAGCTGACCGGCGCGCAGTGCGGCCAGCGCCGGCAGAATGGCGCGCCGGAGTTCGGGTGCGCTGTTGGTGCGGGCGAAGCGTTCGAAGAGTGGCGAACTGGCCTCCTTGACCTGCAGCTGAGCGGCCGCCTGGGCGGTTGCGATTTGTAACGCCAGAACTTCGCGGGTTCCGGCCGGCACGCCGCTTTCGGTCAGGTTGAACGGATTCAGCAAATCCCCTGCGACCCGCAGGAAGGCCCGCCGCGCCGGCACCGGATTTCGCTTCACCGCCATTCCTTCGGCGAACGACACCGAGCGCCCGAGGTCCGCGGGCAGAACGGGCAATTCCGAGGCCCGACCGAAGTTGCGGACCGACTGGGCGGCCCGCTCCAGCAGGGGATTGGCGGTTGGATTGGCGGGAGTCGCAGTTGTTTCCGAGCGCTCCTGTTCGGCCGTCACCAGCGGTCGCCACAAGCCATTGACCCGATCCAGCGGCAGGGGCTCCGCCCACTGGGCCAGCGCTTGCACGGCCAGGAGTCGGGCCGCGTCGGGAATGTCCTCCCGCACGGCAAAGCTCGCCAGCATCTGGGCGTGCTGTTGGGTGCCCAACCGGAAACAGGCGTTAATCACCCGGGAATGCAGTCCGGGCGGGCAGTCAATCTTGGTGACAAACGACGCCAGCGCCGGGAAGCCCCCCACGAGCGGAACATCGTGTACGGCCCGACCCGCCTCCTCGACCAGCCGCGGATCCGGGTCGCTCAGGAAATTGGTGACGAAGTTGTCCCGCAACACCCGCGCGGCCCACAGCGTGCGCAGACGCAGCTCGAACTCGGGGGACTCTAAGCCCGAACGCAGCGGAGCCTTCGGGTCCGTGGCCATCCGACTTCGCTGCGCGATCCAGCGGACCGCCGCGTGGCGTAGGAACGGATCCGTCGCTTCATTCCAGGTCTTCCAGGCGGGCGTGTCCATCAGGGCCGCCCACTGCCCGGCCGTTTCGGGCGTCACCAAACCGCTCAGCGCTTCGCCCGCGAGAAAGCGCGTTCTCACGGAAGGATCGACCAGCAAACCAACCACGGACGCCACGACGGCGGTTTCGCCCAAGTCCCCGAAAAATCGGGCCGCCTGGCCGCGGACTTCCGGATCGCTGTCCTGCAGCAAACCGCGCAGCGGCGCCACCGCCGGACGAATATCCAAGGCATGGACCCGAGCCAATTGCTCCAAGCCCCACAACGCCTGAATGCGCGCCCGGGCCGACGTGCCCGTTCCGGCCACCTGCACCAGTCCCGGCACCGCCACCGCTCCCCGTCGCGCCAACTCCCACTGCGCTTCCCAGCGCACCCGTCGGTCGGCATGGCCCAACCACCCCAGTAACTCAGCCTCCGACCGCGCGCCCATTCCTTCCGCCAACACTTGCTTCACCTCTTGGACGACGCGCGTCTCCTCGGCGTCCAGCGGGGCGCTCCAAGACAGCCGATAGATCCGGCCCCGCGGCGTCTGACCCCAGCCGCTGACCCAATCCAGCACGTACAGTCCGCCATCCGGTCCAAAATCCACATCCGTCGGCCAGCAGTTCCAGAGCAGTTTATCCTGCGAACTCACCGCATAGGAAGCTCCCTGAGGTTTCACCGAGAACTCCCAGACGCCGCCGGGGAAATCGCAGTGAACAAACTTCCCCTTCAGGCGATCGCCCATTCCCGTGCCGGGGTAATAGGCCAATCCACTCGGCCCCTGACTCACGATCCCCGCCAGCGGTAAAATGCCATCCTTGCCCCCTTTCCAGAGTCCTTCCTGAACCCACGGGCCAAATCCTTCGTGGTGCTGATAACTGGTGCGCCATCCGTAGTCGCCTCCCTTCACCAAATGCAGAACCCGGCACGGATCCGCTCCAGCCGTGTCGTTGTCGACCGTCCAGAGATTGCCCTCGTCGTCGAAGGCCAGTTCCTGCGGATTCCGCAGTCCATAACAGAAGACTTCCAGATTCCGCCCGTCCGGTTCGCAGCGAAGCACACCGCCCATGTCCGGGAGATTGATGACCACGCCTTCCCGATTGGTCAGGCAGACGCCTCGATCCCCGAAGCTCAGGTAAACTCGACCGTCTGGTCCGCGAATCAGGCCGTGAAGATCATGTCCGGAAACGCCGATGTGCACTCCGAATCCATGCGCCAGCAGCTGGTCGGGCTGGGGCTTGAGTGGTTTTGCAGGCGCCGTCGCGGGCAGAGGAAACCGCCAGAGATTGGGAATGTTCCCAAAGAAGAGATGCCCGTCGCTGGCCAGGATTCCCGCCGCGGTGCCATCGGCCACGGAGTTGAATCCCTCGGCCACGTTGGCGTGGAAATCCGCCTTCCCGTCGCCATCGCGATCCTCGACCAAGCGGATCACCTCGGTGTCTTTGGTGAGCAGCGCGAGGTTCGTCGCAAACTCCCGCTTCAGGAACGCCGACCGGTCGGCCACGTTCCGGAAGGACATATCCTCCCAGAGCCAGTTGGTGTGGGCCGTGATGTCGAAGACACTGATGGCCCACCGATCGGACTGCGCGAGAAACACCCGACCGCGACCGTCGAAGGCGAAGGCGACGCTGTTGCTGAGTTGCGGTTCCGCCGCCCAGACGTCCAGCTTGAAGCCGGGCAGCAGCTGAAACTTCTTGGCCCCCGCGGCAGCCTCGGAGAACGCCGGAGCGTTCGTGGCGTGTTGTGCCCACGCCGACGAAACCAGGAGGAACCATCCGAGCAGGAACCGGAGCGCCATGACGCCGGTAGCCTAAGTTCAAAGCGCCCGGCTCAAAGCTCAAAGGTGGCCAGGCGCCCTGAACGGGGGAATCAACCCCACTTCTCGGTCTTCATCTGCTCCTTGGGCAGACCCAGATCATGAACCACCAAGTGCTCCACCGCCTCGACCATTTCGTTGGTGCCGCAGGCGTAGAACACGGTGTTGGCCGGATCATCCACAAAGCTCTTCACCCAGTCGGGAGTGATCCGACCGCGCCGACCGGTCCACGGATCTTCCGGGGTCAGTCGGGTGCAGGTCACAATGAACTTCACCCGGGGATTCTTGGCCTCCAGTTCGCGGAACTCCTCGGCAAAGATGATGTCCTTGGTGGTGCGAACCGTGTAGAGAATGGTGATCCGCGTATCGAGATTCTTGGCGGTGGCTTCCCGGACAAATCCACGGAAGGGCGTCACGCCGGAGCCGCCGGCCACACAGATCAGATGCTTGCCCGGCGGATCGAACACCGGGAGAAACCGACCCGTGGGCGGAATCACGAACATCTTGTCTCCGGCTTCGACCCAATCCACGACACTGGTGCCCATCTTGCCGTCCCGCTTCACCGTCACCTCGTAAAACCCGCGATCCAAGGCACAGGAACTCAGGGAATAGGCCCGTTTGTACTTGGTTTTGTGCGGCCAGTACACGGTGATGAACTGACCGGTTTTGAATTCGCCCGGGTCGTAACCCTCGGGCCATTGGAAGCGAACCGTTTTGACGTCCGGAAGTTCCATCTTCACGGACTCGACGAGCATTTCAGCGATGACTTTGGCCATGTGAGTGTGGCGGACAGGCGCCGGCCGGAGAGATTCCGGAGAATTGCCGAAAGCTCAAATCCCAAAATGATTTTGGGCCAAATCTGTGTTGTAGCCGCTGAGGGAACGAAGCGCTGACTTCCCCGGAACAACTCCACGTGTCAGCTCGCCGTGACGCCAGGGAAGGATCGAGTTGGCGCCTCCTCCCGTCGGCGGCTACGGCTACGCCCCCAGCCCATCCCCGTCTCCCCGAGGCACCGAAGCGGCCAGGTAGAGCCCGACGAAATCCTTCACCAGGATTTCGGGCCAAATCTTTGTCTGTAGCCGCTGAGGGAACGAAGCGCCGACTTCCCCGGTACAACTCCACGCGTCAACTCGCAGTGACGCCAGGGGAAGGATCGAGTTGGCGCCTCCTCCCGTCGGCGGCTACGGCTACGCCGCCAACCCATCCCCCGCTCCCCGAGGCACCGAAGCGGCGTGGTAGAGTCCGACGAAATCCTCCACCTGCAGCGGGCGCGGATTGAAGTTGCCCGTCCACTGCCGGGCGGCTTCAGCGGCCAAGGCGGAAATCTGCAGGGGATCCGCTCCGGCTTCGGACAGCGAGCGCGGAATCCCAGCCAGATTCAGCAGCGCTTCCAACCGCGCCACCAAAGCCTCCACGGCGGGTTCCAGTCCTTCGCTGACGCAGGCCAGTTCGGGTCCGCTGGCCAATTCCGCGTAGGCCCGCTGAATCCGTTCATCGCCGGCGGCGTTGAACCGAATCACGTGCGGCAACATCAGTCCCACCGCCGCGCCATGAACCACCTCGAAGTGGGCGGTCAGCGGATTCGCACAGGCGTGCGCAGCTCCCAACATGGAGTACTCAATGGCCAGACCGGCAAAGGCGGCTCCCAACAACATTTCGCCACGCGCCTCCAGATCTTTCGGTTCCGTCAAAACCCGCGGAAAGGCCTTAATCAACCGTTTGAAGGCTTCGTGCGAGTACATCACCGAAATCGGGTTCCGCTTGGTGGTGACCGCCGTCTCCACCGCGTGCGCCAAGGAATCGGTTCCCGTTACGGCCGTGACCCTCGGCGGCTGCGAGACTGTCAGTTCCGGATCCAACAGCGCAATTCGGGCGGCCGCCTTGGGATCCAGGCACGCCATTTTCTGGTGGGTGACTTCATCCGCGATCAACGCGGCGGACTGACATTCGCTGCCGGTACCTGCCGTGGTAGGTACGGCGATCAACGGGAGCATCGGCCGGGACGCCTTACCCACGCCCCAGTAATCCTTCATTTCGCCGCCGTTGGTGAGCAGGAAGTTGGTGCCTTTGGCCGTATCCATGGAACTGCCGCCGCCCAATCCGATGAGAAGGTCGATCTTCGCCTCCCGGGCCACGGCCAGACAGCGAGCCACGTCACCGGTCGTCGGGTTCTCCCGAACTCCATCATACACGGTGACGGCCACGCCCGCATGGGAGAGAACCTCCCGAGCGCGATCGGCATGACCCGCGGCTGCGATGCCCCGGTCGGTCACCAGCAGCGCCCGTTGGCCTCCGAGTTCGCGGGCTAATTCGCCCAGGCGGGTCAGAGTGCCATTCCCGAACACCAAACGCGTCCGCGAAGTTATGTCCATGGAACTGGTGATCATTGGTCGCAACAGACTGGCCGGGCGGGAGGGTTGTTCAACCCAGCCGCTCCGGGCAACCCAGCTTCGCGGGAAAGTTGCTCCGAGCGCTTCCTAAGCGCAGGCTCATTCCGTCCCGTGCAATCTCCGACCTTCATCGACTTTGCCATCGCCCTCGGGCTCGGCCTGTTGGTCGGACTCCAGCGCCAACGCGACGCCTCGCCCTTTGCCGGGATCCGCACCTTCGCCCTGGCGGCGTTGCTGGGAGCCATTTGCGGAACACTCACCGTCGGGAATTCGCCCTGGTTGATCGGCTTGGGGCTGCTTTCGCTGTCCGGACTCCTCGTGGCGGTCAATGTTCTGGGAAGCCGTCAACCCAACTACGATCCAGGCATCACCACCGAACTGGCGTTGCTCGTGGTGTTCCTGGTCGGCGTGCTGACGACGCTGGATCAACGCCCGCTCGCGGTGGTGTTGGGAGCGACCACAGCGTTACTCCTGCATTTGCGTACCCGGCTGCACGCCCTGGCCCGGGGACTGAGCGAAGGTGATATGCGAGCGATCATGCAGTTCGTGGTGGTGGCCCTGGTGGTCCTGCCCTTGCTGCCCGATCGAGGCTTCGGTCCCGGAGGGGTGCTCAATCCGCGACAGATTTGGTGGATGGTCGTGTTGATCACCGGCATCGGACTCGCCAGCTACGTGGCCGCCAGTTGGCTGGGGGGAAAAGCCGGAGCGCTCGCGGGCGGGATTCTTGGGGGACTGATTTCCAGTACGGCCACCACGGCCAGTTACGCCCGCCGATCGAAAGATCTTACCCACGCCACCAGCCTCGCCGCGCTGGTGATCATGCTCGCGTCCACTGTCGTCTTCGGTCGGGTACTGTTTCTGATCGCAATGGTCAGCCCGGATCAATTCAGGCAGGTCTTTCCTCCAGTGGGCGCGATGTTGATTCTGACCGCTGGACTATCCGCCTTGCTGTGGTGGCGCAGCCGGGGACAACCCGCCGAAATGCCAGCGTCCACCAATCCCACCGAACTCAAAGTCGCCCTCGGATTTGCCGCGCTGTACGCCGTGGTGTTGTTGGCGGTCAGCTACGGACGCGAATTTTTTGGAGATCGGGGGCTATATGGCGTGGCCTTTCTGTCCGGGCTGACCGACATGGATGCCATTACGCTGTCGACGGCCACCCTGGTCCGCCGCCAGGAATTGGACGGCACGACCGGCGGCAAGGTCATTCTGCTCGCGTCCCTTTCCAATCTGATCTTCAAGGGCGGCATGGTCGCCGTCTTGGGGACCACGGCCCTGCGCCGGCAGATTCTTGTCCTATTCGGGATCCTCCTGCTGGGCGGCGGCCTGATTCTGATCTGGGGGTAACCGCGTGCGGCTCAGACAACGCCCCCATTGTTTTCATCCCTCCGCGCACTCCGCGGCCTCCGCGGGAGGTATCCCCGTGTTTCTCGGATAGGGAAAGAGGTTTCACCATTGCCGGCGCATCCCGGAAAAGCCACTCGCCACCATTCCTAGCGCGAACGGCTCGACAGAGCCTCGCCCTACCGGGTGAGGGTCAGGGCCAAAATCCATTGACCGGCGCAAACCAGGACCTTTAGCGTTCCCGCCGATGATTCCGGTGTTGGATCCCGTAGTAGTCGTCGTCGTCCTCGCGGACTGACGGCGACCTGCGGCATGCTACACCGGCTCCCAGGTCGCCCGCGGTCCGCCGCGGGTTTTGGCTTTCGGGGGCGGGAATCGGAACCGCGGAACGTCCCCCGGAGGTAGTTCCCAGTCCGTTCCCGGTTCACCGATACAGTCATGCGTCATACCATCTCCATTCTGGTCGAAAACAAGTTCGGCGTGCTCACTCGCGTCGCCGGTCTCTTCTCCGGCCGCGGCTACAACATCGACTCGCTCAACGTCGCTCCCACCCACGACTCCTCGCTGTCGCGGATGACCATCGTCACCCGGGGCGACGACGCGACGGTCGAACAGATCGTCAAGCAACTCGGCAAACTCATCGACGTCGTCAAGGTGATCGATTACCGCCAAGGCGATTACATCGACCGGGAACTGGTCCTGCTCAAGGTCGCCACCGGCTCCGACAATCGCGCCGAAGTGGCCCAAATGGCCGAACTCTTCCGCGCCAAGGTCGTGGATGTGCAACCCGACAACCTGACCATCGAAATCACCGGTGGCGAAGGCAAGATCGAGAAGTTCATCACCCTCATGAAGGGTTTCGGCATTCTCGATCTGACCCGCACCGGCCAAGTCGCCCTGCCCCGCGCCTGAGATTGACCGGTCCCAGCTTCGATCCTCCGCGCGAACTTCCTGCTTTCGCGAACGGGTCATCCGTCGTTACCTCCACTCTTTCACAATCACTATGGCAAAAGTCTATACCGACAAAGACGCCGATCTCGGCGTGTTCAAAGGCAAAACCCTGGCCGTGCTCGGCTTCGGCTCCCAGGGCCACGCCCACGCCCTCAACCTCAAGGAAAGCGGCTGCAGCGTCATCATCGGCCTTTACGAAGGTTCGAAGTCGATCGCCGTCGCCCGCGAAAAGGGATTCGAAGTCGTCCCCACTGCGGAAGCGGTGAAGCGCGCCGACGTCATCATGGTCGCCCTGCCTGACACCAAGCAGCCGGCCGCCTACGAGAAGGACATCGCGCCGAACCTGTCCAAGGGGAAGACCCTCCTCTTCAGCCATGGTTTCTCGATCCACTACAAGACCATCGTTCCGCCCAAGGATGTGAACGTGATCCTGGTCGCCCCCAAAGGTCCCGGACACATCGTCCGTCGGCAGTACACCGAAGGCAAAGGTGTCCCGAGCTTGATCGCCATTTACCAAAACCCCGGCAAGGACGCGAAGAAGATCGCCCTGGCCTGGGCCAAAGGCATCGGCGGCACCCGCGCCGGGGTCCTCGAAACCACCTTCAAGGAAGAAACTGAGACCGACTTGTTCGGCGAGCAGACTGTCCTGTGCGGTGGCGCCAGCGCGCTGGTTCAGGCCGGCTTCGAAACCCTGGTGGAAGCCGGTTACTCGCCCGAAATGGCCTACTTCGAGTGCCTCCACGAGCTCAAGTTGATCGTCGACCTCATGAACGAAGCTGGCATCGCCGGCATGCGGTTCTCGATTTCCGAGACGGCCAAGTGGGGCGATGTCTCGGTCGGACCGAAGATCATCGACGCGTCGGTCAAGAAGCGCATGAAGGCCGCCCTGAAGGACATTCAGAACGGCAAGTTCGCCAAGGAATGGGTCGCCGAATACAAGGGCGGCTACAAGAAGTACAACGCCCTGCTCAAGGCCGGAGAAAAGCACCCGATCGAAAAGACCGGAGCCAAGCTTCGCTCGTTGATGCCGTGGATGCAGAAACGTTCCATCAAGGGCGCCCAAGCGGCGTACTGAGGTACCAAGCCAAATTCAAACAGGGCCGCGGTTCTCCGCGGCCCTTTTTGTTTGCCCGAATCACGCGCACTCGATTCGCCCGGAAAAGAAAAAGGCCGGGCGTTCCGCCCGGCCGTGAATAACTACACTGACTTCAACGAGTGTCTCAGGAGCAGCCGAGGCTGGTGCCGCAGTTCAAGCAAGTGTGGCAGGCCCCGGTTTTCTGAATCTTGGTGCTGCCGCAACTCGGACAGGCCTTGCCTTCCGGATTGCCAGCAAATCCCAGCTCCACAAAGCGTTTTTGGGTGGTTCCGTTGGACGTCACCGTGGTCTTGGTCGACTTGACCGACGACGCCATGACTTCGGTGGCGTCATCGTCAACTCGCGCCAGTTCCGCCACCGGCCGGTTCACGTTTTTTTTTTCTTCGTCCTCCACTCCCGGCAAGCCCAGCTCGACCTGCTTGGCGTGGGGCGAGGTGGCTTCGCGGTAGCCCGCGATGAACTGACACGCCATCCAGCGGAACACGTAGTCAATAATCGACGAGGCACTCCGGATGTCCGGATTGCGGGTGAAGCCACTGGGTTCAAACCGCTGATGCGCGAACTTCTTCACCAAGCCATCCAGTGGCACCCCGTATTGCAGGGCCATGGAGGTCAACGCGCCGATGGTGTCCATCAGGCCCCCAATCGTGCTGCCTTCCTTGGCCATCGTAACGAAGAGCTCGCCGGGTTGACCGTCCTCGAAGACGCCCACAGTCATGTATCCTTCGTGACCGGCGATCTCGAACTTGTGGGTGAAAGCCGCCCGGGTGTCAGGCAACCGACGGCGAGCAGGATGACCCGCCACTTCCCGCAAGCGGGAGACTTCACCTTCCAATTCGGCGAGACGCAATTCCAGGGTCCGCACCTGCGGAGTCGCCTCCGGAGCGCCACCTTCGTTGGTCTTCTTGGTGTTCAGCGGCTGGCTGCGCTTGGAACCATCGCGGTAGATTGCCACGCACTTCAGACCCAGTTTCCAGGCATCGATGTAGGCATTTCGGATGTCGCCCACCGTGGCTTCATTCGGGAGATTCACCGTCTTGGAGATGGCTCCCGAAATGAAGGGCTGAGCCGCCGCCATCATGCCGAGGTGCGCGGTGTAATGAATGCTGCGCTGTCCCTTGAAGGCCTTGAACGCGCAGTCGAACACCGACAGATGCTCCGGCTTCAGCCCGCTCGCCACCACGGCACCATCATCGGTCGTCACGTCCTCAATGGTGTCATGCATCTCGATGTGTTTCTCGATGGCGCTGACTTCCGACGGCGAGTAGCCCAGACGACGCAGGGCTTCTGGCACGGTTCGGTTCACAATCTTGAGCATGCCGCCACCGGCCAGCAGCTTGTACTTCACCAACGCAATGTCGGGCTCAATGCCCGTGGTGTCGCAGTCCATCAGGAACGCGATGGTTCCCGTCGGCGCCAGTACCGTGACTTGGGCATTGCGATATCCCACTTCACAGCCCCGTTCGAGAGCCCGGTCCCAGGAACGCCGAGCTTCGTCCTTCAGATACGCAAAGTCTTCGCTGGGCTGAATCTGCTCCACGGCATCGCGATGCTGACGGATCACTCCGAGCATGGAGTCGACATTGTCCTTGGCGGCCGGCTTGGCCACCCCGGCGCAGCGGGAATTCTTGTAGCCGTCGAAGGGAGCCATGATGCCGGCGATCTCGGCACTCTGCTCATAGGCTTCGCCGGTCATGATCGCCGTGATGGCCCCGGCCAGTGCCCGACCTTCATTGGAATCGTACGCCAACCCATAGCTCATGATCAGCGAACCCAGATTCGCGTAGCCCAGTCCCAACGTGCGGAAGATGTGGGAATTCTCGGCGATGTCCTTGGTCGGATAACTGGCGTTGTCGACCAGGATTTCCTGAGCCGTGATGTAAATCCGGACGGCTGCCTTGAACCGCTCCACGTCGAAGCCGCCGTCAGCCTTCTTGAACTTCATGAGGTTCAACGAAGCGAGGTTGCAAGCTGTGTTGTTCAGGAAGACATACTCGGAACACGGGTTGGTGCTGTGGATCGGCTCCGTGCCCTTGCAGGTGTGCCACTTCTGGATCGCCCCGTCATATTGAAGACCTGGATCGCCACAGACCCAGGTGCCTTCGGAGATCAAGTCGAGCAGCTTCGAGGCATCCTTTTCCTCCAGCACCTTGCCGGTGGTGACGGAGCGGGTTTGCCAAGGCTTGCCGTCCAAGGCCGCCTTCATGAACTCGTCGGAAACGCGCACCGAGAGATTCTCGTTCTGGTACATGACCGAACCGTAGGCCTCGCCGTTGAACGAACCGTCGTAACCCTGCTCGATCAGCGCCCACGCCTTCTTCTCTTCCCGCATCTTGGCGGTAATGAAGTCTTCAATGTCACCATGCCAGTCGCGAATGGTGTTCATCTTGGCGGCCCGGCGGGTTTTGCCGCCCGACTTCACCACATTGGCCACCTGGTCGTAGACCTTCAGGAAGCTCATCGGACCGCTGGGCCGTCCACCACCGGACAACTTCTCCCGCGCACTGCGAATCGGCGTCAGGTCAGTTCCGGTCCCGGAGCCGTACTTGAAGAGCATCGCCTCGGAATAGGCCAACTCCATGATGCTCTCCATGTTGTCCTGCACAGACTGGATGAAGCAGGCACTGCCTTGAGGATACTCGTACGCAGTGGAGGCGCGACGAGCCTCCTTGGTCGCCGGATCCCAGTACCAGTTGCCGCGATCGCTGTGTTTACCCACGCCGTACTGATGGTACAGGCCGACATTGAACCAGACCGGCGAGTTGAACGCCCCGTATTGGTTCACGCACAACCAGGTCAGCTCCTCGTAGAACAATTCTCCATCCTCCGCGCTGAAGTACCCATCCGCGATACCCCAATCGGCGATCGTTCGCGTGACCCGATGAATCAACTGCCGGACCGAATATTCGCGTTCCCCGGCCTTCTGCGGATCCCCATAAAAATACTTGGAGCAAACCACCTTGGTGGCGAGCTGCGACCAGAACTTGGGAACCTCGACGTTCTCCTGCTTGAACACGGCCTTGCCGGAATCATCGGTGATCTCGGCCGTGCGACGATCCCATTCGATCTGATCGAAGGGCTTGATCTTGGCGTCACTGAAGACGCGCGTGAGCGGCAACTTGGCTTTGGAGCCTTTTTTGGCGGAACGGCCGGACGACGCCGGTCGGCGGGTGGCGAGCTTGGGCGAGGCAGGGCGGCGGACGCGTTTCACGGGACGGCCCGCAACAATCGATTCTGGAGCGTCAATCATGGGTCTACTGGGATTCGGCATTGGGAGCCTTCCGGTCAGGTTTCAACGAAGACCCTTCCGTGGGTTCGTCTGGACTGGCGGCCAGGCATTTAGCGGCAAAAATTGGAGTTCCTCCTCGGCGTTGGGCTTGAGAAAGCCACCCATCTTATGGTGGATGGGGGACCAGACTGCCACCATATATAGTGGTGGCAAGGCGTTTTTAGGGGAAAGTGTCACGTCTTCGAAACGTCTTTGTGGCGCATGGAGTTGAGCCGTCTGGGATGGACTATTTCAACGGCTGAAGGCGCGCTCCGCGATGCAATTTTGCCCCAACTTACTCGCAGGAAATTCGCCACCCTGGAACCCGTTACATTCTCCCGAAATTCCGGTGATTTCCGGCCGACTTCCCGCTTGCTCAGGTCAACGTCGACGACACTGTTTCGGTTGGCGTCATGAATCTTCCTGCCCTGCCCTGCAACTTTGGCGGCTACGAACTCTTGGAGGAAATTGGCCGCGGCGGATACGGCGTCATCTACAAGGCCCGCCAACCCGAACTCGACCGCCTTTGCGCCGTCAAAATGCTGCTAGACGAACGCTTTCGGTTGCCACACGGGCACGCTGAATTGCTCGCCGAAGCGCGGCTGGCCGCCCGCTTGGATCATCCCAACATCGTCGGAATTTACGAAGTGGATGAAGCCGAAGGGCGACCCTTCTTCTCCATGGAGTTTGTCGAAGGGCAAAACTTGGCGGCGTTCACTCGCCGGCAGGTGATCTCCGCTCAACGAGTGGCCCAGTACGCCCAAAAAATCGCCGCCGCCGTGCAGTACGCTCATCTCAAAGGCGTCCTGCACTGCGATCTCAAACCCGCCAACGTCCTCATCGACCACAACGACGAACCTCAGCTCACCGATTTCGGACTCTCCCGCTTGCTCGGCCGGGATGACCGCCCGGAACAGGCGTCCGGCTCGGAAGGCGCCGGTTCGCCCAATTTCATGGCGCCGGAACAGGCCAGTTCCCGCTTCGGCGACGTCGGACGGCACACCGACGTCTTCGGTCTCGGAGCCACCCTGTATTACCTCCTCACCGATCGACCTCCGTTCCGCGGCGAAACAGCCGAGGATACCATCCGCGCGGTACTGGAACTGGACCCGGTCCCACCGCGAAGTCTGCGCACCGGGGTGCCGCTCGACTTGGAAACCATTTGTCTCAAGTGCCTGGAGAAACGCCCGTCCCGACGCTACGCCAGCGCCCAGGAAGTGGCCGATGAACTCGGCCGATTTCTCCGGGATGAGCCCGTTCACGCCCGGCCCATTCCCGTATGGCAGCACTGGTGGCGACGGGCCCGACGACATCCGTGGCTCACCGGCTTCGCCACCGCCACGGCAGTGTTGGTGATGCTCGTAGCGGTGGGCTCGTCGATCGCCGCCTACCGTATCAACGAAGCCCGGCAAGCGGCGGAACGGGAGCGCCAGAAGGCCGTATCCGCCGAGAACGTCACGCGCGAAAACCTCTACGCAGCCGACCTAGCCCTCGCCTTCGAAGCTCTCAATTCTCGACGGGACAGCCAGGTGCGCGACCTACTTAATCGTCAAATTCCTTCCGCCGGGGAATCAGATCTCCGCGGATGGGAGTGGGACTTTCTAAACCAGCAGGCTCAACCCGATTTTTTCCGCGAACTTCGTCAGCACACTGGTGAAGTCTATCTCGTCTCCTTGCTGCCCGAGGGTCGGCACTTGCTGTCCTCGGATTCCCTGGGTGGGATCATTCTTTGGGACGTTGCCACCGGCCAACCTATCAAGTCTCTGGAGGCCAGCCCACAACGCTCGCCAACGCTCGCCTTGAATCGAACTGGCACCCAGTTCGCGGTCGTGGATCGAGGCGCCGGAATCAGCAATACCCTGGTGCGGATCCTCGATCTCCCTAGCTTCACCACGAATGCGAGTTTCACCGTCCCCGGCCTGGTCCGCCCCCTCGCTTTCTCCCCCCACGGTGATCAATTGTGGCTGGGCTCGGGTCAGCGCTGGCTGGCGGTTGGCCTTCCCGATGGCCGTATCCTCAAGGACCACCAAGTCCCCTTCAAAATGGATCAGGCGCTGTACACGTTTTCTCCGGACGGACAGCGCCTGATGCTGGGGGATCGCGACGGACAGATTTACCTACTCGATCCCGACACCGGTCGCGTACTGGCCCGTCAGCCCGGTCATGAGGCCCGCGCCGTCTGGAATCAGTCGCCCTACAAAGCGGCGTTTTCGCCCGACGGTCATTGGCTGGCCACCGGGGGCGGCGACGGAACGGTTCGCCTTTGGGACGGCACCACCCTCGAACCCAAGGGAGTACTTCGGGGACACCAGGACTTGGTGTTTGCCCTCGCCTTTTCGCCCGATGGAACGCGGTTGGTCAGCGCTGGACGCGACCCTGATCTGCTGGTTTGGGATCTCGCCAGTCGCCAACTCGAGGGTCGCTTAAAGGGCAATCCCGCTCTCGCCCGACACCTCGAGTTCCTGCCCGATGGCCAGTCGTTCCTGACCGCCGGCAATGACCAAGTGATCCGCCAATGGCACCTCCGTCCCCTGACCCGAGGCCCGGAAGTCCAGCTCGTTGCTGACCCTAACCAAATGGTGGTTTTGTCCGCCTCGGAAGATCACTACCTCATGGGCAACCGTGACCAAGACCGCTTCCGCGTTTTTCGACTGCGGGATCACACAGAAATCGCTTCGGGACAGTTTGACGCAGACTCCTTCGCCGGAGCAGTCCACGTCACCCCCGCGGGCCAGGTCACCCTCGCCGAGGTCTTTCCCGATGGCCGCCTGCGCTGGAAAACCCAACCCAACGGTCCACCGATCGAAATCCAGTCCCCCCAGTGGATTCCGGTTCAGTCCCGACTGCTAATCGGCCTGGATTTCAGTTTGGACGGCAAATACCTGGCCACCTCTGACTCCGTGAATGGCCTGCTCGTCTGGCGCCTCGCCGATCAGAAACTGGTCACCCGAGTTGACCTCCGACCGGTCAGCACCTTTCGATTCTCGCCTGGAAACCGCTGGTTGGTCGCGGCCTCGGCGCAAGGGCGAGTAATCTCGATCGATTTGGCGAACGGAACTGTTCGAGACCTCGCCACCGACGCGCAGCAGATCCCCTCAGTAAACTTTAGTCCCGATGGTCGAGCCGTAGCCACGGCCGGCATTGATGGCGTGGTTCGGTTGTTTGACTTGGAGTCTGGAAAACTCAAACAGCGCCTGCGGAGCCGGGCCGGAGTGCTCGTGTCCACCGCCTTGACGGCGGATGGTTCCCGCATTTTCGGGGGCAGTCTGGATGGTCTGATCTCCATCTGGGACGGTCGCACCGGACGGGAGTTGGGTGTTCTCGGAGGACCCACTTGGGGTATCACCAATGGAATTCTCAGCCTCGCGGTGACGGCCGAAGGAGACTTGGTCTCGACCTCCTCGGACGCCGTTCGCCGTTGGCGGGTTCCTCGAAAGTCCCCCCCTTGAAGGACGATCGGATGGAAAAAAACTGCCGACCTGTGCGCCGGGAGGGTTGGCTTTTGGTGCAGACTGTGACATTGGCCTTCGATCCCGGTCATGTCCGAAGCCTCACCTGAAACCCTCGCCCGACTTTCTCCGGGGGAGGAGGCGTTCGAACGGTGGCGGAAACGGGTGGGACTGGGGGTGGCTCCCGCAGTGGCATTGGGTCTCTGGTTACTGCCCATCAGCGGACTGACTCCGGCCGGTCACGCCTTGCTGGCCATCCTTGGATTGGTGGTGGTGCTTTGGCTCACCGAAGCCCTGCCGATGGCCGCCACCGCCCTCTTGGGTCCGACGCTGGGAGTGGTCTTCGGAGTCGCCCCGGCCAAGGACATGTACAAGCCGTTTGCCGACCCGATCATTTTCCTCTTCATCGGCAGCTTCATGCTGGTGGAGGCGATGATGAAACACGGCCTGAATCGGCGGCTGGCTTTTCTGATTCTGGGCGCGCGGGCGGTGGGAGAAAGTCCCTTGCGCCTTTACTTCGCCTTCGGGGTGATCGTGACCTTCCTGTCCATGTGGGTCTCCAACGCCGCCACGACGGCGATGATGCTGCCGATTGGCCTGGCGATTGCCACTGAGATTGCCCGCCGCGAATCCCTGCGCCTGGGTCGCGAAGTCCACTTCACCGCCCTGCCCTTCGCCACCGGTCTGATGCTGCTCACGGCCTTTGGAGCCTCGATCGGCGGCCTGGCCACGCCCATTGGAACGCCGCCCAACCTCATTGGCATCGGAATGATCGAACGCACCCTGGGAATTCGGGTGGGCTTCTTCGACTGGATGAAACTGGGGCTTCCCATCGCGGTCGTCCTCGGAAGCTTTCTGGTGTTGAGCTTCTACCGCCGTTGTCCGGTCGATCCAGCGTCACTCCGCGGAGGTTCGGTGTGGCTGATGTCGGAACAGGCCAAACTCGGACCCTGGACCGCTCCGCAGCGCAATGTGCTCATCGTCTTCGGTCTGGCGGTCTGTCTTTGGATTCTGCCCGGCGTCATCAGCCTGGTGTCGGGACCACGCTCGGAAACCGTTCTGTGGCTTAACGCCCGCTTACCCGAGAGTGTCATTGCGATGTTGGCGGCCTGCGCCTTGTTCGCCTGGCCGGTGAATTGGCGAACGGGCGAATTTACGCTGGGCTGGAAGGAGGCCGTGCGCATCGACTGGGGAACGATTTTCCTGTTCGCCGGCGGAATGGCCCTGGGCGAACAGATGTTCACCACGGGCGTGGCGCACTGGATTGGCACCGGCTTGGTCGGCATTTTTCCCGCCCGCACTGTGTTTGAGTTCACGGTGCTGTTCACCGCGGTGGCCATTCTCGTCAGTGAAGCGACTTCCAACACCGCCTCGGCCACCATGGTGGTCCCAGTGGCGATCGCCATTGCCCAAGCGGCCGGGGTGGATCCCCTCAAACCCGCCCTCGCCGCCTGTCTGGGAGCCTCCATGGGCTTCCTGCTTCCGGTTTCCACCGGACCCAACGCCATTGTCTACGGCTCGGGGTGTGTTCCCTTGCGACAGATGGTCCGTCATGGCGCCATTCTCGATCTGGTGGGCTTCGTCGTCATCGTCGCCGCCGTCAATCTACTGGGCTGATTCCGCAGCCGTGATCCTGCAAAAAACCCGTTGGCTCACTCTCCCGCCTTCCCTACGTTGCCCGCCACTTTCGCTTCATGCCGCAGGTTTTCATCAAAACATACGGGTGTCAGATGAACGAACGGGACAGCGAGGCGGTGGCCGCCCAGCTGGCAGCCCGGGGCTACACTTTGGCTCCGGATGAAACTTCGGCCGACGTGGTCTTGCTCAACACCTGCTCGGTTCGCGATCTCGCCGAACAGAAAGCTTTGGGCAAAATGTCGGCCATCGCCGGCGTCGCCCGCAAACAGGGCCGCCATCCGGTCCTGGGATTCCTGGGTTGCATGGCCCAAAGCCGGGGCGAGGAATTGGTCCAATCCGGCGCGCGCCTGGTGGTTGGCACGCAAAAGTTCCACCGGGTGGGCGAACATTTGGACTCCCTCCTGCACGGCCGCGAGACCCACATCGTGGATACCGCTGAGGAAGCCGGTTCTCAGGCTGCCATTCGGGAACATTTGCCCGGACCCGGCGGTCAACGCCCGGTAACCGCGTTTGTCAGCATCATGCAGGGCTGCAACCAGCACTGCACCTTCTGCATCGTCCCCGCCACCCGCGGACTCGAACGGAGCCGGACCATTCCCGACATCGTGGCCGAAGTTCGCGAACTCGTGGATCGCGGGGTACGGGAGATCACGCTGCTGGGTCAGATCGTGACCAGTTTCGGTAAACGAGATTACCCGGTGAAGGACGGTCGCTCGGCCTTCGTGCAGCTGATTGAAGCCGTACATGAGGTCGAGGGTTTGCAGCGCCTGCGGTTTACCTCGCCGCATCCCAAGGGTTACGGCGCGGACCTGATTGAAGCCTTTGGCCGGCTGCCGAAGCTCGTGGAGCACGCGCACCTTCCCGTGCAGAGCGGTTCGAACCGAATTCTCAAGGAAATGCACCGGGGCTACACCCGCGAGCGCTTTCTCTCCCTCATCGAGCAATTGCGGCAGGTTCAGCCCGGAATCGCGATCACCACCGACATCATCGTGGGTTTCCCCGGCGAGACGGAGGAGGATTTCGAACAGACGGTTTCGCTCTGCCGCGAGGTGGAATTCGACCAGGCCTACGCCTTCAAATACTCCCAACGGCGCGACACCCCTGCGGCTTCGATGCCCGGACAACTGCCGGAGTCGGTCATTGAGGAGCGGCACGCGCGGTTGCTGGCGACGATCAATGAGTTGGCCTCAAGGAAATACGCCGAGCTCGTCGGGAGCACGGTGGAGATCCTGGTGGAAGGTCCCAGCCGACGGAACGCCGCCCGGTTCGAAGGCCGGACCCGAACCAACCGAATTGTGATTTTCGAAGGCGATGAACGGCACCGAGGCGAACTCCTGAAGATTCAGGTCGAACGCGCCGGGGCTTTCACGCTCTATGGAATTCCCGTGCTCACCGGGATCGACGACGAACCGACTCCAGCCCTGACTGCTCTTTCTCACTCATGACCCTTGCTCAACTCTGCCTGCTCCTGGGAGCAGGAATGGTGGTCTCCCACGGTCTGGCCCTGCTGAAACCGGACTGGGTTGGATCCTGGCTCCAGAAGTTCCCCCGCAACGGTGGGCTGGGGGTCCTCCTCATGCTCATCGGCACGGCGTGGTTCGAATGGAACCTCTGGCACGAAACCCTTTCGGACATTGCCCCCTGGAAAAACCTGATGCTGGTGGGCTTCGCCGTCGTAGGCGTGGGCTGCTGTCTGTTTGTTCGAGATTACTTGGCGGTGCGCGGACTGAGCGTGGTCATGCTCATGGCGGCTTGGTGGATGTGCGAGCACGCGCGCTGGCACGATAGTCCGTGGCGCAACGCGATCACGGGATGGGCCTATGTCTGGGTGATTCTCGCCATGTGGTGGTCGATGTCCCCCTGGCGTCTCCGCGACGCCATCCAGTGGGTAACCCAAGCGCCCTTCCGCTTTCGTCTCGCCGCGGTCAGCGGCATCGTGTGGGGCGTCTTCGTTACCTTTCTCGGCTTGGTGGTCCTCAGATAGTTGGGTTCAACTGGCCGATCAACGGCCCGGCTTCCGGACGGCTTGCCCGTTCTCTTTGGGCTTTGAGGTTTGAACTTTGGTCTACAAGATCGCGGTTCGCGTATGAGTTCAGCTTGTTTGAAGATCGCCGCGTTGGCCGGCGATGGCATCGGTCCGGAAGTAATGCGGGAAGCCCTGCGGGTGCTGCGCGCCATTGAGCGTCGCTTCGGACTCCAGTTCCAGGTTACCGAAGCCCCCGTGGGCTGGGCAGGCATCGACGCCGCCGGTAAAGCACTTCCCGACGCCACCCTGCAACTCTGCCGCGAATCCGACGCCATTCTGTTTGGCTCGGTCGGACTCCCGGATCGCGATCCGACCATTCCCAAGGAGGAACGCCCGGAACGCGCCGCCTTGCTCCGGATCCGCAAGGAATTTGGTTTGTTCGCCAATCTGCGCCCGGTCCGGCTCCCCAAGATCCTCGCCTACGCCTGTCCGCTCCGCCCTGAACGTCAGGGTGAAGGTCTGGATGTGTTGGTGGTCCGCGAATTGACGGGCGGGCTTTACTTCGGCCAACCGAAGAAAACCGAGGAAGTCATCGAAGCCCGCGAAGGCGCCGCCCAACCTCGCCGATTTCACCGCGCGATCGATACGATGGTGTACACCACGCCGGAGATCGAACGGATTGCCCGGGTGGCCTTCCAGGCCGCCCGCCTCCGCCGCAAAAAGGTGACCAGCATCGACAAAGCGAATGTATTGGAGAACGGCATTCTTTGGCGCGAAGTGGTGACCCGCATGGGCCAGGAATTCCCAGACGTCACCCTGGAACACATGTTTGTCGATAACGCGGCCATGCAGCTCATGCTGAAACCGACGCAGTTCGACGTAATGCTCTGCGAGAATCTTTTCGGCGACATTCTCAGTGACGAAGCGGCGGCCCTGGCCGGATCTCTCGGAATGCTCCCCAGCGCCAGCTTGGGCAGCACGACCGGTGCCCAAACCTTCGGATTCTACGAGCCCGCCGGCGGGACCGCACCCGACATCGCCGGGAAGGACTTGGCGAACCCCATCGCCCAAATCCTGAGCGTGGCCCTGATGCTCCGGTACAGCTTCCAACTCGAAGAAGCAGCCGTCGCCATCGAAACCGCCGTGTCTCACGCGATCGGTCAGGGACTCCGGACCGGCGACATCTTCAACCCAGCCGATCCGACGGCCCTCAAGGTGGGAACCCAAGCGATGGGCGAGGCGATTGCCGGGGCGATCTAAGGCTTCCGCGCCATTTCGTTCGACCGGGGAATCGGGATCCAGAGGGCCGCGATGCCCACAACTCCGACCACTGCCGCCAATCCGAAAAAGGCCGCAGAATAGGAACCGGTTCGCGAAACCACCGCGGCCAGACACAGCGGCCCGACCGCCGATCCCACGACCGTCAGCATCTGGGCCGCCCCTTGGATTTGCCCCAAGTGGCGGCGGCCATAGGTCCGACCCCACACTGTAAAAAACAGAACGGCCACAAGTCCGCCCGCCAATCCCATCAGGACGGATTGCGCCCACAGATCATTCTGGGACTTCAAGAAAGGCAAAGCCATCAAACCCGCCGCAAGGAGAGCCATGGCCCCGGCCAACAACCGGGACAGTGGCCAACGGGTCGCCAGCCAGCCTCCCAGAAAATTGCCTGCGAGCCCGGTGAGAGCGGTGACCGCCAGCGCCTGATGGTAAGCCGACACTTCGAATCCCCGTTCCGCCAAAATGGATTCGTTGAACAACCCAATTCCAGAAGCCACCAGGCCATACAACGTGGAGGCCAACGCAAAGACCCAGAAGTAAGGGGTCACCAGTGCTCTGCGCAACGTGAAGTCAGGGGCCTCATCCACCGCCGTGGGAACCAACGTCGGTTCCCGCTCCAATCCGCACGCTTCCGGTGATCTTCGGATTAAGGCCCAAGCCAATGGGGCCACCACGAGCACCAGAACCCAGCCCATCCCGGACCAAGCCACCCGCCAACCGGACTGCGTGATCACATGTCCCAGTCCCGGAAACGCCGCCATAAACCCGACCGTCAAGGCGACGGAATAAACCGCCATGGCCATCGGTAAACGTCGCCCAAACCACTGCGGAGCCACGCTCAAACTCGAAATCGACAGCGCGCTCTGACCGAACGCACGCGTCAGGGTCACGGCCACCGCGAGAGCCCAAAGCGCGGTGACCTGACTCATCCCCACCACCACCGTTCCCAACAGCAGAATCGTCAAGGCCATCATCACCCGGTTACCCAGCCGATCAATGAGTCGACCAAACCCCACACACGCCAGCGACCCCAATAACGTGGCCCACAAATTGATCTGCGCATAGGTCGCCGGTTCCATCCGGAATTCTTTCAGGAGTGATTCCGTGATCAGCCCCAACCCCTGGGTCCTACCGGGTAAAGTCGCCACCATCGCCAGCGCCGCGACCAAGACATTGACCCAGCCATAGTAAAACGGCAGCCAACTGGAAATCAGCGGTGGTCGCCGCAAAACCGGTGCTAGCGCAGACATGCGGCCGCCAGTGTATCGCACGAGAACCCCCAGTCACGATCCCTAGCTTCCAGTAGAAGCAGTTAGTAGCTCTCAGCTTTCCCCGGGTAGGGCGAGGTTCCACCGAGCCGTTCGCGTAACGGACCCAGACAGTTCGTTCCCACACCCGCGTCGCCCACGCGAAGCGTCTTGGACTGCGGTCGCGAGCGGCGCGAGCTACCGCTTTTCGTCACGGCTGCTGACGCCTTAGTGCAGCCACAAACCCCAGCCGCGATTCCCGCGCCCCAAAGCGCCAGAGGGCGGGCGCAGTCCAAACGCTTCGCGCCTTCCTCACCGCCTCCCGCTTCGCTGCCTTTTCTCTCAGCTCTCAGCTTTTCCCCGCCCCCAACACCCCAGCAACAAAAAGCAAACCACCAACGCACCAATCCGCCTCCCGCCCTCGGCGAAAACCACCGCCCCATTGAACCACATGAAGAAAAAGAACCCGCGCCGAAGCCAGAGGCCGGTCCCCTTCCGATTCCAGGACGAGCCCACGAACCAGCTTCTTCCACAATCAACCCACCACCACGCCAACAGAAGGTAGTTGAACCACACTCCGCCGCCCCAGGCCCAGCCCACGAGTTCCTCGGTCTGCCGAGCCGTATCCCGGACTACTGCGGCCTGACTCCACTGATGGTATTCGAGGCCAAGTCCGAGATGCAGCGTCAAAAGAGCGCACCCCACACTCCACCATCCGCGAACCCAAGCCCGGTCACGCCAGCGGGGAGTCGCCAGAAAACACTCTCCCAAAGCCCAAAGTACAAACGTCAACCAGGCTGACCCGATCAACCATCCGGTGTTCATAATGGAACCGGGTTCGGTCGAACCGCCCGCCGACGCCCCGAAATGTCCCAAATCACCATGCCCATCATAACCACCACGCACAGGCCTCCGAAGACGTCGCCCTGGCGGTGATACCACGTCAGCGGGCGAGGCTGCCCCTCGAGGCGACCCGGCACCCGCGTCAACAAAACTCCCGGGGCGTAGACATTGCCGCCCTTGCCCAGCAGATCCCGGGTTCGGCCAAATTCATCGATCCAGCAGGTAAGACCATTGTTGGCACACCGGACCACCGGCACTCCATTTTCGACCGCCCGAAAGACCGCTCCGGCGGAATGCTGCCAATGTGCACTGCTCTCTCCAAACCACCCGTTGTTGGTCAACTCCAAGAGAAAGTCCGTCTCCGGCGTCACGTGGTCCCGAGTGGTTTCCGGAAACATGTCTTCGAAGCAAATCACCGGCGAAACCACCGTGTTCGTTCCCGATCCCACCCGAAACGCCTTGGCCTCCTTCCCTGGCGTGAAGCTGCTGCCGATGGGCGTCAGCCATTTCATGATCGGCAAGGTGTATTCGAACGGAATGAACTCGCCAAAGATCACCAGCCGCCGCTTGTGATAGCGATCGACCACCCGACCAGACGGATCCACCAGGAGCGCCGCATTGTAGTGTTCGCGCCTCCCTTCCACCTCTCGACCATAGCCCGTTCCAAAGATCCAATCGGCGCCCGCCTTTTGGGTCAGCCCGGTCACCGCCCGAAACTGCGCTTCCGTGATGTCCGGTAAGGAACCCTCTGGCCAAATCAGCACCTCAGGCCGACCCGCCAACGCTGTCTCGGTGAGGGCAAAGACTTTGGCGAATCGTTCCGGATTGGCCGCATCGTCCCAAATCAAGGTCTGGGGAATACTCGGCTGGACCAACCCGAGTGTCGTCGCCGGGCCTTCCGGAGGCGCCGTCATGATCCGCCGAAAGCCCCAGCCCACCACCACGAGCAAGACCACCAGGGGAATCCGCAAGTCCGCCGTCCAGCCGAACCGATTCTCACTCGAGCGTCGCACCTGCAGCAGGGCGCCCAACAAGGCCAACGACACCCAATAGACGAGGAAGGTCACCCCGAAAATGCCAGTCACCGACGCAATCTGAATCAAGGGCGCATTCTGCCACTGCGAGATCCCGTAAAAGTTCCAGGGAAAGCCGCTCAGAAACCGTCCTCGAATCACTTCCAATCCCGTCGCACTAGCCGCCAAAACCAACCACAGCGTCAAACGCCGACCCCACGGTTGCCGTGAGACCAGATCTGCCGCCTGGACCCACGAGCAGGTCTCCGGAAGCGAGGCTAGGTTTCTGATCCATCTCGTCGCCAACCAAAGCCAGAGCGCCGAAAAAAGTCCGCAATAGGCACTCAGGGCAAGCCACCCCGCCACTGCACCGGAGGGGAATGGAATCAGGAGCAGCCAGCGAAGAGAGATTGCGAACTGTACCCAACCTGCCAGCCACCCCAATCGAAAGCTCTGTTTCGGCGTTAAACCGAGACTAGCCGCCAACAACATTCCCGGCGCCACCCAGGCCAATCCGGACCATTCCGACAAGGGAAACGCGCACCCTGCTAAAACCCCGCTTCCGACTGCGACCAGTTCCCGCATCCATCTGAATAAAATAGACTTGTGCAAATTAGAGAGGGTTGACGAAAAATCCCGCTTCATGCCCCGAGACCGAGACGGTACTCGGAAACTGTCGGCGGAACCACCTTCGCGCCGTAAACAGTGTGCTGGCCGAACACGATGACGTCAGAGATCGGCATTTCACTCGCCTCCAACGACCCTTCCATTCGACATTTTTCCATCAAACCTCAGTGTCTCGAGCAACAATCGGAAACAAAGTGCATCCAGCCTGACAATTTCCTTGCTGGCATTCCAGCACCGCCGTCTACTCGGACCGTCAGATTGCGCCGTCATGAGAACCAACCCTCTCATCAGGCGGATGGGTCTGTTTCTTCGGACTCAGTCGCCAGCTCAGTCTCAAATCCAAGGTAGTGTTACAGGTCAAAATCAGATCTACGACCGGTCGGCATCCCGTCTCTCAACATCGACTCCCAGCGCTTTGACGAGCGCGTCCCACTCGCACTCGTGCAACGGCACCTGAGTTGCTTTGAGAAGACTGGATGAAATAGAAACAGCAGTAGCGTCAATCGAGGGAGTCCTTAAAACAGGCTTCTTCCCAAGGAGTTAGAAGTACAGTACCGAGTTCACTTCGGTTTTGGGGTCGCGGTAGCGGTCCCCTTCCCTTCGCCTTGGTTTATCCAAGAGAGCTCCGTGTTTCTGTCGATTCGGCCGCAGTTCAACCCCGTGAGTTCATGCCGCTCCCAGAACTGAAAGAATCCAACGCTGAGAATTCCCAGGTGCTTCTGGAATCCGCAAGGTCCGGTGAGGTGCCCGTACTCTCTTCCCAAGAAGAGGTGGCAACACCCCCGCCAGCGGTTCCGGTTTGGAAACGAGGTCTCGACCTTTTTCTGATCCTCCTTCTGGCGCCCGTCTTGATCCCCGTCATGCTGGCCACCGCTCTGGCCATCAAGTGGTTATCCAATGGTCCAGTGCTTTTCCGACAAACGAGAATTGGCTACGGCTGTCGGCGGTTCGAATTGCTCAAATTCCGAACGATGAAAGTCGGCGCGGAAAGCCGGATGCACGATGAGCATCTGGACAAGCTCATCCAGACCCAGGCGCCGATGACCAAGCTCGACCATCAGGATCCCCGGCTGATCCCCGGCGGCCGCTGGTTGCGGGCCACCGGCTTGGACGAGCTCCCACAACTCCTTAATGTTCTTCAAGGTACCATGAGTTTTGTCGGACCACGACCCTGTGTTCCGACTGAGTTCGCCTGGTATGGTCCCACCCAACGCTCCCGCTTCAACGGATTGCCGGGTCTGACCGGTCTGTGGCAGGTCAGC
Source organism: Verrucomicrobiota bacterium (assembly GCA_017309115.1). GTDB lineage: Bacteria > Verrucomicrobiota > Verrucomicrobiia > Limisphaerales > UBA9464 > UBA9464. Next base: position 34,913 of record JAFLEF010000046.1, on the reverse strand, counting down.
GGCAAGAATCGGCTTTCGTTCCCAGAAATGATACGGCTCGACGAGTGCTACATAGCAACTGTGAGTCCGCTCTTGGACCTAAAGATCCTGCTGAAAACCCCTTGGGCTATCCTGAGTCAGGTGCGCGACACAGCTCGCCTCCGCTTCGGACCCAAGAAACAGGTCCCCGTTAGGACCCGACCAGCCGGAGCCACTGCGGTTCAAGGATAACTCACTCAGAAAGCAGAGTATGCATTCGAAACTGAACATTGGCGTGGTGGGTTGCGGCTATTGGGGCCCCAACTTGATGCGAAACTTTCGGTCGCTGTCGGATTGCCGCCTCCGCGCCGTCTGCGACACCAACCTCGAGCGGTTGCGCCACATGCAAGCGCTCTACCCTGAGGCCACGGTTTACACGGATTTCGCGGCCTTTCTCAAGGAAGCCAAGCTGGATGCGGTCGTGATCGCGACCTCGGTCGGCCAACACTACTGGATGGCCAAGGCCAGTCTGGAAGCCGGCAAACACGTCCTGGTGGAGAAACCCATGGCCACCAGCTGCGCCGAGTGCGATGACCTCATTGCCCTGGCCAAAAAGAAGGGCTTGGTCCTGATGGCCAGCCACACGTTCCTCTTCTCGTCGGTGGTGCGAAAGATCAAGCAGATCGTCGAAGACGGGGACATCGGGGACGTCCGCTACATCTCCGCCCGCCGCCTGAATCTCGGGCTGTTCCAAAAAGAGATCAACGTCGCCTGGGATCTCGCGCCGCACGACATTTCGATCATCCAGTACATCATGGGCGAGATGCCCCAGAGCGTGAATTGCCGCGGCAGCGCCAATGTTTCCCGAGGCGTGCACGACATTACGACGATGTGGCTCGGATTTTCCCGCAATCGCTCGGCGATCATCCAGAGCAGCTGGCTGGATCCCCGCAAAACCCGGGAAATGACCATTGTCGGCAGCCGCCGCATGATCGTTTACGACGACGTCGCCAACCTCGACAAGATCCGCATCTTCGACGCTCGCGTTGATTCCCCGCCCCATTACGACACCTTCGCGGAGTTCCATTACGCCTACCACTACGGCGACATCTACATCCCGTATGTGAAACAGGAAGAACCACTTAAGGTGGAATGCCAGCACTTCCTCGACTGCATTCGCACGGGTGCCACCCCGATTTCCAGCGGTCATCAAGCCCGCGACATGGTGGAGATTTTGGAAGCGGCTTCCCGCTCTCTGGATCACAACGGCGCTCCGGTTTCGCTCCGCGATACCCACCACCACCATGGGAACGGGCACTCGACGAGCCGGCCGGTGAAGGCCCAAATCAAGGCGACGAACGGAGCTGAACCGGTCGCCCCCACCCCCAGCGAGAGTCCGCGGGCCAATGGCCGCAAAACCTCCCGAAAAACCACGCTGTCCGTAAAGACTCCGTGAGTACCCTGGCGGCAACGCAGCTGATTGCCCCCGACGTAAAGCTCGGGTCCGGGGTTCGAATCTTTGGATTCGTGAACTTGTACGGATGCGAGATCGGCGACGAGTCCAAGATTGGAACGTTCGTAGAAGTTCAAAAGGGCGCGCGAATCGGTCGCCGCTGCAAAGTCTCAAGCCACACGTTCATCTGCGAGGGCGTCACCTTGGAAGATGAAGTCTTCGTCGGCCACAACGTCACCTTCACCAACGATCGGTTCCCTCGGGCCACCAATCCCGACGGTTCGCTCCAAACGGACGCGGACTGGAACTGTGAACCCACGGTCGTCAAGCGGGGCGCGTCGATCGGTTCCGGAACCACCCTTCTGTGCGGATTGACGGTCGGAGAGGGCGCCATCATCGGCGCCGGAAGTGTGGTCACCCGGGACGTTCCGCCCGGCGCGGTGGTAGCGGGAAATCCCGCCCGAATTCTTCGACAAACCTCTTCGAGTTGAGTTTATGCAGGTCCCTTTTGTTGACCTTGCGGCCCATCACCGACCGCTCCGGCCCGCCCTCGATGCCGCGGTAGCCGAAGTTCTAGATTCCAACTACTTCGCGGGCGGTCCCGTCGTGGCCCAATTTGAGGAGGAGTTCGCCGCCTTTTGCGGATCCCGCTTTGCCATCGGGGTCGGCAGCGGAACCGAGGCGTTGTGGCTTTCCCTGTTGGCGTTGGGAATCGGTCCGGGCGACGAAGTCATCACCGTTCCCAACACCTTCCTGGCGACGGCCGAAGCGATTTCGTACTGCGGGGCGACTCCGGTGTTTGTCGATGTGGATCCGGTCCACCACACCCTGGATCCCGAACTTCTCCCCGCGGCCATCACTCCGCGAACCAAAGCCATCATCCCGGTCCATCTCTACGGCCAAACCGCTGATTTGGATCCCATTTTGGAAATCGCGCGGAAACACGGTCTGGCCGTGGTCGAGGACAGTTGCCAGGCCCACGGTGCGGAATACAAGGGCCGCAAAGCGGGGACCTGGGGCGCCACCGGTTGTTTTAGTTTTTATCCCGGTAAAAACCTGGGGGCGATGGGCGAAGCAGGCGCGATCGTCACCGATGACCCCACCCTGGCCGCCACGCTCCAGTCGTTCCGCGATCACGGGCAATCGAAGCGATACCACCACAGTCGCATCGGTTGGAATGCCCGGATGGATGCCCTGCAAGCCGCGGTCCTCCGCGTGAAATTGCGACACCTGCCTCGCTGGAACACCCAACGGCGCGCGAATGCCCGGGTCTATCAGGAACTATTGGCCGATCTCGAGGATGTCGTCCTTCCCCAGGAAGCCGCTTACTCCCGCCACGTTTATCACTTGTTTCCGATCCGAGTACCGCAACGGGATCAGGTCCTCCGCGACTTGGCCGAACTAGGCGTGATGTGCGGCATTCATTACCCCGTTCCCGTCCATCGCCAACCCGCGTACCACCACCTGGAACTCGGGATCGGGTCATTCCCGGTTGCCGAAGCCGCCGCGCGCGAGTTGCTGTCCTTGCCGATGTTTCCCGAACTGACCCGTTCCCAGGCCGAATATGTTGTGACCAGTCTGCGGTCTATCCTGGCCCGCCCCGTGGAACATGAGCGTCGTTCTTGACCAGCCCGCGAGAGTTCTTGCCAGTACCAGTGAGGTCACACTGGAGACGGTAAACCCATTATCTTACCCCAGCTGGGACAACGACTTAAATCAGTTCTCAGAAGCTCGAATTTTCCACACCTCGGCGTGGTGCCGAACGTTGCGTCAGACCTACGGATTCTCCCCGTTCTACGTGGTCGCCCGACGCGAAGGGCGACCGGTCGGAATCCTGCCGTGGATGGAGGTTCGGAGTCTTCGCGGCCAGCGCCGAGGGGTCTCTCTCCCCTTCACGGACAGTTGCCCGTTACTGGTGGCGGATCGGGAACCCGCGCTTTCGGATTGGTCTCTGGAAGGAACGACCGCCTCCCCAACCACCGTGGCCACTCAAATCTTAAGGCGATCGTATGCTTTGGGACGGGAGCGCCACTGGCAGGATCTGGAATTCCGCCCGGGACAAGCTTCGGAACCGCAGGACCCGGCCTCGACTCAGTTTTATCAGCACTCCGTGCCGCTGAAGCCCACTGACGCCAGTCAACTGGCACATTGTGAACCATCCGTCCGCCGAAGTCTGCGCCAAGCGCGGGAATCCGGATTAACAGTCTCGATCGGAACTGATTTTGCCTCGATTCGGGAGTACTTTGGACTCCATTGTTTGACCCGGCGCAGGCAAGGTTCTCCGCCACAACCCATGGCCTTCTTCACCCAAATCCAGGAAGAGTTGCTGGCTCGCGGCCATGGCTTCGTGATTTTGGCGCGCCAAGGGAAAGCGCCCGTGGCCGGCGCGGTGTTCCTGCACAGCAACCGGCACGCGACCTACAAATTTGGCGCCTCCGATCTCGCCTACCAGGCCCTTCGGCCCAATCAACTGGTGATGTGGAGTGGCTTTCGGGAGGCCTATCGCCTGGGATGTCAGCAAGTGGATTTGGGACGCACCTCCTTGCAACATGAGGGTCTGCGACGCTTCAAACGGGGCTGGGGAGCGATGGAAATCCGGCAATCGTATCACCGGTTTGTCCTGCCTAGCGGAGGTCGCCAACAGGTCCCGGACCGAACCTCCGGCTGGCAGACCCGACTGTTCCAAATCCTGCCCCAGTGGACCGGCCGATGGGCGGGCCGACTGCTCTATCGATATGCGGCCTGATTCCCGCTAGATTGGAGCTGTTCGCAAGAATGAAACCGACACCCCTCCATGTTGCCAACGGACGCCCGCTACCCCGGGATGCCACCCCTGCCGCCGGCCCGTCGTTTCAACTCGGGGATATCGCGTACATCCTCTTTCGCCATAAGTGGAAGATTATCATTTGTAGTTTGTTGGGGTTCATCGCAGCGGGTGTGGTGTGGTTCACGTTTACTCCTAAATACATCTCTACTGCATCACTACTGATTAGGTATGTTTTGGAATCGCGGGACACAGGAGCCCTGGAAGAAGGAAGTCAAATAATGAGCCCCGATAGTAGAGGCGACGCCATTATTTCTTCTGAAATTGAAATGCTGATGAGTCTGGACCTTGCTGAAGAAGTCGCCAAGTCAATAGGAGCTACCAATATTTTAGCGGGTTTTGGCGGCGGAGATTCCGACATAGAAGCTGCCGCCTACATCCAAAAGAACCTTGAAGTCAAAGTTCGACCCAAGAGTAATGTGATAGGGGTGTCTTTTGAGCATCCAGACCCCAAGGTGGCCCGAGAGGTGGTTACAACGCTCATCTCACGATATCTGAAGATGCATGCACGCATCCACCGTGCACTTGATGTTCTTGACGATTTAGCGCGGCAAGCGGATCAGAAGAGGGGGTTGGTCGAACAAACCGAAGGTCAACTAAGAGCAATCAAAACGGAACTTGGCATTGTCTCGGTAGCTGAAGCCCAAAAATCAATCTCGGATTTGGTGAGCCGCCTGCGCACCGAAATACTTTCAGCCGAGGCCGAGCTCGCCGAAGGGCGCGCTGCCTTTGCCCGGATTACGAATTCCACTCCCCTTCCAGCGACCCCTTCGACCAACGAAGCGCCAATAACACCGCCGATCGCCATTTCACCGGATCTGACTAAAGCCTACCAAAGTGTTGTCGGACGGTTGGAGTCTCTCCAGAAGCGCGAGCAAGAACTCCTTCTCCAATTCACGCCTACCAGCTCTTTTGTCACTAAAGTATCCAGCCAAATCAAGGAGACGTTGACAGAGCGGGATCGCTTGGTGGCTGCCAACCCAGGACTCACCAACACTCCAATCGCTTCACTAACCCCACCGGGAAAAACGACCGTCTCGGGAAAAACAGTAGACCCTACGGCGGAAATGGCGCGAATCGATGCTTTGGAAGCCAAACTGAAAGTCTTGCGCGAACAATGGGAAGAAAAGAAGCAAGAGGCCTTGAAGATTGCCGATAAGGAATCCGAGATCGCGGGACTGGAACGTAAACTGGCCATCACGGAGAAGCAGTACACCTATTACTCGACTTCCTTGGAACAAGCCCGGGTCGACGATGCCGTCTCCAACAGCCGACTTTCAAACATCTCCGTCGTTCAAAGTGCGTCGCCGGCGGGCAGAGATATTTCGCGACTAAAAAAGATTCTATTAGGGGCTGTTTTCGGAGGAATCGGCCTCGGTTTAGGCCTGGCTTTCTTGATCGAGTTTTTCACCGACCAATCGATCCGCCGGCCCAAACAAGTCACGGACGCCCTTCACTTGCCCCTGTTCATGTCGCTGCCGAAGATGGTTCCTCCTCCGTCCCCGGCGACGAATCCCAATGGCTCTCCTTCCCCCGAAGCGGCCACTACCCAAAACGAACTGGCCAAATGTTCCGAAGCCCTGCGCGATCGGTTGATCATGCACTTCCAGATCAAAGAGCTTCATCACAAGCCCAAGCTGATTGGGGTCACGAGTTGTGGTCACGGCGCGGGTGTCACCACGATCGCCTCGAACCTTGCCGCCTCACTTTCGGAAACGGGTGAAGGCAACGTCCTTTACGTCGACGTCAACCAGCGGCTCGGCCCCTCGGTCCACCCGTTCCATAAGGGCAAGGAAGTCGTTGAAGCCAGCAAAGCACTAAATGCCGGCACTCGGGATTCCGCCCAAGTCAGCGACAACCTCTACATGGTGTCCCTGACCGATCCGAATAATCGCAAGGTCGGCGTCCTGCCCAAGCGCATTGCCAACCTAGTCGCGGACATTAAGACCAGCGACTACGACTACATTATTTTTGATCTGCCGCCGGTCACCCAAACCAGCGCGACCCCTCGAGTGACCGGCTTGTTCGACATGACCGTGGTCGTACTGGAATCAGAAAAAACCCACAACGAACTCGCCCGTCAAGCGGTCAGCCTCATGGCGGAAACCAACACCGAGATGGTGGCCGTCTTGAACAAGCATCGCCGTTATCTGCCTCGGAAGCTGGATTCAGACCTGTAGTCGGCGCTCTCGCCCCTGACCGGAGGCTTCCGGTCCCCAAACCAACTTGGGAGAACTCCGAGTTCTCTCCTTAACCCAAAAACCCGGATTGCCTGCCGATCGATCCATCCTGCGTTCGTCACTCGCCCCTGCGAACTGACGGGGACGAAGTCTGCCCTTGTCAAAACCAGTTGAGAGTTGAGAGAAGCGAAAACCGGTAAACCGGATCCGCATTGCGTCCACAAACCCGTCGCCACTCTTAACGTGCTGGATTCCAGGATTTTTCTCTCAACTCTCAACTTTCAACTCTCAACCGGTTTGTGGGTAGCTGAGAGTTGAGAGACAAAACCAGTAGGGCGACGCTCCGCGGAGCCTCTGAAGTAACGTGATGATTCCCAGGATTTACCTCTCAACTCTCAACTCTCAACTCTCAACTTGGGACAGCGAGACGGCTCAGCAGAAGCTTCGCCCTACCGCGTTTCGCCTCCTTACCGCTTACCCCTTACCCCTCCGCTGCCTTGCCTCTCAGCTCTCAGCTCTCAGCTAAGCTCAGACCGTGCGCAATCGCCTTTACTACCTGATCAAGCCGCTTCTTCCCTGGCGGCTGCGAATGACCGCCCGACGGTGGCACGCCCGGCGTCTCCGGGAATCGTCACCCCAAAACTGGCCGATTCTGCCCTCGGCCGGTCAGGCCCCGGAGTCTTGGCCCGGTTGGCCCGACCAGAAGCAGCTTTCGGTGGTTTTGACCCATGACGTCGAGGGCCCGGAAGGCGTCGCCCGAGTCCGTCGTTTGGCGGAACTGGAGATGTCACTGGGCTTTCGGTCCTCCTACAACTTCATCCCCGAAGGCCGCTATCCGGTCCCCCATGAGCTCATCGCTTGGCTGAAAAAAAACGGGTTCGAAGTGGGGGTACACGACCTCGCGCACGACGGCAGCCTATACCGCAGTCGAGAGGGATTTCGGCAACGGGCGCAGAAGATCAACCAGTATCTGCGCGAATGGAATGCCGTCGGGTTTCGCTCCGGGTTCATGCACCACAATCTCGAATGGCTGCATGACCTTGAGATCACCTACGACGCCTCCACCTTCGACATCGATCCGTTCGAACCCCAGCCCGACGGCGCCGGAACCATCTATCCGTTCTGGGTCGCCGCCCCGGAATCTGGCGACGCTAATTCACCCAAGTCCCAGCAAGGCTACGTCGAGTTGCCGTATTCGATTCCGCAGGACTCCACGCTGTTTTTGGTCCTGGGAGAATCGTCGCCAGCCATTTGGCTTCAAAAGCTCGCTTGGGTCGGCGAACAGGGAGGAATGGCCCTGATCAATGTCCATCCGGATTACCTCCGCTTTGAAGATGAGGCCGACGATGGGCGCACGTATCCGGTCGACCATTACGTTCAATTCCTCAAAGCCGCCCGGGGGTTTGGGGACCGAGCCTGGTACGCGCTGCCTCGGGACCTCGCCCACTGGTACAATTCCGTCCGGAAATCGACTGCTGAGGTGGAACCCTCCCCAAAGCCAGTCGCGGCGCCAAACGGAGCCAAACCTACCGATTCCAATTCGTTGGCCGGCCGGCGCGTCGGCGTCCTTCTCTACTCCTGTTACCCCTCCGACTCCCGTCCCCGCCGAGCCGCGGAGGCACTCGCCGCCGCTGGAGCTCAGGTCGAGTTGATCTGTCTTCAGGAAAAGACCCCCGCTCCGTATTGGGAAACCATTTCCGGCGTTCAGGTCACCCGCGTCCCGCTCCGCCAACGCCGGGGCGGCAAACTCACCTATGCGTTTCAGTACGGAATGTTTTTCGCCTGGTGTGCCGGCCTGCTCACCAAGCGATCCCTGTCCCGGCGCTACGATGTCATTCATGCGCACAACATGCCGGACTTCCTGGTGCTGGCGTCTTGGATTCCTCGCTGTCTCGGCGCCCGGGTGATTTTGGATCTGCACGATCCGATGCCGGAACTGTTCATGAGTCTTTACCGGCGCGACTCGGACGATTGGTTGATTCGGCTGCTCTGCTGGATGGAACGGCACTGCATCCATTTCTCACACTTGGTTTTGACCCCGAATGAAGCCTTCCGTCAGCGGTTTGTTTCCCGCAGCGGTTCATTCAGCAAGGTCCAGGTGGTCATGAACACTCCCGAGGAATCAATTTTCGATCCGGTGGCATTTCCAGCGCCGGCGTCCCGCGCTCCAGGATTTCGACTCATGTACCACGGACTGATCGCCGAACGGCACGGTCTGGACCTCGCGATCGAGGCGTTGGTGAAGGTTCGCCCGCAGATTCCTGGAGTGACTCTGGATATCTTTGGCGAACCCAACACTTATCTGGAGGAGATACTCGAATTGGCCCGACAGCGGGGGGTGGCCGACTGCCTAAAAATTCACGGGATGGTCACGGAACACGTCATCGCCCGGCATATCATGGACTCCGATTTGGGACTTGTTCCCAACCGATTCTCGCCGTTCATTGCGATCAATCTTCCGACCCGGATTTTCGAGTATCTCGCCATGAATCGTCCTGTGGTTGTACCGGCCACCCGGGGAATTCAGGACTACTTTGGGCCGCAGGACCTGCTCTTCTTTTTGCCCAACGACCCCGCCAGTCTGGCTGAACAGATTGTGTGGGCCTACCGACATCCCGTCGAACTCGCCCATTTAACTCGTCGGGGACACGCCATCTACCGTCGGCACCGTTGGCAACAGGAGAAGGATCGGTTGCTAACTCTGGTATCCCGGCTGCTTCCCTCCCCTTTAGCAATCCACATGGCGCACTGAGCCGGAACAATACCCACCACGAATGAACGCCCATAGGGAATGTCGAGAAGCGTTGGATAAAGTAGATCGGGCAAGTCCCTGTTGGGTGATGGAAAGCGTGCTGGACTTCAGGTCTTTTCTCTCAACTCTCAATTCTCAACTCTCAACTGGTTAGCAGGTAGTTTCCCGCCCACCGCCTTTCCCTTCATTCCCGCGAATGATCCGCCTTCGACATAAACTTTTCATCCAGCTGTTCCGGTTGTTTGACGTAGCTTTGATGATGGTGACGCTGTTCTTGGTCATCGTCATCGCTTTTGAAAAGGGCGATCTCGACCGAATCTCGTACCTGTTCCGCGTCGCCTACCGTCTGGAAGACGGACTGGGGCTGCTGGCGGTCCTCGCTGGTTGGGCGTTCGTCCTCAACCTTTTCATCCGTTACGACGCAAATCGGTTCAATGACCTGCTTCCGCAAATTGTCGATGTTTTGAAGGCCACCACAGTCTGTGCCTTTCTCCTGATTATCGTTGGTGAAGTCTTTGAAGTAGGGCGCTTCAACCGTTGGGTAATTCTTCTGTTCTGGCTGATTACGAGTGGATTGATGGTGCTGAGCCGGGTGGTCATCCACCAAATCCTCAAAGCGCTGCGGCGCTCCGGACGCAACTATCGACACCTCTTGATCATTGGAAACCGACTCGACGCCGAGCAATTGGCCGACCGGATCGAACGTCGACCGGAGTTGGGTTACAAGATTGAGGGACTCCTAGTCCCCGAACCGAACCAACTGACCGAGGCCAAGTCCAACTGGCCCCTTCTCGGAGCCCTCGACCGCCTCAAGGGAATTCTGGAGAAAGGCGTCGTGGATGAGGTCATCGTGAACCTTCCCCTCCAGGAGCATTTTGCCACCGGCTTGGAGATTGTGCAGTTGGGCAAACAATTGGGCGTGGTGGTTCGGCTCCTGCCGACGGGCTTGGACCTCCACGTTCTCTCCCGCTCCCAGGTGGAGGTTTTTGAGGGCCGCTACGTCATCACCTTCTTCCGCGAAGCCCAGTTGTGGCACCTGCTCGCCAAGCGACTCGTGGACATTCTGGTGTCCGGCACGCTGCTGATTCTGCTGGTCCCGCTGTTCCTGGTCGTGGGTCTAATCGTCAAATTTTCGACTCCTGGCCCGGTCTTTTTTGTGCAGGAGCGCGTGGGCATGAACAAGCGCCGATTCCGCATGTACAAGTTCCGTTCGATGTATATCGACGCGGAAAAGCGGAAGGCAGATCTCGCCCACCTCAACGAAATGAGCGGACCGGTCTTCAAGATCCGCAACGATCCTCGGATCACCCCCGTCGGTCGCTTCCTCAGGAAGACCAGCATCGACGAACTGCCCCAGCTCCTCAACGTGCTGAAAGGCGAGATGAGCCTGGTCGGGCCTCGGCCCCCGGTTCCCAGTGAAGTCGATAAGTACGAATGGCTCAATCGCCGTCGCCTGAGTATCCGACCGGGCCTCACCTGCCTCTGGCAAGTCAGCGGTCGAAACGAACTCACGTTCGATCAGTGGATGGAACTGGACCGCCAATACATCGAGAATTGGTCCTTCTGGCTCGATCTCCACATCCTCCTCCGCACCATCCCCGTCGTCCTGTTGGGCAAAGGCGCGTCCTGACACGAACCAGTTGAGAGCTGAGAGCTGAGAGAAAAATCCTGGCAATCAGCACATCAAAAACGCGGTTCACGCTAATGGGATTGGGGTCCATCGGCGTTAATCTGCGGATGACCGCGTGAGTTCGGATCCCGAAAATCTGCGTCAATCGGCGTTAATCTGCGGACAAACTCCCATCCTAGTTCACTGTCTTTTTCCTGTTTTCCGGCTTTCCAGATTACCCCTCCCAAGAATCTGCGTTAATCGGCGTTAATCTGCGGCTGAACTCCCTTCACGGTTTCCTGCCTTTTCGTGTTTTCCGGCTTTCCAGATTACTCTCTCCCTCTCGTTCAACCGAATACCAAGACCACCAGAAAAACGAATCTGGAAAACAAGGAAACATGAAGGAATAGAGCAGGTTCCATTTCAGATTGGTCGGTCCCCCCATTTCCAGGAAAAATCATCCTCTTCGCGTGAGTTCGAATCCCGAAAATCTGCGTCTATCGGCGTTAATCTGCGGATAAACTCCCTTCCTAGTTCACTGTCTTTTCCCTGTTTTCCGGCTTTCCAGATTACTCTCTCCCTCTCGTTCAGCCGAATACCAAGACCACCAGAAAAACGAATCTGGAAAACAAGAAAGCATGAAGGAATAGAGCAGGTTCCATTTCAGATTGGTCGGTCCTCCACCTCCAGGAAAAATCATCCTCTTCGCGTGAGTTCGAATCCCGAAAATCGGCGTCAATCGGCGTTAATCTGCGGACAAACTACCTTCCTAGTTCACTGTCTTTTTCCTGTTTTCCGGCTTTCCAGATTACCCCTCCCCAGAATCTGCGCTAATCGGCGTCAATCTGCGGTTAAACGCTCTCCATCCGCGGCTCCTTAAAGACCTCCAAATTCCTGATTCTGGGAAGGCCCTTAGCCTGCTAAGAGAATTCCCTAGACGGCGGTCCGCAGACCTGAGATCGAAATCTCAACGTTCGGGATTCCGTCCCCAGTCCCAGAATCATGAAAATCTGTTTGGTCGCCTCCGCAGGAGGCCATCTCTCTCAACTCCAGGCACTTTCTAAGGCTTGGGAAGGGCATCAAGTCTGCTGGATTACCTCGTTGGAAGTCGGCGCCGACCGGCTCCGCGCCCAAGGACCCACGTACGTCGTGGGCGAATGCAACCGAAACCATCCGTTCCTGATGCTCCGCGTTCTCTCCCAATGCTTCAGCGCCATCGCCCAGGAACGTCCCCAAGTGGTGGTCAGCACCGGGGCTGCCCCCGGGATCCTGTCCTGCCTCATTGGACGTCTCTTCGGCGCCCGAGTCGTCTGGGTGGACAGCATCGCCAACACCCAAAAACTATCCCTCAGCGGCCGCCTCGTCCGCCCCTTCGCCCACCTCGTGATGTCCCAATGGCCCGAAGTCGCCGCCAAGTACCCCGGCGTCGAGTACGCTGGGGAAGTGATTTGAAGACAGGAGTTGAAAGTTGAAGGTTGAGAGTTGAGAGACCAAGAAATCAGAAAACGATCCCAATTCCTACCATGCGCCTTTCGAATTCGTTGAAAAACTCCCCTAATCAGACCCATTTGGTACCAAATGCGGTAATCCCATTCCGATCTCTCAACTCTCAACTCTCAACTCTCAACTAAACGATGCTCTTCCTCACCATCGGCACGCTCTTCGGATTCGACCGGCTCGTTAAGGCCGTCGATCTCGCAATCGCCCAGGGGCAGATCCAGGAAGAGGTGTTCGCTCAGATCGGCCCAGGCGAGTACCGCCCGAAGCACATGAAGCACACCGAAGTGCTCGCGAAGGACGCCTTTGAAGACGTCATCAGTCGCTCAACCGGACTGATCAGCCATGCGGGCATCGGCAGCATCAACGCCGCCCTCAAATACCATAAGCCCATGGTCGTCCTGCCCCGCCTGAAGCGGTTCGGGGAACACGTCAACGACCATCAACTCTACACAGCCCGCAAGTTTGAGTCCCTGGGTTGTGTCCTGGTGGCGTACGAGGAATCCGACCTGCCGACTCGCTGCGAGGCCTTAAAGACCTTTCGCCCAAAACATCGAACTCCGAACACACAAGGGATTGTCCAGTTTATAGGAAACTATCTCCGGAACGTGAATCCGAACACCACGCGGTAGTGCGCATCTATCCCCACGTACCATGCCCGGCTCTCGTTTACACACAGTCGACGGATACAAAACTCCTTCTGAATTAGGCATCCCCAGATCCGGTCCTCGTGATCTCCCAACACCGTCCACCAGCCCAGTTTACGTGCTGGTCACAGCGGTCAAGAACGAGGAACGGACCCTTCAGACAACCATTGACAGTGTCCTAGCCCAGACGGTTCGACCCCACGAGTGGGTGATTGTGGATGATGGTTCGTCTGACCGCACGCCTCACATACTTTCCGAGGTTACTAAGAAGAATCCTTGGATCCGCATCGTTAGCCGGGAGACCTCCCCCATCCGGGACTTCGCCAATGTCGCCCGTGCTCTCAATTTCGCGGTCAACCAGCTGACTGTGAGACATTACGAGTTCCTCGGAGTCCTCGATGGAGACATTCGACTACCAGCAAACTACTACGAAGCCATTCTGAACAAGTTCGATTCCGACCCTACTCTTGGGCTGGCAGGCGGTGCCGTGATTGATGTGGGCACTCTCAACATGGATGGGGTCAGTTCTGAAGAGATCGCCGGGGCAGTCCAACTGTTCCGTCGTCTAGCACTTTCCTCTTGCCTGCCTTTCGCCGAAATTCCCGAAGGAGGTTGGGATGCGGTGACTAATTGCTTGGTTCGTCATGCCGGCTTCAAGACGCGGACGTTCCGGGACATCAGGATCGATCATCTCAAACCGCGAAACTCTGCCCAGGGAGGCCACTTCCGACGCCGCTGGCAATATGGGGAACGAGACTACGCACTTGGAACCGGCCTCGGTTTTCAGTTCTCGAAATGCCTGTTTCGGATGGCAGAGTATCCTTGGGTGATCGGCTCCATCATCCGACTCACCTCCTACGGCTTTTGCCGTATCCGCCGTCGCCCACGAGCCTTGTCACCCGCGCTGTGCCGAATTATGGAAGACGAACGCAGGGCGCGGCTTACCCACCTTATCTTCAAGGGCCGTCGTTGGTGACAACTCCCAGATCCAATTCCCTCACACCCGCCTCTATGAGTCGCGTGCCCGAATGCAGCATCCTCATCATCTCCTACAACACGTCAGATTTGACCGTGGCGTGTCTGAATTCTCTCCGGGAGCAGGAGAACATCAGCAACTCCGAGATTATCGTCTTTGACAATGCTTCGTCAGATGACTCGGAATCCAAAATCCGGGCCCTCTTCCCGGAGGTTCGTCTCATTGCCTCAAAGACCAATTTAGGCTTTGCCCGTGCCAACAACGAAGCAGCCAGACTGGCCACCGGACGCAGACTATTATTGTTGAACCCTGATACGGTAACGCTCCCTGGCTCATTAAAAACTCTGCTCGAATTTGCCGATCAGAATCCTTCCTGCGGAATCTGGGGCGGACGAACAATCGACGAACATGGAGTTCCCAATCCCTCCTGTCGGGGGGACATGACGGTCTGGAGCCTGTTTTGCTATTCCGTCGGGCTGACGCACATATTTCCTCGAACCCGACTCTTCAATCCCGAATCCATCCATCTTTGGAGTTCCGTGGACGCCCCACTTGATGTCGCGGTCGTGGTCGGATGTTACCTATTGATTGACCGGGTACTTTGGGACCGCCTTAAAGGCTTTGATCCCGAATTTTTTATGTACGGCGAAGAGGTAGATCTCTGTCTTCGAGCCCGTTCACTCGGCGCTTTACCTCGAGTGACGCCAAAATCGGTCATAATCCACTACGGTGCCGCCTCAGAAACCTCAAACGAACAGAAACTCATCAAACTATTCCGCGGAAAATGTAGCCTGATGCGTAAGCACTGGACCACTCTGAACGCCCGCCTCGGTCAGTATCTTCTCGTCCTAGCCTCAGGAATCCGCGCGACAGCAGAAGCATTTCGCGACTCCCACCGCCTGACCAAGCACTCAACTTCCAAGTCGCGAGCCTGGACCGTCGTTTTTCGTCAGCGGCAAAAATGGAGAACAGGATGGTAAAAGACAACCCGGCCAATTGTTACCCTCTAACCCATCATCCGAAATCACCCAAACAGAAACCCACTTAACCAAACGTCTTCCACTATGGCAACTTACTTCATTTCTACATCTTGCTACGACTACAACTATCTCGCTTTTATTGCGCCTAACATTTTTACATTAATTACCATTTCCTAAGCCAAATTTAAGTGACAGGTAGAATTCCCTCCATTCTAATCTGGGTACCTCCGATAGCCAAAAATGCTAATTAAACCCTTTCAGAACTTCCTTTTTTAGATATCGCCAAATCTCACCACTGCCACCTCCCACATCGGCTGCCGTAAAGCCAAAAACCACAAACCTCAGCGGTCAAAACTTGAGGCATTTCACTCACCCTGTTTACTCACACCTACAGCAAGCCGCAAGCGTAAGAACTACTTCCGCATAAAATGGAAAAAAACGTGCCAGACAAAAAACTCCCCAACAAAGAAACTCCGCACCCTCGACAACACAAGCCGTACAAAAAGGGATTGATCCGCAGAATAATTCTAGGAGTTCGTAATCTACTAATCGACCTGCGGAGATGGCATTTAACAAAAGTCCTCGGGATGGACATTGATTCTTCCTGCCGTTTCTCCCTAAAGGCAAACTTCGACCTTACGAATCCAAAGGGAATACATATTGGAGCCGGAACGTATGTATCATTCCACGCTGTCATACTCTCGCACGACATGTCTCGACTACTTCACGCAGATACATTTATAGGGAAGAACTGTTTTATTGGAGCATATGCTATAATCCTTCCTGGTATCACTGTTGGTGATCATTGTATAATTGGTGCTGGATCCGTAGTTACCAGGGACGTCCCCTCACATTCAATGTGCGCAGGAAACCCCGCCCGCATTCTTAGATCCAACATACGCACTCTAAAGTGGGGAATTCTCGAGGAATCCCATGCCGCCGCGACAAATCTATAATTATGTTCCGCCATAAAGGACTATTTATCACGACTACTATCACCGTAGTAATTGGATTTCTTTTACTCACTTCTACTGCGGGCCTCTATCTCGCTAGATACTACTACAAATTATACAAGTCTTCTACTTTAAACCCTCTCGGTTTGAATACTGATTCCGAGACCAATCTCGACCTACTTCGAAACCACACCAATCGTCTTATTATCCTCTACGGTGACTCCCGATTGCACCAATGGAAACCAGCCCCCATCCTTCCGGGCACTACCTTCCTAAACACCTCCAAACCTGGTGCAACCAGCACGCAGCTCCTACTGAGTCTTCAAAACTCGGTTTTAAGATTTAAGCCTGATGCCGTCGTCATTCAAGCTGGAATCAACGATCTTGTAGCGGCAGCTGCGACAGCCCAGTCCATTCCCCTCCAGGCTGATATTACGTATCGGAACCTCCAAGAGATGGCTCGCATTACCACAGAGTCAAATATTCCAACATACTTTCTCCCGATTATTCCACCAAGGGCTCCATCCATAGCTCGACTTCCACTCTGGGACGCGGACATTCCCATTCAAGTCAGTGCAATTAATCTGGCCCTCGTCCAATCGACTCGATCAAACCTTTACGTACTCCCTCCTCCCTTCCCAACAACTGCCGCCGGCTACTTGTCCGCAGAGTATGCCAAGGATACCTTGCATCTTACTCCTAGAGCATACTCAATATTAACCAAAAACCTTCTTGATAAAATCAGGTTTTAAATAACACACAGGTCTAACAAACATGCCTTGTGACTGTCGCCGCCACAATATTCTTACTCTGTTCGGTAGCATCGCTTCTAACGCTACCCCGACGCTGGGCAGCACTTCCCCTCTTGGTAGGCGCCTGCTACATGACTTTGGGACAAAAGATTATTATCGGGCCATTTAATTTCCACTTTATCCGGATATTAATTTTTATTGGCCTTTTGCGTATTCTAGTCCGAAAAGAAAACCTGACCTCGCGTCTAAACAGGTTGGACAAACTGCTATTATTATGGGGGCTTTGGACCGTTTGTTCGGGACTTTATCACGCGACGCCATACGATGCGACTGTATATAGACTAGGCGTTGTTTTTAACTCTTTGGGTATCTATTTCTTAACTCGCGTACTTGTTGCATCTCCAAATGATATTCGCCATTTAATTCAAATTATTGCAATTCTTCTTGTTCCCCTAGCTATTGAAATGATTCTCGAGCAAGCAACCGGCCGAAACCTATTCTCAGTATTCGGGGGCGCTCAAGAGGCCGTAACTGTCCGCAACGGAAGACTACGGGCTCAAGGACCATTTTCTCACGCGATCCTAGCCGGCACCGTAGCGGCATCATTGATACCACTCATGGGTGCTATCTACTCTAAACATCGGGCAATGTCTTTGACCGGAGTAGTAGCGTCTCTCGCCGTCGTGATTACATGCGCATCCTCCGGCCCCATTATGAGCACTCTCTTTGCAACTGCCGGACTCTGCTTTTGGGCACTTCGGCGATCAATGCGGATGGTGAGGTACATAGTTGTTTGCATATATTTGGCTTTGGAAGTCGCGATGACGAGACCCGCATACTTCGTGATTGCAAGTATTGATCTTACTGGGAGTAGTACAGGCTGGCATCGGGCCGAGCTAATTCGCTCTACATTTTCTCACTTAGGCGAGTGGTGGCTTGCGGGAACCGATTACACTCGGCACTGGATGCCAACCGGAGTCCCATTTAGCTCTGATCATACAGATATCACTAATCACTACATCGCGAATGCGGTAAGCGGGGGCTTACCCCAAGCGATTCTGTTTATTTCCTGCCTTGTATGTGCGTTTAGTTTTGTAGGAACTGTCATTCGCGAGTGCTACTATACAGGGTCTAATGCTTGGCTGGCTTGGTGTATTGGGTCTTCCCTATTTGCCCACGCTGCCTCATGTATTTCTGTTGCCTATTTTGATCAATCGTTTCTCTTCCTCTACGCAACACTCGCAATGATCGCCACTTTAAAGGCGGTTGATGGCATTGCTATCGACGAGGACTCTTTAAACCCTAGTCCACATTACGACTATAAATAACAACATGCGCAATGGAGCCATTGACCTCGCGAAGATTTTCTCGGCGGCATCCCTTGTATTTTTCCACATCCCATCTCTTCCCGGAAGAGACGTGCTTCTATTTGCACTCGTGTACTTTGTTGCAATTGCAATTGTATTTACTCGACCTCCAGACGATCCAAGGCTCAGACGTATCGCTCACATGGATCGGCAAAAGAAGCTCATAGTACCTTGGATGTTCTGGTTTTGTGTGTATGCGATACTGAAGGTTGTTGCAGCGCGACCTTGGATTGATGGGGGTTGGCTTCCTCTTCGAATTTTGTCAGGTCCGTGGGAGGGATTATGGTTTCTTCCATTTCTGTCTCTCGTAACTGGAGTCCTATTTTTGTACCACAACGAGATTTTCGGAGTTTCTTTCAAAGGGCTCTCCGCGCTGTATGTCGCGCTTATTCTTGGTGTGTTATTCCAAAGAAGACTACTGTCCCTCGATCCGCCCCTTGGTAGCTATATTTACTGCAGCCCGGCGATAATTTTCGGTCTTCTTGTCCATCGTTTTATCAGTTCTTCTAGGCACATTAATACGATAACTGGACTCTCAGCGGCTCCTCTTTTAGTGTTGCCTTTTGATCCCTTCTTTTCGCTTTCGTACTCCATCGCCCAAATTCTGGTACTTTTTACATCCTGTTCTACTATTCCCTCAAACTCTTTGCTTAATACTTTGGCATCACGGACGTTGGGCATTTACCTTGTCCACCCAATTGTGATCGGCTTGGTTTCTCGGACCTGGACAACCACCCCACTTCTCAGCAAGGGCGCAATTTCATTCGTACTTACCACGCTAGTTGTACTCCTTTGCAGCAAGACTGTCGTATTTCGTCGAGTCGTCTAACCTAGTGTACTTACCACTAAATCATTTACGGAGTAGAAAAGCCTAGGCAAAGTCTCCGCATGCCGAGAGGTGCGCCGCGGATCGAGTTGTCGCCGGAACAGGTCAAGGAGCTTGGGCGGCGGGTTCGCGCGACGAGTTCTTCGGCGGCCACGGTTCTCAGATCACAGATCATTCTTCAGGCGGCAAAGGGAAACCCCAGCCAGGAGGTCGCCCACTCCCTTGAGGTTCCAGAGCAGACCGTAGGAAAGTGGCGCAGGCGCTTTGCCAAAATGGGGATGGCGGGCTTGGAGGATGCTCCTCGAAGTGGTCGACCCGTGCGGCTTCCAGTCGCTCGCCTTAACAAAGTTTTGACGGAAGTGACAAAACCGCCGCTGACACGTACCCAGTGGAGTATCCGATCGATGGCGCGACACGCCGGAGTTTCCAAGAGCAACGTCCAGAAGCTGTGGAGCCGCAATGACATCAAGCCACACGTCCGGAGGACGTTCAAACTCTCCCAGGATCCGGAGTTTGAACCAAAATTTTGGGACATCATCGGTCTCTACCTCAACTCACCCCAGAAAGCCCTGGTGCTGTGCTGTGACGAGAAGAGCCAATGCCAGGCTTTGGAAAGAACCCAACCCGGACTTCCACTGGGAATGGGGCAAGTCTGCACCCAAACGCACGACTACATTCGGCACGGAACCCTGACTCTCTTCGCCGCCTTGTCCTACTTGGATGGTAAAATCCTGTCGCAAACCGCCGCCCACCATACCCACGTCGAATGGCTGCGCTTCCTTAAACATATTGACCGGGAGACACCTCCAGAATTGGACCTGCACCTGATCCTCGACAACTACGCCACGCACAAGCATGCAGAGGTACGAGCTTGGTTGGCTAAGCATCCGCGATTTCACCTGCACTTCACACCCACCAGCAGTTCTTGGATGAACATGGTCGAACGCTTCCTCCGTGACTTGACGGTTGACGTCGTCCGCAACGGGAGCTTTGAAAGCGTCAAGGATCTGACCTACGCCATCATGGATTATCTGGCCGAAAGGAATCTCAACCCGACTCCCTACCAGTGGCATGCCAAGGGCGCCGAGATCCTGGCCAAGATCCACCGCGCACGTCAAAAACTGGAGATCTTGGAGCAATCAACTTAGAGGTTAGTACACTAGCATAGAGGATTTCGCGTTCCTTATATTTCTAAATTTTGCGCCCGAATTACCAATTAGTCCTATAAACCGCCGTTCCTTCAAATCTATGATGAAACAAATCCTCCCTTTACTCTTATTGTGCATTCTCCAACATTCCTCGGCGGCCGTCCTTTACGTCGCAAAGGATGGGAATGACTTTGGTACCGGCACTCAAGCGTCACCCCTTCGAACCGTCCAGAACGCAGTGGACCGGGCCAAAGCCGGTGACGTGATATATGTTTCGCCTGGAACATACTCGGAGATAGTAAAAACAAAGTCTTCAGGAACTTCCGCAGCTCCAATAGTGATAACTTCTTTGGTCGACGCGGAACTGTCGACGGTTGCTGGATTCCTTGTGAGTCACGCAGACATATGCATTGATAACCTAATTTTGAATGGACAAGGCGTCACCGGGTATCAAGGAACCGTTACTGCCGGAGCAGGTGCCCACAGACTAAAACTTTCCCGCCTTACCTTTGATTCCAGTCCCCAGAATGTCCATCAAGTACTAGTTTACTCCAAAGACCCGGTCATCGGCGTCAAGGTGCTTTCCAGCGTGTTTCGGGACGCCAACTACCATGCGCTATCACTGACCGGATCTGGACACCTCGTGGAATCCAACCTGTTCACGGGCCAACGTGGTTGGGACGCTATTCGACTACTCTCGTCTTTCACAACAATTTCTCGCAATGTATTTACTAACTGGTCCAACCTCACCGGGAACTCTAACCATCCAGATCTGATCCAGGCATTTTCAAATAATGGTGAGGTAGCTTGTTCTAACTTGATATCAGCTAATTTGTTTGTTAATTGCGTAAAGACCCAAATCGGAAATCTGGAGGCGCAAGGTAATCAAGGTGTATTTGGTTGGCAGTGGAGGAACAATATTTGGAGCGGAGTTGAAGCAGCTATGAGCATCTGTGCGCCGTCTATGCACTTCTATAACAATACGTTTATCCGTTCAGGCACCAATACAGGGAGTTTAATTCTCTTTCGCGCCTTAGGAACGCGAGGAGTTGCAACCAACTGCCTCATGATAAACAACATTTTCTATCAGTGTGGAAGTACCCCACAGAACGGTGCCACGGGTTGGTACTCTGTGGACGCATCCATTACCGATTTTATAGGAGACTACAACAGTGTTTTTGGCATTGGGGCTGGGACTTCAAAGACCACATTCAAGAATCTCGGCCGCGAGTTGAACGGGATCAATGGTCTCGATCCACGACTCATTACAGTGGGATCCGGGATTTTCAGGCTTGCACGGAATAGCCCTCTTATTGGGAGAGCTAAAAGTTGTGAATTGATATTTAACGATGACTTCTCTGGAGCTATCCGACGTGGATTGTGGGATATTGGCGCGATGCAATTCC
This sequence comes from Verrucomicrobiota bacterium, assembly GCA_017309115.1. GTDB lineage: Bacteria > Verrucomicrobiota > Verrucomicrobiia > Limisphaerales > UBA9464 > UBA9464. Next base: position 13,585 of record JAFLEF010000046.1, on the reverse strand, counting down.
AAAGTGGCGGCGTTGTCCCGACCGATGTTCGTGAGATCGCACCGTAGAGGTTTCCTATTGGAATAGTTGGAGGCCCAAGGGGCTCCACCTTTTTCGAGACCAAGACGTCTCCATCCCTAAGTTACAGAAGGCATGATTTACATGCTCCAAGACTTCCAGCTCGCTGCCTTTGAAACGGAGACTCTTTACTCATCTGGGTTCAACCAAAGGGCAATCCCGCAGCGCAAATGTCAAACAGAGTAAGTTTATACACTCGGGCTCAAGCCTTTTGGAGGTCTGGGCTCCTCCGTGCCTCAACAATTCTGACCGTTGCTAGGCTGGCGGCTTACGTTCTCTCCTTTGTCCGGAACATAATTCTGGCCCGATTCCTGACGGAAGCAGATATGGGTCTGGCCTCACTCTTCGCGACTGCAATCTCTGGCCTCGAACTGACCGCGCGCGCTTCACCTGGTCTACAAATCATTAGGAACCCAGCCGGCAGTGGATTGGGCTTTCTCTCTTCCGCCCACTTTTGCCAGCAATTGGCCGGATTCACAGCCGCATTTCTTCTTCTGGTTGCCGCTTATCCATTGGCCCTGATAGCATCCTTCCAGGGACTTACATCATCTTTTGCTCTCCTCGCGCTGATTCCATTCGCAAGAGCCTTTGAGCATCTCGACTATTTTCGAATGCAGCGGGACTTAAGATTTGTTCCCGCAGCAACCTACGAATTAGCCCCACAAATCGGTGTGACGGCTCTTACGTATCCTATTCTGCTCGTGTTTCACGATTACCGGGCTGTTTTAGTTCTTATGCTTTTGAGGACATTTATTGCGCTCGGATTGACCCACGCCTTTGCGACAACTCCGTATCGCATTTCAACAGACCAGTCTGCAGCCCGCGAAATCTTCATCTTTGGTTGGCCACTCTTTCTTGGAAGTTATGTACTTTTCTTGAGTACATCAATTGATCAACCAATAATCTCTGCATTTTTGGGGGTGGACGAGCTGGCACGATACTCGCTTGCCATGTCGATAATTTCGGCTCCTTGGTTTGTTTGTGGGCAAGTCGGAAGTGGAATATTGCTTCCAACATTCTCCAAAGCAGCTGATCTGCATTCAATTCGTAAACTCCATTCCACCGCCGTTGGAAGTCTTACAGTTCTGGGTACTCTAGTTCTTTCGCCTCTACTTCTTGTTGGAGCTGAGGTGATCTCATTTGTTTTCGGTGGTCGATATGTCTTAGATCCCTTTGCAATATCCCTACTCTCAGCTGCGATGGCGATAAAATTCTTTCGATTCGCTTCCGGCATTCTGCTCGTAGCAAAAGGCGATTCGAAGTCTGATTTGTTTTCAAACTTATTAAGAGGGCTGGCCATTCCGGGTATTCTTGTTAGCTTGCAGTCAGGTTCTGGCATCCTGAGCGTCTGTTTTTGGGTTCTTGCGTCTGAGATTTTTGCCGCAGTCTTTTCATTATTTAGACTGCAGCGGAGGATATTAGTTCCTATCCGTGACTCTCTACCGGCCGGGATTTGTCTCGTTGTTTGGTCACTCCTTGGGCTAAGTCTTTGCACAAGTCTGACGAGGAATGGAATAGTCTCCTCATTCGCAGCGACAATTGGAATCGCTTTGATACCACCCTGTATATTGCGCCTTACTTCGGCCAGGATCTTTCAGCACCTTTACCGACCGGGAGGTTCCCGTTAGCCTAGCCGCTCTGATGTCCGGATGTAATTTTACCTCGGGGTTTACTCTCTGTCTAGACAATAGGTCTCACTTAATTGTTATTACTATTTATGGAATAATAGAGTTTTAAAGTGTTTTTTCCAGTCTTTTGCCGTGTGCTTCGATTCTCGCTGCTTATGAAAATTTGCCTCTATTCTGCTGTTAACAATGACTCTTTGTACAGAAATTGCCTTCTCTCTTCTCCTGACATCGCGCAATTTTCAGAAGTTTCTGAGAGGACAGGCTTTTATAGTGCAGCGTCGGCATATAACTCTGTGTTGGAGACTTGCATCGGAAGGGTTGCGGTTCTAGCACATCAGGACGTCTATTTGCCTCCGGGCTGGCTTGCCGGCCTCAAACGTAAGATTCGGGATATCGAGTCTATCGACCCAAATTGGGGTGTTGTTGGACTGTACGGTGTGTCTTTAAGCGGGGTCCACTATGGATCTATCTTCTGTACTGGGCAGATGCGTTGGTTGGGTGCACCGTTTTCAGGAGCGGTAGAAGTGGGTACTCTCGACGAGGTATTGCTTGTCGTTAGAATTGGTTCCGGATTGTACCTTGATCCTTCCTTAGACGCTTTTCATATGTATGGGGCAGATATTTGCCTTGAGGCCCGGCGGCGCGGAATGAAATGCTATAGTATTTCACTTCCGTGCCTGCATAACACAAATCCGTACTTGATAATGCCTTCCTCCTTTTGGCGGTGTTACTTTATTCTGCGAAGAAAGTGGTTGTCACAATTGCCGGTACATACGTCTTGCACAACGGTGACACGGTATGCATTTCCAGTGATTTCTGACATTATTCGCCGCCGGGTAAATTCAATTCTGCGGCGAAAGACCTCGCCCGGTTTTCGTGTTCAAGACCCGGCCGTTTTCTGGAGGTCCATCGCAAAGGGTTGTTTGGAGTAGATTCGTTTTCAGTGCCGCCAAATTCATCCAAAAAATTAGAGTGGTAGGTTGGCATTTTTCTTGATTAATAGCATAAAAACGTTTGGATAGGCGGGTTAAGGTCGAATCAAATTTCATTGCACGTCTATTTACATTTCAATTTTTAGTGATTATTTTGAGTTAAATCGTGCAGGTTTCAGGTCGCACTTGGTACCAAATTGACGATTTCATGAGCCATATTGACTACTCCACAAAGCCTGAGATTTATTTTGGGGCCGCCCGACGAGATTTTATAGACATGCTCCCGCTGAATCCGACTGCGTCATTACTTGAGATTGGGTGTGGTAATGGTGCTACGGCTGCCTATGCTCTCAAAACGCGCAAGTGTGGAGCGGCGGTGGGTGTTGAGTTGTGTTCTGGACCGGCGAGTGAGGCCGCTTCTGTTTTAGGCAGAGTGTTGGTTGGTGATGCGGAGACCATGGTTTTGGATTTGCCTGAGAGTCATTTTGACATTTTGATAATGAGTGAGGTTTTAGAGCATTTGAGAAATCCTGAGAGCTTCCTTCAAAGAATTGTCCCGTTTCTTAAACCAGGAGCTATTGTGATTTCTGGCTCGCCGAATGTTTGCTATTGGTCTGTAATTTGGATGCAGATTCGGGGAAGGTGGGATTATGCAGGATCTGGAATAATGGATTTTACACATTTGAGGTGGTTCACTGCTAGGACTTATGCTGAACTTTTCTCACGTTGTGGTTTTGCGGCAGATTTCGTCGGCCCCGCTAGACGGATTTCCTGGCGAAAGAGAGTTTTAGATATATTGCTTGCCAATAGCATGAGACATATTTTGTATTCCCAGATTTTGTATATCGGTAGGTTTACCCGCGTGCGGGAACCAGACTTTGTTAAGGAGTCCTCGCCCGCGGCTTGATGAATTGAATGCGAACGGAGCATTTAAGTCTTGGAATAATTGGTATCGGCTATGTCGGGATGCCCCTGGCACTTCAGTTTGCCCGGGCAGGAGTGGTCGTCACGGGACTCGATACCGATGCGGCCAAGGTGGACGCGATCAATCGGGGCGACAGCTACATTCACCACATTCCCAGCCGAGCCGTTCAGGAACTGGTGAACCAAGGCCAACTCCGCGCCACCACCCGCTTCGAGGAGCTCGCCGGCGTCGAGGCGATCTTGATCTGCGTTCCGACTCCGCTCACCGCTCATCGCGAGCCCGACTTATCATTCATCACCCGGACCGCCGAGTCGCTGGCTCCCCACCTTCGCCGCGGTCAGTTGGTGGTCCTCGAGTCCACGACCTTTCCCGGAACCACGGACGAGGTTTTGCGGCCGATTCTCGAGGCCGGGTCGGGACTCCAGGCGGGAACCGAGTTCCACCTCGCCTTCTCCCCCGAGCGTGAAGACCCCGGAAATCCTGAATCCAAGGTGTCGGAGATTCCGAAAGTCGTTGGCGGGCTGACTCCGGCCTGTTTGGCGAAAGCCATCCATTTGTACCAGCGGGCCATCCGCACGGTCGTCCCGGTTTCCTCCTGCCGGACAGCGGAAGCCACCAAGCTGCTCGAGAACATCTTCCGGAGCGTCAACATCGCCTTGGTCAACGAGCTCAAGGTCGTGTACGCCGCCATGGGAATCGACGTTTGGGAGGTCATCGCCGCCGCCAAAACGAAGCCGTTCGGCTACATGCCGTTTTATCCTGGCCCGGGACTCGGGGGCCATTGCATTCCGATTGACCCTTTTTACCTGACCTGGAAAGCCCGCGAATTCGGTCAGTCCACCCGGTTCATCGAATTGGCGGGAGAGATCAACACCGCCATGCCAAACTATGTCATTCAGCGGGTGGTCGAGGCTCTCAATTCACGGAGAAAGGCGCTGAATGGATCCCGGGTTTTGGTGGTGGGTCTGGCGTACAAAGCCAATGTGGATGACGACCGGGAGTCGCCCAGCTATGTGCTGTTGAATCGACTCCAGGAAGGTGGCGCGGACGTGGCCTATTTCGACCCGTTCGTTCCCGTGATTCGCCCGACTCGGGATCATCCGCAATGGGCGGGCCTCCGCTCCATTCCCTGGACCCAGGAGAGCGTGGCCTCCTTCGACTGCGCACTCATCTCGACCGCCCATTCGTCCGTCAATTATCGCCAACTGGCGGAGTGGTGCCCTCTGATCGTTGACACCCGCAACGCCATGGCCGGTTTGGAAACCCAGCCAGGCCACGTGTGGAAGGCGTAAGCCCGTTTACTGTGAAGGAAGCGCCAGCGGATACTGTAAGCAATTCCGACAAACTAAATGGCTGGAGCCGGAATTGTTGTAAAGTTGTCCGACAAAGACTGCCGTTCGAAACAGCCTTGGGGTCTCAACATACTCATCTTCAGTTCTCTACAGTCAATTCGTGATAAAAACAACTACGGCACCAGTTCTGCTATGGGAGTTTTGAACGGAGTTCACATGAATATCAGAAAACACACTTACCTTCTAGGCTGCCTGACCGCAGCTCTCCTCACTTCTCCCGCTTGGGCGATTTATACGCCCGTTGCCACCTCTGGTAGCTCGGACGGCCCCGGCAAACACCTCGAAGAGCAGCTACGCTTGCTTTCAGGCAACACCCTCACGGTCGACATTGACTCCGACTCAGATCAATTGGACGACGGATTGGATGCTTACTGGAACATTCTCGGAAGCACCCCGAGCGCTGTGTTGGTCCTTGAGATCGCTGGGAATGCCGGCGTTAACAAGCTCGGGATCTTCAAAAAGGGAGATGTGAGCAGCAAACAGCAACTCTTTGACGGAAGTGCCTCGCCCAATGGTTCTTCAATCACGTTCACTCCCTCTTGGGACGACTTTGGCTTCTACATCGAAAAACAAGGTTCTTACACCTGGTACTCGGATACTTCATTGAACAGCGGTGGAAAAAAGGACCATCTGGTCGCGTACAAGGGCCAAGGGGATGATTTGCTTATCAAAGGTTCTACTCACATTTGGGATTCAAGCTCCTATCTCTTGGCATGGGAGGATCTTAATCTGGGGGATGCCGACTACAACGACATGGTCGTTCTAGTCAAAAATGTGACCCCTGTACCGGACTCGGGGACCACTATGGCTTTGCTAGGGCTAGGTTTGGTGGGAATCGGTGTGTTGCGTCAAAAGCGCGCCTGAAACAAGAGTTGTTGAGAAATCGCGGCCCGTCAGGCCGGCGAAAACAAGGCAGGGAGGAATCCCTGCCTTTTTCTTTTAGGATAGTCGGGGAGCCGCTGATTGTTGATCGTCCTCGGGAAGATGGTTCTACTTGCCATGGACTCCATCCTTGTGTCTTCGTGCATGCCGCACTGAATTGATGATCGAGGCATGAAGATTCTGGTCACCGGCGTTGCCGGCTTTATTGGCTACCACGTCGCCCAACGCCTGTTGGCTCAGGGCGAGTCGGTCGTGGCCATCGACAACTTGAATCCGTACTACGACGTCCGACTTAAGGAAGCCCGGCTCCAACGCCTACAGTCCCATCAAGGCTTTGAGTTCGTCCGGATGGATCTTACCGACGCCGGGGGCATTGCGGACCTGTTCCGATCGCATCGGCCGCAACGAGTCATTCACTTGGCCGCACAACCAGGCGTCCGCTACTCCCTCGAGAATCCCCACGCGTACGTAGAAAGCAATTTGGTAGGCTTCCTGAACATTCTGGAAGGCTGCCGACATCAGCAGGTCGAGCATCTGGTCTACGCCTCGTCGAGTTCGGTCTACGGCACCAACGTCACCATGCCTTTCTCGGTCGACCAAGCGGTGGACCACCCGGTTAGCCTTTACGCCGCCACCAAGAAGGCCAACGAACTGATGGCCCACACCTACAGCCATCTCTTCGGCCTTCCGACCACGGGTCTACGGTTCTTTACGGTGTATGGACCGTGGGGACGTCCTGACATGGCGCTGTTTCTCTTCACCAAAGCCATTCTGGAAGGGCGACCCATCGATGTCTTCAACAGTGGGAAAATGCGGCGGGACTTCACGTATATCGACGACATCGTGGAAGGAATCGTTCGCACGGCAGCGCGCCCAGCCCAGCCTGCGGTCGGCGCGGAAGCCCAGGAACCCGGGCGGAGCACCGCCCCGTATCGCATCTACAACATCGGCAACCACACTCCGGTGGAACTGATGACACTGATCGAGCATCTGGAGAAAAAACTGGGAAAGACTGCCGCCAAGAACTTCCTCCCCATGCAACCCGGCGATGTGCCCGCCACGTGGGCCGACGTTTCCGACCTGATGCAGGACACCGGCTTCCAGCCCTCGACCCCGATCGACGTAGGAATCTCCCGGTTCGTCGATTGGTACCTGGAGTACTACCGAGGAGGACAGTTGAGAGTTGAAAGTTGAGAGTTGAGAGACCAAACCAATCCTGGTCCGCGGAGCCGTAGCCGCCGACGGCAGGAGGCGCCATTCCGCTCCCTCACGCGTAACCGCAGAACTCGTGCGTGAAGTTACTCCCCTTCAGTCAGCGCCTCGTTCCCTCGGCGGCTACCGGCTTCGCCACGCTTGCCCCTTCCCCCTTCCCGCTTACCGCTTATCGCTTCCCGCTTCGCCTCTCAGCTCTCAGCTCTCAGCTGGCTCCCAAACCTTACCCCTTACCGCTTACCCCTTACCCGTTTTCCGATCGCAGCCCCAAAAAAGTTGAGAGTTGAACGTTGAGTGTTGGGAGAGAAAACCCGAAAAACGCGCGCCATCCATGCCCCGAAGACCCTTCCGATCCAACCTACGATTTCTGCTCGGTGTTCGTTGGGGACTGACCGCGGTGCTCCTGCCCGCACTGGTGGGCCGAACATTCGCCCAAGCCCAAGCCACTGACCCAGGACTGATTTCCCCCTACGCACCGCTCACGTTGCCGGAGGACCCTGAGCCGGAGAAGACCCCGACGAGTCCCAACACTGTCACGCCGTGGTGGCAGACCAACCTTCCGCCGAACAATCTGATTACCGGTCCTCGGTTGGGAACCGACGCCATCGGCAGTTTGGTTCCAGGATTCAATCCCGCTCCCCCCCCGATGGCCGGAGGTAGCGCTCCCTCCACTCCCCCGATCCTTCGCTGGGGCCCAGTCACTGCCCATCCGTTTGTCTCCTATGGACTCACCTACGGAACCGGGCTCCTCGCTGGACCCGGCCGGGAGGAGAATTCGCTCATCAACACGGTCAGCCCCGGTGTTTCCTTCGACCTTGGGAAGTATTGGAACCTCTCCTACACCCCCAGCCTCGTGTTCTACACGACCGACGGTTACCAAAACACCGTCAATCAATCCGCCTCCCTTTCCGGAGGGACCACCGCCGGGGATTGGGGCCTGAACTTGGGAAGCAGTTTCGCCAAAACCGACAACCCTCTGGTGGAGACCGGTCAACAAACCGAGCAAACCAGTAGTTCCACCCAGTTCGGGGCCTCACGCCCGTTGTCCTCCGTTTGGTCGCTTGACCTCGGAATTACCCAAGCCCTCCGTTGGACGGGAGATTTCAACAACACCTTTTCATGGGGAGTTCAGAGCGGTCTCATGTACCAACTGAGCCAGTTGATTTCCGTCGGGTTCGACTTGGGCGCCGGGTACGACTTGGTGGAGCCCGGCACCGACATGACCCATGAGTCGCTCCAAGTCGCCGTGAACGGAGCGTTGGGGGACAAATTGAGTTATTCCCTGTCGGGCGGATTCGAGATCCGACAGTTCCTCGATACCGGTGCGTCTCAAAAGCTGTCACCCATCATGAGTGGCAGTCTCAACTATCAGATGACCGAGAAAACGTCCTTCAATGTGTACGCCAACCGGTCCGTCAGCCCGTCGTTCTTTAATGATCAATTCACACTAGCCACCGCCATCGGTGGCGGGTTGAGCCAGCGGGTCTTGGGGCGCTTTTTTCTGTCACTGACTGGGGGATTTCGCTGGACCGAGAACAATAGCACCTTGGATCCGACCCTAGAGGTCCAGAACACCGACTACTCGTTCGTCCGCATCGGCCTGAGCAGCCGATTTTTGCAGCGTGGTTCGGCGTCCATCTTCTACCTACTCAGTCAGAATACCTCGAGCGACGCCGCCCTCTCGTTCGATAGCAATCAGGTAGGGATGCAGCTTTCCTACGGCTGGTGACCATCCTTTGATACCGCCAAGGAACTCCAGAGATCTGCGGGAGACATGGTAGGGCGAGGCTTCGTCCGAGCCGCCTTCTATGGAGTGCGGTAAACTTTTTACCGCTTTGGTATTTCCGCGAGGCAGCACAGGGCCGCCAAACAATTCGACTTCAAGCCCGGAGATACCAAAGCGGCAGAAAGTCTGCCGCAGTCCACAGTCCACAGTCCACAGTCCACAGTCCACAGTCCACAGTCCACAGGCCACAGGCCTATCGGCAACGCACAGCCGCACTTGGAATCTCCCGGTGCGGCCGTTTTTCTTTCGAATCCGAGAACAGCAAGCTTCCTGCTTGTGTCCTTCTGGCAAGAACGAGAAGTTTCGCACGATTTCAGCCCCGAATCAGAGTGACCGCCGATCCTGCTTTTAACCCTGCTCCTCCCGTGGCCCCTGGCCAGACACCGTCGGGCGCGCCCCTCGCGGAGCATGTCTGGCGTCGGTGGGGCCTGGTAGTCGGAGTTTGGACGATCCTTTGGGGAGCCCCTTTGCTGGTCTTGGCGAAGTTGGCCTTCAAGGAGGACCTGTATTCCCACGCGCTGCTCATTCCGGTGGTTTCCGGATACCTCATCTGGACCGAACGACACCGATGCCCCTCACCGAATTCAGCGGCTTGGCCTTGGGGAGTCGCCTTGGGAATGCTCACCGCCGTGTGGGCCGCTCTGGGCAGTCCTTGGGGCGGTTGGAGTGGCGATGAACGCCTCGCGTTCCAGATGCTCGCCTATGTGACCGGAATCCTCAGCGCCTCGGCGTTGGTGCTGGGTCGCTCGATGTTCGCCTATTACGCCTTTCCGCTGGCGTTCCTCGTCTTCCTGGTCCCGCTTCCGGCCAGCGTGGTTCACCTGTTTGAAACTGCCCTGCAACATGGCTCCGCCGATGTCGCTGAATGGATGTTCGTCGCCACGGGAATGCCGTCGATCCGCGACGGACTCGTGTTTCGCCTGCCCGGCCTGACCATCGAAGTGGCGCAAGAGTGCAGCGGGTTCCGATCCACATTGGTGTTGTTCATTGTGAGCGTTCTGGCGGCCCAAATGTTTCTCCTGACCGGATGGAAGCGGGCGCTCCTGATTCTCTCCATCATTCCCTTGGGCCTCGCCCGCAACGCGTTCCGAATTTGGACCCTGGCCACTCTCTCGATCGAAGTGGACCCGACCATTATGGACTCAGCATTGCACCACCGGGGCGGGCCGGTATTCTTCCTCTTGTCCCTGATTCCCCTCAATCTGCTGTTGTGGGGTCTTTATCGCTCAGAACGCTCCCGTCGAAACTCTGTTCCGATTCCATCCCCGACTGCCTCATGAGAATCCTCCCGATCCTCACCCTCACCGTCTCCCTCGCCTTCGGACTCCTCACCGGCTGCTCCCGCAGCAAAGATCCGGACACCTACCTGCGCACGGCCAACAAATTCTACGACAGCAACGAATTGGAGAAGGCCAAGCTGGAGTACTTGAACGCCCTTCGCCTGCAGCCCACCAATGTCACGGCTATCGTTCGCCTCGGCGACATCTTCTTTCGTCAGGGGCAGTTCCGGGAATCCTTTCCCTTCCTGATGGAGGGACGGAAACGCGATCCCAATAACCAACAGGTAGCGCAACAACTGGCTACGGTCTTCCTGGCCGGCGGCGATCCCGCAAAGTCCCGCGCCGAGGCGATGGCCATTCTGTCCACCAGTCCCACCAACGAGGTCGCGTTGGGACTGATCGTGGATGCCGCCCGGAGTCCCAAGGAAATCCAGGACGCCCTGCAACTTGTCGATCAACTTCAACAGAAGTCCGGCAACCGAGCCGCCCTGCACGCGCTGCGAGCCCAACTCTTGGAGCGTCGCCAAGACACCGCCGGGGCTGAGGCAGAAATCCAGAAGGCGATCGCGCTCGACCCCAAATCTGCCCTCGCGAATCTGGTTCTGGGTGGACTCCGTTGGTCGCAAGGAGCCACCAATCAGGCCGAGCAGGCCTTCCGCACTGCGGCTCAGGTTTCGAAGCCGGGCGATGCCGCCCGATTCCGGTTGGCCAACTATTTGGTTCGCACCGGTCGACTGGAGGAAGCCAAGACGCTGTTGGATGAGATCAACAAGGAGGCTCCAGAGCGCACCCCGGCGTGGGTTCTTCGGGCTGAACTGGCAATGGGCGAAAAGAACTACGATGAAGCCAACCGCCTCTTGGAACGGGCCCTGTCCCAAGCGCCGGGCGATTTTGATGCCCGCTCCCTTCAGGCCCAACTGCGGCTGGCCCAAAACAAACCGGCCGAAGCCGTGAAAATGCTCGAGCGCATGGCTGAGGCGAATCCGCGCTCCGGCGCAATCCAGTACCAACTGGGCGTCGCCAACCTCCTCAACAAGCAGTTGATGCCGGCCATCACCAGCCTCGAGAAGGCTGCCGAGCTGGACACCAACAACATCAGTGCCGTCCTTCTCTTGAGCGAACTCAACATCGCTCGCGGTCAGGCCACCAAAGCAATTGACTCCCTCACCGACCTCGCCCGACGCCAGCCTCAGTTGGAACGCGCCCAATTCCTGCTTGGCCGGGCCTATATGGCAGCGGACCGGCCGGATGACGCCTTGAATCTGTTTCGGTCGATGCAGACCCGCTTTCCCAAAACCGCCTCGATTCCCTTCCAGATCGGGCTGTTGCTCCGCCAGAAGAAGCAGGATGCCGAGGCTCAGAAGGCCTTCGAGCAAGTTCGGAAACTCGCTCCCGATGACCTTCCTTCGCTCGAGCAATTGATCGACCTTCAGCTGGACCAACGCTCCGCCGAACGCGCCTTGGCCCTGTTGCAACCGGAACTGGATAAGAATCCCAAAAATGCCCGCCTTTGGCTGCTGCGAGCCCGGGTCTATTCGATTCAGCAAGACAAAGCCGGCGCCGAATCAGCCCTCGAAAAGGCCATCGAATTGGAGCCGGAGCTTCAGCCCGCGTACCTGATGCTCGCCGAGTTGTATCTGCGCACGGGCGAGCCCAAAGAGTCGCTGGCCCGGTTGGATGATCTGCTGAAGAAAAACCCCTCCAATCTGACGGCGCTGACCCTCAAAGGAATGATCCAAACGCAGTTGGGTCAAAATGACGACGCCCAGAAATCCTACGAGGCTGCCCTGAAGGTGAACCCGAACTTCCTGCTCGCCCTGAACAACCTGGCGTACCTGCTGGCGGAACACCGGAAGGATTACGACGCCGCCTTTACCCAGGCCGCAAAAGCTCGGGAATTGGCCCCCAACGAACCTTCTATCACCGACACCCTCGGCTGGATCGAGTATCGGCGAAAAAACTATCCGGAAGCACTGCGACTGCTCACCGAAGCGAACGAGAAGATGCCCGATCAGGCAGAGATCGCGTACCACCTCGGAATGACCTTTGCGATGATGGGTCAGGAAGACGCCGCCCGACGGATGCTGAACGCGGCGCTGAAGACGCCGGCTAAGTATTCGGGCCGAGAAGAGGCGGAACAGCGCTTGGCGCTCCTGAACCTCAAGCCGGGCCAGACCGGTACCGTGGCTCTAGCCACGTTGGAAAAGCAGGTCCAAGAGAATCCCACAGACTTGCTGTCCTTGTTGCGCCTGGCGTCAGCCTACGAAGCCAGCGGAAATCTTGTTAAGACTCGCGAGACCCTGGAAGCCGCCTACAAGGTGAACCCCCAGGCGCCCGAAGTCGTCTCGCGACTGGCCTTGCTCGAAGTGGACCGAAACCCCACCCGCGCCAATGAACTGGCCCGCGCCGGTCAACGATTGGCACCCAACGATCCATTGGTGAGCCAGACTCTGGGCCGCCTTGCCCTACAGAAGGGTGATGCTGCGACCGCCTTTGGACTGCTCCAAAGCAGCGCCCGGCAACAAACCAATCAATCTTCGGTCTATGCAGATTGGGCCCTAGCGGCTTTCGGCAGTGGACGCCTCAAGGAGGCCGTTGATTTGATGGGCCAAGCGATCCGGATTGGTCTACCGGCCGGCGAAACCAACGAGGCCGCCGCGTTTACCCGTCTGATCCTTGCGGCCCAGAATCCCTCGGATGCCGCGAAGAATCTGCCCTGGATCGAAGGCGTCCTGAAGGTCGAGTCGACCAACGGCCCCGCCCTATACGCCCTAGCCATGGGCTTGGAACAACAGGGCAAATACGCCGAGGCCAAAGATGCCCACGAGCGCTTGCTCCAACGATTCCCCACCTTTGTTCCCTCCACCCGTCAGTTGGCGATTCTCTATGGCGAACGCCTGAACAACGACACCAAGGCTTACGAATTCGCCACCAAGGCCCGGACGGCGCTGCCTAAGGATGAGGCCCTGGCCAGAACCCTGGGCAACCTGGCGTACCGTAAAGGCGACTACCGCTATGCCGCCCAACTCTATGGTGAAGTGGCAAAGACTCAGACCAAAGATGCGGAACTCCAATTCCAGCTCGGCCTAACCTACCTTCGACTCAAACAAATCCCCGAATCCCGCGCCGCCCTCGAAAAGGCCATTTCGTTGAACCCCAATGGTGCCTTTGTCCCCGAAGCGAAGAAGCTGCTGGCCGAGAACAAGGCGGCATGAGTAGCAATTCTTCCGGATATCCTCCACCTGCTGATCAGCGGAAAATTGGACATTGGCACTACGGAGTTAGCCGAGACGATTGGCAAGTGAATCAACGATTCAACCAACGGCCCCCGCCCTTTACGCTTTGGGGAAAGCATTGAAACAGCATGGTAATACGCCAAAGCCAAGATTTCCAGAACGGCTGCCTGTCAGCGGCGGTTCGAAACTGGTGAGATCCTGGCGGTTTGAAATTCCGTCTCCTTCCGAAGCTTCTTCTTCGAACCATTCCTCAGAAGGCTCTTCTTCCTTCTTCGAATTTCGTCTTCTTCCCTTC
>JAFLEF010000045.1 GCA_017309115.1 Verrucomicrobiota bacterium | reverse complement strand
TAACCTTCCGCCAACAAGAGGTCTTTCCAACTTGGTTCTACCGCGATCTGGCATTCGCTCTTCCGCACCGCTTTTTCACGAACAGGACTTCCATGCTCATCGGTTTCCGTTCCGATCTGGAAGACGGACGGCACTACGGATGGCTTAAGTTTAGTCGGCCCGATACGCTATTTGCCCGGCCCTTCACGTTGGATGCGTGGGATTGGAATCCGGTGCCGGACCAACCCATCCCGGCGGGACTGCCGCCGCAGATTCCGCTGTCGGGAGTAGTGGCGAAGAACGAGTCGGAACAGCCGGTGCTTCGGCTGAGCTGGCCCCAAGCGGTGAGTGCTTGGACGCTGGAAAGCACCACGAACCTCGCTCCTCCCATCCAATGGGAGTACTACCCCACCGGTGGACCTGGAGTGGATGTGCCGCTCACCTCGGAAGGCGAGCCCCAGCGCTATTTCCGGCTCCGTAAGCCGTAGCCTCAAACATCATGGCAACCCGACGAAAGCATGGGTTTGTGCGCCAATGGGCGCTGGCATCTTTAGGGGCATGTTTTCTCGTAGCGCTACCCGGCTCGAGTTGGGCCGCAGAACCCATCGATCTTCCTGTTCCTCCGGTTGTTCAATCGGCGTTGCTAGGATCAGTGAAGTTCGACTTGGAATCGGAGGTTAAACTGGAATATCGGGTTAATGTGTCTCAGGTATCTATTGGGATATACGATGTCATATACGATGTCAACTATCAGATCCGGCCAAGTCTTGGCGCGAAGCTTGTTCGAGCAAGTGGATCAGTTACGCCGTTTAAAATGGCGGAGAACGTGGGGGTGCAGAGTCCAGTCTACCAGACGTGGAGTGACATTTTGCAGCTGAATACGTTCACGCAACAAGAGGTGTTTCCCGTTTGGTTTTACAAGGACTTTAGCGGTTTCTTGCCGGAGCCGTTTTTCACCAACAAAACATCATTTCTGATCGGCTTTCGGGCCGATTTGGAGGATGGACGGCACTACGGTTGGTTGAAGTTCAGTCGGCCCGACACCTTGTTTCCTCGGCCCTTCACGTTGGATGCGTGGGATTGGAATCCGGTCCCTGACCAACCGATCCAGGCAGGACTGCCGCCGGCGATTCCGCTGGCGGGAGCAGTGGTGAAGAATGAGTCGGACCAGCCGGTGCTTCGGCTGAGTTGGCCCCAGGCGGTGAGCGCCTGGACTCTGGAAAGCTCCACAAACCTGGCTCCTCCGATTCAGTGGGAGTACTACCCCACCGGTGGAGCCGGAGTGGATGTCCCCCTGCCGGCCGAGGGCGAGCCGCAGCGTTACTTCCGGCTCCGTAAGCCGTAGCCACCTTCCATGAATCGGGAAACACCAGTCGGGGAGCAGCCGGAGAGAAATCCTTCCGGCCGAACGTCTGGCCGGGACTACGGGTGCGCGGTCCGCTCCAGGCGGGGCTTTTCCTTGATTGAGCTGCTGGTGGTCATCGCGGTGATTGCGATTCTGGCGGGTCTGCTGTTGCCCGCGCTGACTCGGGCGCGTCAGAAGGCGTGGGGGATTGGCTGTCTCAATAATCTCCGACAGTTGCAGATTGCCTTCCATTTGTACGCCGATGACCACGAGGGCTGGCTGACCCCGTCGGAGATCAACATCATCATGCCGGAGCAGGCCCGCTGGGTGAACGGCATCATGTCTCCGTGGTACGCTAGGGAGCTTTCCGATTTGACCAATAGTGCCTTGTTGTTGGCGCCGGGGCCGGGGCATCTGGGTCCGTACCTGAAGGCAGCCGAGATCTTTCATTGTCCCGGGGATGACAGCCGGTATTTCCTGGAGAAACGGCGCGGGCCGCGGCGGGTGCGGAGTTACACCATGAACCAGTCGATTGTGTGCGGAAACGGGGTGGGCATGCGAAACGGGGTGGTGGACCAGTATGATCCGAATGCCTTCGTGAAGTGGGGAGATTTCGCCCGGAAGTCTCCCGCGGAGACCTACGTGTTCATTGATGAGCATGAGCTGACGATCAAGAACAGTGCGTTTCAGTTTCGCTGGACCGATGGACCGAAGTCGTACTGGCCGGCGCACTGGCCCGCTCGGCGGCACGGGGGAACGGGCGCGCTCAGTTTTGCCGATGGTCATGGGGAGCTGCATCGATGGAAGGACCCCCGGACGGGTCCCTCGGTGCGGACCTGGGCGGAGGCCGAAGTGGTGGGTTGGATGGCTTGGGACAATCCCGATTACCGCTGGCTGTGGGAGCGTACCGCCGGTCCCTGGCCGGAGGGGCTGTGATTGCGGAAAGCTGAGAGCTGAGAGCTGAGAGCTGAGAGGTCGGAAGGGGGAAGCGGTAAGCGGTAAGCGCGGGAGCCTGCTTGTTTCTCAAATACCCATGAACCGCCCCTTGTTCGTAGTACCGCCTTCAGGCGGCCCCTGGGGGTGAATCGGCGCTGGGGGGACGGGATGAATCCCGCACTACTAGCCCTACCCGGTTCTTGGCCCCAAGGCACATCCGTTTCCTCGGTTTTGGCTCCTTTCAACTCTCAACTGGTTTGTGGGTAGGGAAAACCTCCAAAACGGACGCGAGTTAACGCCATGAACCGACGCGGGAATGAGGCGCTGTCCGGTCACCAGGACTCCATGCCGAGTTTGCGGGTTGGGCGGTGGGAATTCAGATGGCGCGTCCTTCCGTCCGCGGCTACGGCGGTTCATGGAGAGCTGAGCGGGATCGTTGCTAGGAGTTCGGTTCCTCCGGTACGTTGTCCGGCATGACTCCCCTGACGCAGGCGCCGGCGACCGATCCCACCACACTCTACCGTTATCGCGACGCGTTGTATGCGGAAGACCTGCTGATCGTTGGGCTGATCCAACTGGACTTGTTCAGCGGTCTGGCGGCGGAGCCAACCGACGCCGCTGGGATAGCCCGGCGGCATGGTCTGACCGCCCGGCCGACGGATGTGATGCTCACGTTGTTTCGCGCGATGGGATTGCTCGAGCTGAAGGAGGGGCGGTATGGGGTGACGCCGGTGGCTCGGGAACACTTGGTGCAGGGCTCGCCGTGGTACCTTGGGCCGTACTATGCGTCGCTCAAGGATCGGCCGGTGGCGGCGGATCTGCTGCGGGTCTTGCGGACGGATCGACCGGCCAACTGGGGTAGCCAGACGGATCAACTGGATTGGCATCGGGCGATGGAACAGCCGGGCTTTGCCCAGTCGTTTACCGCCGCGATGGATTGTCGGGGAGTATTCCTGGCTCAGGCGCTGGCGTCGCACCTGCCGCTGGAGTCATTTCGATCCTTGTTGGATATCGCCGGCGGCTCCGGGATTTATGCCTGTTCGCTCTGTGCGCACTTTCCGCAGCTGAAGGCAACGGTCCTGGAGAAGCCACCGGTGGACCGGATCTGTGCGGCGGCCATTCAGCAGCGGGGCTTTTCCGATCGGGTAACGGTGGTGGCCGGGGACATGTTGCAGGGGGAATTTCCGGAGGGGTCGGATCTGCACCTGTTTTCCAACGTCCTGCACGACTGGGACGTTCCGATCGTGCGGGAACTGTTGGCGCGGTCGTGGGCGGCGTTACCGGCGGGTGGGGCGGTGTTGATCCATGATGCCTTCCTAGATCGGGACAAGGCCGGTCCGCTGCACGTGGCGGAGTATTCCGTGATGCTGATGCATGCGACCCAAGGTCGCTGCTACGGAGTTGGGGAAATGGAAGAACTGCTGACCGAGGCGGGTTTCGGGGACTTCCGCGAGTTTCCGGGCGGAGCGGCTCGGGGAGGGGTGATGGCGTGGAAGCGCTGATCGCCCGGGTGAGTCGGAGCAGGTGAGCATGAAAAAACGGGGCAGGGTGCTCTCCCCGCCCCGTTTTCCTCCTCGGCGCCCGGCAATTACTTGCCGGATCCCGAAATGTCTTTGTCTTTGACCGCCATGGCGCCCTTGCCAATACGGCCGCGCAGGTAGGTCAACTTGGCCCGGCGGACCTTGCCAGCGCGTTCGACTTCGACCTTCTCCACGCGGGGAGAGTGGGTCGGAAAAACTCGTTCCACACCTTCGCCGTAGCTGATGCGGCGGACGGTGAAGGTTTGGTTCAGGCCGCGGCCTTTGACACCAATAACGACGCCGGCGAACACCTGGATTCGCTCTTTGTCTCCTTCGACGACTTTCGAGTGAACGCGGACGCTGTCGCCCACGTTAAACTTAGCCGGCTCCTTGCGGAATTGCTCGGCCTCAATCTTGTCAAACAATGCACCTTTGTTCATGGCAGACTCCTCTTCCTAAGAAACTTTTCGCTTGGGTCGAGCCCACCGCAGCTCGTCCCATAAATCGGGTCGGCGCTCCACGGTCCGTTTGACCGCCTGCGCCTTCCGCCAGTGTTCAATGGCGGCGTGGTTTCCTGACAACAGCACGTCAGGCACCTTCCAGCCGCGAAACTCGGCCGGACGGGTGTAGTGCGGATACTCGAGCAGCCCGTGGCTGAACGATTCATCCAGCGGACTGGATTCGTCACCCAGCGCTCCCGGGAGCAACCGCGTGACGGTGTCGATGATCACCATCGCCGGCAGATTGCCGTTGGTGAGGACATAGTCCCCGATACTCAGCACATCATCCACCAGATGTTCCCGCACCCGTTCGTCGTAGCCTTCGTAACTGCCGCAGATGAGCAGCAGATTCGGGACGGCGGCCAACTCCCGGGCGATCGCCTGACTGAACAGACGACCACTGGGAGCGGTCAGGATGACTCGGGTCTCCTGTTCGCGCGCCTTAAGGGCTTCGACGGCTTCAAAGAGCGGTTCGGGCTTCAGGACCATACCGGGTCCCCCGCCGTAGGGGGAATCGTCCACCGTCCGATGACGGTCATGGGTCCAATCCCGCAAATCGTGGATCTTTAAGTCCAGAATCCCGGACTGTCGGGCGCGCTTGAGGATGCTTTCATCCAGCGGCCCCGAAAACATCCCGGGAAACAGGGTCAGTACATCAATCTTCATCGGCAAGGCGCGGTCCTGTCTGCCCGCGCGGGCCGTGGTTTCATTCATCCGCCAGATCGAGGGTGCAGCGGACGCCCTTTTTCTGAGCGCCCACCTGCATCACCGACCGGATGGCCTGAATGGTGGTCCCGCGGCGGCCGATAATCTTGCCGGCTTCGCCAGGGGCGAGATGAAGTCGGTAGGCGGTCAACCCATTGCGGTCATCGGAATCCACCCGGACTTCTTCGGGATGGTTGACTAGGCGCTTCGCCACGAACTCGATGAAGGCCTGCATACCCGTGCGAAAAGTGTTTAGGCGGTGACCGGAGCCGGGGCATTGCGGACCGCCTTGCGAATCATGCTCGCGACGGTGTCGCTCGGCTGGGCGCCGACGCCGACCCAGTAATTCACCCGGTCGAGGTTCAATTGGACGTTTTCGCCCTTCTTGAGCGGCTGATAGGTCCCGATTTCTTCGAGGAACTTGCCGTCGCGCGGACTGCGGCCGTCGGCCACGACCACCCGGAAGACCGGGCTGTTCTTGGCGCCAACGCGCTTCAATCGAATTTTGACTGCCATAAGCGTATGATTTCGGGCCGGTCAAACACCGGCGTTTTCCCTGAAAAGGAACGCGGAAAGTGACGAGGCCGGCCAATGAGTGCAAGCCCTGTTTTCAATTCGGGGCGGTTGGTGAGGATTTTTCCCGCCTCCCGCCGGTTCCGGAGACCTGCTTCCGACGTCAGAAACGGTACACCTCAAAGGTGGTATCGAACCAGAGCTCGTTGAATTCAAATTGCAGGTGGCGTTCCTCGAAGTCGGCCCGGTGGAGGTGGAACTGATTGCGTTCGCGGCACAGAGACACCAGTTCCTCAAAAACTTCGGGGTCCAGGGCGAGTAGGGAGTAGCGGTCCCGCCGTAACTCCTCCTTCGCCATGCCGCGGAGAAGGGTTTGGACTTCCCCGGGCGAGCCCTTGATGACCCAGAGTTCCGCTTCGGGACATTTGACGGCGAGTTTGTGCAATTTGCCGACGCTGCATTCCCCGCACTCGACCCACAGGAGAGGTCGCATGTCGTAGCCGAGCTGACATAAGTCGGGCACAAACGGGATGGCATCGTTCTGCACGTCCGTTTCCACCGCCAAACGGTACCGGTAGAACAGCACCCAGCCCAGAAATTTGAGCATGATGTGCCGGGCCGTCTCATTGACGCCCAGCCCGAACAAGATTTTGTGCGGAAGGGGACGCCGACGGTCATCGCTGGTGCACTGGAAGGTGAACTTTGCGGCCAAGGCGGCGGCAGCATGCGACGCAGGGTCGTCAGCGACCAGTCGCAAGATGATCGGCCAGGTGAACTCCCGGCGTCGAATCCGAGTTCAACCTTGCCCAGTCGGGGCCGCCGTAGGATGGATCGGCGATCCAATCATGAATCACGTCTCACCCCAAAGAATTCTTCCCCGGTTCGCCTGGGTGATTGGCCTGATGCTGACTGCATTTATGGCGCGCCTTGGGGCGGCCGATGCTCCCGGACTGCGGGTGAGTGCTGACGGCCGTTGGGTCTTGGCTGGCCGGCCGTTTCGCGGCGTGGGCGTCAACTACTACGACTTGTTTGTCCGCAGCCTCGAGGCCTCGACGGCAGTTCCGCCGGAGGTTGGACTGGCGCAGCTCGCGGAAAAGGGCATTCCGTTTGCCCGTTTTTCGGCCGGAGGCTATTGGCCGATCCATTGGGGGTTGTATCAGACCAATCGGACAGATTACTTCGCGCGGTTGGATCGGGTGGTGCAGGCGGCCGAACGGCTGCGGATCGGGCTGATTCCTTCGCTGTTCTGGCATGGTCCGACGATTCCGGACCTGGTGGGCGAACCCCACAGCGCTTGGGGAGATCCCCGCAGCCGGACCTGCGACTTGATGCGGCAGTACACCCGTGAAGTGGTTCTACGATATCGAGCGTCGCCCGCAGTCTGGGCCTGGGAGTTTGGTAATGAGCACAATCTTCCGGCGGACCTTCCCAACGCCGCTGACCATCGTCCGCCCGTGGTGCCGGCGTTGGGAACGCCTGCGATCCGAACCGCCCGCGATGAGATCACCCACGAGCACATGCGCACGGCGGTTCGGGAATTCGCCCGGGAAGTGCGCCGGCACGATCCGGACCGGGCCATCTTGAGCGGTCACGCCTTTCCCCGGCCAACGGCTTGGCATCAACAGTCGGAGCGGTCCTGGAAGCGGGACTCCGAGGAGCAATGGTCGGCGATGCTGGCCGGGGACAATCCGGACCCGGTGAATACCCTCAGCGGTCGGTTGTACGCAGAGTCGGACTCCCAGGTCCTTCCCTGGGCGGTGACCACGGCCCGGCGACTGAAGAAGCCACTCTTTGTCGGTGAGTTTGGCGTGCCGGGGGATTGGGGACCGGAGAATCAGCGGAAGTGGGCGGCGTTGGTCGATCAGTTGACGCGGGAACAGGTCGATCTGGCGGCGTTGTGGGTCTTTGACTTTGAAGGTCAGGCTTCCGACTGGAGTGTTACCGTGACCAATGCGCGAAGTGGGCAGTTGGAAGCCGCGGCGGAGCTGAATAGGAAGTGGCAGACGCGGCGAGCCGGGGAGTAACCGAGCCAACCCATGGATGAACAAAGAAAAACCCGATCCGGTAAACCGGATCGGGTGAATCGGAACCCTGGTTGATCAGCGGCGGCGGAAGAACCAGAGCGCGCCGAGGCCAAGAGCCGCGAGGGCATAAACCTGAGGCTCGGGAACGACCGTTACGGTAAACGCCTGAATGCCCTGATTGGCGCTCATCGCGTAAAGAGTGGCCGAATTGCCGCTGATGTTCCCCCAAGCCATGGAACCGACACCGTTGCCATTGGCGGCTAGGGTTCCCGAGGTGTTGTTGGCGGAAGCCAGCAGTTGCGGACTGGCGGGATTGCTCACGTCATAAATTCGAACCAACGAAGAGACAGTGTCAGTGGTGGCCAGGAGCGGGAAACCACCCACGACGGAGTAGGCGAGAAGTCGTTCGCTGGCCGACGTAGTGGCGACGCTGTTCAGCAAAGTGCCCGTTGCGCCACTAAAGTCGGTAAACTTCCAGGTCCCCCCCTGGGTGCCGACGAGGGAATCGGAATCAATGAGGCTCAGGGAGAGTCGGTAGTCGCCGGCGGCGGTCCCAGGAACCGCCACGGCGGTCCCCGTGCCGTTGCTGTAGGTGGCGAATCCGGAGGATCCGGTACCGCTGGCGGCAATGACGGTACCGGCACCACTGCCGGTCACGGCGAACGAGTCGCCGATCCGGGGCAGACCGGGGTTTAACTCGTAGGCCACCGTGGGTGCGGCGGATTCATCAGCCCAACGATAGACCTTGAAGGCGGTGGCAGCGGAGGTGGTGAGATTGCCGACATAGATAGCTCCGTCGCCTCCGACTCCCGCCATGTTAACGGCAAACGTTCCACCCGTGATACCGGTCACGTTGAGGCCGCCCAAGTCGGATCCGGTGGCCGAGTCGAGGATGCGAACGTTGTTACCTCCGGCTCGGGAAACGAGGTAGAGATGGTTGTTACCGAAGGCCAGTCCGCGCTCGAGATTACCGGTTCCCAGGAAGGTGTATCCCCCTTCGCCGGGAGAGAGCCAGCCGTCCCCGCCACCGAAGGTGGACAAGGGAGCCAACGTCACTTGGGCCAGGGTGACAGCGGGGGCGGAGAGAGCGGCCAACAGAGCGAGCGAAGTTAATTTCATAGGTGGGCGGCGGGAAAACGACTCTCCACATTTCCGTCGGGCGAGGCGGACCTGGTCAAGTGGTTTCCGGCGGCGAACGCGGATTTAACCTGGTCCCCCGGCGGAGCCTAGTTTCGCCTTGGCCTGGTCCTCGAATGGGGGAATTGCCCCACGGACCCGCTCCTCAGCGGCTTCGGGCCGGCACAGTCTCTTGGAGGCGAATCAGATCCCGGTCGGCGGCGGTGGTGCGGGCGGCGGCGCTGTAGCTATCCGGAGAGGCCTTGTA
The DNA here is from genome assembly GCA_017309115.1 of Verrucomicrobiota bacterium. Taxonomy (GTDB): domain Bacteria; phylum Verrucomicrobiota; class Verrucomicrobiia; order Limisphaerales; family UBA9464; genus UBA9464. The sequence goes on along the minus strand of JAFLEF010000045.1, from coordinate 54,258 downwards.
GTTCTTCTCGATTTCCCGGGAGGCTTCGAAAATTCGCGGACCGACCCATTTCCAAAGCTCGGCATGGCCATCAGCAAACGACAAGACGCCTCCCCGGTTGTGGCGAACAGCAGGTAGATTCCAGAATTGGGCGACACCCGTGCCCCGCGGCTCAATTCCCAGAGCCCCGTTCTGAATGCTCCAGGGATCTTCATCCAAAAATACGGACGCCAAGGACGGCGCTGGATCCAGAATTTGATCCTGCCGATAGATGGGGCGCGGAATCTTTTCGGGGTTGTAGTGCGCCAGTCCGGTTCCCATCGAGACGCTACGAAAGCGGGTCAGGTTGGGCTTGCCGCGAACTTTGGAACGATCGGCCGGGCAATGATAAATGCCGATGGACTTGTTGTAGGGATACAGGCAACCGAGCTCCAGATTGCGAGGCGTGGTTTCGGTCTTGGCATCCCCTTGGATCCAGGACCCAGGCAGACTGTTTTCGCCACTGGCTTCGTTTGGCGCGAGCACTCCCCGGTTGTCCTCGGCATACATCTGCCACGCCAAGGTGAGCTGTTTGAGGTTGTTCAGGCAGGCGATGCCCTGGGCCTTGGTCTTGGCGTTGGAGAGGGCGGGTAAGAGCATGCCCGCCAGGATCGCGATGATGGCGATAACGACCAGCAGTTCAATCAGGGTGAAGCCCCCGGACGAGCCGGACCGGCGGTGAGACGCGCTCGCCCGCCGATCCGTGTTCCGAGGGGAGTACAGGCTCTGGTCCATCCGCGTTTAAGGCTGGCTGCCGGCGGTGGCCGGTTCAGCTTGGAAGAAGCTGGTCGACTCGGTGACGGGAAGCGTCAGAGAGGTGTTTCCGCTGGCCGGAATGGTGACCGATTGAACGCTGGTGAATGGGCCGCCCAAGGCCGAGGAGCGGCGCACCGAATAGGTGGCTCCAGGCGTGCCGGAAAGCGGCAGGATGACTTGGTTGCCGTCCACGGCGGGGATTCCCAAGGTGGCCGGGCCCACGGGAGTGGAGTTCACCGTGTAGGCGTTGATCCCATTGTTGGTGTTCAACACAAACAACCGGCCAGTCCCGAAGCTCGCGGCGCCGGTGCCATTGATGTTGGCCCGGTCGAGCGGAATCAGTTCCTGATCCACCAGCGGCAGATTCTCGAGGTCCGCCACGTTGAAGAGTTGTACGTTGTCGGGAATCTCAAAGGCGATTCCCGCCAGGAAATTGTCGGCCACGGAGACTCCCAGCGGACCCACGGCAGTAGTGACCTGGGCGTTGGGATAGGCCTTCACCAAGGCGGCCGTGCCGGCGTCGAAGTCGAAGCTGAGGTGATTCAGGGGCCGGCCATTGGCGGTGGCCCAAAGCGTGTTGCCAGATCCAAAGGCCAATCCCAAACCGAGGTCGCCGGCGGCCACGTCGGTCGGAGTGAACACTTTGGCGGTCACCCCAGTACCGTTTTCAGTCAGGTTGAGCAGGGCGAAGACGGATCCGTTGCGGGAAGCCAGAGCTACCTGGGTCGCGTTGCCGGAGCCACGGACGGACAAGGTGTCACCCCAGCGCTCGGGAATCGCCAGTTCCGGGATGTCGGTGATCATCGTCGGAATGGCTTCGGCGGAATCGTTGGCCCAGCGATAAAGTCGGAACGGACTGGTGCTGCCGTCAGTGGTGAGGTTGCCCACGTAAACTGCTCCGTCGTCGGCGACGCCGACCAAGTTGACGGCAAAGGTGCCGCCGCTGATGGCGGTCTCGTCTTCCAGGGTCATCCGCAACTTGTGTTTCTCGGCTCCGGTTACTCCGTCCAAAACCACGACTTGGTTGGAGCCGGTCCGCGAGACCAAAAGCACATTGCCGTTCACGGGATTGGCGGCCAGACCTCGCTGACTGTTGTCCTCGCCCAGATAGGGTCGGCTACCGGGTGGCAGAGTCCAAAGCGGCGTCAGGATGGTGGAGGATACCGGAAGCTTCACGGTGAGGGTGGCTACCCGGCTGGTGACTGCGCCCGCCGAATTGGTGACGACCACCGAATAGCCCCCGCCGTTCGCGGCGGTGACTGAATTCAACGTGAGCTGCGCCGATGTTTGGCCGGAAATCGGTGCGTCCTGGAAGAACCATTGAAACGACAGAGGCGGGGTTCCCTGAACCGCCACGGCGAACGTGAAGTTGGCGGTCGCGTAAACGGTGGCGGAGGCCGGTTCGGTTCCGATGACCGGAGGGTCGGCGACTACCGATTTCTCCACCTTGGCTGCCAGCGGTCCGTTGTTGGTATCGAGTCCGACCGCACGGTCTCCCAACAGTCCGGCGGCGGCGGTGCCATTGGCATTGGCGTTGGCGGTGGCGAAGGGCAGCGGGTCGCCCAGTCGAAGCGGATTGGCCGGGTCACTCAGGTCATACACGGCCAGCGAATGGGTCGTGTAGTCAACCGTAGCCAGACGTTTGGTGGTCGGATCGTAGGAGATTCCCACGACGTTCAGCGGGATCAGAGTTCCAGCGACAGTGCGAATGATGCGCGCCTGCTTGGTGGTGAGGTTCCATTCGAGTTGGACCAAGGGTTGGCCATTCACCTTGGCCCAGACGGTGTTCCCGTCGCCGAACGTGATGCCCGTTCCAATCTTGCCAAGGGCGTCCGTCGTAAAGGCCGTTGGGGTAAAGGTCTCGCCGTCAGTGGTGGTGAAGAGAACCAGATACTTGCCGTTGCGGGAGGATACGATGAACTGTGTGCCCACTCCGGATCCGCGAACCGCGAAGTTGTCGCCAAACCGGATGTCCTGAGCCGTTCCCGGATCGGTGATGCCTTCCAAGAGATCCCCACCGAAGGCGAGCGACACCGGAGTCTCCAGGCCATCATTGGCCCAACGATAGACTCGGAAGTTCGGCGGCGTGGCGGTTTGAAGATTCGCGGCGTAGACGGCTCCATCGGCGGCCGCGCCGACCAAGTTCAGCGGGAAGGTTCCGCCCGAAATGATCGATTCGCCGTTGAGATCGGTCTGCAGCAGGGTTTTGGGAATCCCCAGTTCGGCGGACCCGTCATTGCCGTCCTCTCCGTTCAACACATAGATCTGCGGCCCTCCGGCCCGGCCCAGCAACAGGACGTTGCCGTTGGCGGGATTGAGGGCGATGCCGCGTTCCGTATTGCCGGTGGTGACATACGCCCGCTCGTCAGGCGCGATCTTCCACAGTTCGGTCAAGCTGTCGGCAGCCAATTGCGTAAGCGCCGCCGCGAGGCCGAGCGCCAGGGTGCAGAGAGAGAGTGATTTCATACGTCGAGAACTTGCGCTGGAACCGTCCGGTCCAGTCTTTGACTGTCGCTCCGGCACCGGTTGTCTGTCAAAAGCCGGAAGGTGAATTTACCGGGGAAAACCAAAAATTCTTGGGTTCGCCGGTCTCTGCGGGTCGCCGCGTCGTTGAGGATGGGGTCAAGGTCCGGTCGGCTCGCTGGTCCTCCGCCTCGGCATCGGCACTGGAGTAGGGCCATTGAATTCCGCCCGCTTCGTCCAAGTGGCGATAGTCGCGAATGCCCGTCAGATCGCAGGTCTGTCCGGCACTGAGACGTTTGAGAATCTGAAAAACGGATTCGGGTGACTGCCACTTTCGAAACAGATCGCTACAGCCCCAACCGGAGGCAATGAGTTTGAAGATGTCGAAGTCACTCAGGGAGTCGCCAGGAGCGCGCCGAACCTTTTTGACCACGGCGATATGGTGCGGGGAGCTGATCAGAGTCCCTTCCTTTTCCCCCCAACCGGCCGAGGGCAAAACCAAATGTGCCCGACGCGTGAGATCCGGGGCAGCGTAACGGTCCTGCACCACCAGGAAGTCCAGCTTTTCAGCCCCTAAATTCAAGGCCCAGTGCCGGATCCATGAGGAGAAGGTATTGGTGGCCACGATCCACAGGCCGCGAATGGTGCCGTTGCCGATTCCTTCCAGGATCCGGTCCTGCGCCCAGGAGTTCTCTTGGGGAATTCGTTGAACCGGAATCCCGAGAATACGCGCCACGGCTTCCCGATGTTCGGGCCGCGCGAAATCCCGTCCGCCAAGGAGGGAGGTGGTGTTGGCAAACGGGTGCGACCGGTTGGCGGTACACGATCGGGAGACGGAATGGCTCCCGGTCTCCGGGCAGGGGCCAGCCACGATATCCCCGTGGCGTCCTCCCATGCCGAACTTGAAGAGTGATCCGAGTAGCGCCAGTTCCTCGGTGAAGATCCGGCCGGGGTTGAGCACGGCAATGCTGTCGGGACCGTAGCGGGCCTGAAGGGACTTCATCCGGCTGACAAACTCATGAATCGCCCGAACCCAGGAAACGGTCTCCCACCGGTTTTGGGGAACCTGCCGGAGTAAGGGAGTGGTGATGCGGTCGGTGGCCTCTGAAGAAGAGTCAGACTCCCGACTGGTCGGCCATGACCGACCCAGGTTGACGGGATCCCCGGCAACCGCGGGTTGGATTGCCGATCCTCGTTGCTCTTGGGGCAGCCCAAGACCGCAACCCCGGCAGAGCTCGTCTGTGCAGGAATGTGCGTGTTGGCTAAAATCAGCTGGAGGCTGATCGAAAGCAGACGCCGCAGTGAGTCGTTCGGTTGGATTGGGTCGATCCATGAGCCGGCAGTCGAAGGCAAATGCGTACTTGCCTTCCGCACAGCAAAAAGGCGGCCACGATCCTTGGGTTAAACTAAAGAGTTTGGAGGATCCTCCGCCCACTCGGGTCCCGCTGGGGGAATCCCGCCGTGGAAACGGGAGACGGTGACTCAGCGGCTGGCGGATTCCGCGTCGCGATAGAGGATCGCCAGCTTCAAAAGCAGCGCTTCCAGTTCGGCGTAGTACGCGGTCTCGCTCAGGGTGGTCTTCCGATCGCGCAAGCGGTTAATCTCGCGTTCCAGGGCGTCGCGTTGGGCGCGGACTTCGGTCGGAAGCGCCAGTTCCGCCGGGCTGGGTAGGAGATACACCTGATGCGCCTGGCGTCCGTCGATGGTTTTCCCGGCCTTGGGTTGCTTGATCGGGCGCAGGCCGCGGTACCATTCGGGCGGGGTTCCCAGACCGTCCCCGTTGTCATCCAGTAGGGCATGTTCGGTCAGCAAGCGCCCCTCCGCCTTGTAAGACTCCGCCACGCGTTGGGAGGCGGCGAGGAAGGCTTCCAACAGGGAGGTTTGCTGATCGGAATCCAAGTCTGCTTCAGGATCCACCAAAGCCTGACTCAAGGCGGAACCGAGGCGGGTGACATTCTGCTCATTTCCACTGCGTGTGGCGGTGAGGACGATCCGATTGGTGCGCGACAATTTTTGGAGGAAGGGAGCGCTGCTGGAGGTGGTGTTAATGATGATCAGCGGCCGGCTCAGCGGAGCGAGCCAGCTGGCCAGTTCCGAGGCGCTGAAGTCGGGGCCCCGGGCGTTGAAGCGGGCTTCCTTGCCATCGAACGTGCCGTGGCCAATGAGAACGAGCCACAGAGGCGAAACTTGGTTGGTTTCCGCGGTTAGCAGTTGTTCCAGCTGGGTTCGATCTTCTCGACCTGATTCCGGAGTGAGTCCGACGGAGAGGACTCGGGCTCCCTGACGCTGAGCGGCGGCAGTCCAACCTGCGGCTTGGTCGAGGAAGTTCGTCTGGTACTGCGGTTCCCCGGGGGCTCCGATGACGAGGAGCAGGGTGGGTGGTTCGCTGCGATTGGTGCTGGCGAGGGCAGCGCTGGTCAGCAGCCAAACCCCGAGACAAACCCGGACGAAACACGGAGCGATCCACCTCATGGCATTCCTTTCCAACGGCGTACGCCCCATTCCCCCAGCAGACAGCCAAGGGCGAGGGCGAACAGCCAGGGAGTCTGCCAAGCGGGACGCGTCCAAGGTTCCATGACGGGCGCTGCTTTCTGCGGAAGCCGATTCACCAGGGCATCCAATTGATCCGGTCGGACCAGTTCGCCGCCGGTGTCCTGGGCGAGTTTCTCCAGCAGCGCGACGTTGGGCGTCAAAGAGCGGAATTCCTCGGCGGCGAGATCGGTACTCCAACCGGCCTCCGCCCGTCCCTCGAGCGCGCCCGTGGCATTGGTAGCCCAAGCCGTCGCGCGAAAGCCGCCGGTGAGCCGCGGGACGTAGCTGAGCTTGTAGAGTCCGGCTTCGTTGAGCGCCGGCTCGGCGGTGAGGCGAAGGGCGTTGGTGACGGAACCGGCGGTGGCGTCGGTCAGGACCGGTTCCACCACGACCGAGACGGTGGCGTTGTCCACGGGCTGGAACTTGGCGTCGCGAACGCGGACTTGGAGTTCCACCGCGCCGTTGGGGTCTCCGGAAATGGGTTCCACGGTCAGGTCCACGCGGTTGGGAACATCGCTGACCAGCCAGCGGAGCATTTGGCGCCAGGCTTTCTCCATGTCGGTCTTCTCCTCCGCGCCCTTCATGCCCCAACGCCAGAAGTCGCCCACCAGCAGCGCTCCGGTTCGGCCGCGTCCGAAGCGTTGCGTCACCAGCGCTGGTTGCGCTTCGGTGGGCGTGTTGGTGGAAGTCACGGTGGCAATCACGCTGGCGCCGGGCTTGGGTTCCCGCACGGGGTTGTAGACGACGAACGGTGGCATCTGGCCGAGTCGGGATTTCTCGGCTGATTCATTGTCGCGGAGCCGGGCCCAGGATTGGAGCCAACCCTCGCGATCCAGCGTGAAGGTACGTTCGGTTCCCGGGGTCGGCGCAGGAGCCCGGTCGAGGTAGACGGGCAACATGTCGCCGATGGGCGTGCGGAGGTAGCCGCCTTGTTGAAAGGACTCGGCGCCCCCCAGCATCAGGAATCCGCCGCCGCGTTCGGAGACGAACTTCTGAAGCAGCAGCGCCTGATCGGGCGAGAAGAAGGCGGCTTCCAGGTCGTCCACGATCACGGCGTCATAGCCGTACAACTCCTCCGGTGTGCGGGGAAATCCGGAACGCAGTTCCAGTTCATCCCGGGTGTTGAGACGGACGAGCACGGGTTGGTCGTATCGTTCGACCTCTTCTGGCGCCTGTTCGCCGAAGCCGCGGAAGAGCGGATTGCTGGATTCGCCCACCCGGCCGAGGAACTCGAACTTAGGCTCGCGTTTGGCGACGCGAATCAAGGCGACCAGTTGAACCTGGGGATCGCCCTGCGCGGAACGGTTCAGGAACTTGAATTCCCAATTGGGCCGGCCAGCCACGTAGAGGATGCGATACATTTCCCGGCCCCGGTCGGCCACGATCACCCGACGGTTGTTCGCTAGGGTGGCTTCCGGCGCATTCGTGCCGCCGGTGGGTTCCACCTCCAACCGATAGAACGAAACGCCGGGTTTTTCCGGACGGACGGTCAATTGGGTGTTGGCTGATTGGCCATTCCGGGGCGCGTCGACGGCCTGTTCCTTCACGGTCTTTCCGGCTTCATCGGTCAAGCGGGCGAACAGCCGTCGGGAGGTGTCGCCCGTCGCCGCGACTTCGGCCTGGATGTTCACCGGCGCATCTTCGAAGGCGGATTGGCTAACCGAAACCTGCCGGAGCGCCACGTCGGCGGGCGCATTCGCACTGCCGACGACCACTGGGTAAATCGGCGGGAGTCTCTTCAGATCGGTGAGACCCCGGGGCAGGTCGGTGGCATTGCCATCGGTGAACAGGAGCACCCCGGCCAGCGGACGATCGCGGTAGCGTTCTTCCAGGGATTTGAGCGTTTCGCCGAGCGCGGAGGAACGGCCTTCGAAGTTCAGTCCGGCGAAGTCGCGGACCCCTTGGAGGCGGCGGTCGAATTGATGCCTTCGAAGTTCGAAATCGTCGGTCAGCCGGGCCTGCCAGTTGCGGGGTTGGACGGTTAGTAGTTCGCGCAGTTGCTCACCTCGGCTGGTGGTTTCCCCGGTATCCTTAATCTGCAATCCCTGACTATTGTCGGCGACGATCGCGAACAGATTGGCACCTGGGACGGCCCGCTGACCGGACCACAGGGGTTCCAATAGGCAAAACGCCAGGGCCAGCAGGGCAATGGTCTTGAGGGCGAGGCAGAGAGTGCCGATGCCCCGGGAGGGTGCAGGTCGATAGGCCCAGAAGAGGATTCCCAGGACCACCAGCGCCGCTCCGGCCAGCAGCCAGTAGGGATGGTTCGTGGAAAAGGTCAGGGAGGCGAAACTCATGCCGGAAGGGGGGACGGCTCAACGGAGTCGGGCAATGATCGGCGGGGACTCATTCTTTGCCCAGTTGTTCGTAGTACCGGCGCACCAGTTCGGCATACCGCGACGGCACCGGATCGCGGTCAATGGGCACCAGGGATTCACCTGGATCCCGGCGGCGCAGTTCCTCACTAATCTGCTGCTGGACTTCCACCAACGGTTGCAGCACTTGGAGACGCACCACGGCCCAGTCCGGCTTCTTCAAATCACGCCGCACTTCCAGGCGGGCGAGTCGGGCACGTTCCCGGGCATTGGCCACCTGACTGCGCAACCCGGGATCGTCAATCATGTCCTCCACCTCGCGCAGCCGATCGGTCCAGGGACCATATTCTTCGCTGGTCAAAACTCCGGAGCCTCCCCGTCCGCCGCCGCCTCCACTCGTATTGTTTCCCGCCAACGATTCGAGGGCGGACAGATCGAAGTCGCCGGGGCCGGTGCCGCGTCCGCCGGTCTGACTGGATTGCCCTCTCTGACCGGACTGAACTTGTTGCCCCCGCTGAGCTGATTGGCCGGGGGAGCGGCCGGGTTGGGATGCTTGGGCCGTGTCGCCACCGGCGCCGCTGGCTCCGCGTTGCTGACCCTGACCAGGCTGACCGCTCTGGCCTTGGCCGGGCGTTTGTCCCGGAGACTGCCCGGGAGTTTGTCCCGGAGCGCCGTCGGAGGGATTGCCCGGGGAACCGGGAGTCGGGGAAGTCTGGGCGGTTTGCGGAGCGCCGGGCGCTCCGGGCGTCTGCGGGTCTTCTGGGCCGGAGGGCGCACCGGCGGTCGGGGCGTTGGTGGATCCGGGTTGGCCGCCCGGCGCCGTCCCGGGACGGGAACCTGGGCCGCCGGCTTGGGCCAGTTCACGCTCCAACTGTGAAGTCAGTTCAGCCAGTTCCTGTTGGGCGCGCTGCAAGGCTTGGGTGTCGTCGCCGAGCACACTTTCGGCGGCCTTCTCCACCCCGCGCTGGAGTTGCGCCAGAGTCTTGCGCGCTTTTTCGTCAACGGCTTCGGCCTGGGGCAGCAATCCCTCCTGAACAAGATCCTGCAACACGCTGAGCGCCTGTCCCTCGCCTGCGGCTTGCGATTCCTCGAGCCGATCATAGAGCGAGCGGGTCATCTGGCCTTTGTTGATGAGTTCCTCCTGCAACTGTTTCACCAGACCGGCATCGGCCTGATTCATCTGGCGCAGCGTGTCGTACAACTGGCGGGACACGATCGGTTCGCTGGCTTCGGCGGCTTGGGACACCTGGGTGACATCGGCCAGCAAGTTAGTGAGACGTGACTGCTGGGATTCCAATTGCTTCACCAGGGCTTCGCGGGCGGACGAATTGGAGAGTGAACGTTTCTGTTCGTTCTGCAGGGCATCAAGCTCCTGACGCACTTGCTCCTGCTGACGGGTCAGTTCGCGGGCTTCCTGGCGCATCTGGCGCAAATCTTCGGCAAACTGACTGGAGCTTTCCTGCTTCACCTGTTCGCGCATTTGCTGGAGTTGTTCCTGGGCGCGGGTGCCGGAGGCCAGGGCTTGGGAGGTGGCACCTTGAGCGGCGGCTTCGGAAGCCTTCTGAAGTTCGTCCCGGGTCTGTTCCAGTTGTTTGCGTTGCTCGGCGAAACGGGACTGGTTTTCAGGTCGATCGAGTCGTTGCTGCAACTCGTCGGCATCGGCCAGCATCTCCTGTTGTTCTTCCTGGAGGCGCTTGAGTTGACGTCGAATCTCTTCGCGCTCCTTCTCGGTGTCGGCTTCCTGCAACTGGGCCTGCAATTCCTTGAGCCGTTCGTTGAGATCCTCCTGGCGGCGCGCGAGTTCGCTCAAGCGGCTGAGCACCTGGAGTTGTTCCTGACGCTCGGCACCTTGGGGCGTTTGGGCTTCGCGTTGGGTTTCGTAGCGTTTGGCTTCGTCGGTGAGGTCGAGTTCGCTGAGTTGACGCTGACGTTGTTGTTCACCGCCGCCCCCGCCGCCGCCCTGCTGACGCTGATTCCGGGAAACTTGGAATTCCCGTTCCCGCAGTTTGAGCAGGGCCTGATACGCGGCGGTTTCCGCGATGAGGGAGGCTTGCAGGGAAACGGTCTTGTTGGTGGCGGCGACCAGTTGGGTCAGCGCCTTCTCCATGGAAGTGAGTACCGAACCCCACATGACCTCTGCCCGAGGGTCGGCAGCACCGTTGCCCTGTTCCTTGGCTTGGTCGAGCGCATCGGACTGGGAATCCCTCACCACCTCGATATCCTTGAGGTGCGTTGCGGGAGTGGCGCGCAACCGTTCCCGTTCCAGCTTCCAGGTGGCATTGAGAATTTTCTTCTGCAGTTCGGCCAATTTGGACGTCGGACTTCCATCCTGATTGCCCTGTTCGCCCCCGCCGCCACCACCACCGCTTTGACTCTCGCGGAAGATTTCGTCAAAGGGCCGAACTTCCCCGAAGAAGAGGTCGCTCTGCGTTCGCCGAATCTGGCCATCGGGTCCGAGGTCATCGGCCCACAGGTACCAGGAGATCAAGTCATCTGGCGCCACGCCGAGATTCTCGAGGGCCAGCGGGTGTCGGAAGGTGCGTTTCTCCTGGGCGGGCGCATTGGTGCCGAGGGTCACCACCACCGCTTCGCCGGGTCCGTTGGCATAGGCGAATCCGTAGGCGAGCACTCCGAAGTCATCCCAGACGGAGCCTTCGAAGGTGAGTTCCTCCAGAGCTGAGGGGCGTTGATCGCCGCGGGGTTGAATGAACTTAAGTTCGGGAGTCCGATTCACCACGACATCGAACACAAACTGCGCGGGTGTTTTGTTGGTTCGGCCGTCGCTGTCGATGAGTTCCAGATCGTAGGTGCCGCCTTGCACCAGCACGAAGTTGGTCAACGCCACGCTGGCTTGCGCGGGGGAGCCGCTCAGGTCCAAGACGCCGTTGGCCGTTCCGCGGGGTTTAAGCCGGGCGCTCACGACGGGTTTGTTGAGCTGCAAACCTAGATCCAGTGTGGTGCCTTCTACCGCGCTGACCCGCCGGGTGTCTTCGATGCGCTTGTTCGCCAGTCGGGTGTAGGGCGGATATTCGAGATCGGCATCGGCCCGTTGCAGGCGGGGGAATTCAAAAACCTTCACCGTGAATTCCTCGGACTTCCGGGAACCCGCCTCCACCCGATACGTAAAGTCATCCGTCACTTCCGGCAGGGTTCCGCCGAAGACTGGATCGCCCAGACTCCGGGTCAGGGGAATCGTCTGCGGCGTTCCAGTACGAGGCGTGACGATCATTCGGGCATCGGCCGGAACCGATCCGCCAAAGCGGGCCAGAACGACCAGACTATTACCCCGCTCTAGCTCGACATTTCCCGGAGTGACTTCGAGGTCGGCCACGCGAACGACGAGTCCCACGGCGCCGGCGGGGCGGGGGACATGCAAAGTGGCCAGGATGATCAGCCAGAGGATTAGCGCGGCCGCGCTGGTGGCGCCGGCGCCGGCCAGGCGCGCCCAGGAGATCTCCTGCGGCCAGTTTTGCCGGAAGCTGGTTTCGACGGCTTCGACGATCAGTCGATGTTGCAGGAAGTTCAGGGAACCTTCGCTGCCGGGCCGTTGTTCCAGAGCGGTGGTCAGCCGACCGTCGAGTTGAGCGTCCCGGGATTCCAATTCTCGGGCGATCCGAAGCAGATCGGGTCGGCGTCGTCGCTGGCGGACAATGACGAAGGCCGTGGCGACCAAGGTGGCCAACGCGAGCAGGGGCAAAGTGAGCGGCGAAGTCAGGCGAAGCGCGCGCGACAGGAGTAGCACAGCGGCGGAGATGACTGCGGCGCCGGCCCAGCAGCCGGCGAGGCGCCAGCCCAAGTCGAGCCACCACCGTCGTTGCCAGACTGGGCGCAGACGCGCTTCGAGGAGTTGTTCGATCATGCGGTTGCCTCCTGCAGCTTGCTTTGATTCTTACGGGCGGACCATCCCGCTGCCACTGATTCCAAGATCAGGATCAGAAACGTGGCGCCCAAAATCCAACGCCACAACTTCTGCTGCCCCTCCGCTTCGGCGGCCTTCAAGTGTTCATTTCGGGCCTGGGTGTCCGCGGTCGCCGGAATGTCGCGGGCCAGCGGTGCTCCTAGGCGCTCCAGATCATCGGCCGCCGTCGGCAGGGTCCGGCTCTCGGAGGGTTCCAAATTGACCGCCCACAGAACTGGGCTGGAGGATCCCAGAAGCCGATAACTGCCCGGCAGACTGGTTCCGGAAAAATTGGTCGCGCCTGGAGTCAGAGCGACTTCGGTGCCGTCTGGAAGTTGCATTCGAAGGTTATTCCCCAAGAGGTCGGGCAAAGGCAGGTCATCGCCCACCTGATACGAACCTACCGTCGCAGTGGGAACTGCTCCGCTGTATTCCAACAAAGCGTAAAGGAAAGGTACGAACTTTGTAGAGAGCACCCACTGGCTGTCTTCCGGAGTCCATCCCCAGGGCATGACAATCACCCGTCCGCGGCCGAGGGGGATTTCCACCAGTCCGGGATCCCCCGAGTCGAGTCGGGCGAGCACCCGGGCGTTGGTCAGGCTGGTGAAGTCGACTTGCTGATGCTTCCAGAGCCGGATCTTTGTGAAGTCGCTGAACCTTGGATCGGCGAAGGGCGCGAACAGCGGATGTCGGAAGTCGATCTCCCCCAGGAGGGCGCCTCCCGCGGCCGAAGCTTTTTGGCTGGCGAGCGTGGGCGTTCCTACGAGTTCCCCTACACTGGCGACGGCTTCCGGCGAACCCGCCAGAAAGAGCACAGTTCCGCCTGCGTCCACTCCGGTTCGTAGGGCGCGCGTGGTGGTCGCGGGAAGGGGAGCAGTGACGACGGTGAGTCCGTTGGCCGCCGCGGCTTCGGCAGGGGTCAGTTCGTCCGGTTTCCGTGCCGTCCAATCGATCACCGGTCGGGTGCCTTCCGGAAAGGCGCGGCGGAGGAAGAATTGCGGCTGGCGGGGCGTCGCGGTGTCGTCCGCGCCCACGTACAAGACGCGTGCCCGCGTCACGGGAACCGGGGCCACATAGACCGTGTTGTCGAAAAGGGCCGGATCACCGGTCAGTTGGAGTCGCTGAACTCCCGGGACTTCCGGTAGAGGCAGAACGAGAGTGCGGCTTTGGCCAGCCGGGACATAGGCCTTGGTTGGTGCACCTTGGAATCCGTTGCCGTCCGGACGCAGCCAACCCACTTCAAACTGATCCCGCGTGTGGTCTGCGGTGTTACTCACCCGTACTCGGACCACCGCGTTGGAGGCGGGCGTGGCAGAATTTTCCTCGGTGATCAGTTGCAGTCCGGCATTTCCGGGCGGCCGGACCACCACCGGATTCAGCACGAGTTCCACACCCTTCGGCCATTCGTACGATTGCAGGGACTCCAAGTGGCTGCCTTCCTGAAAATCGCTGATCAGCACCAACTGGCGGATCTGCGGTTCGGCGCCGGTTCCCGTTTCCATCAGCGTTTCCGCGGCACCCATCAGAGCCGTCGCCATCTGGGTCCCGCTCCAGCCAGGTTTCCAGTCGTTCAGCCGACCTTCCACCAAGGCCGCGCGATCCGACGGCGGCGTGGCTTTCCAATCGGCATAGCTCACCAACGTTCGGGAAGAACGATCAAAGGTCAGGACGGCCAATTCCTGAGCGTCGGAAAACTGGCGCACCTGGGCCAGCGTTTGCGAGCGGGCAGCTTCCGTCGCCCCCGGCCGCTGCAAGCTGGCACTGCCGTCCAGCAGCAAAACGATTCGTTGGGATTGCTTACTGGAAGGGAGGATCGCCTTGGCCTTCGGAAGAAAGGGGCGGGCAAATCCCAGGGCGAGGAGTCCCAAGGCGAGACAGCGCAGGGCGAGCAGAAGCCAATTCTCGATCCGGCTCCGGCGATTCAACCGGGGCGGCGTGGGCTTGAGAAACAACAACGAACTGAAGGCCGTGCGATCCTTGGTCGCCCGCCGGATCAGGTGGAACAGGATCGGCCCCGCGATGGCGAGTCCACCCAGCAAAAACAAGGGGGTTAGGAAACTCATGCCGGGGCGAGGTTCATGTCCGGCCTCCCCGGACTCGGGCGCTGGGTCGGGAGCGCTCGCGCAGGAAGTCGAACAACACGAGTTCGAGCGGTTGATCCGTTACAACCGGCCGAAGACGGGCTCCGAGCCGACGACACACCGCCGCGAACGCTTCCCGGTGGGCTTCAAAGCGGCGGAGGTATTCCTGCCGGGCAAGGGCGGGATCGACGTAGAGCGTCTGCCCGGTCTCGACGTCCTGGAACAAAGACGCCTGATCGAACTTGAAGTCGATTTCCCGGGGATCCAGCACCTGAAACACGGTCAGTTCATGGCCGATCGCCAGCAGTCGGGACAAGGTCTGCTCCACACGGTCCAGGGGCAGCAGGAAGTCCGAGATCAGAACCATCATGCCCCGCTTGCGAACGAGTTCGCTGACGTGTTCCAGCGGTTGAACCAAGTCCGTGGCGGTGCCTCCGGCCGGTTTCTCCAGCGCCAGCATCAATTGCCGAAGATGCCCGGGGCGATGCCGGGCGGGAAGATAGTCCCTAACCCTTTGATCGAACGATAGCAGGCCCACGGCGTCTCCCTGCTGATCCAGAAACCGGGCCAGAGTGGCTGCCAGCGTCGCGGCGTATTGGGCTTTGGTGTAACCCTGGGAACCGAAGGACATGGACCGGCTCTGATCCACCAGCAGCAGGCAGCGCAGGTTGGTTTCGTCCTCGAATTTCTTGATGTAGTACCGATCGCTTCGTCCGTACACCCGCCAGTCCACGTATCGGGGATCGTCGCCGGGGGTGTATTGACGGTATTCGGTGAATTCGACGGAGAACCCGTGGAAGGGACTTCGATGCAGACCCGCCCAAAAGCCCTCCACCACGACGCGCGCTCGCAACTCCAGGTTGCGAATGCGCATCAGGGCGGCCGGGGACACCAGTGACCCGGAATTTGGGGCGGCCGACGTCATCGGGCGACAGGAGCGGCGACCGAGTTCACCAGACGTTCGATTACGCTTTCGACCCGGACCCCTTCGGCTTCCGCCCGGTAATTGAGCAAGAGACGGTGGCGCAAGGTGGGCAACGCCAGGGCCTGAATGTCCGCGACGGTGACGTGCGAGCGACCATGCATCAAAGCGCGGGCCTTGGCCCCCAACACGAGGAACTGCGCCGCGCGAGTGCCGGCACCCCAGGTGACCCAGTCGTTGATGAAGTCGGGCACGCCGGGTTGTCGGGGGCGGGACTGGGCGGCCAGCTTGACGGCGTAGCGCACGAGGTCCTCCGAGATGGGCACTTGCCGCACCAATTCGTGGAAACGCAGGACATCTTCGCCGTGGAACAGCGGTTCAATCGGCTGGGGTCGGCCGGCGGTGGTTCGCAGGATGACCTGCACTTCGTCGGCTTCCGGCAGATAATCCATGACCACGTTGAACATGAACCGATCCAACTGGGCTTCGGGCAGCGGATAGGTTCCTTCCATTTCGATGGGATTCTGCGTGGCCAAGACGAAAAACGGTTCCTCCAGCGGATGCCGCACTCCGGCGGCCGTCACCTGATGCTCCTGCATGGCTTCGAGCAACGCGGCCTGGGTTTTGGGCGGCGTACGGTTGATTTCGTCGGCCAGCACCATGTTGGCGAAGATCGGACCGCGAACAAACGTCATGCGCCGTTCCCCGGCGGCTTCCTGCAGGATTTCAGTGCCGGTGATGTCGGCCGGCATGAGATCAGGCGTGAATTGGATGCGTTGGAAGCGCAGGTGGAAAATCTGGGCAATCGATTTCACCAACAGCGTTTTGGCCAGACCGGGCGCACCGGTGATCAGGCAATGCCCGCCAGCCAGCAGGGCGGTCAGGATTTGCTCAATGACCTCGCGCTGGCCGACGATGGCCTTGCCGAGTTCCTGATCGATTCGTTGCCGGCTGGAGGCCAGACGTTCGAAGGTTTCGCGGTCGCGTTGAAACGTGTCGGTAGTGAGGGAAGACATGGAAACAGAGTTCGGCGGCGGGATTGCGGGTGGGTGGGGTCAGGAAGTTCAGTGCGTCATCACGTAGAAGATCAGGTTGATGCCGAGTGGATACGCGATCTTTTCGGAAAAGGTGTGGAAGTAATAGTCATTCTCGCCCTCGCGTTCCCAGCCGTCGCCATTGTCGGTGTTGTGCGCGGCAAACACCATGATGCGCCCCTGATCGTCGAGCAGAACGCGATGGTGCACTTCCTGAGCGTCGGGCCGTTCGTAGGTGATGCCGTCATACTGACTCTCAATCCCCAGGCCGACGTTGGGGACTTGGCCCTTCGATTTGATTTCGAAGACGCAGTGGTAGATGGGGTGGTCCATCTTGAGTTCCACCCAGGGTCGACCGGGGAATACCTGGGCCATGACTTCTTCGACGTTCGCCCAGTCGTACTCGCCCCAGAAATCGTCGAACATCAGGAATCCGCCATTGAGCAGATAGTTTCGCAACGCCGTGATCTCTTCTTCCCGCAACGAAAATCCGCCGGGCTCGACGGCATAGATGAAGGGGTAGTTGAAGAGGTCGGGATCGGTCAGGCGCAGGATTCTCCCGTCGGGATCCACCTTCATCGAGGTCATCTGCTGCAACCGAAACGACAGGTTGAGATCGCTGTCGGGCAGATCCGTGGCCCAACCGCCCCGGCCCCAGTTACCTCCGCGATCGTAACGAACCCGGGCGAAGGTAAAGACATCCCGTTCGAAGCCGGGGGCATTGGTCCAAACTGGCGTTCCAGTGCTGTGGGATTCCACTTCCCGGGCGGTTCGGCTGGATTCGTCGGCTCCACCACCTTCCGACCACCGACGAAAGGAGCGTCGCTGGGCCAACGCCAGGAAGACCGAACTCATCAGCAGCAGAACCAACAGCAACCGAGCCGCAGGGGAGCGGCTGCGGGCGCTAAAGGAAAACGACTTGGAGGGCGGTCGGTTCATGCCGCTGGGGTCAGTGGGTCATGGCGTAAAAGATGATGTTGATCCCGAGGGGATAGGCGATTTTTTCCGAGAAATTGTGGAAGTAGTAGTCGCTTTCGCCCTCGCGTTCCCAGCCGTCGGCGGTGTCGGTGTTATGCAAGGTCAGGACCATGATGCGACCCTTGTCGTCCAGAATCGCCCGATGATGCACGACCTTGCCGTCCTCCCGCTCCCAGGTGACGCCGGTGTGCTCGCTTTCGATTCCCAGCCGCACGTTGGCGACCTGACTCTTGGCTTTGATCTCGAACACGCAGTGATAGACGGGATGGCTCAGCGGAAGTTCAGTGAATCGATGCTCGGGCAGCACTTGTTTCATGACGTCTTCGCAGTTCTCCCATTCCTCTTCGCCCCAAAAGTCGTCCATCAGGACAAATCCGCCATGGAGAAGATAGGCCCGCAGGGCTTCCACCTCGGGATCGGTCAGGTGCAGCGCACCGGGAGCGGAGACAAACAGGAAGGGATAGTTGAAGAGTTCTGGATCGTTCAGACGGATCAGACGGGCATCCGGATCGACCTTCAACGAGGTCATCTGCTGCAGGCGAAACGAAAGGTTGAGATCGCTATCAGGAAAATCCGTGGTGTATCCGCCGCCGCCTCGGCGCCAGCCGCGGTTGGGATCCTTGTCGTAGCGGACGCGGGCAAAGGTGAAGACATCGGTCTCGAAGCCGACGGCATTGGTCCATTGCGGAGTGCCGGTGCTGCGGGAATCCACCTCCCGAGCGGTGCGGGTGCCTTCCGGGACGATGATTTCCCCGCCACCCCCGAAGCCGAAGCCTCCCCGCTGAGCGAAGACCGCGCCGACCAAGACCACGAGGGCTGTCAGGATGACCAGGGGGAATTTCACGGATTAGGCGTCGAGGCTGGTTGAGTTGACGCCTCGGATAGCTGTAAGAGCAACTGGAGGGCCTCCCGGTTTCGGGGAGTTTCTTCCAAAGCCGCCAAGGTGTGCTTTCGGGCCGCCGTTCGATCCGACTTCTGAAGCAATCGGGCGATCTGGGTGTGCAGGGTGCTTGGATTGAGCGGATCCAGGCGCAAGAGGGTTTGGTACGCGGCAACGGCTTCCGGTTGGGCTCCCGTTTTCTCCGAGGCTTCGGCCAGATACCGATAGGGCGGGGCGATGAGCGGATTGACGGCTAGATAACGTTCGGCCGTTTGGCGCAGGACGGGCCAGTCCTGCCGGGCGGCGGCCAATTCCATCAAGCGGAGGAACGCCTCGGGCGCGGCGGCTTCGCGTTCGGACAGGGCCAGGAGCGTGGACCATTCCGCGTTGGTTTCATCGAGTTCCCGATGTACCCGGGCCATCCGTTCCCGCGCCGAACCGGCTCCTGTTTGGGACGGATAGAGGTCGATCAACGTTTGCAGCGGGACCTTGGCGTCCGTCCAGTTCTTCTCGGTCAACAACGTCTGCGCGCGAAAATCCAGTGCCCAAAAATTGGTCGGACGGGTGGCCGACCAGTCCATCATGGCCGCATCGAACTTCTCCAGATCCACCACCGACCGTTGGCTGGCTTTGGCGAACTCGGGCTTGGTCCAATCCAGCCCTGGAGCCAGGGATTCGGCCTTTTTCCGCGCATAGGCGGCGAACTCCCGTTCCAGGGCGTCCATCGGCAACGTGTGTTTCTCGAGGGAATCGTTGATGAATACTCCATCCCGGAGGTCGAGTAGAACGGCCTTGAGTCCATCCACGCCGAACCGTTCGATCAGGAACTCCACCACCAGCGAGGATTCGTAGTAGGCGAATTGTAAATGCAGGGAGGATTTCGGCATGAGGAAGGCTGCGCTCAGGCGACTGACGGGTGTGAGGTCCTCTCCGAGAATCATTTCGCGGTACTTCGGCGTGAGTTGCTCGCCCCAGGCGGGATTGGCCTGACGCTCTTCGTGCACGGAAATGCCCTCTGACAGCCAGCGGGGCATTTTGTTGCGGGTGAGTTGGAGGGTCACCACGTGACAGAACTCGTGCCAGAGCACGGCTTCCCAATTCACGGTGCCGCCGGGATTGGTCGCCGGACTGTTGGCCGTGACGACTCGACCAAAGCAGACGCCCAAGTACCCCGGATTATCGGGAATTCCGAAGGTGCGCACCCCGAAATCTTTCGAAGAGGCGAAGATTTCGACCACGGTGGGCTCCTTTAGCGTCACCCCGTACTTGGGAACCAGCGTCTGCCGCGCCCGCTCCAACAGGGCAAGGACGCGCGGCCCGTAGATGGCCGCTTCCTGGGAGTGCATTCGAACGGTGAAATGATCGTTGGAGAGCGTGGTGTAGTTGGTGAGCGTGTCGTGGAGGGTGACCAGATTAAACATGGTCACGTCATAACCATCCTTGGCGTGAACCTCCTGCGCGAGTTGCCAGCCTTCCGCCTCGTCGCCCAAGCGGAGCAGATCATTCGCCAGAGCCGCCTTGGCCGGAAGGTATTCTGGATCGAATCGGAGTGCGTCCCGTTGGGCTTTAGCGCCTTCGGCGAAGCGATACTTCCGGGAGAGTTTTGTGCCGATTAGATAAGGAACCCGAGGATTGTTGGTCCAGTAACGAAGCGCCAGGGCAACCGCGTCTTTTTCAGCTTCCGGCTGATTGCGGAGATGGGCGATGACCGCTCGATAGGCGGCGGCTTCAGGATGGTTCGGGTTGTATTTCTGGATTTCGCCGAGCAGTTCGCTGGCTCCGGAGTAGTCTTCGGCGTCGATCCGATGATCCGCCATCAGCAGCAGACTGGGAGTGTGGCGGGGATTAATTTGCAGCGCAGCGGCGAGCGATTTCGCAGCTTCCTCGCGGTCGCTTTCAGCAAAGGCCTTCGCCCGACCGAAATGGAGATCCGCGTCGTTGGTGGACTGCTTCAAGCCTTCATCAAACCGGCGCGCGGCCAAAGCAAAGTCCCCCTTCTCGAGCGCGAGACCTCCACTGGCCAGATAGACTTCTCGGGCCTTTGGATCGGCTTTGCGGGCCATTTCGTAGATCCGTTCGAGAACGACTTTGGGATCGGCGCCGGAAGCCAGTGCAGATTGCCCGAAGATGACGAGGCTCGGCACATCCCGGTAGTTGCCGGGCCGCGAACTCACGAGTTGAGCTATTTCCCGGAGCTGACTTCGGGCATCCGCCACCTCCCCATTGGCGAGGAGGGCTTCCCGGCCCAGCCAGCGGACCCGCACGCTTCGACCTTCTTTGGCGAGAGCATTGGTCCACGCGGAATAGGCTTCGGGATAGCGACCCACGGCGAGCAAACCTTCGAGGAGGATCAAATGCCACTCATCGCCCCGTTCCCCGGCGGCCACGGCTTTCTGCGCGGCGGCGATGGCCTGCTCGTATTCGCCGGTGCGGAGTTGGGATTGGGCCGCGGCGGGTTCGGCACCGTGAGCGGGAGACGCGAGAATCGAGCCCAGAAGCAGCGCGAATCCAACGGTTGAGTTGGAAAGCCACCGTCGGGCCGCCGCGCGTCTGAGGGGAATGTTCACTTGAGATTCATCGCCTGACTTGGGAGCACCTTCAAGCCGTGGGACGGTTTGAGCGACGATTTGTCATGGGTTTGGAGTCCCGCCTTTGGCGGTGGAACCGTCGCCAGCGAAGGTGGGCCGCGGGTCACCGGCGGTCTGGCTTCGTGTGGAAGAAGGGCTCGCGAGCTGCGGAAAATTGCCCTGCGAGTCCCGACTGGACCCCATTTTGGGTAAATTCGAGTTCGCTCTCGGGCCGGTTTAGTTGGTAATTTCTGTTAGATGGCAGCCGTTTTTTGAGGGAATCCGGTCGGCGAAAGCACCTGCAAATGCGGGGACTTGGATTCCAAGTGGAAAATGAAAAAGTGTTTGACGGACCTCTTTGCCTCGTGGCAGCTTGTCGTCACACACGGAAACTATCTGGTCTCTCATGAACAAAAACCTCCTCGCCCTCACTGTGGCGGCGGCTTCCGCGATGGCCTTCTCGGCATCTGCGGCCAGCTCTAACATCGTTGGGTACGTCAAGTTGTCCCTCGCCAAGGGGTACAACCTCGTTTCCAATCCGTTGAACAACACCAATCCGTCGGGTAACACCATCGGGGCGTTGTTCGGTTCCATTGATTGCGCGGTTTCCAAGTGGACGGGAACTGGTTTTGCGACCTCCGACATCGTGGCGGGCGCTGGTGTGGTGAGCGGTGATAACTTCACCCTCGCTCCCGGTGAAGCGGTCTTCGTGTTCGTCAATGATCCCGCCTCCGTCACCACGGTCGGCGAGGCGTTGGTTGGCACCCAGACGGTTGCTGGTGCTAAGGGCAATAACTTCGTTGCTTCCAAGATTCCCCTGTCTGGAAACTTCGATGACCTCGGCCTGAATCCTGGCGACGGCGGCACGGTTTCTACCTGGAATGGCGCTGGCTACACCACCTATGACTATGTCGAAGGTGTGGGCTATATCCAAACTCCCCTCCCGACCATCGCGGTGGGTCAAGGCCTGGTTGTGAACGCCCTCGCGCCGTTCACCTGGTCCAAGACCTTCACTCCGGCTCCTTGATCCTTTCGAGCCACAAACTTCTCTCTGCCTAAATTATACCAACCATGAATAAGTTGCTCCTCACAACTCTCGGGATGTTCGCCGCTCTTTCGGCGTTCGCTCAGGGTACCTTCAACGCTAGCAACAACTACACCGTCCCTGGTGCTTCGACCAAGGCGTTCGTCTTCGCTCCCGGTGGAACTACTCCGTTGGCCAAGGCCACTGGCAAGGTTTCCATCCAGAACGCTGCTGATGGATCGTTCCTGTCCCCCAACGGTGCCGCTGGTGTGGCTCTGACGCTCGACGGTATCTTCTTCATCAACGGCTTGACCGTTCCTGGAGCGGCGACTGGCAGCTCGGCCAATATCATCGTTCGCGCTTGGGACTCCGCCTCCGGAGCCACCTGGGCTGACGCGTTGGTCCGCAGCGACGCTGCGTCCGGCCTGATCACGGTGAGCAACCTCGGTGGTGGACCGACCCCGGCTGCGACCTTCGCGGCGAACTCGAACTGGGCTGGCCTCACGGTCAACGTGGTTCCTGAGCCCTCCACGGTCGCTCTGGCCGCTCTGGGTGTTGCTGGTCTGTTCTTCGTGGCTCGCCGCAAGAACTAAGCAAACTTCTTCACAAAGAGCCGCTCTGATTTTCAGAGCGGCTCTTTTTTGTTTTGCGGGAAGCTCAATTCAGCAACACCAGTCAGGCCACAGTTGTTCTGGGCGCTCTGGGTGTTGCTGGCCGGTTCTTCGTGGCTCGCTGCAAGAACTAAGCTGAAATCTTCACAAAGAGCCGCTCTGATTTCAGCGCGGCTTTTTCATTTGTCGGGTGAGAACCCGAACCTCCTGAAACCCTGTAAATCTGATCTTTCTATCATGAAAACCCTGATTGCGTTTGGCTTGCTCTCAACCGTGTCGGCCCTTGCCCAAGGGACGTTCAACGCCAGTAACAATTACACGGTCCCTGGCGCCTCGACCAAAGCGTTGATCTTCGTAGTCGAAGGTATCCCACTGGCCAAGTCCGTTGGTAGGGTCGCCGTCCAAAACGCTACTGATGGTTCGTTCTTGTCGCCGAATGGCGCTGCTGGTGTGGCTCTGACCCTTGACGGCCTCTTCTTCATCAACGGTTTGACCGTTCCGGATGTGGCGCCTGGTGGAACCGCCCACGTCATCGTTCGCGCTTGGGATGCCAGTACTGGGCCAAATTGGTTCGATGCCCTGGTGCGAAGTAACCCCGGTTCAGGGCTGGTGACGGTAAACAACCTCGGCGGAGGACTTACCCCTGCTGCTTCGTTTGCGGCAGACTCAAACTTTACAGGCTTGACGTTTTTCGTACCCGAACCCTCCACGGTCGCGCTGACCGCACTGGGTGTTGCGGGCATTTTCTTCGTGGCTCGCCGCAAGAACTAAGCTGACTTCTCCACCAAGTGCCGCTCTGATTTCGTTTGTTGGGCGAGAACCCGAACCTGCGGAAACCCTGCAATTCTGATCTCCGTGTTATGAAAACCCTGATAGCGTTTGGCTTGCTCTCAACCCTGTCGGCCCTTGCCCAAGGGACGTTCAACGCCAGTAACAACTACACCGTGCCTGGTGCTTCGACCAAGGCCTACATTTTTGGTTTCGATGGAATCACTCCGCTGCCCAAGGCTAACGGCAAGGTGTCCATCCAGAACGCCTTCGATGGTTCCTTCCTGTCACCCAATGGTGCGGCAGGAGTCCCGCTGACCCTCGATGGTCTCTTCTTCATCAACGGGTTGGTTGTTCCGGGAGTGGCGCCTGGTGGGTCCGCCAACATCCTCGTTCGCGCTTGGGACGCCTCCACTGGGGCCACATGGGCGGACGCGCTTATCGGTAGCCCAATGTTTTCGGGCCTGATCACGATCAACAACCTCGGTGGTGGACCTACCCCGGCCGCTACGTTTGCGGCGAACTCGAACTGGACTGGCTTGATTGTTGGCGTTCCTGAACCCTCCACGGTTGTTCTGGCCGCTCTGGGTGTTGCGGGCCTATTCTTCGTGGCTCGCCGCAAGAACTAAGCTGACATCGACACAAAGAGCCGCTCTGACCTCAGAGCGGCTTTTTTGTTGGTAGGGATGGACCGCTGGGCCGTCCCCGCGTTTCCGAGCGCAGCGAAGGAACGCGGCCTTTGCTGGTCAGCGTCGAATGGACACTCGCTTCGACGACGACCCCAGGGGAAGGGGGCACCCGCAGAGGACGCGGAGGGGAAAAGCGGCAAGCGGGAAGCGGCAAGCGGGGCTGGCGCGAAGCGTTTGGAGTGCGGCAGCCCTCTGCCGCTTTGGGGCGCGTCGAGGGACGTTGGGAGTCAGGAATACCCCAACGCATCACCCACCCGGACGCCAAGCAGTAGCTTCGCTGCGCTCCGCGACCGCATTCCCAGGCGCCTCGAGCCAACCCCGAGTTTTGGGCCACTCGGCCAGTTTTCCCGTGAACTGAGGCCCACGAACCAAAAGGGCCGTACTCAGGGCATCCGAATCGGTAGCGAACGGAGACACGACGGCGGCCGGGTGTGACACTGCGACCGGCTTTCCGAGTACAGGGTCCAGCACATGTCCCTGCAGCAGGCCGGCTTCATCGCGAAACCATTTGCCGGTCGGCGCCGAGACTGAGAGCGACTCATTCTGAAGGGGGATCGTTTGGCTCGACTCCGGGGAGTTCACAACGCTCACGAACCACGGAGAACCGTCTGGTCGAGGCCCTATCGCCACCATGGAACTAGTGCCCCCATGGATCAGCGCCGATTTCACACCCGCTTCGCGCAACCGCTCCACAGCCACGTCGAGGGCGTATCCTTTTCCGATGGCGCCCAAATCGAGCGAAACTCCGGGCTGAAGAAACCGAACGGTGCTGTGGGAATCGTCCAGCTCGACCTGATTCCAGCCGATTCGGGTTCGGGCCGCTTCCAAAAGGTCGGGCTCAGGCGTTCGACCGGCACCTGAGGTGAATCCCCAAACCTCCAGCAAAGCGCCGACCGTGGGATCAAAAGCACCCTCGGTGAACTCCGTGAGTTTCCGGGCGCGCTCCAGCAGTCGAAACGTTTCCGGGGAAATGGGCACGGGGGCGAAGGCGGCTCCCCGATTGATCCGAGCAATATCCGTGTGCGGGCGATAACGGCTCAGGAGATTCTCCAACCGCTCGATTTCGTCCAGGGCCTCCTCCGCGATCGCCCGGAGGCGGACCTCATCCGCCCCTGGCAACACCAGTTCGAACCGGGTCGCCATCGCGTGGCGGGCAAAGCGGAGAAAGGCCATGGACACATGAAAAAGCCGGCGAGCGGAATCGCTCGCCGGCTGCTTGGAGCAAACGCTTAGGACAACTCGTGCCAGCCGTAGGTCGGCGCCGGAACTTCGCGGCCCATGCCGTCCTTGATCTTCCGGGTCTTCTCGTCGAAGTAGCAAACGACGCCCATGCGATCGGACGCTTCGGCCAACGAGATGACGGTCTGAACCTTCACCGCGAGGTCGATGCCGGCGTTGAGTTTCTGCTGACCGCGGATGCCGGCGAAGAAGTTGGCGTGATGCGCCGCGACGCTTTCCGATGGGAACGCCTGACTGGTTTCCGGATCGATTTCCTCGGCGAAGGGGCGTTCCGGCCGCAGTTCCACTTTGTTGCCGGCCATCGTGAGGCTGGCCTTCTGGCCCCGGATGAGTTCCTGCGTGCCCTGCTCATTCACCGTGCTCGACGTGATGTGCATCACGTAGCCGCTCGGGAACTCGGCGATCAACTGAATGATCTCCGGAACGTCGCGCACAAACTCGGTGGCCTGTTCGGGCTTGCGACCTTCGTTGTTCAAGTCGGTCTTGAACGCGCGGCTGCCAACGGCGGCAACGCGGACCGGGAATTCCGGATTGCCGGTGGCCAGCATGTACGGATGCAGCTTGTGCGGGAACAGATCGCCCAAAAGTCCGGAGCAATAGGGGTAGTACTTGCGCCAGCGGAAATAGTGATCGGCCGTGAACGGGCGGATTCGCTTGATCTGCGAACCCATCCACAGATCCCAATTGATGTCATCGGGTTTGCCCCACGGCTGGATCGTGTAGTTCCACTCGCCCCACGGATTGTTCCGCATGTAGCTGCCCTGGGTCATGACGATCGGACCAATCTTGCCCGCCTTGATCCACTCGGCGGCCTGGTGCCATTTCTGGTCGGAGCAGCCCTGGGAACCAACCTGGAGCAGCTTCCCGGTCTTCTTGGCCACGTCGTGAATGCGGAAGGCCTCGTCGAGGTAACGGGTCATCGGCTTTTCCACGTACACGTGTTTGCCGGCTTCCATGGAATCGCAGGAAACCGGGGTGTGCCAATGGTCGACGGTGGCACAGAAGATGGCGTCGATATCCTTTCGCTCGAGCAGTTTCCGGTAGTCCTCGAAACCTTCAACGTCACCGCCACCGCCGTTGGCGATTTGTTTCTTGGCCGCGTTCACCCGGGTCTTGGACACGTCGCAGACGGCGGCGAAGGCGGTGTTGTTTTCCTTGAAGTGGGCGAGGTCCTGACCGACGTGGGCTCCGGCACCCTGGCCGCCCACACCCACGTACGCGCAGACGATCTTTTCGTTCGCTCCGTTAACGTTGGCCGAAGGGGCTTGGTTTTGGCCGTAGATCGGGGTGATCAGCGATTTGGCAGCCCCGGCCATGGCGAGGGCGCCGGTCGAACGTTTGAGGAACAGCCGACGGGAAGAAGGCAAAGGAGGAAGTTCAGAGGACATGGTAGTGCGAGTGAAACTGTGAGGTGATGGACGGAAACTACTGAGTCGGGATTCGAGGTCAACGTAAGACCATGGCGGATGCCTGGGCGAACGAGGGAACGAGAGAACCGGGAAGAGTCGACGTGGTTTCGTGGCTTTACCAACGTCCCGAATTCCGGCACAACGACCCGCTCTAATGGAACGCACACTGATCCTCTGCAAACCGGACTGCATCGAAAAGAACCTCGCCGGAGAAGTTCTGGCGCGCTTTGCCCGCGCGGGCCTGCGGTTGCAAGCCGCCAAGATGATGCGGCTGACTCCAGCCATTCTGACCGAGCACTACTCCCATCTGAAGGACCGGCCGTTTTTCCCGGAAATCGTGACCTTCATGTCCTCCCAGCCCGTGCTCGCGGTCATTCTGACCGGGGATCAAGCCGTGACCAAGGTGCGCGATCTGCTGGGTCCCACGGATTCCAAGAAAGCGGCTCCCGGTACGATTCGCGGCGATTTGGGCACCGACAACATGCGGAACATCGCTCACGCCTCGGACTCCGTAGAGAATGCCGAAATCGAAGTGCGGCGGTTCTTCCGGCCGGATGAGATTCCGGCGTGAAGTAGTTGAGAGTTGAAGGTTGAGAGTTGAGAGAAGGAACTCAGCCCTGGTCGGTTTCTCGATTCTCGGACTCGTTCAACCTGCGGCGCTCATTCCGTCCAAAACGGATTGAGCGCCGTATGCTTTTTGACTTGGACGCTCTGGGCGATGGACTGGGTGATGTGATTTTTGGCGAGTTCGACGGACTGAATGAGGTCCAATCCCAGGGCCAGATAAGCGGTAATGGCCGCGGAGTAAGTGCAACCTGTTCCGTGGGTGGAGACGCCGCGAATAAACGGTGCGGATAGAATCAGCTCGGTCTGTCCGTCGAAGAACACGTCTTGCGCGGTGGTTTGCCGTTTCAGGTGCCCACCCTTGAGCAGGACCGCACAGCCATAGCGCAGGTGAAGTTCCAGGGCGGCCTGGCGCACCTGCTCGGGAGTGGTGATGGCGCTATCGAGCAAGAGAGCGGCTTCGTCCAGGTTCGGGGTGATTAACGTGGCGAGCGGAAATAGATCGCGAACCAGTCGGCGAATGGCGGACGGCTGGAGCAAGGTGGCCCCACTGGTGGCCACCATAACGGGGTCGACAACGAGTGGAGGAGCTTGGCGCTTCGGCCAGGCATTAACGACCGCGGAAATCAGGGAGCTTTGATACAGCATGCCGGTTTTGGCGGCTCCCGGGCGCAATTCGCTGAAAATGGCTTCCAACTGCTTTTCGACCAGCTGGGGAGACGCTCCTTGAATCGCCAGAACGCCCCGGGGATTTTGGGCCGTCAGACAGGTGATGGCGCTGGTGCCAAACGCGCCAATCGCGGCAAAGGTCTTGAGGTCGGCTTGGATTCCCGCGCCGCCGCCGGAGTCGGATCCGGCGATGGTGAGGGCGATTGGTTGGGCTTTCAGCCGTGACATGGGAGGGATGGTACCTCAACGCCGGCTTCCGGGCAGCAAGGGAACCTAAGGAAACGAAAAACCCCCTCGACAGCCGGAGCCATCGAGGGGGGAACACCACCCGAGTTCCACCCGGGCTTGCCCGCCTTCGCCCTCTGCCAAACGTCGCCCGCGCTCATCGCGGAGGGACTGCGACGCCCCTTGAACCGAAGGTTTGAAGCCCGGTGGAACAGCCGGAACCGACTCGATTCCTGGGGGAGTTCAACCCCCATTTTTGAAAAGTTTGCGCCGATCTAACCCGCTGTCGGTGACCACTGGTCAACTCCTGGTTTTACCCGCTATGGTCCGCTCCGTGCATCTTCCCGGACGTTTTTGGCTCCTACTCCTGATCTTGGTCGGGTCGGCGTGGGGCTGTCGTCAGGAATCGGTTCCGCCAACGGAGTCTCGTTCCCCAGCGACCCCGACGGAAAAGAGTCCGTCCTCTTCCGTTTCCCTGACGCCTTCGTCGGGCGATGGCGTGACCCCGCTACCCATGAGCGCCGACGAAGAAGGGGCGCGCGCCGAGGAACTCCTGGCGGCAGACGAACTCGCCGGCAGCGGTCGAACACAGGAGGCGGAGGCGGCCTATCTGGCCCTTTTGAAAAAGTCTCCTGACAACGAGGAAGTGCACTTCAATCTGGGCTTCCTGTACGGCCGAACCGGTCGCACCAATGAGGCCATCGCGCAGTACGAGGCTGCGCTGAAGCTGTTGCCGACGTACGCCGAAGCGCATAGCAACCTCGGGAATCTGTATGTCCGGATGAAACGGTTCGACGACGCGCTCCGGCATCTGGAAGCCGCCATCGCCGCCGATCCCGCCAACAGTCGCAGTCAGAATAATCTGGGAACCGCCTTGGCGAGCGCCGGGCAGGTGACCAATGCGATTCCTTATTTCGCCCGGGCGGTGCAGTTGAATCCGGACTTCGCCGAAGCCTGGTTCAATTTGGGTCGGTCCCAACTGGTGGCCGGACGTTTGGACGAAGCGATTCTGGCGTTGGAAGCGGCGGTTCGATTGTCGCCCAATCTGGCGCCCGCCCAGGCGCAACTGCAGAAAGCCCGGCAAATCCGCCAAGCCCGCGGCTTTTGATCCCCCCAGCCCGATGGGCTTAAGGCTGGCCGTCAGACCACCGAATCTCGAGTTCGATTCCGGTCGACGGAACCGCAGTTCGCGACGTCCGACCATCCGGCCAGCGCACCTCAACTTCCGTGGGCCGGTTTCCGCCAATGACCAGTACCGAGCTGGGTTGCGACCAGTAACCTCCCCCGGCGGTCACGGTTTGGGCCGGACCCAATCCGGTTTCTCTCCGCGGACGAAGCACCGCGCCCACGCCCTCCGGATTTCCCGGGGACCCAATCAGTCGGACTCGGAGCCCGGGAGTGGCTCGTTCGTTGTGCAGAAGCACGGTGCCGGCGCCGTTTTGGCTGACGACCAGATCGACTCGGCCGTCTTGATCGAAGTCCCCGGCGGCTGCTCCTCGTTGCTCGCCATAGATCCGGATACCGCTGTCTTGACCGGGAATGGGCTCAAGACCCCCGCGTCCGTCGCCGCGCAGCAGTAGGCCGCGTCCGGCGTCGAGCCGGGTGTCCTCGGCATGAACGGCGAAGAGATTCTGAGCCAGCACCACATCCTGAAATCCATCGCCATCATAGTCGGCCACAGCCAATCCGAACGCCGGCGCCCACTGGGCTTCGCGGGGAAGGGGGTGGGATTCAAAGACCCCCTGTCGTTGTTGGAGAAGGACCGATTCCAAGGTAGTCGTCTGAAGTTCGCGAACGGGCTTTGCCGGAGTGCCGATCAAGGTGCGGACGTCATTGGTCGCGAAGGCCGAATGTAGCGGGAACCGGCTCGGGAGGTCGGGTAGGGCGGCCGTCAACAGCTTGCGATCCCGCAGCGGATGCAGGACGCCTCCCTGCTGGGCGCTTTCCACCACTCCCACCGTTCCGGTGCCGTCGAATTCACCAAAGAGGATTCGGGCCTGACCGGAACCCCAGATTTCCGCGGCCGAGTTGCGCCCCAGATTGCCGGCCAACAGATCGAGCTGTCCGTCGCCATCAAAGTCGCCAACCGCCACGCTGTTCCACCAGCCCAGGAGCGAGGCAAGACCCAACTCCTGGGTTCGCTCGGTCCAGCGTTCAGCCGTGCGGGAAAAGATCCGAATCGGGCCCAATTCCGTGGCCACGATCAGCTCCGGCTTAGCGTCACCCACGAGATCCGCCATCAGGGCATCGCTGACCGGGCCAACCGTCTTCCACGGGTCGGTAGATTCAGGCACCCAGGTACCTTTTTCGTTGCGGAAGAAGCGCGAGCCACCGGGCTCCGGCCAGCGGCGAACCGTGACCCGGGCGCCGACGAACAGGTCCAAGTCTCCGTCACCGTCCACGTCGCCCAAGGCCAGCGGACCGCTGCTGGCTGCACCTCCCGGCAACGGACTGCCGGGAACTACTTCCGGCGGTTGCCACGTCCATTGCAGCGCCGCCGGAGCCGAGGCCAAGCCGCCCGTTTCATAGTTGGCCACTGCACCAATCAGGGCGCGCCCCGAAGGTCCCACCCAGCCGACGACGGCTCCCAGGTCATCCGGAAGTTTCGGGCCAGCCACCGGTGCCGCCGCAAAGCCGCCGCGCCCGTCGCCCAAATACACCGAGGGAAGGCCGCCGCGTCCGGAACCCACGATCAAGTCGTCGTGCCGGTCGCCATTGAAGTCGAACCAAGTCGTTCCGGGTCCCCACTGACTCTGGCGACGCGGGAGCAGTGGTTGCACCACGGCGTCCTCGAAACCGTTCTCGAGATGTTCATGGCGCAGCCGCGAACTGACGTCGGTGAACCAGGTTTTCTTCGCGGCCGGGACCGGCGGCGCGGTCGGTTCGGTCGCGCCGGCTTCGTCCACTTCGTATAGGTAGTTCGCTTGGACGCCGGGAATCCGACTGATCCGACCGGAGGCCCATCGGACTTCGAGGGTCTGGTCTCCCGGGCTGGCGGCGAAGGTTCTTTGCGTCTGGCTGTGGGACAGATACTGGCCCCCGGCGAGAATCATCTGACGCTGTTCCACCGGACCACCGAGCAGTCGGATCTCGGCGCCAATTCCGGCGGTGTTCGGCGACCGCCCTTTGAGTCGAACCGCCACCCGCGGTTGGGAGGAGTCGTTGCGATAGATCAGCGGAGGTCCCTCCATCGCATTGGCGACGATGTCCAAATCTCCATCGTCGTCCAAGTCGGCCGAGATCATCCCGTGGGCGATGCGCGTGGAGTTGAATCCCCAGGACTGGCTGACGTCCTCAAAGGTCAGGTCGCGCCGATTGCGGAAGGCGAACTTAGGCGGGTCCAGACGGGGATACTCGCTCAAGACCGATTTGGTGGCCTGAACATTCTGGTTGGGTCGGGATTTGATTCGCTCGTTGATGTCGCGGTCGTTGACGTCGTGGGCGTGGCCATTGGAAACCAACAGGTCTTCCCAGCCGTCGAGATCGACATCCAGAAACAAGGGCACCCAGGACCAGCCGGTAGCCGCTACACCGGCGAAAGAGGCAATCTCGGCGTAGGTTCCATCACCGCGGTTCCAGTAGAGACAATTGCGGGGGAATTCCTCCCGTTCTTCGCCCAGCCCGGGATGACGTTGGAGCGGGGCTCGGCCGCTGGAGGTGCGGAGGTGCTGACGCAGGTCACGATTCAACATCTCGACCGTGCAGAAGTCGTAGCGGCCGTCGCGATCGAGGTCGGCAAAGTCCACCCCCATCGAGGCGAGGCTCATGTTCCGGAGCGAAAACTGCGCGGTCTCTTGAAACTGTCCCCGGCCATTTCCCAACCACAGCCGGTCCGGGGTTTGGAAATCATTGCAGACGTACAGGTCCTGGAAGCCGTCGCCATTGACGTCCCGGAGTTGCACGGCGAGGCCGAGGTCCCACGGGGCGGGATGAGGCTTACCCTCCCGATCAAGGAACGCCTTTTCCCAAGTCACCTGGGTGAAGCGTCCGGTTCCGTCGTTCAGCAGGAACGTGTCCGGATCACCGAACTCGAAGAGGATGCCATCAATGATTTTGAGGCGATTGGCGAAGCGTCCAGTGACCTGGGGTTGGCCGTTGACCATGCGGGTGGAGATGACGCCGCCGTCGCGCAGGACGGCCTGAACAGCGAAGTTGCAGAGGTAGAGATCCAGGTCGCCATCGCTGTCCACATCCCCCAGCGCGAGGGAGGTTGCTCCCGATTTGCCACTGATTCCTGACGCTACTGTCACATCGGTGAACCGACCTTGGCCGTTGTTGAGCAGCAGGGCGTTGGGACCGCCGAAGGCCGAGACCAACAAGTCTTGGGAGCCATCGCCATTGACGTCGGCAAACACGGCCCCAACGGACGTTTGGTTGGTGCAGCCGACACCGGCTTGGACCGTGATGTTGGTGAACTGGCCGCCTCCCAGATTGCGATACAGCTGATTGGGGGCTTGTTTGTGGCAGAAATAGAGGTCCACGAGGCCATCACCATCCACGTCGGCGGCGGCCACGCCGGATCCGTTCATCAGGTTCTGGAACAGGCGGGCGCGTTCCGGGGACAGGGAATTTTGGAAATCAATTCCCAGGGACGCGGCCGACAGCGAGGTGAAGCCAACCCGATTTCCGGGTGGCACCGACAGGGGAGCCTGGCGGAATCCGGGATGGGATGACCAGTTAAGTGCCTGAAGTGGCGATTCAAGCAGGCTAATAGAGACCAGCAGTGCCAGCGGGAGAGCAGAGCGCATGCAGGGGACACCACAGACAACGAAAGTTGAGCCCGAGGGTCAATCTCAAGTCGTGAAAAGTGGTTTCCAAAGCACGTTTCCGAAAATGCCGCTTGCCGCTTGAGCCGACCGGACCAAAGATTCGCTCGGTTTTTGAATCTCAACTGACTCGCTCCATGGCCGACATCGCCAATAAGTATCCTGAAAACGTCACTGGTCGTTACTTCGTCGACAACCAGTGCATCGATTGCGACCTGTGCCGCGAAACGGCTCCCAACAATTTCACTCGCTGGGAAGACGGCGGCTACAGCTACGTTAAAAAGCAGCCGGAAACGCCGGAAGAAGAATCCGCCTGCAAGGAAGCCATGGAAGGCTGCCCGGTCGAGGCGATCGGCAACGGCGGCGCCTAGTCGCTCCCGGCTTCCAATTTCAGCCCGGATCCCTCGGAAGAGTGATTCGGGCTTTTTGCTGCCCGAACGACTTCAGCCTGCTCCGGTCACTTCCCCAGACAGAACTGCCGGAAAATGGAGTCCAACAGGTCGTCGGTGGTGGTTTGGCCGACAATCTCGCCGATGGCTCCCAGGGCGATGCGCAGGTCGAGGGCGACCCACTCCAGTGACGCCTGAGACCGCAGCGCGGCTTCCGCCCGCCGCACGCCCGCTTCGCCGCGCGCCAATGCATCGGCCTGACGGGCGTTCACCGCGACCGGGAGATTCTCCGCCACCACGCCGCCAGACCAAACCAGCCGTTCGAGGGAATCCTTGAGGGCCTCCAAGCCTTCGCCGGTGGTGGTGCTGAGAGAAATCGCGTCGGGGAAGTCCGCGGGTTTCAGTTGCGGCGGCAAATCACATTTGTTCCGCACCCGGAGCACGGGACGTTGCGCCCATTCGTCCCGCAAGGCGGCGTCGTCGGGATGCATCGGCTCCGAGCCGTCGACCACGTGAAGGATCAGTTCGGCGGACTCCCCGGCCAAGCGACTGCGGCGGACTCCCTCGGCTTCAATGTCGTCCACTGTTTCCCGCAATCCGGCCGTATCCACAAACACCACCGGGATTCCCCGAATGTCCGCCGTTTCCTCCAAGGTGTCGCGAGTGGTGCCGGGTTGGGCGGAAACAATGGCGCGTTCGTGGCCCAACAGGAGGTTGAGCAACGACGATTTGCCGGCGTTGGGTCGGCCTAGGATAGCCACCCGGATGCCTCGGCGCAGGATGCGTCCGTCCCGGGCTGTGGCGCGGAGGGATTGGAGGGACGTGGCGGCAGCCTCCAGCCGATGCAGCATCCGGTCGTGGGTGTCGGGGGCAATGTCCTCGTCCGGGAAATCGATGTGGGCTTCCAGATGTGCGAGCAGGTTGACCAGGTCTTCTCGGATGGCCCGCACCCGTTGCGACAGACGTCCCCCCAGTTGTTCGAGGGCGGCCGAGGCGGCCAAGCGGGTGCGAGCATGAATGAGGTCGGCCACCGCTTCGGCTTGGGTCAGATCAATCCGACCATTGAGAAAGGCCCGTTGGGTGAATTCCCCGGGTTCAGCCAACCGGGCACCGGCGGCCAACACCGCTTCGAGGACTTGGCGGGTGACGACCACGCCGCCGTGGCAGGAGATTTCCACGGTGTCCTCCCGGGTGTAGGTCCGGGGCGCCCGCAGAACGGTCAGCAGAACTTCGTCCACCCGAACTCCCTGGGGCGCCAGGAAGCCGTAGTGAACGGTGTGACTGGGCGCGGCGGAGGGAACCACCGAGCGCGATCCGGCCGGTCGGAACACCTGATCGGCAATCGCCAGTGCCTGGCGGCCGGAGATACGCACCACGGCGAGCCCGCCTTCACCCAGCGGAGTGGCCACGGCGGCGATGGTGTCTTCTGGTGACGGTCCGAGATTCACCGGCTGGCGGGGGGTGAATCCTGAGTGCGAGTGCAACCGACCCGCGGAATCTCGTTCGCCCGATTCTCCAGAAACAACCGGGCTTTTTCGTAACTCCGGCGCTGCAGGAAGTGGCGCAATTCCGGATCGGCTTCCGTGGGCAGCGCGCGGGTGAGCCGATCCAATTCCACCAAGCGCGGCCGCAGATCGGGCCGGGGCTGACGCGCCACGTCGGCCTCCAATTCCCGCAGCTGTTCCAAAAGGCGTTGCTCCGTTTCAGTCACGTGGGAGGCATAGCGGGAACCGGCTCAAAAACCAAGCGAGCGGAGGAACGCGGCCCGGAGCTAGGCCGGTACGGGAGCGCCGGATCCCACGGTCTCGGAATCGCCCCAAATGCGAATGGGTTCGTAGAAGGTGTTGCGTTGAACGGGAATCCGGCCGGCCTCGCGAATCGCCTTCACCAAGTCCCGTTCGGTTTGCAGTTGGGGCGATTGGGCGCCGGCCATGTGGAAAATGTGTTCTTCCACAATGGTGCCGTGCAGGTCATCGGCGCCGTAGCTCAAGGCGACTTGGGCCATCTTCAGACCCATGCCGACCCAGTAGGCGGTGAGATGATCGAAGTTGTCCAAGAACAACCGGGCCACCGCCAGGGTCCGCAGCTGATCGAATCCGGTGGGAGCGTGTTCCACTGGGATGCCGTTGTTGTCGGGTTGGTAGGGCAGGGGAATGAACCCGGTGAAGCCGTGGGTTTCGTCCTGTAGCTTCCGAAGCAGGCTCAGGTGATGAACCCGGTCGGCGAGAGATTCCACGTGGCCATACAACATGGTGCAGGTGCTGCGGCCGCCGAGGGAATGCCAGGTCCGGTGCACGTCCAGATATTCCTCGGCGGACTCCTTGCCGCGAGCGATCTGGGAGCGGACTTCCTTGCGGAAGATTTCGGCTCCGCCACCCGTGAGGGATTCGAGACCGGCGTCGCGGAGTTCGCTCAGGGTGTCGCGGACGGATTTCTTGGCGAGCCACGCCAGGTGCAGGATTTCAATGGCGGTGAAGCACTTCAGTTGAAGGCGTGAGTCGAGGGCCTTCAGGGACTTCAGAAAGCCGGTGTAGTAGCTGAAGGGCAGGGTAGGATGGAGTCCGCCGACGATGTGGAGTTCCGTGATGCCGAGGGCCAGGGCTTCCCGGGCTTTGACCACCATTTGTTCGGCCGTGAGTTCGAATCCGTCGGCGTCGCGTCGTTTGCGGCTGAAGGCGCAGAACTGGCAGCTCAAAATGCAGTAGTTGGAGTAGTTGAGGTACCGGTTGATGATGTACGAGGCCCGGTTGCCATTGCGCCGTTGATTGGCGAGATCGGCGAGGGATCCCAGCGCGTTGAGATCCCGGGTCTCGAACAACTGGAGAGCCTCCGATTCCGAGAGGCGTTCCCCGGCGATCACCTTGCTGGCGAGAGGCGCCAGTTCGCTGTGCTGAAGCAGAAACGACACGTACAGACCATAGCCCCATTCTCTCGCGGCGGCAGGAGATTTTCTGTTCCCCGTTTGGTTTGGAGACCAGGAGTTCGGATCGGTCATCTCGGTCAGCTGGGAGAGCTTCGTCAAACGCAGGAGTTGCCACCTTTTGGTTACCCGGTTTCATTCAGAAAAATAGCCGTAGCGGGAAGAAGCAGGATTTTTCGGTTCTTTCTGGGCGGGGGATTCTACGATGCACGGCATGGGTGCCGAACGTTCGCACAGGCGTCGTGGGTGTGATTTAATTGGGTCCTTCGCTTGGGGGTGGCTCGCTTGGGGGCTCCTGATGGTGGGCGCGGCGGCGGCCGAAGTAGAGTTGACGCTCCAATCGCGGGATCCGGTGTCCGGTGAGATTCGGATCACGCGGGAAAAGGTCGATCCGCGCCGGGTCGGCGTGATCGCCGTGGACGTCTGGAATTTCCATTGGTGCAAAACGGCCACGATGCGGGTGGATGCCTTGGTGCCCCGGATCAATCGGGCGCTCGAAGGTGCCCGGGAATTGGGCATGACCGTGATGCTTTGCCCGAGTGATGTGGTGGAGAACTACGCCGGCTTCCCGCAGCGAGAGCGCATTTTTTCATTGCCCTCAACGACGGTCCCCAAAGTCGAAGAGGTGACCTGTCCGCCAGTGCCGGATGCCGGTGGCTGCGCCTGCGGTCGGGAACGGTGCGCGGTCAACTATGGTTGGGACGGGATGCATCCCGGACTCCGAATTGGCGCCGATGACTACATGCCCGACACGCAGCAGGAGGTGTACGCGGTGTGCCAGCAACGTCAGTTGACCCACCTGATCTACGTGGGATTTCACACGCAGGTGTGTCTGCTCGGAAAACCCATGGGATTGCGGGCCATGAAGTCGGCGGGACTGAAGTGCGTGCTCGCGCGGGATCTGACCGATGCCCACCCGGGATACGATCCGGCCCGGGGCTTCACTCCGGATCTGAACACCGAGCAGGTGGTGGAGCATTTCGAAAAGCACTTGTCGCCGACCATCGACTTCGAGCGCGACCTCACGCGGTGGGGCAAGTGGGATCCTTCCTGGGTTCTGGATCCGGTGCGCATCACGCCGTGGGGAACGCTGGCTCGCCCGCATCTGTTCGAGCAGCCGGTCATCGTGACCCTCACGGCTCCGCGTCAGCCGGGCGCCCAGATTCGCTACACCTTGGACGGCTCCGAGCCGACGCCGTCGTCCCCGCTCTACGCCGGACCTTTTGAAGTGGCGAATACAACCCGGGTGCGGACCGCGGCGTTCCGGGGGAATCAGCGGGTCGCCCTGGAGTCGGAAGGCGCGTTCTATCGGTTGGGTGCGCTTCCGCCTCTGCCGGAGATTCAGCTCGGCGACCTGAAGCCCGTTCGCAGTGTGGGATTCGGTCACACCTATGGCGGCACGGTCCGATACTCCGGTAACACCCAGGCGCCGCAAAAGGATCGTTCCAATTTGGCGCACGAACTACGGATCAACCGTCAGAAGTACGAGCGCGGCCTGGGCGTGCACGCGCCGTGTGCGCTGAGCTACGAGCTGAAACCGGAGTATGGTCGCTTCGTCGGACTTGCTGGAGTGGACGAACACGTGGTGGCGGTCAGCAACGGGTCCAATCTGGCGAAGTATCCCAGCGTGAACTTCAAAGTGTTCATCGATGGCCGCGAGGTGGCCGCGAGCCCGGTCATGAAGGTTCTGTTCCCGGCCTGGCGATTCGACGTAGCCATCCCGGAAGGCGCCAAGTTGCTGACCGTGGTGGCCCAGGATGCCGGCGATGGATCCCGCGAGGATTTTGCCGACTGGGCGAACGTCGGATTTGTCCGGCGTTGATTCCGGATTTTGGGGGCCGCCCCAATTCTGCAGTAGCGCTTACTTCGTGGGGACGAAGTAGAGCTGAAACACCGCGTTGGTCGGCATCTGCAGCGTCAGTTCGCCATCCGCGGAGGGCGTTCCGAACAGTGTGAGCAGGAGTTCCGCCCAAACGCCGGAACTGGGGCCGAAGGTGAAGTCGCTCCCGGAGGAGAGCGACTCCGTGGCGACCATTCGGCCGGTGACCTTCTCTACCAGAATGACGGTGCCGTCGGTGGGGGCTTCGTAGTCGATTTGCAATCCGCCCCCAACCAGCTGGGCGCCGGAGGGAAGTCCCTTGGGGGTGGTGCATCCGAGGGTGGCGAGAATGGTGACGGTAACGACAATCTGACCAAAGCGAATGGGCGACATAGGGACTCTGGAGGTTGTGGGGTTTAATAAAGCGGTCGAACTCCAGACAACAGCGGGAAATTCTGGAAAATGCCATGAGTCCACAGACGCCCCAGAACCGCCGATTCACGGACACGGCGGGCCGGTTTGACCCGGCGTGTCGCCGGACGGTGAATCACAGAACATTGGGACGAGTTTCGGACCGAAGTGGAATCGTACGGCTTAAGCTGCCGCTGCGATCGACCCGGGTCCGGAAGCGGATGCGCTAGGCCGTTTTCTCGGACCATTCAGCAGTCGGCCCAG
This sequence comes from Verrucomicrobiota bacterium, assembly GCA_017309115.1. Taxonomy (GTDB): domain Bacteria; phylum Verrucomicrobiota; class Verrucomicrobiia; order Limisphaerales; family UBA9464; genus UBA9464. Next base: position 16,047 of record JAFLEF010000045.1, on the reverse strand, counting down.
CCATGTATATCGCACCAGGAAATGGTAGGTGAGCAGCAGGAATGCGATCAGCACGAGGGAGAGCAAGGGCAGCTTGACCCATACGGGCAACGGCCAGTGGGAGACCACCGCCTGGCCGGCGATGCACAGCGGCAGATGAGCCAGATAGAGCCAATAAGAGGAGTCTGACAGATAACGAATGGTGTGGTTTTCCCGGGTCAGGAGGGCACGAAACAGGCCCATGCCTCCAAAGCACATTCCCCAGGCGAAGACGGATTGCAGGAACACTGACGCCCACCGCTGATACGGTTTCGGCAGCCAGGCGTCGCGAAATCCGAAGGTCCCGTGCGCAAACTCGAGCGCGAGCGGAAAGATTGCCAGCATCGTGAGCGGCAGGGACCAGCGCCACGATCCGCCGACCTGCGACACCCGGTCATCGCAATCAAAGTAAAACACGCCGAAAAAGAAAAAGAGGATGTAGTACAGCAGGACATGGGGCATGGGGATGAGGCCCATGGACGTGTCCGGCCCAAACTCGGACTGCATCCGCCACGTCGGTGCCAGGGTCAGCGGAACCAGCCACAGTAGTCGCGCCCCGGAAAGCACCCAGGCCCGGGGACGTTTAGTCCACCCGAAGCGATCGGCGAGGGCGGCGTAGATCGCGAAGAGGCCCACCAACCAAACTAGGAACCACAGGAACCAGATCACACCAAACACGGGGACGTTGGTGAGGCCCTGCCAGACCGCCCGCAGACCGGTGGGCGATTCACTTGCAGACTTGGCCCCTCGCTCGCGCAGGGTTTTGACCACCTGTTCCCGGCCTGCCTTCCAGCGGGCTTCATCCACGGAAATTCCCAGCAGGCCGGAGATGTATTGGACGACTCCCCAGTCCTGTTCCGCACTGCGGAGCGGAGTCTCTCCGTCGAGAGAGGTGGCGTTGGGATCCGCCCCGCGTTGCAACAGGAGTTTCACGATCTCGGGATGTCCCATAAAGGCGGCTCCGTGCAGGGCGGTGTGGCCATCCCGACCGCGGACATCCACCGGCGACCCTTGATCCAAGAGCAGTTGGCACGTTGTGGTCTGACCATTGAGCGCGGCCCACTGAAGCGGAGTTACGGCGAAGAGGGGATGGAGGTTAGTGAGACTGGCCCCGGAGGCGAGCTGACTCCGAACTCCTCCCAGATCACCCTTTTTCAGAACGCTCCACAGGTCCGCGGCGGCCTCTTTTTGGGGAGCCAGTTTCAATCGTTTGGCGGCCGTTGATTGAATTGCCCATTGAGCCGACCAGTTTACGGCGGGAACCACCGTGACCAAGGCCAGGAGGCACGGGAACAGCACCCTCCGGCACCGGTGCCAGAGCAGAGCCTTGAGGCCCTTCTGTCGCCACAGCATCGCGGTGAAAAATCCGCTGACCAACATGAACAACTGCATGCGGAACCCGTGGACCCAGGCTTGGAAGACGAATGCCCCGGTGCTCTGACTGGCATCCTGAACCATCCAGGGAAACCCGAGCGCAAAGGACAGGGAAACGTGATAGAATATGCCAATCAGCATCGCCGTGGCGCGCAACGCATCGAGGTCATGAAGTCGCTGGTGGGAGGAGGCAACCTGACTCATGGAGAGAGGAGATGAGAGGTCGGGGAATAATGTCAGTCCACGGGAAGTGCCGACCCAGAACGGAATCTAGAACCTCGAGCCGACGCGGGAATGTGGACGGCAGTTGGTCCGTCAAGTGAGGGACCTGAAGCAAGGCCAAACTCGCCGTGAAAACCTTTGTGGGGTTATTGGGAACCGGACCGGGGTCGCCGGTGACGCGCCCATAAGAGCGAGGCCAAAGCCGGCGTCATTTGGGCTTGGGATCAGTGGGTAGCGGCTCGATGCCGGCCCATTGGTGTAGATAGTAGCTGGCGACGCGGCAGATGTCGGAGCGCATGCAGTGGCTTTCCGGGCGCACGCGCGACAGTTCGAGAATGGTCTTCAGCTCGGGTGTGAGATCGGCCCCGCACTTTGTCCGCAGGGCTTCGGCGGCCGGAACCCAACCGTAGAAGCGCGTGGCGGGATCCACGGCGGTGGCGAAGTCCGGATCCTGTTCCTTGGGCGTCTGATTGAACCGCGTGATCCGTTCGGCAATCCGTTGCGCCGCGGCTTGGACGGCGGGAATTAGTTCCGGAGGAGGCGCGGGCAGGCGGCTGATGCAGTTCAGCGCTGCGTGAGCCTTCTCGGGGTTATCGTCCACGACCAGCGCGCTCAGTTCCGCCACCATCCCGGGTCGCCCGGCGATGAGCTTGAGGGCCCGTTGGGTGTGGGGTTGTTCGTAGGACAAATACGGGAACCAAGTTTCGATGGGGGAGTTGGCGGGAATGGCGGCCCACTCGGCCTCAAGTTGCGCGTTCTCTTCGGCCTCCAACTCAGTCTGCGTTTTGGGGGGAGGTGGCAGCGGGACCTTTTGCACGCGGAAACGGCAGGACATCCGGTCGGCGGGCCAGGGTTGACCGTCCGGTTGTTGCCGGGGAATCCAGGCGCTCCATTCCAGAAACTCCGGGCCCGGGCGTCGGGGCAGGGGCAGTAGGAAACCGGACGCGGTCTGGGCGTCCTTGCGGGCCACACTGACGCTGCGCTGCCCGCGGTCGGTGAACAAGGACACGGAAGCCGGCACGATCCATTGACCGTTCTCGAAGCGCGCCGACTCGGTGTGGAGTTTGCCGGTGTCACGTTTGCGGGCGGTCTGACCGGCGAGCGAGGCGAAGGTGAATTGCCAGTCGCCGTCGGCGGTGGGGGGCGTTCGGCCCGACTCGGTGTTGGGGAATCGGAATTCCACTTCCAGCGTTAGTTCCTGACCGTCGATTTCAGGAGGCACATCCGCGAGTTGGCGGCAGAGCAAAGCCGACACACCGGCGATCACCAGTACCACCGTCAGGGCGGCGCCTGCTTCCCGGAGAAAGCCCGGACCGAATTGCGCGGCCACGAGTCGGGCGGTGATGAGTCCGACAATGAGTGCGGCGATCCCGCCGCCCAAGGCGGTAAAGATCACAAAATATCCCGAGGCGCCTTCGCGGCTGGAGACGGAGTACCAGGAGACGCAGGCGTTCGCGATGAAGCCCGCCAGAAACAGTCCGGCGACTCCGGCGAGCAGCGCGGCGACGAGAGAGGCGAGCCAGGACATCGTGGGAGGGGAGACGGGGGTTAAGAGGGTTAAGTCAGGTTCGGGGTTCGCCAGGCGACCATCCAGTAATAGAGGAACCAGGCCGCCAGATAGATCAGGCCGAACACCATGACGGGAGCGGACTCGGCGAGGAGTTGCCACAGGCAGAAGCCGGTGAGGCCGATGGCGGCCAGGGCGGCGAGGTGAAGCAGGGGCCGCATTCCCGGGAACAGTAGGGAAGCAAACAAAACCCCGCCCGCGAGCAGGGGAACCAGGGCGAGCACCGGGTTGATGTCCGAAGCTCCGAAGCTGCGGCGAAACACGTTCGCGAGTAGAAACAGGGTGAGAAAACTTCCGGCCAGCAGCCCGAGGGTGATTCCCAAAACCCAGCGTAAGGCGAGCATCATGAATTCTCCGGATCACTGCCGAACTCTCGCACCAGTTGAGCGCGAAACTCATCCCGTTCCAGCGAGAGTGCCGCGCCCTCGCCGCCACTGGTGGCCATACTGGCGTAGCGCCAGATGAAGTCGCTGGCCTTGATAAACGCCTCCCGGGCGCCGGCCTCATCGCCCGCCGCCTTGAGTCGCAACATGCGCCGTCGATACATTTCGGCGGTTGAAGCGGCGAAGCCGATGTAAGGGCATCCGTCCCGAATGGTCTGCTCGGCCGCCTCGAATTGATTGTCCGCTTCCAAGGCCAACGCCTTCAGCCACCACTCGGGCTTCTCGGTGGATTGAACGGTTGGGGTAGATTTTGGCTCAGGTTCCTGGCTTGCGGCGAGGGTCTGGGCTTCGTCGAACTCCGGGTCGGACGGGAAGACAACGCTGTCGGCGATCAGTTCCCCCAGAGTACAGGCATCGGTGGATCGTTCCGGAGTGGTGGTGATGCGGGCGCGCAGGACCATGGACTCATCGCGATAGGGAAGGAGCAGATGATACTGCTCCAGCGGTTGCCCGCCATCCGACAGGTTGCGGGCGCCCAAGGCATGAACGCGTCCCTGCTGGGCGCGGAAGAACTCCGGTTCGGGATAATCGCGTCGCATCTCGGCCTCCAGGGCATCGAGGATCTCGGGGGTGGTGCGACCTTCGGTGGGAATCAGATTAAGGCTGATCTGCACCTGTCCGGTGGGCTCGAACACCAGCACGCGCCGACCGTCGTCCAGCACGTGCCAGCCATACGGAACGTCGAGGCTCCCCAGAATCGCTCCGCAGGCGACCCGGGCGCGTCGGGCCTCCTCACTCACTTCCACAATGTTGGGCACGAGGCCCACTCCGCGATGGATCAGGTTGTCATTGATGCTCGTGGCGGGGTCGAGCGAGGTCGTGTCGTCTTCGAGGGCAAAGTCGGAGAAGCGGCATTTCTTGGGTGTGACTTCTTCCGGCACGTTCATCCCAAGGTCGCGCACCGGCACGACCGATTCGCCGGCCTCCTTCGCGTCCGGAGTGTTCGTGGGGATGGATTCGGCGGGTTCGGTCTCTGGCTCGGGCTCGGTCGTGTTGACCTGAGCATCCAGCCACGGGTCGGGAATCGGCGCCGCGGGGGTGAGGTCGGGATGTTCCTCCAGCGGGAAGCGGGAACCCCGCGGCGTTTCCAGCGTGAAGGACTTGAGCATCGCGAACCACGCATCGCGAGCCGAGTCGGCCAGGAGTTCCGGGGCGGTCAGCGAGAGATTCAGCAGGCGATTCCCGTCCTCAAGGAACGCGAAGCGCACGATCATGGGACCGAGTTCCGACGATTGGACGGCCTCGCCTGACACGGCAGGAACGCCGGCCACGACGTCCCGGCCCACGGCACGGGGTTCGAGTTGATGATGCTTCAGATGAAACCAGGCCCAATCGAGCAAGGTGCCGTCGTCGTACGCGGGCCGGGCGGCGAAGGCGAAGATGATCGCCGCGTGCGGGGCGGTCACGACACCCAGCGGCAGCAGGTTTGTCGGATCCGAGAAGTCCACGTCCTCTTGGGGTAGATCGTGGCTGATCCAGTCCGCCGGCAGCTGGGTGGTGAACCCGAGTTCGGCGACGCGCGCGGGGAAGGTGCGTGGCTGGAGGTGAAGAGAGGAATTCATCAGGGGAACGCGTCGCCGAGGGGGATGGGGATCAGGCCGGCCAAGGGAACTTCACGGACTTCGGCGCGGCGGCGGTTCCGTCGGCTTGGCGGAGCTGAACGAAAATCTCGAGTTCGCGCGGTTGGCCGTCGGCGACGTGAACGCGGAACTGGATGTTCCGGGGATCACTCGGACTGGGATCGAAGCTGTAGCCCCACTGAAACCAGGGTTTGCCTTGGGCGCTGGTGGAGCGGGCCTGGCTGCGCATGGCGTCGGGTTCGAACACCGCACCAGCGGTCTGCGAGGACTTGATGCGCACACGCCGGCCGAAGCTGTCGGTTTCCAAGTACGCGACGAAGGCGTAGTCGCAGTTGAGAACAGCGTCGTAGGCGTCCAGGTAGGCGAGCTGTTGATACTGGGCGCATCCCGGAACGTTGGCGGGAGCGTCGAGAAGTTGAGGAGTGGACATGGCTTTCTAGTATCCGGCGAACTGGAGCCGCGAACCGAGGATTCCTTTTCTGGAACCGTGGGTCGCGGGAGTGCAAACACGGTGACCCGAAGCGCGGCGCCGGGGGTATCCGTCTTTGGTACTAGAACTTTCGGTGCAGCGACGGGAGGCCGTCGGGCTGCGCCTACTTCCCGCCCGGACGGGCAAAAGAGGGAAGGAGTTTGCGCCGGGCGAAGTAGGGAACCTGGGGAGCCAGCCTTTCGTTGCAGTTCCCGCTCCGATTCCTGGATGACGATGTCTTTGAGGGATGAGCTTTCTTCGACAGCCCGGATCTTTGCTTCGCGATAAAGCGCTTCGGGTATGTCGGTGGTGGTCTTCATGTCTCCACATTGCTGTAAATTCCAACCTGTGATGCCCGCGTGCATTGTTTAGCGGAAACGGACACCATCGGTCGAACCATATGAACCCTTTTGAAGAACTTCGAATCCGGGCAGAAAGCGGAGATTCGTCGGCCCAATTGGCTTTGGCTAACGCGTACTATGACTCGTTGGTCCCGGGCTCAACCCAGGCCATGGCTTTGGAATGGTTTCGCAAGGCGGCGGATCGAGGATTGGACGAAGCCTCCTACAAGCTGGGCTTGATGTTCCAACTCGGCATGGGCGTTGAAAAGGACTGTGGCGAGGCGATCAAATGGTTACGCCGGGCGGCAGAGCGAGGGCATACGGCAGCTGGAATCCAACTTGGCTTCCTGTATTTGGATGGTCAGGACATCGCGAAAAACTTTGCCGAGGCGATCAGGTGGTTTGGCAAGGCAGCAGAACAAGGCAGCAGCCCCGCGCAATACAACCTCGGTAACTTGTATACTGATCCACAAGGTCCCAACCAAGACGACGCTGAGGCGGTGAAGTGGTTCCGTTTGGCGGCCGAGCAGGGGCATGCCGCGGCCCAGTATTCACTGGGCGGCATGTACGCCGAAGGGCGCGGTGTGGAACGGGACGACGCCCTTGCCTTGGAGTGGTTTCGGAAAGCAGCAGCTCAAGGGTATGAGGCGGCATACGTCAAACTTCAGCGCTGGCCCCTAGCGACCGCTCATGACCTCCCACGGGAGCAAGACTTGGAAGCCGTTAGCAAGGCGAGACATCGTTTTCGGGTATTCGGCATTCAAATCGTCGACGCCCGTGGCTCAGATCTCCGCTTGACTGTCTGGCTTAAACGTCCTTTTGAGGAAATGGTGGTTTCCGAAATCGTCGGCGTTAATGCCGTGGATTATTCCATTCGTCCCCGCAACCCGCTGATCATTGAAGGGGGCCCTGAGTTGGAGTTTTACGATGAGCACCCCTTGTTGAATTCGCCCCATCTGCAATTGGTGCCGGGCGGAGATGGAGAAGTTTTTAGGCCTCCCCTTCAATTGAAGCTCCTGATTCTCGATCAGAGCCACATCATCGCCGAGCGCTTTCAATTCCTCGAGGATACCAAGTAACCCGGATCCATCGGCCGCGCGGCAATTGAACCACCGGAGCTTCTGGTGGTGGTCGCGATCATCGCGGTGCTGGCTGGGCTGATGTCGCCGGCCCTGGGTCGGGCCAAGCGGCTCTCGCTCCGAAGCGCCTGCCTTTCGAACCTGCACCAGATCGGTCTGGGCGCATCGATGTACACCGGAGATTTTCGGGGTCGAATGCCCTGGATTCCCGATGAGTACCTGCAACGGACCCCTCCGGTGGATTCGGCCGGCAAGCGCTACGCCCGCACGGGTGGCTTCATGCCGGTCCTGCACCCCTACCTGTCAGACGTCCGGGTCTGGCAGTCGCCACCCGTCCGCAAGACCGCCACCAACGCCTGGCAGTCGAACTTCGTGGGTCCCTGGCTCGAAGCCCGCGGCGAGGATCCCTTGCGGGGCACTGCCAATTACATCAGCGACAAGCTGGGTGAGACCGATCCGCAAAAGGCCCGCTATCTTCGCGATCGGACCCCCGAAGAGTGCGCCGCCTTGCGCGGTACCAGCGTGTCCGATGAAGAATGGTTGATGACTCCGTTCTTCGAGAAACCCTGGTGGGCGTATCGGGCCGCCTGGTCAGTGGGCACCAGCGAACCCCCCTCGGGAGGCTGGTCTGCCCACCACGGAGGAAGAAACCAGCTCTACCTCGATTTCCACGCGTCCTGGGTGCGGCGGGACATCGATCGCTGAGCGAGGAGAGGCGACAACCGGGGAAGCGTCCGCAGTGTGGGAAGCAGGCGGTGAAGGCTGGGCAGCCTAGGGAAGGAGACCGAATGGTCGCGCGGGATTGACCACACCTAACCACCGATGGTTTTCCGCCATTCACCAGACGGATTCCTCAGAGATCTGTCGTGTGAACCGAAGACCACCTCGGTTTTCGCGGGAAAAGTGGCGGGAGTGGCGGGGCTCGAAACCATTCCAGGCCACTTCGCGAATGTGCGTTTCCATGCGCTAAATATCTTGAAAACAGGTGTTTAATGAGGTCGATCGTCCCTGTACTGAATTTAACCCATGAGCTGAATTTGCGATGATTTGCGACGCGCATTTTCACAAATCCACACAAACGAACTCCATCTTTGAGGCGGATACCTCAGGCGGGTAAACCCTGTGATTTCGACCGATGGAGACGAGGCTATGGACCCGTCGTTGAACTCCGCGAATCCATTTTTCGTTGTCGCCCGGGAGCTGGTAATGCAGGTGCGGTTCGGGAGTTCAACGTTGCCGAAATCGTCAGGTCCGGGCACGTTTTGATCATGAGCACGCTGTCCGAAATTGAAGCTGCCGCTGAATCGCTGGCGCCCCAGGATCAACAGAAGTTGCTGCTGTTTCTCGCCACGCGGTTGCACGCGGCGGGCGGGGTTTTGCCACCGCCACGCGACCTTCCGAAGGTGCAAATAGATAAATGGATCGCGGACGATGAGGCTGGCTACCGCCGTTTTCTAGCCGAGGCGTGAAGTTGTTTCTCGACACCAGCGTGCTCCTCGCGGCGTGCGGTTCGGCGAAGGGTTCGTCTCGGGCGGTTTTTCAATACGCGCCAGCGCAGGGCTGGGAACTGATGGCGAGCCCATGGGTCGTTGGGGAGGTGACTCGGAATCTGGTGAAGTTCCCCACTGTTGCGACTTCCGATTGGCTACCACTACGGCGTCAACTCGTGATTGTGGATGACGTGGTGAGTCTCAATCGTGTGCTCGTTTTCCCAGTGAGCAAAGACCGACCGGTGCTTCTGACGGCGCTCGCCTCGGCGCAAGTCCTTCTCACGCTCGACCGCGAGGATTTCATGGGTGTGCTCGGTGGACAATTCTACGGGCTGCCAATTCTGCTCCCATACGAATTTCTTGAAAGCCGGCGCGCTGCTGGGTGGCTCGGGGGCAGCAAGCGCCGGTGACGGTGAGACCGTTCTGATTCAGTTTGGAACAGCACCCTGGGCGATGGATTACCAATCCAGTTTGATCGAGTGGGGACTGTCACTGAGTCCCGCAATGGGGGCTGGTATTCCCGAATCGACCCTATCCATCGAGGGTGGCTGAATGTTCGAAAAGGGTCGCCAGTCGGCTCACCGTTGCCATTCCACGGCCGAGAGGTTGGTTCAGGTCTGGGACGTCGAACGGACTCGACTTGGAGTCTCTCTTCTAGAGGGCACGCGTTACCCCTAATCTCCGTTAGGTTTTGGTGTCCGCGGAGTCGCCGCGCCAGAGACGCGGAACAGTCGTGCGATAGATGTGCCGATGGACGAAACCGCGGCTGCGCACTCGTGCGTGACCTGGCATCGGCCAAGCCGCGTCCGCGATTTCGCAAAGGTCTTGATCAAGCCGTGACCACGGCAAGTCCGCTGGCAGATCCGTGTCCACGACCCGTCCACTTCCAGCGGAACGGTTTGTCCCAGTGCAGTCCGAGTCCCGCGACTTACCGCGGTCAGTCCGTAGCCAATCCCAAGGCAGTCCTTGTCCGGGAACTTACCAATGCCGCGGCATGTCCACGCCCACGTCGAGGAATGGTCTTCTCCGTGTCTCGTCCTCGTCCGTGTCTCCCCTCCATCAACTCCCGTCCTGCCATGTCCTCCTTTGATCCCACCAGCGTCCGACAGGCGGTCGCCGCGTTTACACCGCGTCGTCCGCAGATATTCCAGGAACTTTCCTCGGCGAAGGACGTCATGATCGAGCTACGGCAGGAGTGCGCCTCCTTCCGGGCCATCGCGGAGTTGCTGACGCAGCGCTGTCTCCCGATTCCCGATCAGCAAGATGGCGATGGCGGTGGCGGCTTATTGCCACGAGATCCGGTGGGAGATTGTCGGGCCGCGGCGAGGGCGCGTGGCGCGTGAATCCGGTCGCCGATGGTGGGGCGGGTACGGAACGTTCAAGGATCTACGGGTCGGCTCGGCAGACGCTCGCCGCTTCCGTTCCTCGCTTGAGCGTTCCTTTCCCGCCCAAGCGTGCTTTTAGGATTTCACGCGGGGAAGTGTCGCGGTGCGCCGGGAGGGTGACTCCACCAAAGAAACGTCCTCCTTGGAGCGATCGCTCAGCCCAAAAAAGCTAAGAGAGCTGGTGTCTTGCCGGTTGACCGTCTGCCCTAATGGGCGACCCGGTTGGGTCCTTCCTTCTTCCTTCAATTGCGGCGGAGGGAAGGGTCGGCGATCGGAACGTCGATCAAGGGAGGTTTTCCCCACAGCCTCGTGTCATCGACCATGATCGATTCCACCGTGCCCCGCTCCGCATCCACTTCCACCTGGATCCACTGCGAGCGCTCTTCGCGGTTCGGCCAGGCCCACTCCAGTTGCAGACGCGGAATCGTGGGCAGGCCGGCGATCTCCTCCGGACGAACCACCCGGGGCGCCTCCGCCGTATGCAGGAACCCGGCCGGAAAATCGAGTCGCGCCAGCGCCTGCCGAGCCCTTTCGATGGCTTGGTCCTCCGTGAGCTTCCACTGACCGACATAATCCCGGAATCGGAAGGGGAGCCGGTCACTCTCGAAAAAACTCCGAGGCGAGCTGGCCTGGGTCAGTCCGGAATTGCGGAACCGGAAGAACCAGCCGTTGGTCAGCGTGACTTCGGCATGCGGCCAGCCGCCCTGGTCGCTGACATAGAAACGCTCCACGTGGTTGGTGGTGAGCGGAAGGGCTAGACTCCAGCCCAACCGGCCGGACCAGTCCCCGATGGCCTCCAGCACCAGCGGGATCAGGCGGAGGGCATATGCCGGATTGACGCCTCCGGCCTCATTGAGCTTCTGCAAGGGGCTTTCCGGCGGCAGGCGTCCGGGCTGGACCGTGACCGCCGGCGGAGGGCGGTAAAGCGTGCGCCGCCCGACGAAACGCAGGCTCTCCACCCGTTTGTCCTGGGCATTGATCTCGAGGACGGCGGCGTCACCACCTCGGGGGTCGCGCCACCGGACCTGAAAACGGGGGACCACGTTGGTGCCGATTCCGCGGGCCTGCTCCACTACTGGTTCTTGCTCCGCCAGGACGTCTTCCAACGCCACGCCGAGCTTGCGGATGGTGCCTCGGGCCAGTTCGACCATCTCCACCCGCGACATCCGCACCGGGCCGTAGTAGCGCGGAATCGCCCCCGGATCCTGCAGGGTGAAAAATGTACCGGGACGTTCGAAATAGAAGACATGCCCCTCCTGGAACCCCCAATACCAGCCATTGGTCAGGACTAACCCTCCCTCAACTTTACCTCGGTGTGGCACCACGGAAAACCGAGCTACTTGCGACGGGTCACTCGGAACAGGAATTTCCGAGCCGAGCTTAATCGCGGCTTCGGCCAGACGGGGCAGCACGGCTGCTACAACTGCATTAGAATACCTGGGAGTGATTTGGATCCATTCGACAGGATGAAACAAGAGGTCCATAACGGTCACGGAATTGGCCAATCCGCCTTCTGATTAAATTCATTAAAGCTAAGATCTTTGAATCCGTAGATCTTCAACACACGATTGTAGGTTTGCAGTTGAATCCAGGTCGTTGTTCGTTGGGCTTCGCGGAGTGCAGAATCTAACAAACGAAAATTAGGATTGCTTTGCCAATTGAACATCCATTGGGTACGAAAAAAGGCATATTGCTGATAGTCACCCCAAGTATCCACTCCACCGGTCTGAGGATTTTGCACTGAACCCGGACGGCCTTGAACGGTGGAATAATAAATCAACTCGCTCCAACCCACGAATGCCGACGGACGCGTCCTCCGCGGGTTTCGTTGCGCATCCTTATAAAACGCCAGGTCATTCTGCTGTTTCCCGATTCCAAATGCCTCGGGAAAATCTCCGGCGGCAGTGGCGCATCCATCGAGAAAGGCAAATCGGTAGGGTCGTGGCCCGAAATCGGTGTTAAAGGTCAGGCCTCGGCGAACGGCCTCCGAGGTTAGGCGCGCATTAGAACCGATCAATTTTCCATCCCGTAGGTAGCTTTCGGGGTTGATTAGCGAGAATTGCCGCACATTGCTCCTGTCAGGTTCAAAATCACCACCCACCCAGTGCTCAGTGCCATGTCCCATGTAGTAGAAGTTTCTCCATCGACCGTAAGGGACATCAAAGAAATAATTGGCCAATTCCTGCCACTTTACATTCCGGAGCCGCTGAGCCTCTGCTGGATCATCATCGGTTCCGTCATCATTCAAATCTCTCCCAAAAGGCAGCTCAACCAAATGCCTCCCAAGCCCCTCGTTGTTGATGAATCCCGGCAAAGCGTAGATGGCATTGCGGATCGTTTCCCGCGCGGAGGGACCTGAAGACTTGTCGGAATCCTGGTAGCCGAAGATCCAGCTTCCGCTCGCAGGATAGTCCAAGGCTGTCGACGGTCCCCGCCGGCTGATCGGGGCCGCCAACGCATCCGAACTACGGGGTAGAACAGTGACCACCGGAATAAAGTAAGGATCGGACTCCAGTGACGTTCTGGCATTGCCTGCGGAATCACGCAGGTCCCACGTCCAGTTGATGGTTCCGTCCTGCGTTGATCCCGATTCGACCCGGATCGGATCAAAATTTTCAGGATCGGCGTCAAAAACCTCAATTGTCCAGTCCGCTGGATAGGCGGCGACGTGGGCCTGAAAGGATACCTCGCTGCCAACGATTAGCTCATTCCAATCAAAAAAACTGATCGGATTATTTATTTTAGTCTCAAATTCTCGTCCGCTCACAACAATCGTACTGCCTGTGTCCGTTGATTGAACAGTCCCAGTGTGAAGAGTTGTTCTGAGTTGAATGTTGTAAGTACCATTCGCTAGCCGGTCGTGATTGAACAGGATCCCAAATTGGCCATTATCTTCATCGTAACGTAGGTCAGCATACGGAAATCTGTGGCCGTTAACAAACAACTCCACTTGGGCAATCTCCTCAGGATCCACATCGAACGATATCGGCATGAACTCAATTCCCTCCGTGAATTCGAATGGAGTTTCATAGTTGGCAACAAAGTCCGGAATCAAAATGACCCGAAAAAAGCCTTGCGAGACACCACATGGCGATCGGTACGGACGTCTGGAAGATGGTCGGGGTCGATGATGATCACGGAGGCGCTGTCGTGCTTCCGGGGACAGATGTCCAGAAGGTGGAAGAGGTGGCTGTTCGCCGTGTCGTAGCAGCTTCTGCTTAGCGGTTGGCCGAGTTTCTACCCAAAATGCCCCAGTTTCCATAGTCGCGTCGACTGCACCTTCAATGCTCGGAACTCTAAGCTCGGCCCGTTCTTGCCTAGGCCTTGGTGACCGTCCGGAGCGCCCCTCGCACGGTTCAGGATTTTGTACCGCATCCTGCTGAATGAAGGTCGTCGTGTTTCCATCAGGCTCCGCTGGAAAGCCATCATTTAAAGTGATCCAGCCACCTCGCGCCCATAGATCAGGATGCTGTTGGATAACAAATCGCTCTCCAGGATAACTCGTCCATCGCAGAATGATGTCGGAACCCTGTACCGTAATGCGTGTGTCATTTATGCCCCTGGCCTTCACGAGAGTAAACGCCAGCATGAACACGATGCATACCAAGCGGCTCCATTTCCAAGGCTTCATGATGTTTGTTTACCAAGCGGTGATGAAATGGGCAAGTCCATCCTATCTAGGAATTCCGAAACACGGATAGAGGCGCCTACTACCACCTTGTCGAGGTCGGATTTTCAGTGCGGCCTGCGGACATCATCCGCACAACGACGGTTCGTAGGCGCTTTGGGACACCCGCTTGGGTCAATGGTCAACGTCAGTGTCACGGAACCGATGGTGGGGCGGGTACGGAACGTTCAAGGATCTACGGGTCGGCTTGGCAGAAGCTCGCCGCTTCCGTTCCTCGCTTGAGCGTTCCTTTCCCGCCCAGGCGTGCTTTTAGGATTTCACGCGGGGAAGTGTCGCGGTGCGCCGGGAGGGTGACTCCACCAAAGAAACCTCCTCCTTGGAACGATCGCTCAGCCCAAAAAAGCTAATGGGCGACCCGGTTGGGTCCTTCCTTCAATTGCGGCGGAGGGAAGGGTCGGCGATCGGAACGTCGATCAAGGATCAAGGGAGGTTTTCCCCACAGCCTCGTGTCATCGACCAGGATCGATTCCACCGTGCCCCGTTCCGCATCCACTTCCACCTGGATCCACTGCGAGCGCTCCGCGCGGTTCGGCCAGGCCCACTCCAGTTGCAGACGCGGAATCGAGGGCAGGCCGGCGATCTCCTCCGGACGAACCACCACCGGTTCCTGCTCCGCCAGCACGTCTTCCAACGCCACGCCTAGCTTGCCGATGGTGCCCCGGGCCAGTTCGACCATTTCCTCCCGCGACATCCGCGCCGGGTCGTAGTAGCGCAAAATCGCCCCCGGATCCTGCAGGGTGAAAAATGTACCGGGACGTTCGAAATAGAAAATAGAAGACATGCCCCTCCTGGAACCCCCCAATACAAGCCATTGGTCAGGATCAACCCACCCTCAACTTTACCTCGGTGTGGAAGGATTCTCCTCCGACCGCCTCTTTCGCTTCATCAACGCTCTCAATCAGGAAGTCGAAATCATCATCCGCCACACCCCACACCCCACACCACTCGCTCCACATCGTCCATCCCCAACTCTAACCTTCCACTCCACAACCCTACCAGATGGGTTTCCCCGGACGCTTACAAAGAACAAAGAACCGTTCCCGCTTTTGCCTGCTAAGTTTTCTTATCAGGCAATTTTAGAACGACGAACGACGGTCTATGGTCTATATTCTATTTGTCTCATGACGGCTTCCTCCTCCTCCGAACATTCACGCCCGCCGAATGACACTTCGATCTTCAATCACGTATTATATCAAAGGGGAATATTGGGCGCGGCCCGAGGGCAGTCTAATTCCACGCCACCACAGCCAATTATGTCACCGGTCACATCAGACTATTCAGTAGGCGTCTAGCTGCTTGAGCTAATCGGCTATCTTCACTCTGCTGGAGGTTTCCCAAAGTGCGTATCAAGTCCGACGCACTTGGAAGGGCTAGAATCTGACTGCGAAACTGGCTACTTCCCGCGAATGGAGAGATGTAAAAGATGATCTCGGTGAGATCATCATGCGAAAGTGCTGCATGAGCATCGTTCAGCAACTGAACTCCGATTTCGACGCACTTGAACCGCGGCGCGCTGCCTAGGGCGCTCAATGCAGAAAGTCGGATCGAAATATCTTCTGTTCCATCTGCAGCGACTTCTTCGATGACGTTTAATGCAGCTTCCAACTCATCACGGGCAATCTCGATCTCCAAAAGGGCTGCGTCACTTAATAGGTCCGCCGAGTCACGGCGATCGAGAATCTTCCATTCCCATAACAGCGAGATTGTGCAAAGCGATTCCCGTTTCTGGGTAACTTCCGCAGAACGTAGATCTCGAATGAGTTTTTCTAGGGCGGGAATCATTGGAGCAAGTTGACCCCGCGCACGTTCTCCAAGTCAATTCGAGGAGAGGTTGTATCGAGAGGATTAAAGTATTCCTGGTGAATCGTTCGCTTGCTGCCGTCCGTAGGTCCGTGGCTTCCCACCCAAACACTCATTCGGACAAGGGCACTGGTGAACTCACCAGAACTTAGGGAAAGATCGATCCTGTTCCAGTGGCTTTCTTGCCTCGCAGTTTCTGAGATGAGAGAAATTGCGGTGAGCATCGCGGTCAAATGCCACTGGACTTCCCTTCGGGTGATTGGAAGTCTCCTGTGCAGAGCAGCGCAATGCACACCAGCGGCCATTGCACCCCTAGTCTGCCCAGTCTGCCCACAGCCAGGGCCAGCGGCAATGCCGGAAGTCAGACGGCGCGATAGCTGGCATCCTCCGCGCGGCCAGAGCTGGTAAGTGCCACTGATCTTTACACACCGCTTTGAAGGGACACAGGCGGGGTTCCTATTTCAGCCTCAATATGAGTTTGTGTGGGTAGCTGGGAGGGGATTTGGGAGGTCGAAGTGAAGATGGGAGGCGACGAGGTAGATCATGGTGGTGAAGTATTCGACGGTGCGGAAGCCGCGGGATTTGCGCTTC
>JAFLEF010000044.1 GCA_017309115.1 Verrucomicrobiota bacterium | reverse complement strand
GCCCCTCAAAAGGGCTCTGCCCGGGGGGCTTCTCCAGCGGGTCACCCAGGGGCGAATTACGCACCAACGCTCTCCACAACCGAAGGCTTTCCCAACCTTCCTACCCACTCAAAATCATCTGGAGCCCTATTTCATGCAGCCTTCAGCCACTCCTCACTGCAAAATCCAAGCGGCCTTAAAAGACATTCGAGAGCATTCTTGTTGGCTTCAGATGAAAAAAGCGCATCAATTGCTTGCAGGTTGGTAATTAGCTCGTTCCACGTAATGTCGCTGACCGAACCCGTGACCTCATTGTCAATGTCTGTCAAGGTACGGCGTAGGTTCTCTACGAATCGACTATGCTCCCACCCAGGTGGTCGGACAGCGAGCGTCGGTTGACCTTTCCGGGCGGCTTGGAGCTTGAAGTAGGCGTAGAGACTTACTTGATCCCCGCTGAAGGCGTTGGCATCCCAGCAGAAGTTCGCGAAACCGCGCTGGACTACGCCACGGCATGCTCTGGCAATCAGTCGCTCGCCATCTTTGGTGACCGCGGAGTTCAACCGGTCCAACTTCAAATGAATGTGCGGTACTAGTTCATCGACAACCGCAAAAGTCCATTCTTCCTGAACACGCTCCACAGATATCCGAACTCGGTAGCGAACAAAGCGGTCCTTTGATTGTGAAAAAACGGCCTCTGCAACCGCATGACGCAATGCGATCATTTCGGTTCCGCGTTCAGCCTTTCCGGTAGAAAGGAACCCCGTCTCCAACTGCCATTCAACAGGTTTCTTCCCTCTGAATAGCTCGTCAAACTGCTCAGAGACTACGGATGACACTCTCGCCGCCGACGTGTCGTCGAGGTACGCTATTACACCTATTTCTCGTGCTTCCATTGTAGCTAGTTCCCAAACTTCGACTGAATCCAAGCTGCTCCAGCAGCTTTTAGTGACCAAGTCAGACAGTTAGACGCCTCAGAAAGCGGCGACAGCGCACCGTAAAATGAATAATCAATCGGAATCGTGAAGCCATCGAGAGATTCCTCTGCATTGATTAGTTTCATCTCAAACTGCCAAGCGATGTATTGGATTGTGTTTAGCGTTGTTACCTTACGACTGAAATTATACTGACGCTCGAACGCAGCCAGCGTTGTCGGACGAATCCGAATATTTCCCGGAATGGTATCCCAAGTCATTGCTTGCGGCCCTGGATTGATTGGGTTCACGTCATAAATGTAGCCCGCGCCTGTTTGGGTCAAATTGTTGGCTGCAAAGACTGCACCGTGAAGAGGCCACCCAGGGATCATCCCCCAATACACGTCCCAGACCTTTGCCCGCGTTGCTCGAATTGCAGTTCTTGGCGCCTGTGCCCTAATCGTCTGC
This sequence comes from Verrucomicrobiota bacterium, assembly GCA_017309115.1. GTDB lineage: Bacteria > Verrucomicrobiota > Verrucomicrobiia > Limisphaerales > UBA9464 > UBA9464. The sequence goes on along the minus strand of JAFLEF010000044.1, from coordinate 63,920 downwards.
AACGTGCCTTGAATAGACTCAACAACGTTGATTTCCGGAATTGTGAAGTGGCCGCTGGGATCAATGTTGTTGACTGGATTAGCGGAGGCATAGAGGTAAGTGTGCAGCGACAGCGGATCGCCGATTGAGCCCTCGTAAGTGTCTCGAGAATGGAACCTCCCCAGTTCTGGATGCAGGTAGCGGGCTCGCAGGTAGTACAGCCCCAGGTTCGCGTCCCATTGCTCTCCGGTATAGCGGTAGGTGTTAGGGGTGCTACCCACGCTGGCAATTAAGTTTCCCCAAGCATCGTACGTGTAGGTGTCGGTGACCGCACCGCTGGTACTCAGCAGAAACTTAACGCTGCCCAGTCCGTCATAGCCGTAGAAGGACACCTGGGCACTCGACCCGTCTCGTTGCTGGCTGATCAGGTCCAGGCCGTAGGTGTAGGCCCGTACCAGCGTGGTCGGCGTCGTTCCGGTTTTTTCCTCCACTACCTGGGGATACCCGGTGGGATTGACCGTCGCCACTAGGTACCAGGTGGTCGTGCCGCCGGCCACCTTCTTGATCCTGTTCCCATCCGCATCGTAAAGAATGCTACTGACTCCCGGCCCTGTGCTGAGGCGGTTGGCCCAGTCGTAGGTGTAACTGCTCCCGCCGTAGGCGGTCAGATTGCCGTTGAGGTCGAAATAGGGGCTGAACGTGTTGGGGGTGGCGTCGCTGTCGATCTGGTTACGTTGATCGAAGGTCAACGTCTGATTGGTCAATCCGCCAAAACCGCCCGAGCGCGTCAGCCGGTTACCCACGGCATCATACGTGTAACCCAGCGTGCCGGTGGGCACTGTGGTGGCGATCTGTTCGCTGCCCAGTCGGTAAATGTTGTCGTAACTCCACGTATAGTTCCGGATGGCTCCATTGTTGGTTTCGGCGAGGCTGAGCCGGTTGCCCGCCACTCCTAAGGTATAGCCAAAGCCCGCCTTCCCTGACGCGCCAGCGGCCCAGACCACATTGGTCAGCCGGTTCTGCGCGTCGTATTGGTAGGTGCCCACGACGGCGCTGGGATAGGTTACGGTGGTCAGATTGCCCACCCCGTCGTAGGTGTAGGTGGTCACCTTGTTGCCGCTCAACCGTTGATCCGTGACCGTCTTGAGGCGATTCAGCGCGTCATAGGTGTAGGTCAGAGAAACCCCACCCGCCGTGCTGCTGTTCAGCGTCAGCAGATTGCCGTTGGCATCGTAGGTGTAGTTCAATGTGCCTCCGGGCTGGACGTGGGTCTTGAGCCGCCCCAACCGGTCGTAACTGAAGGTGTGATTGCCACTGCCGTCTGACCGGCTCGTCAGGCGGCCTAAAGCGTCGTAACCATGGGTTTCCAAGGTCGTGGAGCCTTGGAGTTTCTTCCACAATCGCCCGGCCGAATCGTATTGGTGGGTAATGACCGTGCCATTGAAGTTGGTGTGCTTCACCAGGCGCCCGGCCATATCGTACCCGAGGGTCTCCGCCAGCGATCCTGGCAGGATTCGTTTGGTGCGGCGCGACTGGACATCGATCTCAAAGGTGGTCGTGCGGCTCAGGGCGTCCGTCTGCGAGGTCTGACTCCCGGCCAAGTCATAGGCATAGGCTGTCCGCTGGTTGAGCGCATTGGTCACCGATACGTGCCGGTTCAATGCATCGTAGCCAAAGCCGGTGGCTATGCCCGCCTGGTTGATGACCCGGTCGCGCCGGCCGAAGGCGTCGTAACGGTTGGTCGCGCCCACGCGGGTTCCTCCCACGGCGGTCGGGGGCAAGAGGGTGACCAGCGTCCGGTTTAGCGGGTCGTATGTGAAGTCCGTCGCCCGTCCCAGCGCATCCACCGTGTTGGTCAGGCTTCCTTCGGCGTCGTAAGCCATTCGGCTGATCTGCTGGAGAGGAGTTCCCAGTGCATTGGTGACCGCGACCCGCCGGCCGAGGGCATCGTAGCCAAAAGCCGTAGTCACGTTGAGCGGATTGAGGCTCCGCACCATCCGTCCGGCCGAGTCGTACACGGTTGAGGTCACCGCTTGATCGGCGGTGCCCGCTGCGCGGGTCACCGAGGTCACCCGATTTTGTGCGTCATAGGCCGTGAGGGTAAGGGTGCCCAGCGCGTCGGTGTTCTGCGTCTGATTGCCGTTGGCGTCGTAGGTGAATGACGTGGTATTGATGGCGATAAAGGTGCTGCCCGAATAGTAGCCGGTCCGGGTCTGGAGCAGATCCCCCGTGGTGGCGTGGTAGGTATTGGTCGTGGTGATCCCCGCGGCATCGCGCGAGCCAATCAGCCGGCCAAAGGTGTCGTACACATTGGTGACCATCAGCCCGTCGCTATTCGCGGTGCTGGTCAGCAATCCCCTTGAATCATAAGTATTGGTCGTCGCCGAGCCGCGCGGATCGACCACTACCAGGGGCCGTCCAGCCTCGTCGGAGGTGTAGGTTGTGACCAAGGGCGTGGCGGTATTCACCCCACGAATTTCGCTCATCAACACCATCCGGTTGGTGTCGTACGTGTAGGCATTGGTGACATTTAAGTCATTGGCCTCGGTCAGCCGGTTGCCCAGATCGTCGTAGGTGTAGCGCGTCCGTTGGGCCACCGCGGTGCCCAGAGCATTGGTGATGGCCAGCACGTTGCCGCGCGGGTCGTAACCCATGGACGTGGTTTGGCCGAGCCGATTGATGACCTTCTCCACCCGGTTGGCAGTGTCGTGGACAAATTGATTGGTCTGTCCCAGGGCATCGACCACATGGGAGAGGCGGCCCTGCTCGTCGTAGAACGTCCGCGCGATGCCGGAGGGGCCCTCAATGGCCGTCAGGTAATTCGGGTACCGGGTATCTTCGTAGTGGTACCGGTTGGTGACGTAGGTGGCCGTGGCGCGATCGACCAGACGTTCGACCCGCACTAGGCGTCCCACCGTCCAATCGTAGCCGAACCGTACAACTGCCGCCCCGCTGCTTCCCGCCAACGGATCCCGCACCTCGGAAATACGGTCCAGATTGGTTCGGACAAGGGTCAACTGGCGGTCAGCCTGGGAGGCGTTGGTGGCCCAGTGGCTGATCGAAAGATTCTCGATGACGAGGCGGTCGCCGGTAGGTTGGACGATCTGCCGCAGCCGATAGGGACCCGGGCGGGGTTGAATCCGGCGACCGTCGGTGAGGTGGTAGAACGGCGCGTCGTCGCCGGCGAGGTCGCGTTGCAGCCAATAGGCGGTGCCGTCGGGCGTGGTGAGGCGAAGTTCGGGAATATCCACTCGTTCGAAGGGCAGGTCGCCGGCAAAGGAGGTCCAGGCGGGGCGGCCGCCCTGGAAGTAGGGGTTGATCGCGTTCTTTCCGGCGGGCATGGCCAGGCGGGCGGTGATGCCCGGGGCGGGAAGCCACTCGGCGTACAGTTGGGGACCTCCTTGGCGGGGTTTGAAGCGGAACGTGGTGCGCTCTTCGGAGCCGGGCAGGTCCAGCGTGACGTTGTAGCCGCCCCCGGAGCGTACACTCATCAGAGGCAGCGAAAAGCTGTTGGGATCACTGCTGCTGGCCTCCATGAAAGGCTCGATTTCCTCGCGCTCCTCGTCCATTTCCACATTCAAGTCGAGCAGGGACAGCGACCAGCCCGGTCCGAAATCGCGCGATCCGGCACCGAAGGAACGGTACGTGCGGACCAGGGTCAGTGAGACACCGCTGACGGGGATCAGGGCGTCCTGCTCGCTGAAGGAGAATTCGCCCAGCTTGAGCTGGCTTTCGACGGCGATCCGCACGGTGGTGCTGGTGGCCAAGGGACCGCCGCGCACCGCTAGGACTAAGTCATAGACGCCATTAGGCACGCGATCAAAGTTCACAGTCCCCAAAGTGGCATTAATCACTGCCCCCACCCTGTAGCCTTGGTGGTCGAAAGGTGCGGGAGTGAGCACGGCCAGGGGTTCTCCCGACCCGCCTGGCCGGTAAAGAAACAACGCATACTCGACCGGGTCGTTGTCGGGGTCCCGGGCAGTTCCGGTCACGGTGTAGAGGCCGTCTCGGATCACCGGATAGTTCGTCGCGGCGTAGGAATCGACCACGTCCACGCTATTGGTGGGGTTGGCGATGAGCGCGATCGGTCCGAGATCAGCGCCCACCTTGGAAACTTTGAAGCTAACCCAATTGGTGCCTTTGAGCCCGTGATTGTCGGTGGCAACCACTGCAAAGTCGTGCCAACCAATGGAACCCACATTCAGGCTGTTGGTGAAGACGCTGACATTCTGGTCAAAGACGAGGGTATTGCCATCGCGGTACACCTTGAGGTTGCTGATGGTGCCGTCCTTGTCCGTAGTCTGGACCTGGAGGGAAACGGTGGTGGACGACAGAGTCTGATCCTGAAGGGGAGCCTGAATTCGAACTGTGGGATGGCCCAAGACCTTAACCTGAACTGGGGTTTGCGACGTGTTGGTGCCGTCGGTCACCTCGTACTGGAATACGTCGAGGCCGGCGGCCTGGGGAAAAGGCCGATATTGCAGGGACCGTCCATCGGCCGCCACGGAGACATTGCCCTGCTCCAGATCGGCGGTTAGGCCGGGGAGGAACGTGGCGACACGGGAGACTTTGGTGATGCGTAGGTACTGGGGATTCAGATCATTGAGCAGGACCGGCAAGTTGGTGGTCGGCAGGTAACCATCCATCTCATAGGAGTCGGCAATCCCTATCGGCGTGCCCCCGGCGATCCGAATCGACACCGGCAGTGAACGGGAGGATGTCTCGGGAGGAACCGCCGTGCCGGTCTTGGTCTGGCGGGCGACGGCCCAGATCTCATAAACTCCGGAAGGCGGATTGTTCCAGGTCGCGTCCCAATAGCTCGTTTCGTCGGTGCCCACCGCGATGCGCTTTCCATTGGCAAAGAAGTCAACCCCGCTGATTTGGTATTGGCCCGGATCAGAGGGGGTGGAAGTCGCCTTCAAGTAAACGGATCCCGACAAGGTCTGCTGATTACCCGGTAGATTCAGAATCACAGACGGGGCATTGGTTTCCAGTTCTCGGGCTCCCACCCGCCAGCGGGCAATATTCTTCGCGATCTTGGGACCAGCTGAGCCGAAATGACCGCTGATGACGACATCGTACTGCTCCGGTTGGCCCTTCTCTTGGATGACGGTATCGAACACCGAAAGGACCCAGCTAGAGTCGGCTGTTGGGACGGGTCCGACTCCCCCATCCATCGAGCGCCATTGCCAGCGGCCGAGGTCTGGTTGCCAGAGTGCCTCAACAATGTTGGTTGAAATCACGAGACCTTCGCGATTGTTGGCCGCGGCAAAACGACCGCCGGCATAGATGCGGTTGCCCCGGGTGGCAAGCGACGTCACCACGGTCGAACTCGGCCCAGAATCGGGGCTGCCCGAACTGGTGTCAGGAAGACCGGATAGACCGTTCTCCAGACGGCTCCAATTCGAACCGTCCCACAGTGCGATCCGATTGACCGACGTCTGACCACCGGCCTCTGTAAACTCTCCGCCGACGAGCAGCTTGCCCTGCCAAGAGGCCAAGGCCCAAACTGGGCCGTTGAGAGTAGAACCAAGACCCTCCCATGACCCATCGGGTTTGGAGCGGACCAAATACTTGAGCGACGAACTTTCATTGCCGAGGGTAAACTCCCCACCTAGATAAACCGTATCGCCCACGGCGAGAGCGACCCGGACTGGCCCGTTGAACGTCGGGCCGAAGTTCGAGAAATTCTGGGCTAGATTGGGCATACGCCCCAAATAACTTATGGTAACCGGAGGCTCCGTGTATGTGAAGTCACCGAAGACCAACAAGTCCGACCGGTACTCCGCGAGATTCCAGAGGCCTGAGCTCGTGGTGACCAAGTCCAGCCAATCAGTTCCGTCGTGCCACTCGATACCATACTTGGTGATAAACCACGTCTGGTTGCCAATCCGACGAATCCCCCGACCCACTTGAGCGACTCCATCGGTTTCCTCTGGCGTCAGGATTCGCGACCAATCCAATCCTTCACTTCGGTAAATGGCTGCGGCATTGCCACCGGCAAAAACGGCCGTGCTCTGCCACGAATCAACCGAGGCATACAGCCTGCCGTCGGCAGTCGGGTGGAGGTGATACATGGCAAAGTTCAATGCGCCAAAGGCACTTCCTCCGATCTGTACCGTCTCCCAAAAACCCTCGGCCTGATCCTTCGAAGGAGCAATGGCGCTCACCTCCACGACCGGTGAAGCGACTTTCTTTTGGGTGGAAGTAGTCGCGCGGGCGACAAATGAATGAACACCCGTGCGGTCTAGTACTGCCCTCACCGAATACGGCGCACTCGTGTCCTCACCCAGGTAATTGGTGCCCTGGTAGAACTTGACCGTTGCAACATTCGCATTGGGCGTTGCCTCGGCACGAATCTCCACGTGCTCCCCCAATAGGTAAGTCGAGCCTGAGCTTGGCGAGGTGAGGGCAACCTCGGGTAGGTTGCCCATGTCATTGATTCGAAAGGTCACCCACTCGGAATCGCGCCACGCTCCGGAGGCATCGGTAGCGCGCGCGAAGAAAGCGTAGTTATTGTTTGTGAATCCCCCGATAGTAGCCCAGTAGTATCCGCCCGAGAGCGTGGCGGTCGCCTTGGGCGTAGAATTGGTGCCAGAAAAAAGTTGGACGCTGAGGGTGCCAGCAGGGACGTCGCTCGCCTGGATTTTGAACTGAACTGAAGTGGTACCGCCTGGAAAGGTGGAGCCATTAACTGGCTCGAGAATACTCACGGTAGGTAGGGCATTCACTGTGAACGTCACCGTCGCCACTCCGGGCAGGGACTGATTGTCCGTCGCCTGCGCCTTAACGGTATAGGTCCCTGGGGCTACCCCTTGATGAAGCCCATGGCTGTTGGTAGGCCCCATCCAAATCAAGGTATAGGGGGCGTTGGTTACCTCTCCCAGTTTCGCCGCTCCGTTGAAAAACTCCACCTTGGTGACCGAACCGTCGGGATCGATGGCCGAGGCCTCGAAAACGATGTTGGTCGGTCCGCTGAGAAACAATTGACCGGGACTGGGAGTGAGGAAACCAACCGCGGGCGGAAGGTTGACGCAGTTGGAATATTCACAGGAGCAAACGCTGGATTGACCAAGGAGATAGTCATTGGTTCCCAGCGGGACCCCGCCGCTCAAGGCTACATAATGGAACCCTATGTCCACCGTATCCGTCCCCTCGGGTGTCTGGTTGACCCGGGTGGTGTGGTACCTCAACCGGGCGTCCAGTGCTGAACGACTTCCCTTGTCCTGAAGCGAGGTCGGAGCCTGATAAAAATGCCCTTTGAAGTTCCCGATAGAGTACGATTGATAGGTGAAGTTGGGCAATTGGATGCTGGTCGAATTGGTTGGCGTCAGGCTGAATCCGCCATCCACATGATTAGTCGCTCCATTGACGTAGGCATTGTGACTGTGGAATACGGTGCCAAGTTGATAAAAGTCTACTCCATCAAAGACATTGTCTTGGAATACCCAGTTGGTGGAGACGGGAAACAGTTCGAAGGTCGTTCGCCGGAAGTTGTTATTCCGTGCTTCCCACTGGAGGCGGCCCTCCATAAGAAAATAGGAACGGTGAAACAAGTTGTTGATCAAACTGATCCGCTGATAGGGGTAAGGCGTGGCTACTGTCAGTTGGAAGTTTCCCTTCAACACGTCGCAGTCGCGAAGTAGTAATTGCCCAACCGTCGCTCCCGGATTTCCGTCCAGCCAACTCGGGAATTCCAGGTTTGCACTGATGAAGTCGAAGGCAACGAACCGCAGTCCTACCGTTCCGGTCGTGCCGCAAGAGATGGCCACCTGCGATCCCACAGGGGTCCCCGCCCAAGCGATCGACTGCTCCTGAACGTTGAAGTAACGTGTGTAGTGGATCTGGTTGGTGGGAGTGCCTTCGGCACAAAGACTGGCACTTCCGGCTAAGCGGATCCCCAGATTGTTAGTGCCAAACTTGGCTAGGACCACCCCCGGCTGAATGGTCAACGTACCTCCAGTCACCGCCACGTGGTCGAGCGCATAGTCTATGGGAGGGTAATGGTATCCCCGGTCCGGAATGTCGGTATCCCGAGCCACGACAGAGGTCCAAAAGGTGCTGTTAGCGTATTGGGCCGAGAGGGTAGTCGGAGCCGTCGTGGTGAGCCATTTAAGGTCGGCTGCCAACTGTACGTCGATCGCCGTGCTGCCACTATTCCGGTTGCTGTCGCCAGCTTTCAGGTAGTGGTTTCCCGCTCCGACTGCTTCAAAGACCGTCGACGGATTCGATACCACACTGTTATTGAGACCGGCACTCAGTGAGTTGGTATTCGCAATCGCCGCCAGAATAGAGTTCGTGAGGAAAATTGATAGGATCGTGTTGGTTTGCGGGCAAAGCCAAGTAGCCGTGTTGATGGTGAGATGCTCGGCCCGCAGTTTGGCGCCGGACGAAGCTGTCACGAAGTTGGTGCTGACATTGTGAAGCAGCGCATTGCGCAGCGGCATGTCGATATTGTGGTCGATTCGTAATCCCACCTCACAGTTTACGAATTGCGCATGACGGATGGTTGGCACCCCCGAGTTTCCAATCCTGATGGCAGTCTTGGCCTTCTTGATTCGCAAGTAGGAGAGGTTAACGGGGCTGCCGGACGTCAATTCCAGGGCGATTTGCGCGAAATAGGGAACGTTGGTGCCGCTGATAACGGGTGAACCCACGAGTGCATCGTCGCTGCTTGTAAAGATGACGGGCCGGTACGGCTCGGCCTGCCAATTAATCGGAGTGGTTACTGTCAGCTTCGGTGAATTGGTGTGGGCGTATTTGATGACCACTCCGGCCTCAAAGGTTGTGCTTGATCCACCTAGGCTTGTGGGTCCGGTCACATAGTAGGTCTCACCGCTTTCAAAAACCGCATCGTTCACCGTGGTGATCAGACTATAGTCCAGCACCAATCCCGGATTTCGTGATGACATCGCGGATGCCAATTGAATCTCCCCTCGCGTTCCCGAATCCAAAGGGTAACGCCGGGGGATCGAAGCCACCAGCCTGCCCTGGGAAGGTGTTCTTCGGAGGATCGCTTCCCCGCTGGCCGGGGGCAGCGGTGTCAGTCCAGGCAGCAGTTCCTGAACAGCGACGGTCTCGACGAGGAACTGCCGTTCTTGAGCTCCAATCCACTCCTTGGAGACCAAGGCAAGCGTCCGTTCCACCGCCTGCTCGCGAAACACTCTCCCTTGTTCCATCCGCATTGAGCCGAAGTCCACATCGTCGTCCGCCACTGGCGGTTCCTGTCCCGCCTTGGCCGTCTCGGCGTTGACGACGGTACGTTTCACTGTTGGGTTGGGACTGGAAAGGATTTCCGTCCAAACCTCCAAACGGGTGGTGGCGGGATTCAATCCGAACGATTCAGGAGGCGGCGGATTCTCCCGGAGGATGATGTCTTGTTCAACTCCATGGCGGGTGTAGGAAAATGCGACATCGGCATCCAAGGTATCAAAGGCACCGGGGTAAACCACGCGTCCAGGCGGATACAGTAAGCCGGCGCTGGGCCGGGCCTCGGCAAGTAGGACGGACTGACCGGTCGTTGGGTCGTAGTAAGCCAACCCGAACACCCGCGTCTCAAAAAGCTCTCCATTCACAGGCAACCGCACCCTAACTGAACTTTCCGGCCCCAAACTCCCCGGAAACCAGACCTGGTGTGCCGAAAAAACACCAACGGCTTCGCCTTGGATCAACTCCAAGACGGGTACCGACGGCACCCATTCACCGTTGCTGTCCTGACGATTCAGGCCGGAAGCCAACTCGGTAAATCGGTTGGTCACCAACCCGCTCGTTCCGCCCTCTAGAACTATGGACGTTACCTGCTCCAGCACGCTGCGGTGGGCGTCCCGGACCAAAACCCGGGCCGAGCTGCTTCCGGTTTTGCCAGGAAAGGGATCGAGGGTTACCTGCGCCCACAGTCCGGCGATACTTAGACAGAACAGCAAGATGACCGCTGCGATTCTAGCGACGACACGGACGACACCGGCATTGAACGCATTAAATTGAGTGGTCATGGGTGATGGAAATCTGATGAGTCTGATTACCGGGGCCGGCCAATTCACCCCGAGAAGGGAGCCAAAGTCGACTAAAGGCAGTATATTGTTGGTAAAGTCCGATTTATTGGGAGTTACCAAACTAAACTGATCCTGATTGCCTTATATTGAGTTGGCTTTGTGTGGTCAAATCGAAAACTCGGATCAAAGAGCGAGAGCGAAAACCGGGCACCAAACGGTGGCGCGGGTAGACTTGCCAAAGGACGAGTTTGTGTTTTCGACCTGTCGTGGCCTTCTGAGGTTGCCCTGCTTCAATTCGCGAAAGGGTCACCGGACTGGGTGCCCACGGTAACGTCGCTTGCCGGCCGTCACCGTCAGGGGCAGCCAGTTGCGGCGCGGCAGGATTGGACAGGTCGTGAACTGCGTGAAGCACTGGAGGCAGTGTAGGCGAAATTGAAGTCAATCCAGACTCAGTCCGTCCTCGCGGGCTACGTGCGAGCCTCGCCCTAGACCATCGGCACAGAAGTTCAGCGTCCCGGAACCACCCAAAAACAACCCGGAAATTTCGTGTCGCAACTACACCTACACCAGTCACCGCGGTGCGAAGGTTCTGACACCATGACAAAGACTAACTCACCAATTTCGCCCACGGCAGCACAGCCTCCTGTAACTGAGGATGGATTCCTAACGAAGCGCGAGCTCTCGTTGCGTCTTAAAAAGACGCCTCGGTGTATCGAGACCTGGATGAAGCGTCGGTATCTTCCGTACATCAAAATCGGCCACAGCGTTTTCTTCCGGTGGGCTGACGTCCTGGCCGCGCTCAAACGCTATCAGGTCAATTGACATTCGAACCGGGCGTCTTCGGACGAATGTTGAAGAACCGCTCGCCTTCGGCTTTGGTCGCAAGCTGGAGGTAGCACTTCACGATCATGGAGGGTGAGTTTCCCATTTCGATGGCGGTTCGAGGAATGTCGCCACTCAATGCCGTCTTGTAAGTTCCGAAGGAGTGTCGGAGCCCATTGCCCTTCCAATGCAAGTTGGTCTCCTTGCCGCCGACCTTCCGAGCGGCGTTGACGCTTCGGAGGATCGCGCGGATGGCGTATTGCTCCCGGGTTGCCCCGAACACAGGGCCGGTCTTCTTCCGCAATGGTTGCAACCACTCCTGGGCGGCAGAACAGACCGGTACCAATCTTCTCGCCGGGGTCCTTCGCTTCATCGTGATGACGGCGACGTGGTCGAACGCGGCCGTGAAGTGGCTCCAGTCGCAGCGAAGGATCTCTGAGGATCGCATTCCGCAGAGTCCGCCCAAGACCAGATAGGGAGTGTGATTGCTGGGAGCCTGTTCCAGTAACTCCCGGAACTCCTCCACCGTCCAAACCAAGGTCGCCGGAGGCGGCACTTTCGGGCGCTGTACGGCTTCCAGTTCCTCCAAGGTTTCTCGGGGTGCTTTTCGTTGTTTGACCGCGTAGCGAAGAACAGCGGACAAGACGACGATTTCGTTCAAACGGCTGCGATTTGATCCGCCCACGTGGTCGAGAAACGACTCGATCGACGACGCGGTGATGCTCCCCACCGGGCAGGCAAACGATTTAGCGGCGCGATTCAGTCGCCGTCGCAGGTCTGCCAAGTGGCGTTTCGACATGCCGGCTTTGGCTTTGATCGCGAGGTATTCGGCCACCAGGTCCGGGAAGAGAACTACCTCACGGACGGATTGATGGCGGCGGGCAAAATCAGCGACGGCTTCTGAAAGCGTGGTCCCGGGGGGAAGCAAGGCTTTCGCGCTTGAGTAGTCCGAGAGTGCGGTCAGCAAGGGAACTCCAGCTTCGGCCGCTAACCGGTCGGCCTCCTGGAGCCGGAACAGTTCGCCGTTGCCGGCCTGCAAAACACCCGCCAGCCCGTTTGCCAGTCGGTTTGCGGTCAGCTCGGCTTCCCGTTTTGCCTTGTCGAGGTTGCCGAAATTCCGGCGCACCGTCTTCCCGTCCACTTGGCGGTAGACCAGGCAATACTGCGAGTAAAGGCGGCCTTTGACGCGATTGACGGAGGAGTGGATTCGAACAGTAACGGAGCCTCGGTTGATCACGATGGGCCGGTTGGCCCGATTGAGTGAACGCCGTTTCCGAGGAGCACTTGCGAGATCTGAACTCGACTGCGTTTCCACGCGCAATCTTTCACAAATCGTACACAAAAAGTCGAGGCTATCCTCGTAAGTGCTTGCGGGGAATGGCGGGAGTGGCGGGGCTCGAACCCGTAACCTCTGCCGTGACAGGGCAGCGCTCTAACCAGTTGAGCTACACCCCCGCGAAACGAATGGGCGCGCTTTCTACGCGACTGTCCGGAAGGGTCAATACCTTTCTGGAATTTCCCGTAAAAAATCGGAGGTTCGGGCTGCAGACGCCAAGGAGGTGGGGGTGGGGGACCCCGCTGAAGAAACGTGCCGCAGCCCGAACCAAGTGGACGCTAAGAACGTTACCCCTGATTGTCAACGAACTGTCCGGAACGAATTCGGTGCGCCAAGACCAACTCGCACTTTCAGGCCGTTTTCGCGGGAGTCCGCCCAAAAAAATGGGGCGGAATGTCCCGATCGTTCAAATGCGGGAGTTCGTTCGGTGGCTGTTCTCAAACTCAGCTCGACGGTGTTAGGTCGCCGAAATGAACGCCAGTTCCGGTCTTTCGGGGGGGTGCTTCTCTCAGGCAAGGCTTGACGGTCTGGACGGCTGTGTTTGCATCGCTGACGAAATGAAGAAGTTGTTGCTCGTCGCGTTGGCTCTGGCTGCGGTCTTGGTCAGTGGATGTTATTCCACCGAGACCGGATCCAAGAAGTTCGGCATGCCCTTTGCCGACGATAAGATTGAAAGCCGGTATCAGCGCACGGTGGCTCAGGTCTTCACCGCCGCCAAGGAAGTGCTGGCCTTTAACGGCACGCTCACCGGTGAAAACACGATCGACAACACGCTTCAGGCCAAGGTGGACAACAAGACGGTCTGGGTCCGGGTGGACGAGATTGAAACCGGGGTGGCCCGCTCGTTCGTGCAGGTCCGCGGCCCAGCCGGTGGAGCCGACATCAACTTAGCCGCCGAACTCGACAAACAGATCGCGCTGAAGTTGACCCAGATGCGCTAACCTCTTCCTGATTTCATCGGCGATGGCTTGAGGGCCGGCGTGACTGCCGGCCCTTTTGCTTTATGGAGGGAAGGGGAGGGGTGCGGATAACCTAGGCCGCGTTCTGAAACCGATCTTCTTCCCCAAATCCATCCCAGACTGGCGGGATGAGGGCTGGCCTCGTAGGGTCGAAGCGTTCTCATGATCCGCACCCTCTTCCTGGTTCTGGTCGGCGCTGTTGCTCTGGCGGTGGTGGGGTTGGTGGTGGGTGGGCGGGGCCACGGGCCGGATTATTCCGGTGGGTCCTTTCCAACTTGGCTGAAGCGGGCCGGTCCCGAGGCCCGGGTCGATGAGGCCGTGGCGATGGAAGGAGTCGCGGTGTTGCCGGATCTGATGGAGCTGTTGGATTGGCAACCGTCCACCTCGGAGCGCGCTTCTCGACGGATTTATGAAGCGTTGCCCGAGTCCTGGCAGTCGTCGTTCTGTTTGCTGAATGTCTCGGACCCGGACTTGGTTCGGCGTCAGGTCTTGCGGGCTCTGGGTGGTTTGGGCTCGGAGGCGTCACCCGCCCTGGCGTCCGTATTGGCCTGGGCAGGAACCCCTGATGAAACCGGCCAGGAAGCTCTGACCGCCGCCCTAAAGATTTCCCCCTTGGCTCCGGCGGTCACGAGTCAGGTGTTAACTTACCTGTTGGATGCGGATCCGACCCGCAAGGAAATAGCCGCGCGGGCCATGGTCGCTGCGGATGTGCCCGTCGAGGGTGGTTTGCCTGCCTTGCTGGAAGCGGTTGGAACCTCCGACCCGCCCTCGGTAGCCGTGGTGCTGGCGTTGGGACTGTACGGACGGGAAGCCGGACGGGCGGTGCCCCGGTTGGCGCCGTGGCTGCGAGATCCCAATCTGAAGCAACCCATTCTGTTGACCTTCCGTCGGATGGGTTCTTCCGCTGGTCTCGCGCTCACGGAGATTCGGCCCGAAATATCGGCTCAGTCCCCAGTGGTGGTGGAAGCGTTGGATGTCGCAGCCCGGTTGGGGCCGGCGGCCGCTCCACTTCGGCCCCAGATTCAATCCCTGGAGGCGAATCCGGCGCCAATGATCCGTTTGCACGCGGCCCTGGCCCGGGGACAGACCGGTCAGGATTTACCGGGTGCGGTGAAGGCCCTGGCCCGCGAAGTGCAGTTCCAGATTCCAGACTATTCGCTGCCGTATTTCCCGGATCATCCCGGACTGCGCCACATTCGTCTGTCGCCAGCTCAAGCGGCCGCTTGGTTGTTAGGGGAATTGGGTCGGCGGGCAGAGGCGGCAACCCCCGAACTGGCTTCGGCGTTGCGTTCCGAGGACCCGCGCCTAGTGGCCCTGTCGGCCTGGGCCTTGTGGCGGATCAATCAGGACGCTGAACTGGTCGTGCCCGCCTTGCGCCGGTCTCTGCGTTACACGCTGGATCCGGTGACGCAACTGATCGCTCTGGAGGCGGTGGCGGAACTGGGCTCCATTGGAGGTCTCTTCGACGACGAACTCGAGGGCCTTCAGCGTCTGGGTCTGCCCTTGCGTCAGGCGGCTCAGCGAACTCGCGAACGTTTGGGAGGAGGGCTTCCCGAGTTGGAATTGAAATGAGCCGTCACCGGGGTGCGGTCTAAGGTCCTTTTTCTCGCCGCCACCGGCACATCCTCGGTCAGGGCTGCGCCGGCCCAAACGAGGTCTGCCCGGGTCATTGAACGTCGCCCGTTCTTGCGGAATCCCCTTCCCACCGAAGGCGTCAGGTCAATTCTCGCGGCTTCAGATCTCGCAGGCGGAACCGGACCTTGGCGATGGCCGAGTGCGTGGTGACTTCCACGGGATCGGCCAACCGGCGGAGTAGGGCCAACATCCCAGTGTTCTCCGCCAGAACATCCGCCGTGAAGCCGACAATGCCTTGCTCCAGGGCGATCTTCCCCAGTTCCCGCAGGAGGAATTCGGCCAGACCGCGGCGTCGGTATTCTTCGCGCACGACCACGGCCAGCTCCGCCCAGTTGGTGGCCGGATTCCGATGATACCGCGCGATGGCAATCATGGCCTGACCGCCGCCATCCGGAACCAAGCCGGCCAACGCCATGTCGTCGCGGTAATCCAGGGTGACCAACCGCTGTGCCAGCTCGGGCGGGAGGGAATGCAGCTGCGTGAAGTACCGCTGATAAATCGTCGCCGGCGTATGCGAGTAGAACATCTCCTTGAGCCGCCGTTCGTCGGTGGGCTGGATGGGCCGGAAGTCCACACGCAGTCCACCGCCGAACTCGTGCCACGTCTCATACTTGCGCGGATAAGGCTGCAATCCTGGCGGCAGTGCGATCTGGGTCTCAGGAACCAGGCGGCGTTCCCGCGCTTCCTTCATCAGCTCGTCGCGGAACTTGGGATGCGCAATGCTGATCAGGGCCAACGTTCGTTCGCGCACCGATTTCCCGTGCAGAAACGCCACACCGAATTCCGTGACCACGTAATGGACGTCGGCGCGGGTGGTGACCACGCCGGCGCCCGTTTGCAGCCAGGGCACGATGCGGGAGATGGCGCCGTCCCGGGTGGTGGACGGCAAGGCGATGATGGGCTTGCCGCCTTCGCTGCGGGCGGCGCCACGCATGAAATCCGTCTGACCGCCGAAGCCGCTGTAGAACCGACCGCCAATGGAATCGGCGCAGACCTGGCCGGTGAGATCCACCTCGATGGCCGAGCTGATGGCGATCATCCGCGGATTGCGGGCGATCTGGAACGGGTCGTTAGTGAACTCCGTGGGACGGAATTCAAACGCGGGATTGTCGTGCAGATACTCGTAGAACGCTTTGGTTCCAAAACAGAAGCTGGTGACGACCTTGCCCGGCAGCAGGCCTTTGCGACGACCGTTGAGTACGCCGCTTTCCATCAGGGGAATCACGGCCTCGGTCAGCATTTCCGTATGCATTCCCAGGTCGCGCTTCTGACCGAGCCTCGCCAGGACGGCGCTGGGAATGGCGCCGATGCCGGTTTGCAGCGTGGCGCCGTCGGGAACGAGCGACTCGATGAACTCGGCAATCTGCAGCGCTTCGGGGGATGCGGGTTCCGCCGCGTGTTCGAGCACCGGCAGGTTCCCCTCGACCAAGGCGTCGAGTTGGCGCACGTGGACGAAGCTGTCGCCGAGGGTTCGCGGCATGTTGGGGTTGATCTCCGCGATCACGTAGTCGGCGGATTCGACGGCGGCCTTCACGACATCCACCGAGACGCCGAAGGAACAGAAACCATGACGGTCCGGCGGGCTGACCTGCACGAGGGCGACGTCGAGATGGAGTCGGCGTTCGCGAAAGAGCCGGGGAATTTCGGAGAGAAAGACGGGAGAGTAATCGGCGAGACCGGCGTGGACCTCGGCCCGGACGTTGCCGCCGATGAAGAAGGAATTCTGGCGGATGTGGGCCTGGAGTTCCGGCTTGGCGTAGGGCGCGGGACCGTGGGTCAGAATGTGGAGGACCTCGACGTCATAGACCTGGGGAGCGTGTGCGGCGAGGGCGCTGACCAGGGTTTGGGGTGCGGCGCAGCCGGATCCGATGAATACGCGCATACCGCTGCGAATTCGCGACAGTGCTTCGGAGGCCCCGACAACGGGCGTGGTAGCTTGGAACACGGCGCTAGGGGATAACGCCGGAGTCAAACTGACAAGCGTCTGGAGGGTCTTCGTTATCTTCCTCGGTAGGGATGGTCCGCCGGGCCGTCCCCGTGTTTCCGAGCGCAGCCAAGGAACGTGGCTTCGGCTGGTCGGCGTCGAACGGACACCCGCGTCGACTACGCCCCGGGCAGAGGATCTCCCGCGGAGGACGCGGAGTTCGCGGAGGGAAGGAGAGCGAATTTGGAAAGCCGGAAAACAGGAAGAAAGGCAGAGGTATGAACCGCAGATGGGACGCAGATTGACGCAGATTTCGGAAGGGGACTTCGCCGGAGCGATGCAGTTGGAACCGCGAATGGACGCCCATGGACGCGAATCGCAGAGGGCGGAATTGAATACCGGAAGTTGGCGCTGCCCACACCAAAGGGTGTTTCTTCAAATGCCTTCGTTTCCACCAAACCTTGCGATTGAACGTGGGTTCGACGGGAGTAGGATGGAAAACATGAGGCTGGCCGGCGTGCAAGGTTTGGATGAGATGCCGGAATGGCCTGATACAAATCGGATAGCTCGCTGACAGCGTCACCCGCCATGCCCCAATTCGTTCATCTAGCAGACGATCGAGACATCGCCCGGATCCGGAAGAATGGGATCAAGGCTCGAAAGATCTATGGGCGCCAGGCGAGGGGTGTCTTCGCGACCCCTGTCTTGCAAAACTACTACCGATCCCACCAGTGGATTCGAGAGCTGCGACGGAGTGGAATCAAGCTGATCTCGGCCGTTCAATTTCATGCGCCCGATGACGTGGCTGTGGCCGTGGGCCGCTACAACGAAACCCACATAGAAACGACTGCCGGAGATTCAGTACGTATCTTCATGCAGCACAGCACGGGTATGGGCCTTGAAGTCATCTTCATTGGTTCGATACCGGCCGACTGGATCACGCGTACCTACACGCCCGACCAAATAATCGGCTGGCGCTATTATCCGGAGTCGCACTCCGATGGTCGGAAACCGTGTGGTTGCGACTACTGTCAGAGGGGCCAGATCAAGAACCGAAAACTGCGCGAGGCCTACGACAAGCAGAACAGAGACGAACCATCTTGAACGAGCGGCATCAGGTCTTGGTGGATCGGCTCTTCTGGAGTCGATTGGAGTATGCCGCCTGCCGCTGGCTGGCGGCGTCGGCCGATCCACATCTGGTGCGGCTGTGGATTGATGGATTTGTACCCGAGTCGATCGCGGACACTCGATGCGGTGTGGAGGTAAAGGGGGTGGCCTGGATCGGAAGGGAGAGGACGCAGCGTCAGGTCCAGTTCGTCGCCGCTGTTCCTCAGAAGCTGTTGCGCGGGGGCCGGGAGAACTTTGCCATCGTTCGATTGCATTTCGATGAGGTCCAGGGAGTCCTTGAGGTGTCGGTTATCAAGGCTACTGCGGGCGCGTCATCAGGAACTGTTTCTGGGGATTGAAAATTGGAAGGGCGACCACGACGTGTTTGTTGATGGCAAGGAGTGTGTGGGTCTGCGCGACCTCCGATTTCCCCGTTTTGGGTCTCTCCGCAGATGGACGCAGATTTCAGAAGGGGACTTGGGCCAGTTTGAGGTCGGTTGGACCTGGGTGAACAAGGCAGATGTCGTTGTGGGCTGAGTTTTCCTTCTTTCGGGAATCTGCGGAAATCGGCGCCCATCTGCGGAGAGACCTGGCCTTTCGCTTGGGATCTTGCGGTCGTGGAGATGGGTGGTCAGCTTCGCGAGGAACCTTCCTATGCGGCGTTCGCTCCAAGTTGTGTTGGCGATTGTGGTCGGGGGATTGGCGTTGCTGTTCTGGCCGTGGCCGCCGTACCGCCAGAGCCAGGTGGATCCCCGGCTGCGGGCGCTGGTCACGCCGTATCGCTCGGTCGTCACCGAATACTATCTCGATGGCGGAAGCGTCGGGATCCGAATCACGGACCGTAACGGAACGGCGGTGGAGTTCGCTTTGCCGGTGACGGCGGGGGAGTCGCAGAGATATGAGCGCGTCCTGGTCGGTGCGATGCATTCTCGTGATGCGGGGACGTCTCCGGTGCCGGTGGAGCACGGGCGGGACACCAAGAACATGCTGATCCGGATCGTGGAGCGTTACTCGAGCGGCGACATCGACAGCCTGGCGGCGCTGATCGCGTTACGGGGAGCGCCTCGGGATTACCTGCGCGTCTATTTCAATTCCTGGTTCCGACCCGCCGGACGAGGCCCGTGAACCTGGAGTCCGCCGAGGGGATTTGTTCACATGGCCTCAGGAGAACAATCGGAATTGGGGAAATGGGGATCCGCAGATTGAACGCAGATGAACGCAGATTTTGGGACGGGGAAGGGATCCGTTTCCTCCGCGTCCTCCGCGGGAGACTTTCCCGGTAGAGGCGGCTCAACGGGCCGGTGATTCGACACTGACCAGCAAACGACCGCGTTCCTTTACTGCGTTCGGAATCGCGGGGACGGCCCGGCGGTCCATCCCTACCGCGGAGATCGGCTCGGTGAAACCTCGCCCTACCAGGTCAGCTCTTGCGCTTGCCGGTCTTCAATTCGCGGACCAGGTCGCGGGCGTCATAGACGCTGTCGAGGGCTTCCAGGATGGCTCGACTGTCGACACTCAACGCCCGGGCGACGACGTCTTCGTAGGCGAAGTCCAACACCAGCGATTGGAGGTTGCCGTCAAAGATCAGACCCACGAGTTCGCCGGCCTTGTTCACCACCGGACTGCCGGAGTTGCCACCTATGATGTCCGCCGTGTTCACGAAATTGAACGGCGTCTTGAGATTGATCGCCGACTTTTTCTTCAGCCAGCGCGGGGGGAGGTCAAAGGGCGGCTGGTTGTTCATGGCGGCATTGCGTTCAAACAATCCGCCCATAGTGGTGAAGGCCGGAACCTTCCGACCATCTTCGGTGTAACCCTGGATGGTTCCGAAGGCGAGCCGCAGGGTGAAGGTGGCGTCGGGATAGGAACTGGCGCCTTCGAGGGCGAACCGGGCCTTGGCGATGGCGGCCTGGGCCTGCTGCTTGAGCTCGCCCTGAGCCTCCAGCAACTTGCGCAGCTCGCGCGCCTCGGCATCGATCATCCGGGCCAGTTCGATCATCGGATCATTGGCTTGGCGAACGGCTTCGGCGCCGCCGGCGTACAGTTTCTTGCGGACCGCGACGTCGCGCACCTGGGTCTGGCTGACCAATTCGGCGGCCCGGACCCGGGGAGATTTGCCCGCCAGGATCGCTTTCACTGTGGCGTTCTCGGCGCCGAGTTCATTGGCCAGGAAGGTCAGCGATTCGGTGAGTTTGAGAATCTCCAAATCCTCGTGGATCGGTTTGTCGGAGAAGAGGTCGAGTTCCAGCGGCTCGAGTTGGGAATCGGAAAACTCCGGGAGCCGTTCGCCGTTGGGCTTCGGCCGTTCGTCGCCCGCGCGGAGCAGAGTGCGGGCGATGCCGAAGCTGTCGCTGTTGAACGCATGTTCGGATTCCAGGAGGCGGAAACGCAGCGCGAGTTTGGCAATCTCGGCCTGGGCGGCGGCGATCTTGTCGTAGGCGGCGAGGGCGTCGGGATACTCCCCGCTCGCGGCCAAGCGGAGCCGGAATTGCTTTTCCGCCTCCGCCTTGCGGCCCATGAGCACGGGATCCAGCAGGCCGGCCATGCCCCCATCGCGGGCCTTGCGGGAATTCTGATAGCCGAAGAGTTCGTCCTTGGCCCGGCGGTTGTTCTCGGCACTGCGCGCGCCCCAGGATTGCAGGAGCACTTCCAATCGCTTCAAGCGGTCGAGGGTGTAGGGGAATTGCACGTCGCGCAGATACTCCAGTTCCGCCTGGGTCAACAGTCGACTGGTCCGGCCGGGATGACCCGAGACGAAGGTGAGGTCGCCTTCCTCGGCGCCATTCTTGGACCACTTGAGGAAGTTGGAAACCTTGGCTGGCTGACCGTTCTCGTAGACTCGGAAGAGGGCGAAATCGAGGTTGTAGCGGGGGAATTCGAAGTTGTCGGGGTCGCCTCCGAAGAAGGCGACTTGTTGTTCCGGGGCGAACACCAGCCGGACGTCGGTGTAGCGTTTGAAGCGGTAGAGGTGGTAGGCGCCGCCCTGGTACAACGTGATCACGTTGGAGCGCAGACTGGTCTTGTCCTGCGATTCCTTCTCGATCTCCGCGATCACTTTGCGGCGGGCCAGGACCGCATCATCAGCGCTGGCGCCAGCGGGCACGGCGGCATTCACCCGGGCGGTGACGTCTTCGATGGATTGCAGGACATTCAGTTCGAGGTCCACGCACTTGAGTTCTTCCTCGAGCCGCTTGGCCTGGAACCCGTCGCGCAGCAGGTTCCGGGAGGTCGAACTGAGCTTCTGAATGGCATCGGCGCCGACGTGGTGATTGGACAGAACCAAGCCATCCTCGCTGACAAAACTGCCGGAACCGCCGGAGTTGAACCGCACCGAGGAGCGCATCAGGTGATCCAACCAGGCGTCGGTAATCTCAAAGTTATGTCGCTCCTTGAGCTGTTGCCGGGGTGGATTGGTGTACAACCACATGCCTTCATCGGCAGAAACGGCGGAAGTCCAGGTGCACGCGGCGAGTAACGTGCCCAGTAGGCGCGGTGAAAGGTTCATCGTCGGAGCTAACAGTGACGTTCCGCTCCGGATTGACAAGGCATCAACCGCACTCGGGGGAGGTTCGCCGGGGTCAAATCCACCAACGGGTCAACAGCGGCGCCAGCACCAGGGCGGGCAGGTAGTTCGCCAGCGGAACCTTCTGGAATCCGTAGATTACCGGGGCGAGGACCAGCACCAGCAGGCCGCCGATCACCAGCAGACTGGCGAGTTGGGCGGGATTCAGGAAGCGGGCGGCCACAGCGCCAGCCAAGAGGCTGACGGTGCCTTGAAGCGCGGCCATGGGCAGGACGGACAGCATGACGTTGCGACTCCCGGCGGCGGCGAAGCCCCAGGAGGCCAGGGCGTCCAGGCCGGCTTTGAGGGCTAACGGAAGCCAGACCCCGGTGGCGCCTTCCAGCAGGGCACCGATCAACCCCAGCGGATTGGCGGTGAAGACGACTGCCTGGGTGGCGAAGCTGGCGGCGTCGACGGACTTCGCCTGTGGCGTTCCAGCAGCCCAGCGCAGGAGGCGATTGAGTTGGCGTTGCAGCCCTAGCAGATGTCCGAGGAAGCTGCCGACACTGAGGGACAGGCCGGCGATGGCCACCTGTTTCAGGGCCATCGTGAACGGCCCCTGAAGGCCTCGCCAGACCAAGGTGGCTGCGGTGATCACGGTCAGGGCGGTGAACAGAAGCCGGGCGCGCTGTTGGGCATCCGGGGTCAGATTGCGTCCGGAGACCAGACCCGTCAGGCCGCCCAGGATGATTCCGGCGACATTGCAGAGGGTGCCGATCACGCGGGCAAAGCGTCGGC
Source organism: Verrucomicrobiota bacterium (assembly GCA_017309115.1). Taxonomy (GTDB): domain Bacteria; phylum Verrucomicrobiota; class Verrucomicrobiia; order Limisphaerales; family UBA9464; genus UBA9464. Next base: position 41,866 of record JAFLEF010000044.1, on the reverse strand, counting down.
GAAGAGCCTGGGCGAATTCAAACCGGGAGTTGGCGGAACCGGAAATTGATGGAGCGAAACTGTTTTACCCCTTGTTTTTTGAGGCTCCGCCCGAATTATCCGGCGCACTTTATGAGTTCTCCGACGACGCAACCGACGTCCGCTCCAGCCCCGGATTCCGGTCCGGAATTTGATTTTGTTACGTGGTTCGAGCTGAACCGGCGCCTGATTCTGATCGGGGTGGCGGTGGTTTGCGCTGCGTTGGCGGGGTTGGCGGTTGTCCGTTATCTGCAAAAGGAACGCCGGGCGAAGGCTGCCAAGGAGCTGCTCCTATTGACCCCTCCGACGGGTCCGGGTGAAGCTCCCGCCCCAGTGGAAGCAGCCAAATTGTTGGCATTGGGATCCCGATTTGCCGGAACACCAGCGGGTGAGCAGGCCCAGTTGCTCGGGGCCGGGCAATTGTTCACCGGGGGAAAGTATGCCGAAGCCCAGGCGGAGTTCTCCACGTTCGAGGAGAAATATCCGAACAGTGAGTGGGTGGGCGTTGCCCTGCTCGGTGTGGCGGCTTCCTTGGAAGCTCAGGGGAAGACTTCCGAGGCGCTGAACGCCTATGATCGCGCCATAGCGGGTGGCGGCGACGGATTCATCGCCCAGGCTCGCCTCGCCAAGGGTCGGTTGCTGGCGGAGAAACAGCCGGCGGAGGCGTTGGTGCTGTTCGAGGAAGTGCTCAAGGGTGCCGCGGCTTCGACCTACGGGGAACAGGCCGCCCAAGCGCGCGCCAAGATTCTTCAGCTGCATCCAAATCTGGTTCCGCCGTCGACGACGACCAATTCCGTCGTGGTTCGTCCCGCCGGTGCGACCAATCTGGTCCCGGCCGCTCTTCCCTGAACGTTCGCTTTTCGGCCTGAACCCCCAGGCTGATCCACTCTCCGCTCTCTCTGCATGAAAATCGCAATCATTGGTACGGGTTATGTGGGCTTGGTGACCGGCGCGTGTTTCGCCGAGGTGGGACATCAAGTCCTCTGCGTCGACAACGACCCCAAGAAGGTCGAGATGCTCCGAGGTGGGGGAATTCCCATCTACGAACCCGGCCTGGAAGACCTCGTTCGTCGCAACGTGGCCGCGGGCCGACTCGACTTCACCGGTTCCACCGCGGAAGGCGTGGAACGTTCGGAAGTGATTTTCATCGCGGTCCCCACGCCGCCCCAGAATGACGGCTCCGTGGACCTCAGCTTCATTGAAGCGGTCGCCCGGGAAATCGCCGCCAACCTCACCCGCTACCGGATCATCGTCGATAAGAGCACGGTGCCGGTAAAGACCGCTGAGAAGGTCGCCGAGACCATTCGCCGGTACTGCAAGTCGAAGGTGGAGTTTGATGTCGTGAGCAATCCGGAGTTCCTCCGCGAAGGCTTCGCGGTGGATGACCTGATGAAGCCGGATCGCATTGTGATCGGCGTCAGCAGTCCGCGTCCGGAGACCGCTATGCGGGAACTGTACGCCCCCTTCCAGGCGCCGTTCATCGTCACCGACACCAATTCGGCGGAACTCATCAAGCACGCCGCAAATTCGTTCCTTGCCCTCAAGATCAGCTATGCCAACGCCCTCTCCGTCGTGTGCGAAGCGGCCGGGGCGAATGTTCAAGAAGTGACCCGCGGCATGGGCCTCGACGCCCGGATCGGTACCCGGTTCCTCAATGCCGGACTGGGCTTCGGCGGTTCCTGCTTTCCCAAGGATCTGAGCGCCTTCATCCAGATTTCGACCCACCTCGGATACGACTTCCGTCTGCTGAAGGAAGTTCAGCGGATCAACGCCGAGCAGATGGACCGCTTCGTCAAGAAGATCACCGACACGCTGTGGGTACTGAAGGACAAGCAAATCGGCGTGCTCGGATTGGCTTTCAAGCAGAACACCGACGACGTCCGCCTGTCCCCGGCGATTGACCTGTGTCAGCGCCTGATCAAGGACGGCGCCCGACTGCGCGTGAACGATCCCCAGGCGATGGAGAAGGCGAAGTCGCTCCTGCCGCCTGGACCGCAGGTGGAATACGTGTCCGACATGAACGCCGTGCCGGAAGGGTGTGACGCCCTGGTGATCGCCACCGAATGGCCGGAGTTCACGAAACTGGATCTGACCCGGGCCCGCAAGGCGATGACCACGCCGATCGTGGTGGATGGCCGGAATCTCTTCGATCCGGCCGAAATGGAGCAGCACGGCTTCATTTACAAGAGCATCGGCCGCTGACGGTCGGCTGCCGCCGCGATATGGCTGCGCTTCCGCTCCGGGTGGCCGCTGGACTGATCTTTCGGGCGGGAAGACTGCTGATCACGCAACGTCCCGCCGGAAGTCATCTGGGCGGTCTCTGGGAGTTTCCCGGGGGCAAGCTGGAGCCGGGCGAAACCTGGGAAGCGGCCTTGGAGCGGGAATTGCGGGAGGAACTGGGAGTGGACGTCGACGTGGGCCGTGAATTCTCCTCGGTTCACCACACATATCCGGAGAAGATCGTGCATCTGCGATTCTTTGTGGCGCGACTGCGTTCCGGCGAGCCGCGACCGCTGGGCTGTGCGGCGGTGGCGTGGGTTACGGCGGAGGAGTTGGGTCGGTACGAATTTCCGGCGGCGGATGCGCAGTTGCTGCGGGAACTTCCGAAGGCCCCAGAATTTTTCAAAGAAAGTCGGGAAAGCCTTTGACTCTGAGCCCGGGATTTCTAATCGTTCGCGCCGCTTTCGGAATTGGGGTCGTAGCTCAGTTGGTAGAGCACCACAATGGCATTGTGGGGGTCAGGAGTTCGAATCTCCTCGGCTCCACCATTCCGAATCATGAGAGAGAAGCCGCTTTTCCTGGGGGAAGAGCGGCTTTTTTGTGCATTTTGGTTCCCGTCGAAATGAACGATATCGAACCAAAACATACGGTATGATCGGACTTCGAACCTCGATGGGTCTCCGCGGAAAATCAGATGACGTTACGGGGCCTCGCATTCCAGACTCCGGTGGTGAGTCGCCTCCCGTACTCTACCTCGATCGAGGAGTTACTAGCGCCCGAAATGAAACGGCTTAAGGAGACGCACCGTCACACTGGAGATTCGCGAAACTCACCTGGTAGATTGTGTGCACAATGAGATTGTCGAGTTGGTGGCCGGACAAATCCCTGGGCTAATGGAATCGGTGCCACTCCAGGGCAGGCTCCCTTGGCAAGCTTGGCGGTTTAGGCAGCGTGGACTGCCGCCGGAGAGGTACAAAAAAACTTTTGAAGGCAGGTAACGGTTGTTTGACAAACCTATCCCTCTGGCAGTCGAGTTGCATTTGATCTCATTGAACTTCGGCGTTGCGATCAGAAACTCAGATTTATGGCCCAATTGGTGCAGGCAGAGGTATTTCAGGGTTTTCAGTCGAATGGGATGTGCCGACCTGCAAGGGTGTTCTGTAGGCACCCGAGCGGGGACTTGAAAGACATTATAGCGAAGTTCAGGGGCGGGCTTAGGCACGACACACTTGGAGCTGCCGCGGAAGTGCTTTGCGCGCGTTTTGCCGGTCACCTGGGGTTCAGGACCCCAGAGCCTTTCTTGGTTGAAGTCGGGCGTGACTTCTCTGAGAGCGTTCCTCTTGAAGCTAAGACGCTTGTCGAAAGGAGTTTGGGATTGAATTTCGGCAGTGGTTACATGGGGTTTGGACTGACAGCCCTACCGCAAGAATTGAAGTTGAATCGCCAGCAAAAGAAGAAAGCCGCAGCAGCATTTGCTTTGGATATTCTGATCCAGAATTACGACCGCAAACGTGACAATCCCAACATGTTATGGGATGGAGATGAGTTCTATTTGATCGATCACGAAGCGGCTATCGCGCCAATTTGTGAGGCGGAAACCATGGGTTATCAGATGCTTGAGCTCGATAAATTCTACGACCACGTTTTTTTCCCGACGATTACTCCCGCCGATGCTGAATTCAGTGAAGTTTACGAAGCCCTGGGGGGGATTTCCGGCGAAGTGATTGACGGATGGTTGAGCGAAATTCCAGAATCTTGGTTGCAGGGCGACTCCAGAGTTACACTCCGGGAGTATTTTTTATGGCTGTCTGAAAATCGCGGGACGATTTTGAACCTGATTCGAGAGCGAATTGCATGAAAACTCCTTTCAAATACCTAGTTCTTAGGTACATGCATGACTGCTTTACTCGGGAATTTGTCAATGTCGCAATCCTCTTGTGGGCACCCCGGAGGGGATTTCTCCGATTCCATCCTTTGGAGGAGTCGTTCGATAGGCTCCTGAAGTTTTTCCCTGGGGCTGATCGTGGGAGCCTCAGCAGGACATTGAAGTTTCTGAAAGGAAGGGCGATTTCGTTAGAGAAGACGGTGGGTTCGGATCTTTTCGAATCGCAAAAGACATTGGAGGTCATTGCCAGGGCACTGCTCCCAATTGACGATAGTTCACTGCAATGGGGGATGGAAGGTGGTGGAATCACGGAAGATCCTGAGCGGATCCTAGAAGAGTTGTACGAGCGACTAGTGACTCGCCATTTCCATCGTAGGACGTCTATCAGGAGGGAAGATAAAGACGTTCAGCACGCCTTTGACTTGGCCTTTCGCGCAAAGTCTATTTTGCAGTGCTTTAGCGAGCAGACATACAGCGCAGGAGAACTGGTAGAAGTATTTCCAAGGTCTTGGACAGCCCCAGGCAGGCAAACTCGAATTCTGAAATCGTTAAGCTTCGATCTTGAAGATGCGTCTGGAATTGTGGCTAAAGCGCTCAGTTGGAGGGGAAGAATTGATTTGCTTCGTGGGTCTAGGCCCTTCGTAGTCTACTATCTTCTGGGTCGCCCCGAGGAAACCAGCAAACAGGCTGCCTTTAACCAGGCAGCCGAGGTTTTGAAAGCGGGACCTCAAGGTACTCAATTTCTAGCCGAGGTCAGCGAGGCAGATTCATTTGCTGAGAGTTTTGCGCAGGAAATTGCCATGCCGGCGTGAGTTGGCAGTTTTTGGCTCCACGATTCCGAATCATGAGAGAGAAGCCGCTTTTCCTGGGGGAGGAGTGGCTTTTTTGTTTCCAGGGGGAGGGCGCGGGATGAAGAGGTGTTCGCCCGAGGTCAGGCAATTGGAGTACTTCCCGGCGCGCGTTTCACGGCGTGGGCCATGATCTGGGAACCGGTTTACCGGTGGCCCGACCATCGGGAACGGCGCGGGGTCTCCCGAAAGCGTGACAGTGAGCACCCCAGAAACGGGGTTGGTGCGTCGCAGGATTGAAAGGAGTTGAGCGCCGATCTTGAGCCCACCGCCGACGCCCCAGTCCGCCGAAAAAATCGGTGCAGGACCGGCGACGCGGGCCAAGGATTGAAGCTCAAACTCATAAGGTCACCCGGAGGTGCCGGTTGTCCTGACGGTGGCGCTGAAGGTCCCATTCGAAGAGAGCAGCCTATTCCCCACGGAAAAGAGCCCGTGGTTGCAACCTGCCAGGACGAAACCACGAAAACGGCGGTCGGCGGCGCCGGAACGAAGTGAAGAAATCTGAAAGCTTGGCGCTTGACCCAGGGGCCATAGAGCGCGCTACGTGGTTGGAGCGCGGGTCCTGGGTGTGGATTCGCCGAACCCAAACGACACCTCGGCCTCTTCCTTCCATGTCACTCCTTCGATTCACTCTTGCTTGGGCATCACTGACGGTTGGGCCGGCGGTACTGGCTCAGGTCGTCGTTGTCGACAATTTCCACGTCGGCAATTTCAACGACACCGGCTTTGACAACGGTGTGATCGTGGGACAGTTGGGCTTGGCACCCGAGGACGTCATTGGCGGGACTCGATGGCGGCTGATGCAGAGTATCAGTTTGGGATACCACCTGGATGTCGCCAGCGACCGAATGAACCTGCAGACCGATGCCGGGCTTTCGATGTTGGCGTTGGCGTGGGGGCGACTGGTGTCGAGTGACAACATTCCGGGCGAATTCCCGGGCTCTCACCTGGGCGTCGACATCACCGCCAACGGGAACCACTCCTTCCAACTCCAGGTGCCGGAGTTCGACGGCACCCGTCTGGTGGCGCGAATTCATATCCAAAGCCCGTTGTTGCGGGAATCGTCGTCGCCCACGTTCGAAATTACCGGACCCGGGACTTACACCATTCCGTATTCCAGTCTGTCGGGTAACGCGAACTTTCAGAATGTCAGCGGAATCTTCCTGAACTTCCGCGAACTCACGCTCCCCCTGTTCTCCACGGCCACGTTGGAGCTGGGTTCCTTCTCTATGGTCCCGGAACCGGAGGAATGGGCCGCGGCGGTTGGAGTGAGCCTGCTCGCGTTCGGACTCTGGCGCCGACGCACGCCATCGGTGGGGAAGGTTGCCGCACCGCGCGACTGACCCGGTTACGGCTTCGCGCCAGGAAACCATTCAATGTGCTGGTCGCCTTGGCGGCCCAGGTAGGTGACACGCTGGCCGCGGAGAAAGGCGAAGTATCCCTGAACTCCCGCGGCCATCGCGCGTCGGGTGAAGTCCCGATACTTCTGACCGTGTTGCTGACTGTCCCGAATGGCCGCCTGCAGCGCCGGAGCATCGAAGGTTTCGGCCACAGAGGGCAAACCTTCGTAGGGGATCGGCGTGACCACGAGGTCCCGGGTGGCGCTGTAGAAGGTTTTGCGAAGCCCCACGTAGTCCACGTGGTAGTACTCCACCCCGGCGGTCAGAAGGAGGCGAACGACTTCAGGGAAGGGTAAAGTGCCGTCGAGCGTGGCCCGGGCGGCTTGGCTGATGAGTTCAGTGTTCATGCTGGTCTTGTTTTTCAAGTGAGGCCCATCACGGGCTTCCTCAGATTGGACGGGCGCCAGCGACCCGTGTGACAGTTGCCGCGAAGAATTTTTCAGACCGCATCGAAGCCGGATTGGGCGAGCGCCTCCCGCAGGCGGCGGGCGAGGTCGGGTCCGGCCAGAAACGGCTGGCGGCGGTAGAGTTCGGCGTGGTGTCGATCGAGTTCCTCCAGTTCTTCCAGACGACTGGGAGCGACTTGCGCGACGTCCGCCAGACGATCGGACGAGAACTGGAGGTTCCGCGGATCCAGCCAGCCGTGGCGCATGAATCCCTGGGCCTTGCGGGCGCATCGACAGGGATTCGCGGTGTTCACCAAACCGCATTTGTCGTTCATGAACTGATACAGATCGCGTCGGGCTCGCGACAGCAGTTGCCGGAAGTTGGCGGGACTCTCGCCCAAAACCTCGGCCCCGACTTCGCTGGTTTCACCGAAAACTTCTCCCAGAATGAACGCCAGTCGCTGACGACGATCCAGGCACATCAACATCGCCGTGATGCAGCCCAATCGGGCTTCCTCCACGAGCACCGTGGTGGGAACCGGCAGACTGCGTTCGTCGGGAAGCTCGGCGTCCGCCACACCGTCCAGCGAGCGTCCCAGATCGGCGAAGGTCATCTTCTGCGCTTCCATCTCGGACTTCCGGACCTGAAGCAGATGGTTTACGGCGACCCGATAGAGCCAGGTGCGGAAGGCGCACTGACCTTGGAACGTGCTCAGCTTGGTGACGGCCTTGAGCAGGATCTCTTGGGTGGCGTCCTCGGCGAGGTCGCGACGCCAAATCATGCGCAGGGCGAGATTGAAGATCCACGACTGGTGTCGACGGACGAGCGCATCGAGCGCGTCCAACTCACCGCCGAGAGCCTGGGTGACGAGGGAAGCGTCGGGATCGGTTTGCATGGGGGAAAGCCGGTAAGGGGTAAGAGGTTAACCGCAGATTAAACGCCGATTAAACGCAGATTTTTTCCGGCAGGAAACACGGAGCTCTCCCAACCGTTCGTCGAGCACGTCCCTTCGACCCCGAGCTGCCCAAAACCAAAAAAAGAAATCTGCGTAAATCCCGCCAATCTGCGGTTCCAACTGCCTCACTCCGGCTGAAAGGCAAGGGCGGTAGGCCTATTAGGTGTCTAGGGCGGTGAGGTCGGCGCCGGGTTGGCTGAAGCCCCGCCTTTGACTTTGGGTTTCTTGGGGGCTTTGGCGGGTTTGGGTTGATCCGAGGGTGCTTTTTTGGGAGCGGCGGTTTTCTCGCGGACGACGCGTTTGGGCCGCACTTGGCCGGGTCGGGCCTTGCTCCAGTCGTCGTCCGGATACAGGCGCACTCCGAAGTCGGCGATCCGGTTGATCAGCACTGGCGACACGCCGATTTCGTCGAAGTTGTTGGCCAGGTACATCAGCCAGGTCCGGAACTTGTCATCGAGCTTGAAGTTCTTTTTGGCCAGGTAGTCGTCGCGGCTGAATCGCTCGCACTGGTCCAGCCACGGTTCGAGCAAGGCTTCAGCGACCTGCCGCCGGATTTCCACCGGGATGGTGGCGTATTTGCCCCGGAGAATGTTGCCCGGGGCGAGGCGGTAGATGTCGGCCTTGAAGGGATTCCAGCTGTGGTTTTCGGTGAGCGGCAGTCCATTGGCCCCCACTTCGATTCCCTTAGCGGTGTTGAGAGCCAGAACGGCGTACGTGGTGAGGTTGGTGGGATTGTCCCAGCTGCTGTGGTTCAACGCATGTTGATAGCCCCAGTCGATGGGCACGATAGAACCGTTGCGCCGGTTGCCGTCGTTCAGAACGAGCTGGACCTGATACCACTGCATGCTTTCGGCGTGGAAGGAATCGTATTTCGGCAGCCCAATGACGTGGGGGCCCAGCCGAAAGACCTCGCCGTGGAACCATCGTCGATTGTTGGATTCGGGTCCGAAGAGTTCGTGGCCCCGTTCCTCCAGTTCGAACTCGGTCATGATCTCCCACACCTTGACCACCCGCCAATGCCGCCGATCTCGTTCCTCCTCAGCCCAGGTTCGGTAGGTGGGATCGGAGGTGGCGGGTTTGACCATGGCACGTCGGCTGGCGGCATCCCAGGGGCTGGACTGGCGCGCGAAATACGCAGCGGCTTCGGCTCGGCCGAGCAGACGGATCCGGTTGGTGATGTTCGCGTACGTTTTGAGAAACGGATCGTTGGGCGAGCCTTCCCGTTGGTCGAGCGGATGCACCTTCGGCAGCCAGCGGTTCCACGAGGGAAACTGGACGGCCAACGGAATTTCCCGGGTGTTGATGATCTTGGTGAGGTCGACGGAATTGGTCGAAGCGCCTCCGGGGAACAGGTACTTCAGCGTATCCAGGTCGTTTTCCAGAACCGCCTGGAGACCCCCACCGGCCGCCCAGCTGCGGACGGGTTGCGCATCGAGACCGGGTGCGGGCTGATACGGCGGGTTCCACGGACGGGCGCCTTTTTCGTACGGAACGGCCAGAGACAAAATGTAGCTGGCCACCTGGTTGGCCATCTCGGTGGTGAGCCCGTGAAAGCGGGAACGTTCCACGATGCTGCGTCGGGAGTAATTGAAGTACCGCAAGTCGCGACCGTCGTGGGCGTGGCAGTCGGTGCAGTGGGCCTTCAGCGTTTTCCCGGCTTCCGAGATGGTTTCGTTGTACCAGATGCGTTGGCCTTCCCGAATGGCTTCCGGGGTGTCGTAGGGGGCGGGATTGGTCCAGGTGCTGGGATCGTCATAGGCGAAGGCGGAGCGCGGAAAGACTTCGCGTCCCCCGGCCATCAGATTTAGCGCCAGGACCCGGTACCCGACGGTTTTGCCGTCCAGATCGTTGAAGCGGAAGTGCACGACATTCGTGCCGTTCGCCACGTCGCCGGGTTTCAGGGGGACTAGGAACCGCAGGGTGTCGAGAATGCCGCCCATGCCGAAAAAGCCAGCCTCGGGTCGTGGATAAATGACGTTGTCGTCGGTCAGGGTGCGCCAGGGATTCTCATTGAGCCGAAAGCTCATCTTGCCTTCGAAGGACAGATTGTGGACCTGGAAGTAGATGGCAGTAACGGACGCGGCGTCAGAAAGGGCGGGCAGGTGATACGACTCCACAGTGCCGGGAGGACCCAGGACTTCGATGGGCAGGATCTCTGAATGTCCGAGGGACGGGGCGTTGGATGAGACGGTGGCCGGGGGTGGGGCGGTCAGGAAGGAGAGGCCCCGGCTGGGAATGTTCGGACAAATGGCCCAGCTGGTGGTCGTAACCACCCAGAGCAACAGGCATGTGACGAAACGTTTCACCGGGTCACCCAACCGTGGAACAAGAGTTTCAACCGTTCAGGAGTCAAGGGATGTCTCGGACGCTGGATCCCAGGCTTCAGTACAAAGAGAACACCGGTAGGGCGGGAAGGGCGGTGGCGGTGGCCATGGTGGCGGTCGGTGGGAACGCCGCCAACCCGGGGACGAAGCCGCTCACCTTGGCTTGATTGGCGAAATCCAGGGTTACGGCACCCAAGGCGCTGATCGATCCGGCCGCGCTGATCGCAGGAGCCGTGGTTTCTGAGGAGCTGTTGTAGAGGGCCCAAACGAAATACAGGCCCGGGGCCAGCACGGTTGGAGCGGTGAACGGAACTTTGACGTAGGTGGCGGAGTTGTTCTTCCAGATCCGGTCGTCGTTGGCGCTCTGGGCCACCAGGGTTTGCACGCCGTTGGCGTAACGGTAAACGGCGATCCCGTTGAAGGCATCGCCCACGAAGTCGCCGGCGGTGGTCGGCACGAAGCCCACCCCGGTTAGCGTCGCCCGCTGGGGCAACCACAACGCCACAAACTGCCCCCGGCCGTCCTCCAGGGACACCGTGCTCCGCGCGCTGGCAAAGCTGGCACCCAGCGAGAACGCCCGGGTCGTGGATCCCAGCGCCTGGGCGATGTTCATGGCTTCGGAGTCGCCAGGAGGTCCCGGCGGTCCCACAGGTCCGGGCGCTCCGGGAGGACCCTTCGGTCCCAGTCCCGAGCCGGCACTCATTTTGGCCCAGCGTCCCGGACTGGAATCGGAGACCACTTCCTCCGGCCGCCGGATGTCCCGACCGTTGTCCGCCGAGGTTTCATCCGGGCAGTACAGCCACTGACCCGACCCCGCTCCGGACAGCACGTAAGCCCACCGCGAAATGCCGCCCGTGGCCGCCGCCAGCAAATCCTCCAGGTTCTCCGCCACTGCCGGGGTGAGCAGCTTCACCATGGAAATGGGCGCGGCGTAATTGGGCGGCTGAGTGAATCCGTCGTAGTTGAGGACCGCAGCATCGGTGGTTAGGCGACTGGCCAGGATGTCATCCGCCGTTAACACGCCATTAGCGAATCCGTTGGTGCTCAACACGGCGGTTTGTCCCAGCAACGCTTGGTTCTTTTGAAAGAAATCCGTTCGGCGCAGGGTGCCATCTGGGCCAACGGTAACGGGGACGTCCTGGCTCCAGACAGAACCGGCGAGGAGTCCGAGGGCGAGGGGAATGAGGCGGCGCGTCATGGGTCAGAGGCGTTTTCAGGAGTCTGAGCCGTTCCGGGCGAACGGCGTTCAGGACTCCTTGAATGCGGGGAAATCTGCCATCGACCGCGAACTGTTGGCGAGTCGGGATCCGGCCCGGTCTGTTGGGGAGTCAGACGGGATGACCCAACCCAGGGTTACACCTGGGCGGTCCGTCGTAGGGTGCCCGAGGTGAGAATCTGCGCGCGCAAGCCGCCGCGACCACGCAGCCATTCCTCGGCGCCAGCCCCAAAGGCCGTGTCCATCCAGTAGCAGGGTTTCGCCTCTTCCGTGCCCCGAAACCGGATTCCCTGGAGCTCAAACTCGGCGCCAATCCAGGAGGAAAGGTCCACCTTCCGGAGGATGACGTTGCGGCGATACACCGAAGGGGACCGTCGCAGCTTCAAGTGGGCACACAGGGCTTCATGGGTTTCCCAGGCGAAGAAGGTGATTTGACCCTTGAAGTCCCGCCGGTAATCGAAATACCGATCGCCGACGATACCCCGGCCAGCTTCGCAGACCAGGCAGTCCTCCTCCTGCATCGGAAGACCTCGGGGACTCTGACCGTGTCGCCCGACGAAATTGTGTCCGGGCGACCGGTACAGATGAAGGATTTCCCCGGACATGACGGCGTGGTGGACCGGGCGTCGGCCGTTCCGGATTAACGTCCTGCCAGCTTGGCCCGGGTCTCCGCCTGAAGTTCGTCGATCTCCGCCTTTAGATCTTGTCTCGTCTCGGAATCCATCCGGTCGATGAACAGGATGCCCTGGAGATGATCGACCTCGTGTTGCACGGCCCGCGCGAGTAGTCCGCCTGCCCGGAACGAGAAGGGTTCACCCCGTTCATTCTGAGCGGTGACCTCAATCTCGGACGGCCGGGTGATGTCCGAATAGATCTCGGGGAAACTCAGGCAACCTTCGGGTCCGGCGACCGGAGGGCCCACGGGTTTGACCACGGGATTAATCAGCACCAACGGCATGAACGACTCGACATCGGCCGGCTGGCCATCGATCCAGAGCAACGAAGGCCGATCCTTCAACCCGCGCACATCAATCACCGTGAGCTGGAGGGCATGGCCGACCTGTTGTGCGGCCAGACCCACGCCGCGGGCGGCATGCATCGTCTCGAACATGTCGGCGATGAGCTGTTGGACCTCCGGCGTGATGTGTTCAATGCGAGCCCCGCGCCGGCGGAGAACGGGTTCACCAAACTTAACAACCGAGAGAACCATGTCAGGCTTGGGGCCAGGCCCGCATCAGGTTGACGAGTTGCATTACGGCGGGGCTTTCGGCGGTCCGGACATAGTGGCCACTGGTGCTCACGCCGCAGAGGACGCTGGCGGCGTTGTCGAGTCCGAGCAGTTTGCCCAGACAGAACCCGCTGTTGAAGTGGTCGCCCGCACCGGTAGTGATCTTGGGCTTGCGGCAAATCGGGCCGGCCACGATGTCGGCTTTCCCGGCGGAGACCGCGAGGGCGAAGGCGGTCGGATGAACGACGAGCGTATCCACCGGCACCTTTTTCTGGATCTCAATGGACAACGCGGCGAGGCCGTCAGCGTCCCGCGCGGAAGCGTCCAGGCCCACGACCTTGGCAATCTCGTAGGCTTCCTTCTCGTTCAGACCCAGAATGACGTCGAACTTCGCCTGGAACTTCGCGATCAGTTCCAGCGCGGCGGCGATGTCGCTGGGCAGGCGCTTCTCGGGATCGGCCAGATCGACGAAGAGTTTGCGACGCGGCCCTTCGATCTCGGGCATCAGCTCGCTCTGGATGGACGACCAGATATCGGACATGTACGGGAGCATCGTCCAGTTCACGAACGCTACGAGGGAAGCGGTTCCGAACTGACGGGCGAACTTATCGCGACCGAACCGTTCCTTCAGGTTCTCCCAGGTCACGTGCTTCAACATGTAGTGTTTGCCGAGCATCAACTTACCGTCCTCGAACTCCAGGGCGTCGGTCAGACCGGGTTCGGAGATGGAGTTCACATCGGCGTGCTGCGCGAAGTTCTGGAAGACCGGGTGCAGCGCCGGCCAGCCCAGTGAGCCGACGTAGGTGACCTTCAGACCGAAACTGGACAGCGCGTTGCCCATGATTGGGCCGTTGCCGCCGAGCTTGGTCATGACGTTGACCAGTTCGATGTTGGTGCTTTGACCGGCGGCAGCGGCGAGTCGGCGGGCGTAGGCGGCGATCGTGGGAACACGGTCGTAGCGGCTGGCGTCGTACCGTTTGTCCACCACCTGAAGGATCTCGTCGACGAAACCGTCGAGACCGACAAAAGCGGTCAGGGTGGGGACCCGGGCGGCGGCAGCCTCGAGCTGTTGGGCGGTTTGAAGGCGGAAGTCAGAGGAATCAATCATGCGATGAAACAGGGGGAATCCAGCGCGCTCAGTCCACGCTCACCCCGAGCAAATCGAGGAGGCGGTTGAGCTCGTCGTCGGAAAAGTAGCGAATTTCCAGCGCGCCGCGACCAGCGCGATAGCGCAAATGCACCTGGGTGCCGAATCGTTCCCGGAGACGGTTCTCCAGATCGGCATGGTGCGGGTCGACCGAAGCGGGGGACTTCGGTGGGACGGTCGCGGTGGGAGCCGAGGCGGCGGCGGTGAGCCGGGCGACCCATTGCTCGGTTTGCCGGACGTTCAGCGCCTCGGCAAGGACCCGTTCGGCCAGCTTTTGCTGCTGGACCGGATCGGGCAGACCCAGGAGCACTTTGGCGTGGCCGACACTCAGCTGACCGTGACGAATCAGTTCGCGGACTGGTTCGGGTAGTTTCAGGAGCCGCAAGGCATTGGCGACCACAGCCCGGGATTTGCCGACCCGTTTGGCAATGTCTTCCTGGGTGAGCTGGAATTGGGCGGCCAAATGGGAGTAACCGACGGCTTCCTCGATCGGATTGAGGTTCTCCCGTTGAAGATTCTCGATTAGGGCGAGTTCGACGACCTCGCGATCGGTGGCCTCCCGGACGACCACTGGGGCCTCGGTGAGCCCGGCCTGTTGGGCGGCGCGCCACCGGCGTTCCCCGGCGATCAGTTCGAATCCTTGGGCGCTGGTTCGGACGATGAGGGGTTGGACGATGCCCTGTTCCCGGATGGAATCGGCCAGTTCCTGGAGGGCTTCGGGTAGGAAGTCCTTGCGCGGCTGGAGCGGGCTGGGATGGATGCGATTGAGCGGGAGGTGTCGAACGGGAGCTTCCGCTGGGGGTTCGGCTACCGGGGTCGGGGTGGGAGCGGGAGGAGTAGAGCGAGCCGCACCGCCCGCCAGCAGTGCGCCCAAGCCTCGTCCCAGTCCCGTTTTCGACATGGCGGCGAGAGTAGGAACCGGCGAACCGCATTGGCAAAAGGGATTTTGCCGTTTCGAAAGGGAGAAAGGGGGAGGGGCAGGTAAGGGGTAAGCGGTAAGGGGTAAGGAAGGCGTGAAGCGTTTGGACTGCGCCAGCCTTCTGGCGCTTTGGGGCGCGGGGAAGGCGGAAGACGCTCGGAACTCCACCCACGGACGGCTCCGCGGAGCGTCGCCCTGCGGGAAAGCTGAGAGCTGAGAGCTGAGAGGCGAAGCGGGAAGCGGGGGAAGATGGGTAGGGCGAGGTTCGACCGAGCCGTTCGGGTCTCGGCGAATGACGGGTCACCAGTCCACACGGTACGGCTCCGCAGAGCGTCGCCCGACCCGGGGAAAAGGGCTCGGTCGAACCGAGCCCTTTTTTTTCTCTCAGCTCTCAGCTCTCAGCTCTCAGCTGTGTCGATCCCTCACTTCCCCAGCAGGTGATTGAGCACCAGTTGGTCGAGGTCCTGATAGTTCAGGTCGTCAATCAGAGCCTGAGCTTCCTTCTCCGGATAGCTGCGAACCTTGTCCACGAGCCGGAGGAAGGTGTCCCGGGAGTTGCCTAAACCGTTGAGCCAATGCTCCGGACGGGTGGTGCGGAACGGATGAACATCGAAGCAGACATACTCGCCCTGACGTCCGTAGCCGTTGCGCTCGAGGGCACGGACTTGATTGAAGGCCACCCGCAGATTGTTCGATCCAAAGGGCTTGTCCTGATCGAACTTGAGGCCGTTCTGATCGTTCAGATGAAGCGACCAGAGCTTTTTAAAGGTCATGGCGAAGTCGATTTCGTCGGCAGGATCCAAGCCGGCGAGAATCGCGTGGGCCGACTCGATCACGGTGCCCACTCGCTTGGGATCGCGGGTGAGTTGCGCGATGGCTAGGGCGTGGCCAATGGTCGGAAGGTAGGCGACGTCGGCGGGTTCGTTGGGCTTGGGTTCGATGGCCAACCGGATCTTGCGGTCGTGGGCCAGCAGGGCGTCGAACGCCTCGACCAGTCGTTCGATGGACCGGGCGCCTGATTTCGCCTCGCGCAGATAGGTTCCTTCGCGGGCAAGCCATAGGACCAGGATATCGGTTCCCAAGACCTTGGCGATGTCGATGGATTGCCGGGAGCGATCGATGGCGTACTGGCGGTGCTTCTTGTTGTTGGAGGTGTAGGCACCATCCACGGTTTGCGGGGCAAACCACAGGCGAGGCGCGACCATTTCCGCCGCGATACCTTCTCCGTCCAGGCGCTTCTTCAGCTCTTTGGCTTCCTTGAGGACTTGGGAGGAGGACTTGGAATCGATGTCCGGCACTGCGTCGTCGTCATGAAACATCATGGCGTCGAACCCCAGCTTCTTCAGGGCATCGAGTTTCCAGTCGAAGGTTTGCGGGGAACGGGTGGGCGGACCATAGGGATCCTGACCCTCGCTGAAGTTCCAGGGACCTGCGCAAAAGCGGTAAACAGTGGGCTTGGCCATACGGAAAAGTGTCCGCAAGGCTAAGCTGTCACCCGTGGAGAAGGGGAGCGAAAAGAGGCAATCCCGAAGGGGATTAGCCGAACGGGTGAGGAACCCGAGTCCGTCTGGTGGAACTCCTCATTGTTGCACGAAGTAACTGAGGTTCTCCAGTTCAATGGCCAGATTGACGTTTTTCACCATGACCGTGTCGGGAACGGACAGCATGGAGGGCGAAAAGTTAAGAATGCCTGAGATGCCCTGATCGACCAATTGATTGGCGATTTCCTGCGCGGCGGAGGCGGGGACGGTCAGGATGGCCATTTTGACCCCGCGATCGCGAATGACCCGACCCATGCGCTCGAGCGTGTAGACGGGAGTTTTGAGTGGGCGATCGCGGTGACGGTCGGGTTCCAGGTCAAAGGCCGCCACAATCTCAAAGCCTTCCTGTTCGAATCCGCGGTAGCTTAAGAGCGCGGTTCCCAAGTGACCGACGCCCACCAGAACCACCGGTTGCAGGCGATTGGTGCCCAGCAGGTCCGAGATCATTTTGGACAACTGCTCGACGTCATATCCCAATCCGCGCGTGCCGAACTGACCAAAGTAGGTGAGGTCTTTCCGCAACTGAGTGGACTTCACGCCCGCCGCGCTGGCCAGGGCTTCGCTGCTGACGGTCTGAATCTCATTCTGTTTGAGCCGTTGGAGGCAGCGCAAATAGACCGACATGCGGTAGATCGTCTTTGGTGGGATGACGGGGCGGACGACTTTCAAGACGCGGGAAGCTACGGACCCGGAATTGTCCTGCGCAAGGGGGGCGGTGGGAAAGTTTGGGGGAAAGGGGCGGGTGGGCTGGAAGCCCAGCTGAGAGCTGAGAGCTGAGAGCTGAGAGCTGAGAGCTGAGAGGCAAAGCGGGAAGCGGGAAGCGGCAAGGAAGGCGCGGAGCGTTTGGAGTGCGCCAGCCCTCTGGCGCTTTGGGGCGCGCGGGTGGCGCTTGGAGTGACTCGACGCCTCAGCAGCCGGGACGAAAAGCGGTAGATCGAGGGAGAGCTGAGAGCTGAGAGGCCGGAAGGTGGGACGCGAACGGCTCGGTGGAACCTCGCCCGACCGTTCTTGGCCCTTGCCTCTTACCCCTTACCCGCTTCAATCAATGAAGATGAACTCGTTGGCGCTGAGCAGCACTTGGGCATATTGCTGCCAGGGATTGAGCGGGACGGGAATGACCTGAGGACCACTGAAGTCCCGGCCGGCCCGCCATTCGTTCAGGGCGCCAATTTGGCCGTCCAATCGGCGCACGGTCGGTGCCCAATTGAAGCCATCCGAATTCTCGTTGGCCTTTGGCTCCACTACGAAATCCAAGGTCTCCCCGGCTTCCACCACGACTTCATCCAAAGTGGTGGCCTGTTTGCGATGGTACACATCCCATTCCTGCAGCTGACCTTGCCGGCTGGACACAACGCGACCCATCACTCCATCCCCAGCCTCGGCAGGGTGTTCTAACGTTCCGGTGATCTTGAATTTGCCGGCGGTGGGTGCGGTCCAGCGACGAATGGCCGCATTGGCGGCATCGGATCCCGGATGACCGCCCTGACGGTTGAGCATGGTCCATTGACCGTTGCCAGCGGGGAGTTTGCCCTCCCATTGCCAAGCTTCGCCGGTGAACTGGGGCAGGGCCTTCCAATCCAGCACTCGGCCGGAATTGGTGTCGAAACGGCCGGTGCCGTATTTCCACACTGCCGAAGGGGGTTCCGGCGGCGCGCTCGCCGGGCGGGAGACAAACTGCTCGGCGAGGGTCAACTCTTGCGGACTGGGCGTTCGTTGGAAGGCCAGCTCATAGAGCCGCTGGATGCGGGCGTCGGTCGACGGACGCTGTTGCACGTCGGGTCGGCTGACGAAATCCCGCGCGCGGTCGGCCATGAAGGCGCTGTTCATGAGGAACAGGGCCTGTTGCGGTGTGGTGGTCTGAAACCGCAGCGGCGAAGTCGCGTCGGGACTGGCGAAATCGAAGGCCCGCAAAATTCCCGGAAGATTTTGTCGGTCGATGAAGCCGTACAACGTCCGGCGCGGCGTGGAATTGTCTTCGAACATCGGCACGGGTTGACCACCAATATCCCCATCCAAACGGCCGCTGACAGCGAGCAGACCATCCCGGAGCGCTTCGAAATCGGCGCGTTTGCGGTTCATTCGCCAGAGCAGGACGTTCGCCGGATCCACTTGGTCACCCTGGGCAAAGGCGGCCTGAACCGCCGGATCCTCCCCGGGATCACTGGCCTGCTGGTAAGTGGCAGACAGCAGCAGATACCGATGGAGCGCCTTTAGGGACCAACCGTGGTCCATGAACCAGACGGCGAGGTGATCCAGCAGTTCCGGATGGCTGGGGGGATCGCTGCGCACGCCGAAGTCGCTGGGGGTGCGGACCAGTGGGGCGCCGAAATGGCGGAGCCACACCCGGTTGACCAGCACCCGGGCGGTCAGGGGGTTCTCCCGACTGGCAATGGCTTGGGCGAGTTCCAGCCGTCCACTGCCTTGGGCAAACGGAACCCGATTGGTGCCGGCGATGACCTCCAGAAATTGTCGGCGCACTTGGGGGCCGGGGTTGCCCGGATTGCCGCGTTTAAACACCACCGGTTCGACCGGCTTGCTCTTGTCGAGATACGCCATGGCGCGGAGTGGTGCGCCTGGGTGGGTCGCGTCGAGTTCATCCAGTTTGCGCTGCAGCCCCCGAATCTTCTGGCCCGTGGGTGTGTCGAAGAACCGGTCGATGTCCTTCATCGCCGCCATCACCGGGGAATCCGGAGCGTTGAGGATCAGTCGCAACTCTTCCTGGGCGGGATCGGGCAGCGCGGTCGGGGCAGCTTGACTCTGGGCTTGAGCGTTGGTGACCGCTTGGGACCAGGCCTGATCGGCCTGAAGCAGGAGTTTTCCGTAGCGATCGGCCACGTCCTTGAAGCTGGTGAGCGGCGGTTCGCTCAAGGCCACTAGGACCGCGGCATTGGCCCCCGGAGTTCCGGCAGTGTTGGTTCGGAAGGAAGCCAGCGTCGCCGGGGCCTGGGCCGCAAAGTCGTTGGTGTTCAGCTTGGCGAGGGCGAACCAAGGCCCAAACGCCGGGGTCGGAGATCCCTGCCACTGTTCGAGCCGACCCTTCCAGGCGCCCACCAAGCCCGGATCCAGGCTGCGAACTCGCGCCAAGCCTTCCAGATTGGTCCAGTCCAGCCCCATCGAATCCTGGGCGGCCAACAAGTAGTCACCCACTCGTTCGCGCAGCTTTTTGGAGATATCGGCGGTTCGTTCCGCCCGAAACTCCTGAAGTTCCTTCATCCGCTCCGCCCGATCCCGCTCGTAGGCGGCGGCTTTTTGGGCGTTGGGATTGGGTCCCAACAGCGGCTTTTCCCCAGGCTCCTGACTCGAATTGAAAACACCGTAAAGCGCGTAGTAGTCGCCGGTCGGAACCGGGTCGTACTTGTGATCATGGCAACGCGCACAGGCCACGGTGAGCCCCATCGTGCCCCGGGTTACGACATCGATCCTGTCATCAATGATGTCGTGAATGTTGTCCAGAAACCGCCGACCCAGGGTCAGGAATCCTTGGGCCGCCATCGGCCAGGGATTGTCCGGAGTCGCCACCTGGTCGCCGGCGATCTGCTGGATGAGGAATTGGTCGTAGGGCAGGTCCTGATTGAGGGCATTCACCACCCAGTCGCGGTAGGTGTAGCTGTGGCTGAAGCGGCGTTCCTGCTCGAAGACGTAACCCTTGGAATCGGCATAGCGCGCGACGTCCAGCCAATGGCGACCCCAGCGTTCGCCATAGCGGGGCGACGCCAGCAGACGATCCACGGCCGCGGCATAGGCCCGGGGTGACGGATCGTTGAGAAACTCCTGCATTTCCTCGGGCGTCGGAGGCAGACCGGTCAGATCGAAGGTCAGGCGCCGCAGCAAGGTTCGCTGATCCGCCCGGGGCGCGGGGGAAAGTCCTTTCTCGGCCAATTTGGCGCCGATGAAGGCGTCGATCGGATTCATGCCTGCCGGAGTCGCGGCGGTCACCGGGGGCGGCACCGAGCGGGGCGGCTGAAAGGCCCAGTGAGCGGCGGGATTGGGTTGGGCGGTGAGTTCCCCGGTTCGCGGATCTGGCGCGCCCATGCGAACCCATTCCTCCAGGACGGCGATTTGTTCCGGCTTAAGCGGACCCCCGGCCTTCTCCGGCGGCATCGCGTCGACGTCCTTGGCGGTGCCCTTGAGCACCTGGATCAGCAAACTTTCTTCCGGCTTCCCTGGCACCAGGACCACTCCGGAGGTGCCGCCCTTGAGCAACTGTGCCCGGGTGTCGAGCAGCAGTCCGCCCTTGGCTTTCTCGGAACGAGCGCTGTGGCATTCGTAGCAGTGGTCGGCCAGGAGGGGTCGGATTTTGTTCTCAAAGAACTCCACCTGAGCGGGATCCAGACTGGCTGCCGAGGTCAGACCCAGACCCAGACCGAGCCCGAGGACGGTCAGTCCGGCTGCCTGCCGAAGGCGTTTCCGCCATGAAGGTGAGTGCCGCATGCGAAGTCCAACGCTGGAAGGGTTGGATGTCCTGTCAACAACGAGACGCGAGGGCTGCTTATTCGACGAGGTTGCGGGCCGCTTTGGAACGGGGCGGTGAAAACCGCGAATCAACTCGAATTCACGCGAATGACCTGGAGAACCCCACCTTGCCGAAGCTGAGATTCGGATTTGGGGTATCAGAGTTCCCTACCACCGGGGAGTGAGGGGGGCGTTTTGAAATGAGCGTGCCGCTTGCGTCCAGGGTGGTTTGTCCGCGAGGCTCTCCGAATTCGTATGCGTCGCTGGCTTCTGGGATCGCTCCTTCTGCTTGCGGGTGCGGGCGTCTCCAACGTCAGCACCCGGGGTCAGGATTGGTTTTCCGCCGGACCGTTCGCCACGGAGTTCGCGACCATCTGGGAGACCGGGGAACGGGCGGAGGCGCTCGGAACCCTGGCCATGTGGGAGCACGCCGGGGACACCACGCGGTGGTCGCTCTCCCCGCTATTGTCCTACGAAACCACGCCGGTGCTGGAACGGGAACGTTTCGATCTGCTGTATCCGTTGCTCACGTGGCGGCGGAGCGGCACCGAGTACCGCTGGCAGTTGGCCCAGGTGTTCAACTTCTCCGGGGCGGACCGGCAATCTGACGATGGCGTGGTGCGTCGGGCCTTGTTCCCGATCTACTTTCAGCAGACGTCGCGGAGCGGGACCAACGACTACCTGGCCGTGCTGCCTTTCTATGGGCATCTGGAAAACCGGCTCTTTCGGGACGAAATCACGTTTTACCTGTTTCCAGTCTACGTCCGAACCCGCAAAGGCGAGATGACCACGCGGAACTATGTGTATCCGTTCTTCCACACCCGTCATGGACCCGGGTGGAGTGGATGGCAGTTCTGGCCGCTGTACGGCGTGGATCACAAGGAAGTGCGCCAGATCACCAATCATCTGGGCGATCCGGCCATTTCGCCCGGGCGGGAAAAATGGTTCGTTCTTTGGCCCATCCTGTTCTCCGACAAAAAAGGGCTTGGGACACCCCAGGCCACCACCAATTTTTCGGTCCTGCCTTTCTACTCATCCCAGCATGGTCGAACGTTCGACCAGGCCTCCTACCTCTGGCCACTGTTCAGTCGCACAGAAGATCGGGCGAAGCAGTATGTGGAATGGGGAGCGCCGTGGCCGCTGATTGGTTGGGCCAACGGCGCCGGCAAGACTGCCCGACGGGTATTCCCAATCTACGGCGATTCGAAGGCGGGTCCGGTTCGCTCCCGATTCTTTCTTTGGCCGCTCTTCACGCATCGGCAGATCGATGACGAGACCTTGCGGCGGGATCATTGGCGTTCGGCCTTCTTCCTCTACGACGATGTAGTGCTGCGCAGCAAGGAAACGGGAGATTTCCGAAGGGAGCGGGGTGTTTGGCCCTTCTTCATTTGGAAACGCGATCTGGATGGTCGGGAACGCCTGCAAGTCCTGGCACCGGTGGAAACGGTCCTCCGCAACCGCGAGGCGGTACAACGGAATTTCTCGCCGCTATGGGCGTTATACCGGTCAGAACACAACCCCAATACCGGACGCTCAAACCAATCCGTGCTCTGGAATTTGTTTCGACGGGACGTGTCGACCAATACCGTGCGCACCTCCTGTCTGTTTGGCTTGGTGCAAACCGAACGGAGCGGCGACGAACGCCACTGGCGCTGGTTCTGGCTGCCGAATCGTCATTTCTCCGCCGGAAAATCCGGTGCCGCCACCCCGCCAACTCCGGTTCCCGTGGCGTTTCGGCCGCCGCTGGCGATCAAGCGCGGGGACGTGTTGGCGGAACGAGCAGTCCAACGAACCGCTGCGTCGTCCGGCGCTTCCTGGGTCGCGGAGAAGTGAACCGACCCTGAACCCCTCACATCATGGCGTGGCTTTATCTATTTTTGGCGGGACTCTTGGAAGTGGGTTGGGCGGTCGGGCTCAAGTACACCGAAGGATTCACTCGGTTCTGGCCCAGCGTTTGGACCTCCGCCTGCATGATCGGGAGTTTCGGTCTGCTGGCCTTGGCGTTGAAAACGCTGCCGTTGGGAACCGCCTATGCCATCTGGACCGGAATCGGGGCGGTCGGCACCGCGATCTTTGGACTGATCTTTCTGAACGAATCGCGGGAAATCCCCCGGATGGTGTGTCTGGTATTGATTGTTGCCGGTGTGATTGGGCTGAAGTTTTTCACCCGCACCTCCGTTTGAACCTGGCGCGAATGTTCGGCTTTCTTTCAGTTTTGTGGTTTGGTTACTCCGTCCGCGGTCGGACTCCTGAAGCATGTTCCGCAATCTAGGCGAGATGATCCTGCTGTTCCTGTCGGTCGTCCGGGCGTTGCCCCGGGCGTGG
This sequence comes from Verrucomicrobiota bacterium, assembly GCA_017309115.1. Taxonomy (GTDB): domain Bacteria; phylum Verrucomicrobiota; class Verrucomicrobiia; order Limisphaerales; family UBA9464; genus UBA9464. Next base: position 19,001 of record JAFLEF010000044.1, on the reverse strand, counting down.
CGGGAGCGTCGCAAAATCGGCGAGCAGCTGTTCGATATCGGCAATGCCAGCCTGTTCATGGCTTGCATTCTCTCGTTCTTCATCGGCGGGGTACTGGCATTGCAAAGCGGACCAGTCCTGGTGGAAAACGGCATTGGCTCGGCGCTGGGTAATTTGGTGGCCATTGCCATGTGCAAGGAACTGGCTCCGGTGATGATGTCGATCCTGGTGGTCGGTCGCGTTGGCTCGGCCATGGCGGCGGAATTGGGTTCGATGCGGGTGTACCAGGAGATCGACGCGCTGCGAACTCTGTCGATCAATCCGGTGAACTTCCTGGTTCTCCCCCGGGTGGCAGCGATCAGCGTGGTGGTTCCCTGCCTGGTCATTTTTGCCAACCTGGTCGGCTGGCTCGGTGGCGCCGTGGTGGCCGCTCACAACGACCGGATCGCGGTTCCGTGGAATACCTTTTTTGCCAGCATCCGCGACGGTGTGGATACCGGGGACGTCGTGAACGGTCTGATCAAGTCGTTCGTGTTCGCGGTGTGCATCGGAGTGATCTGTTGCCATCAGGGTCTGACCACCATGGGCGGACCCCGCGGCATCGGTCGCAGTGTGACCAAGGCGGTGGTCAACTCGCTCGTCTTGATCTTGATTTTGGATTACGTCCTGACCCGCCTGCTCCTGCCGTTCGACAACGGTTTCAGCCTTTGACCATGACCGCCTCCCCAGCCACTGGTCTCCCACTTTCGGTTCGCCAATTGACGAAGTCCTACGGCGGACGGCTTGTCTTGCAGTCGGTCACCCTGGAGATCGCGGCCGGCGAGATCTTTGTGCTCATGGGGCCCAGCGGCGCTGGGAAGTCCGTGTTTCTCCGACATCTGATCGGCCTGGAGGAGCCCGACTCCGGGGAAATCCTGGTCGCCGGAGCGCGGGTGGGACCGGAAGCCGCCGAAACGAAACATCGGCTGGCCATGGTCTTCCAAAGTGGCGGTCTCCTCAATTCCCTCAACGTGGAGGAAAATGTGGGGCTTTACCTGAGCGAACACCGGCTCCAGCCGCCGGCGGAGATCGCCCGCATTGTCGCGGAGAAATTGAGTCTCGTTCGCTTGGGACCGGATGACGCCCGCAAGTATCCGTCGGAATTGTCCGGGGGCATGCGCAAGCGGGTGGCGATCGCCCGGGCTTTGGTGGTGGAACCTCAGCTCATCCTTTACGATGAACCCACGAGCGAACTGGATCCGCTGGTATCGCTCACCATCGGTCGGGAAATCGTGAATCTCAATCAACGCACTGGCGCTACCAGCGTGGTAGTGACCCATCATCGGGATCTGGCGTTTGGCATTGCCGATCGCATCGCATTTCTCGCCGACGGGCAAATCCTGGCCCTGGGAACACCGGCGGAGATTCGCGCGAGCACGGTTCCCCTGATCCAGCAGTTTTTGACCGCCGAGTTTAAGTGACCTTCGTTCCGACCTGACCTTTCGCTCTCATCCGTTTTGGACTCCATGAAATCCTCACTCGAAACCCGCCTCGGCATGTTTTTCGCCGTGGTGATCATTGCCGGCTTCATCCTGTTTGAACTGATGGGCGGGGCAGCGGTGTTCAATCGCGGCAAGATTTACCGCGCCCAGTTCAGTTCCGCCAAGGACCTCAAGGTCGGCGATCCCGTCAAACTGGCCGGGGTGGTCGTGGGTCGGGTCAAGGACATCGCGGTGGCTGGAAACCGGGTGGAGGTCAAACTGCAGGTCGATCCCAAGGCGCCGGTTCGCACCGACAGCGTGGCGTCGATTCAGTTTACCGGGCTCATGGGACAGAACTTCGTGGCCCTGACTTTTGGTGGAGAGAATTCCCCGCTCGCGGTGGCGGATGCGCTCTTGCAGTCGCGTGAGCAGGCCGACTTGGGAGATCTCATGTCCCGGTTGGACAGCGTGGCCAGCGGGGTCGAGGGGCTGACCAAGAGCTTCAGCGGGGAGGAAATCAGCAAGTTGTTCGGGCCGCTCACCGACTTCATGAAGCAAAATCAGTCCAACATCACGTCGATCGTTCAGAACATGCAGGAAGTGACGACGGAGATGGCGGAAGGTCGTGGCACCTTCGGCAAACTGGTGCGGGATCCAACGCTCTACAACGAAGCGGTCAACACGGTGACCAACATCGCCTCAGCGGTGGAAGAGGTGAAGCCCCTGGCGGAGGATGCCCGGGGTATGATGGCCGACATGCGCAAATTGGTCAGCCGCCTGGAACAGGGTGAGGGCACCTTGGGTAAGCTGGTGACGGATGCCTCTCTTTACACTGAAGCGACGGACGCCCTGACTAACATGAAGGAGATCATGCAAAAGATTAACCGGGGTCAGGGATCGATCGGCGAACTCGTGAACGACAATGCGTTTCTCAAGAACATCAAGTTGACCCTCCAGAAGGTGGATAAGGCCACGGAGTCGCTGGAAGACACGGGTCCGCTCAGTGTGATTGGAACCGCAGTGGGGACGTTGTTCTAGGCCGGAGCCCGTCAGAAACGGCATTGTTGCGGACTCAGGTAAAGGCGGATATCCGAGCCAGAGGGTGCGTTCCGAAGCAAGGTTCGAACCAGGGCCATCCGGCAACTCATCTGGCGGGCGCCTTTCTTTTTGTTCTGTTCGCAGACCTAAATGCTGGACAGGCGGTTTGCAGTGGGGCTAATCAGCAAGCGCAACTCGCGCAAAGCCATCCAACCCCAATCCCGCTCCTGATGGTCCGCTACATTCTCCGAGGTCTCAATCAGCCGTTCGAGTATGAGCTTCATAGCGGGCTCAACACCATTGGGCGCAACCCGACCAATGAGTTCCGATTACCGGAGGCGAGTGTCTCCAGCTTTCACGCCGAGTTGACGGTTTTGGACGGGGGCAAGGCGGTGGTGGTTCGGGATCTGCAATCCACCAACGGCACGTTCATCGATGGCCAGCCGGTGGAGGAAGCCCAGTTGCTGCCCGGGCATTTACTTCAATTGGGGAGCGTGGAGCTTCGACTAGACTCCGAGGAGTTCGAGATTCGAATTCCGGTGTCGGCACCCGTCGCCGCGCAGGCCTTCGGTTCCTTGCAGGCTCTGCCAGATGGCACGCTCGCCTGTTCCCGCAATGCCCACCTTCCCGCCACGCATCAGGCCATCGGCGGGTGTCAAGCCGTGGTGCGCTGCCCAGGAATGTTCAATGCCGCGAGCCTGCGGGCGATGAAACTGTCCGGAGGCAGCGCCGGACAAATGCTCTTCTGCCCTGATTGCAATGCGAAGTGTGAGCCGATCCCCGGCGTCACCGACAAGACCGAGAAGCGACCCAGTCTGTTCGCCCGTCTCACCCAGACGGTGCAGTTGGGCTGGAAAAAGAAATAAGGCGGCCCGCAGGCCGCCTGGGAGTGAGTGAGCCGGAGCGGTGAGCCGTTTTTTACGGCGCCGCCGGAACCAGCTTCCAGACCCGACCCTTGCCCGGAGTCAGGCCATTGCTGCCGTTGGTCAGGACGTACAGTTCACCCTCGTTGTCCTGACCGAATCCGGTGATGTAGCCCGCGAACTTGTCCGCTCCCGCCACGTCCAGCGTGGACAGCGTCCAGCGTCCCGTGCCGCTATCCGGTCGCCGCGCCACGATCAGCGTCCCCTGGGGTAGACCCCAATTGCGGCTCCAGTCACCGAACACATACTGACCGACCAGTTCCGGAAACGCCTGTCCGCGGTACACGTAACCGCCCGTAATGCTGATACCCAACGCCTCGGGATCTTTCTTCAGGCCGGTGTGTTTGTACTGAAGGATGGGGTCCAACAACGGCTCGCCCCGGGCGCCCTGAGTCGGGATGGTTTCCGGTGACTTCCTGGGTGATTTGGGATCAAAGGCGGCAAAGGCTTCGCGCAGATTCCAGCCGTAGTTGCCACCCTTGTTGATGATGTTGACCTCTTCGAACAGGTCCTGACCCACATCCGCAGCGAACAATTCGTGCTTCCCTCCCCGGTCGAAGGAGAGACCCCAGACATTGCGCAGACCGTACGCGTAAATCTCGGGCAAGGCGTCCTGACCGTTGGCAAAGGGATTGTCTGACGGAATCGAGTACGGACGGCCGTTGCCGGGACGGTCCACATCCACGCGAAGAATCTTGCCCAGATGCGTCTGCAGGTTCTGTCCGTTGCCGGTCTCGGGACGCTTGCCTTGGTCATGGGCATTGCCGCCGTCGCCCACGCCCATATAGAGCAGACCGTCCGGGCCGAAGGCGATGCGCCCACTGTTGTGGTTAGCGAACGGCTTATCGATCTCCAGTAGGACCTTCTCGGAGGTTGGATCGACCTTAAGCGGCGCAGCGGCGGGCAGGGTGAATTCGGACAGGCGCAGGGTGCAGTCCCAATCGGCCGGGGCAGAGGCCCGAAGGGGCGCGGTGTAGGTGACGTACACCTTGCGGTTGGAGGCGAACTTTGGATGCAACGCCAGATCCAGAAAGCCCCGTTCGTCGAAGGAGCCATGCTTGATCTCCGAAAGGCGGTTGGTGAGCGTGAGTACGGGCTCAGGTCGCCGGGTGCCATCGGGTTCGATCAGCCACAGGTAGCCGGGTTGATCTACGATCAGCGCTGGCCCGGTTGGGAGGGGCACATAGGACAAGGGTTGCGTGAGTCCGTCGGCCACGGGCTTCAGCGCCACTTTGGCCGATTGAGCCGATAAAAGCATGGTGCCGGCGAGCAGGGCCAGCGATAGGACGGAGGCGAACTTCATGGTGAGAGGAAGACGATAGAACGAGTGCTACCGGCGGGAAGGTGTTTTTTGGAACTTTGGTCAGGCGGGTGCGAGCAGTCCTCTTACTGGTCGGTGGACTTGGGCATAGGTGCGAGCAGGGTCTTCACCCCTTCCAGCAACTTTTGGTACTTGGATTGAACGGCGAACCCCATGCGCTTTTCTTCCTCCATCAAACTGTCACCCCGGCTCGTAACGCGAAAGGCATCGGCGGAGAGCAAGAAATCGTCGTCTTCCGTCAACCGGGTGACCTTGACCACCACGCGATCCCAGAGCCCGGTCTGCCAACCGCCCCAGACGATGTTCTGTCCGGTGCTGGCAGGCTTTTCAAAAATCATCGTTTCGTTGGCGCGGCGTTCGAGTTTGAAGCCTTCCTTCAGAAACACCTGTTCGGTCGCCATCTCAATGGCCATGCGGGAAAATCCCTTGAGCTCGACTGCGGCGTATTTGCCCGAGCCGGCCCCCTTGGGAGAGGACGAACAGCCGGCCACAAGACCGGCCAAGACGAGGGAGACGACACAAAATAGAACCGGAAGCTTCATTGAGGAGGCAAGTGACGCTGGAGGCCCCCTCCCGGGCAACGAAAAATCGCGGGCAACCGTAGCCGCTGAGGGAACGAGGCGCTGACTTCCTGGGAAAACTTCACGCCGGGGATTGCGGGGACGCTTGGGGAGGGGATCGACTTGGCGCCTCCTCCCGTTGGCGGATACGCCCTTCGGTGGGGCGAGATTCCATCGAGCCGTCCGCGTCACGGCGAAAAGACGCGTCACCACTCCATCCACGTCCGACTCCGCAGAGCGTCGCACTACCGCCTACCCGTTCTCCCTCGTTAAATTCAGCGACTAGGCGGGGCGGGATTTGTTCCTAAAATGCCGGACATGACTGCTCAACAAAAAGCCCTGTTTGATCGAATCGATTCCTACGTCAACTGCCCGACCCGCCCCGCCCGTCAGTTGCTGGCGCGGCACGGGTTCAGTCCCCTGGCGCCGGGGGTCATTGATGACTTCTGTCTGCGTGGTCGGTTGTGGGAATTCCTCTACGCCATGGCCGGTATTCGTCAGTTCGCCACGTTTACCGAACACCTTTCGGACCGGGAGTTGTACCAGTGGCTCCACGACACTTGGCTCAAGCGGAAGGCTAGCGACTTCCCCGCCGACGCCCCGACCTACTCGGAGGTGGACGTCTCGGCCGACTTCGAGGATCTGCTGCCCGACTGGGAAGAGGATCCCTCGGCTCCCTGGGACGCCAAACTGGAAACGCGGCACGAGCGGGATGCCTGGCTCCCGCGCCCGGTCTACAATCGGTTTGGAACACTGGTGTCGAATCCGCTCGACGAACCCACCGATTCCCCGGAGGAACTCGCCAACTGGTGCCGCTGGGTCGATCTCGTGCTGCGGCAGGGTGGGGTCTTCCCGCTGGTGACGGAACTGTCGGAAGCCTCCGTGACCGCCAAGTTGTGGGAACTGATTGCGGAGTTCGACCGGCGTAACCTCACGGTTCGCTATACCGACCACCTTTCGGATGCCGAACTGTATTCGCGGTTGTGCTCGGACGAATTCGAGGTGCCCGCCGACCACGGCCCGAAGAGCGGCTACGTTTACATTCACAGCTTCCTGCATGATTCGCCCGACCCGGGTCGGCGGACGTGGCTGCGGTACTACGCCACCGAAGCCGAATGGCAGGCCTACGTTCGCGAACATCCGGGTGAAGCGGTACCGCAGCGGGAAAAGCTGCCCTACTCCCGGGATTGGCGGATGCCGCAGTATCCCCGCTGACCTCCAAATTAGCTGAGAGCTGAGAGTTGAGAGCTGAGAGGTAGAACGGGAAGTCATGTGGCGTGCGGCAGACCTTCTGCCGCCGCTGATTGGGTAGGGATGGTCCGCTGGGCCGTTCCCGCAAGTCCGAGCGCAGCGAAGGAACGCGGCGATTGCTGGTCAGCGCCCGAAGTCCTGCCGTGTCATTTCGAAAAACAGGGAGAGGATCCCGCGGAGTCGCGGAGTCTCGCGGAGAAAGGCGGGAGGTAACCGCAGATTAACGCCGATGAACGCAGATTTTTTTAACTGAAAACTCAATACATCCCAACGCCCACTCACTTCAAATCACGTCGCTAGCCAGACTGGATTGCGTTTCCGCAATGCGATCCGCCGACCAAATGGAGATTTGACGGTGTCTGTAACCAAAAATACGCTGTCATCAAATGGAGTTCATCGCTGAACAACTCGAAACTAAGCTCCACGAGTGGAAGCCACAGACCTCGGAGAAGGTTCGTGCACTCGTGGCTGAGATCATCGAGTTGGCCGACGACGACGCTCTAGACATCGGTCGCTCCCGAAGAGTTGAGCAGGAGGTGTTGGAGCTACTCGATGAGCCCTCGACCCGGTGAAGTTTGATTGGCCGACCTCGGAATGGCTGCCAAGACACGTCCAGTTTTGGTCGTGTCGAGATACGATCCCGATCCCCCACGCGTGTTGGTTCTCTATGTGCCGGTGACTTCGGAGGACCGCGAAAGTGGGTATGAAGTGAAGATGCCGAAACTGTCGTTCCTCCGTCTCGAAGGTGTGGTCAATGTTCAAGGTATCGGTTCATTGCCGGTTAGGAGGTTGGAGCGTCGGTTGGGAATCCTGCCCGCGCCGATCATGGTCCAAGTAAAGCAAGCGCTTCGTTTCGCGTTGGATTTGGATTAGCGCGTCCATCCTCCTGAGGTGAATCACGCAGCCACCTTGGGTCCTCGGCGGTCTTGAGAGAGGCTCCCGCGGAGTCGCGGAGTCTCGCGGAGAAAGGCGGGAGGTAACCGCAGATTAACGCCGATGAACGCAGATTTCTGGGGATCGGTGTTCAAGTCGCCGTCGACGGAAGTTGGCGCCATCCACCGGGCGGCGCGTCACTGCGAGTTCGCGCGTGAAGTTCTCCGGGGAAGTTGGCGCCTCGTTCCCTCGGCGGAATCGCTGCTCTGGCGACAAGGGTATCGGTGGCCACGATCCGACTCTTCTTCCATGACCCCAGTGCCAGATATTTGTCACCGGGAGAGAACCGGACAAAGCAGGGGTACTGAGCCGGCACCTCCAGCCTCGTGCTCAGGGTGGGAATCTCAATGAGTTCAAACGTCTCGTCCCGATTCACCGCAAGAGTCTGCTCATCGGTTGACCAAGCGATGGAGCAGCCAGGCCCGCCGCTCCAGGGACGGCTGCCTACCGTGCGCTGGTTAGCGAGGTCATAAATCTCCAGCATATTTGGGGGTGTGCCATAGACGACGGCTAGCCACTTGCCGGACGGGCTGATCTGCATGCCCCAAATTGCGGGCCACTCTTTGCATACCTCGATATACGTCTCGGCGTCTGGCGACCAGCGCTGCAATACGAAGGTGCCTGGTGTCGTGCCAGACGGCGTGCGAGGAGCGCGTCCCACGGAGAATGCGAACCACTTCCGATCCAGGGTCGTGGACAGTTTTGTGAGTTGGCCGCCTTCGAAGGTCCGGCTGAAAACCAGTTCTGCGGTCGAGCAATTCCTGACGGTGAACAAACCGGCCCACGACACCGACCCAACAAACCGTCCACAGTCCGAGAAAAGCGCGGAATCTCCCTCTCCTTCGTCTTGGTTGCGAAAGTCCCGCACCAACTGGCCAGTCGCCGAATCGATGATGACGGTCCTACCTGAGGTTCCTTTCACCACCAGGCAACGTCCGTCGGGCGAAAAGTCGATTTGGGAAGGGTTGGCGATTGGATGCACTGCAAACACCGGCTGACGAGAATTCAGATCCAGCATCGTCAGGTCACGACGGCCGATGTAGGCCGCACGGTCCCCCAGCGGCGAGAAAGCAATCTCGTAGGCGGTCTTGAACGAAATCGCAGCGGGCGAGGTGTCGGTCATGCGGTGTCCGCTCGGTGCTGGAATTCAGCGGCGATTTCAATCCGAGATTTGAAACCAGGATGGTCTCACTTCTCTTCTCTCGGGCCACCGAGAGTCCATCGGTGATCCCTTCTCGATCGTGCCGGATGAGCTGTACAGGTATCCGAAGTGCTTCACGGGGAAGCCGCCTCCGGTCAGGAACTCCACACGGAGCACCTCGTTGGTACGCTGCGCCAACACGGCATAGGCCCCCGTTCCCGCTGTTTGGGGAATGCGCCGAAGCTCAGCGGTCACAGGAATCTCGCCAGACTCCATTTGGCGAATGATGGCTTGGTACTGGGGCAGGGCCCGCTGAAATGTGAACTGTCGAATCAGACCGTGAACCATTGGTGCGAGGACTACGACCAAGGCGCACACGCCGACCGGAACGATGCAGCGCCAGCGCTCTTGACGCCAGCGAGTGAGGATCAGGGCGAGACTCAGAAAACCTAAGGCCAGCAGTCCCAAGGTCAGAACCATCGAGAAGAGCTGCGTAAGGGCGGATGGTCGCGCCGCAAACGCGGCAAAGGCCAGGAACCAGAGTCCGGCAATGACCAGCGTAAGTCTATCGAGACGTGGCATAGGGTTTCGATCGTTCTGATTCATCGACGGGGCATCCTCGTGAATCTGACTGTGCGGGCGGGCTCAAAGGGCTGCAATCGACAGCGTGAGAGTTCTCTGCTCCTCGTCCAGACGGAGTTGATCGATGGCGATGTTCTTTCGGTCGGATTGCAGGAGTTTCTGCGGTAGAGACGCGACGAATCGAAACGGATGCTGGGTCTTCCCGTTTCCAACCCAGGCGATCCCTTCCACATCGACCCCAAACTGGGTGTCGGCAGTCGACTCTGGCAGGAATCCATCACACCAGAGCCAACGAAGGTGAAGTTCGCCCGAGGCCGCGAGCCAGCCGCTCACGGCGTATTCCAACCGACTCCAAAAGGGACGGTCCATCAGTACTTCGTGCCGTTGGTTTGCCATTTCGGGGAGTCTTTTGAGTGATGAACCGGTCACTCGGCGAACATCGAATCCAGTGTCCGATGAAGCCGCGTGGCGTAACTCACGAGTTCGAGAGTTCGTCGCCTGCCTCCGTGATGCTGGGAACCTTCCCAAGAATCTTTTTGAACTTGGCGAGACTTCCGCGTTCCGCCCGTTCAGAGAGGTACTTCTCGGTGCGCAGCACCTGTCCTTCACGAACGGCAGAGAATGAATCTTCAATCGTCTTCTTAACGCGATAGCTGCGCCCGACTACGAATGGCTGGGGAGTACTCATTTCTCGCGTGGAATTTAATTCACGGACGGGGCATCTGATGGAGGATCGTTCGTACCTCAACGACCAGACGTTGTAAATTGGCTTGCTTCACTGAGCCTCTGCTGGTCAGCACCCGAAATCTTGCCGTGTCATTTCGAAAAACGGGGAGAGGCTCCCGCGGAGTCGCGGAGTCTCGCGGAGAAAGGCGGCAGGTAACCGCAGATTGACGCCGATGAACGCAGATTTCTGAGTCCCGCCTTCAGGCGGCGGAACGCCCAACTGCCTACTGACGGTTGGATTCTCTCACTCACGGGAGATTCCGCGCGGCTTTTGCGGATGACGCGGGGCCGGCTGAAGCCGGGACTCCGTACCTTGCAGGGATATCGTTCGGAGTCCCGCCTTTAGGCGGCGGAGCGCCCAGTTGGCTGCGGACGGTCGGATTCACTGGAAGGTCGGCACGCTTTAGTGGATGACGCGGGACCGGCTAATAAAGCCGGGACTCCGTGCGCTCCCGCAGAAAGTCCCAGCCGACGACTTCCTGGGCGATTCGCCGATTCGCGGAGAGCACCGTCCAGCATTCCTCCGCGAGGTCGCCCAGCCAGTCGCAGTCTTCCCGGTGGGCGGGTTGGCTGCCGTCCCAGGGGGTCGCTCGATGTCGTCCTTGTTCCAGCAGCCAGCGGTAACTCGGGAGATGGGCTTCCAGCGGCGGCAAGCCCAGGGATTGGGCGTACGCGGACGCTTGTTGGGGAATTTGGACTCCCGGGAGGTCGAGGTCGCCGAAGTACCAGACGCGCTGCGGACCGGGGAGTTCGGCGAGTATGTCCCGCAGATACCGCGTGCTCTGGGCGGTCTGCAAGCCGCGGCCATAGATCACCGCGCTGAAGGCCCGCACCTGTTGGTTCCAGCGTTCGTAGGTGTGCCAGGTGGCGGCGTTTTCGAGGATGATCACGTGGCCGGTGGCAGTGGGGCCTCGTTTCCAGCCCAGGGGTTCACCGACAATCTCGCATCCGAGGTGGAGCTCCAGTTCGAGCCGACCGCTGCCGAACAGACTGGAACCGCGCAAGGCATCGAGGCGCTTCTCGTCCCCAAAGATTTCCAGGGATCTCTCTTTGATCGGAACCCGCGGACGTTCGGAGGACCGCCGAGCCAGGTAGGCGTTGAGTTTCTGAAGGTCGTCCCACGGAAGATTGATCCGCGCTGTCCGCAGGAACTCGAGTTCGGGTTGCCAGGCGAATTCCTGACGTCGTCGCGCTTCGGCGTCGGTTTCGGAAACGAAGCCGAAGGCTGTGCACCAGCGTTCCTCCTGGTCGAGTGGTAGGACGATCCGCTCGAGCAGATGCGGCTTGTAGCGAACCGAACGTAGTTCCAGCCAACCCTCGGCGGCCAGAGCACGGGCGTCGCGTTCGGCTTCCTGACGTTCCTCCGCCGACAGCAGCCCGGCCTGTTCGAGCACTTCCTCCCAACTTCGACTGAAGGGTCGGCGGGCCGGTTCCGGGCGATCTCCCCGGGCCTGACGCCAGCGGGCGAACAGCTCGCTGGCGAAGGGCATGCGGGTCGGGTCCATGGCGTCTCGTGGTCTAAGTGAGAGCCTCCAACGCCTCGGCCATGGTCGTGAGCAACGGGATGTTGTCGATGCGGGTGACGTAGCCCTCGGCGTCGCGTTCCACTTCCTTCTGACACATCACGACAGTCTGCGCGTGCGGGACCATCACGCCGAGTCGTTCAGGCGGGAAGGCCATGATCAGCTGCAGCTGAAACACCTTGGCCAGGGCGAGGCAGTCCTCGATGCCGTCGCCGGACAGCTTGGAGAACGCTTCGTCCATGATCACCAGTCCCAATTGCTGCGAGCGGGTGGAACTGCGGTCGCCGCGATCGTACACCCGACGAAAGGCAGCGAGCATGGAGATGAAGAACGGCGCCTGATTCTCGCCGCCCGACAGGTTCCGGCCGGAACGTCCAAGTGAGATGGGCGGGGCATCCGGTTTGTCGGCCGGGACCATTTCCAAGTCGTAGTGGTGGTAGTTGCGGTAATCGAGCAGACGCCGGGCGCGCTCGTCGCCTTCGGCCGAGGCGTCGATGGCGCGCATCAGTTCCTGTTTGGCTTGCTGGACTTCGCCTTGCTGGATCGCAGCCGCGAGCGGGTCGGTCGGTTCCAGGCCGGAATCCAGGAGCCGCCACAGACCGGCGTATCCGGCGAGGTCACGACGCTGACTGAGGCGGTAGCGAAATCGACCGACGGGCTGACTTAGATGCCGGTCCAGCAGACGAATGGTGTTCTGCGCGTCGGTGATCCGGCGGTTGAGTTCGTTGAGAACGTTGTCCTCCAACCGCCGTTCCCATTCGCGTTTGCGGTCGGTGGCCAGTTCCCGGGACTTCACCAGTTCGACCGTCTCGAGCAGTTGCAGACGCGCGGACCACAGTTCGTTGCGCTCGTCGTCCACCGGGAATTCATGCTGATACGCCGGATGCCGCAGCGCGCCGTGATCATCCCGGGCGGTGGCGAGGCGTTCCCGTTCGGCGTTGCGTTGCAGACGCGCGGTGTCGGAAAGCCGGCCGGCGTGTTCGGCCCGGGTCTGTACCGCTTCCAGGCAGTCGCTCCATTTCGGGAACTGCTTGCGAAGGGTGTCTCGTTGCTCGAACAGATCGACGTCCAATACCCCACTGACGAACCGGCTGAGTTCCACGCGACCGGCTTCGACTTGAAGCCGGCTGGAACGGAGTTCCTCTTCCAACTGCACCAACGCCTCGCGATGAGGCTGAGAGCGCAGGCCCAGTTCCTCCTTGGCGCGCAGCAGACTTCCCAGTCGGCGGTCCAGATTCGTCCGGCGCTCTTCCAAATCGCGCAGACGATCGAGACGGGCTTGACGTTCGGGAGTCATCAGCAACGCCACCGTCTCGCGCAGGCGGTTCAGGTCGCTTTCCCACTGCGGGAGCAACGCCAGTTCGCCGGAGCGATCGGGCAACGTGGCGTCACCCAGTTCCGTGCGTCGGCCCTGATCCAGCCAAGTCTGCACGTCTCCGAGCCGCTGTCGCGCCACGTCCAATCGGAGCTGCAGCTCCTGTTGCTCGCGGCGCTTGGCGGCGCGCATTCGTTCCAGACCTTCGCGGCCGAGCGTCAGTTCCTCGGATCCGGCCAGACGAAGTCGAACTCGACCGGGAACGTCTTTCGAATGTCCGTCCGCGGTGATCGCCTGGCGCGCCGGGGTGGCTTCCAATTCGCCTACGGATTCCACGGTCTGGATGGGTCCCAGCAAATGATCCACGAAGGTCCGGGCCAGCGGAGAGGACACGTCCACGTGCTGGCGCAGGGAGGGACTGACGGCCACCGGCGACAATGAAGCAATCTCGTCCGGATTCAGGACGACTTCAGTTTCCCGTCCCGGAGGAGTCTTGCGGGCAATCTCCCAGGCCTCGTGGTACGCGGCGGCGTCCTGCGGAAGGATCGACCAACGATGTCGGCCGAGGACGGGTTCCAGAACCGGCCACCAGCGTTCGGATTCCGGGCGCACTTCGATCAGACGGCCCAATTGCTCCACCCGATCGCCCAGTTTTTGACGAATCGCTTGGAACACCGGGAAACTCCCGGGGGTTTGTCCCCGCGACAAGTGCTCCAGATCGGTGGCCAGCTGACGTTGACGGGATTCCCCGTCGGCGAATTCCCGGCGCCAGGGTTGGACGAGTTGTTCCACTTCGACCCAGAGCGTGTTGAACAACGTGGCGAGTTTGGGCAGGGCTTCGAGCCGCTCGGCATCAGTGCCGGAACGCAATTGGCCGAGCCACGGACTGTCCGTAGGGAGCAGCGCTGCCAGACCTTCGGCGGGCAGGGACGCGCCGTGTTTGAGCCAGGCGGACCAGCGCTGATGCCGGTCATCGAGCCGGCGCTGAATGCCCAGTCGGGCCTCGCGCAGAGCCGTCACCCGCTGGTCGAGAGTCCGTCGCTCCGACTCCAATTGCTGAACGCGTCCGGCGTCCGGATCGCGGCTCGCCTCGAAGCGCACCTGGTCGAGCAGTTGGTCGAGTTCAGCGCGCTCGGCGGTGGCCTGCTCGATGGCTTGGAGATCCTCGGCGTGGGCCGCTTCGAGTCGCTTTAATTCGGTCTGATGCTGATCCCGCCGATCTTCGATCTGCTGGTGCTTCAGCATCCGGCCGACTTGGCGGAGAATCCCTTCTTCTCGGCGGGACGACTCGTAAATCTGGTGCTGCTCCTGAATGCGTCGGAGGTGGGCGGCTTCGTCCTCCTGCTGTTCCAGCCGTTTTCGAGTGTCGTCGTAGGCGCGCAACGCGGCGCGAACTTCCCGGACGTCCAGCGGACTTTCCTCGAGAATGAACTCCCGAATGAAGCGGCCGACATTTTCTTCCGGTTCGAAGGCGATGGCTTTGGGGAAGGTTCGTTGGAACGCCGTCAGGTCGAAGTTCAGATGCCGTGGGGCGGCCATTTCCTCGAGGTAATCGCGTTGCCGGGCGAAGAGGCTTTCGTTGCCGTACTCCCGGCGCAGCCAGGTCCGGAAGGCGTCTTCGGACAGAAGCTTTCCATCCGGAGCCAATGCGGCGTACTCGAGTCGGTCGGGCACGCAGAAATACGTGGGCTTGGGCGCGGCCTCCGGGCTGGAGTATTCGAGGCGGATGCCCCAGGTCTCGCGTTTGGCTTCGCCGCTTTTGCGTTCGGCCGGTCGGGTGAATTCCAGGGCCACCAGGGTCACGCCGCTGGTGCGGAGGAAGTGGCGTTGGCCGTTGCGAAACATGTTGGTGTCGCCGAGGCAATAGCCCACCAGGTCGCGACCCCGGGCATTGCCGGCCGCCGCTCGGTTCGCTCGCCAATGCTCGCCCAAGAGCACGTACTGCATGAGGTCGAGCAGCACGGACTTGCCGGTGCCGAACGCGCCGGAGATCAGCACGTTGTCCTCGACGTCGAAGATCTGCCGAAACCCATACCAATTCAGGGCGATCAGCCGGGTGAGGGAAATGCGCTGGCTCATCCCTGGCCCTCCGTGGAGTCGTCGGCTGCGGAACCGGGCTGACGGTACAGCGCCGCCTGCTGTTCCCACGCCGTCGGCGATTCAAAGGGGATTACCCGGGGCAGAGTCGGCAGGATCTCGATTTGGGAATCACCGAATCGGGTGGGATCCTCCGACCACAGCACGCGGACCAGCCGCCGATTGCGCAGCCGATTCAGCATATCTCGCAGCTGGGCCTCGGTCGGCGGGGTCACGTGTTCGAAGTACAGCCGCAGGCGCTGCCACAAATCGTTGGCCGACAGCACGACCGTTTCGCTGACCGTTTCCAAGCGGACGTCGTGGTAGTGCCGCCAGAGAGTCAGTACCAGGAGGGTTTCGGCCTTGTTGAACCGGGCCATCAGACCGCATTCCCCGGGAACGGGTCGCACTTGCAACAGCGGACGATCAGGATCGGCGACGAGTTCGAGGTTCAGCGGCGCGAGATATTCGGAGAGGTCGCGCTGATGTTCCCTAGCGAGCAGATACAATTCGCGATCGCGGCCGGCGTCGCCGAGCAGCGCGCCGTGCGCCAGCAGTTCGGTGAGAATCTCGGAAATCGCCGGGCGATCCTCGACCGGGAGGTGTTGCCAGAAACTGGGCCAGGGAAGGGACATGGGAAATCAGGCGAGGCGTTCGAGGGTGAAACGTTCCATCAGGCGATCCGCTTCGGCATCCCGGGGAATCCGGTGGGGTTCGGTGCCGAAGTCGGCGCGGACGGTGCGGACCCGCCAGCGGAGGGTTCGCCGCGAACCCAAGGCCGAGGGACCGCGGTCAAAGGACAGAACCGCCAGCAGGTCGAGCAGATCGTCCTCACGCAGGACGTGGAGGTGTTCGGTGGTCAACTGGGTGCCGGGTTCGGGCAGATGTTTCTCCACGAACTTCGCGGCGCGCTGGGGCGTGAGGACGTTGAGATTGCGGCGGCGGATTTCGTCGCGGGCGGCTTCGGGATCCGCTTCGGCGCGGGTTTCCGCCATGGTCAGGTCCACCGGCGGCCGGGCGTGGCGCGGTCGGGAGAGGGAATCCCGACCGAAGAAGACTTCCACGGTGGGCGAGAGCAGGGGCATTCCCGGTTCGTGAACCAGGTCGGCAAAGGATTGACCGGCGTGCTGAGCCGAGGCGATGTCCAGATACGACTTCACTTGTTCCGGACGGCGGCCGCGGAGTTCCGTCTGATAGCGATAGCGCGCGGCGGACAAGCGGCTGAAGTCCGCCATGCGACCGTCAATGAGGCGCTGCTTAACGGGGATGGTAGCAAGGTGGCGTTCCAGTTGCAGCAGCCACCGTTCGGCTTCCCGATAGGCCTCGGTGGGATCCAGTCGGAGATGGACGGTGAGTCCTTCGGCCAGGCGTTGCTTGGTGAACGGATCGTGCAGGGCTTCGTGCGCGACCGCCCGGGCGCGGGCCAATCCAGTGAGCAGACCGGCCTCCTGCAGGGCGTCGTAACAGACCATGTGTTCGCCCGCGTGAAACTCGACGAGGAAGCGCTCGAGCGTTTCCGACGCGGACTGGCTGGTGCGCTGTCCGGCTTCCTGCTGCAGGATCAGCGACTCCACGGCGTGCATCTGGTCCTCGGCCCGGCCGGCCCGGTCCAGCAGTTCCTTCACCGTCTGCCGCATTTCTTCCGGACCCAACCGGGCCGGATCCAACGCGCCTTCCCGGTGCAGATCCCGACACAACGAGCGCAGGGTGGCGGCGAAATCCTTCAGTTCCGCCGGGCGATTCTCGGCTAGTTCCTGCAACAGTCGCAGCAACCGACGCAGGGCAGGAACGATCAGAACATGATGTTCGTCCAGACTGGTTCGGCGAGCCTGGAGCCAACCCACTTGGAGAAGTTGATTGAAGAACTGACCGGCCCGTTGCTGGAGATCACGCAGTTGTCCCCCTTCGTCGTCCTCCAGTTGGATGTCTGGATGCCGGATGAGGACGTCACGAATCAGGCTGCGGGCTTCGTCGAAGGGAACTTGCCCGCCGTCATCCGCCGCAGTGACCAGGCGCTCGGCGCAATCCACGTAAATGGCCGCCGAGGGACGCGTCAACGGCCGGAAAAACCCGCCGCCCAAAAAGGGGGCGAGTCGCTGGCCCAGACTGGGTCCGGAAGACGTCATCGCAGAACGCGGAACGATCCGCGGGTGGCTGACTACTTCTTCAGGCCGATGCTGCTGCCGCGTTTGGCGATTTTGCGGCTGGTGAGGACCTTGCTGACGGTGCCAGTGGCCAGGTACTTCGAGCGCACCATTTCGAGGATCTGGTCCCGCTGATCGTAAAGGCGCTTGAGCTTGCGGGGCTTGACCCGGGCGGTGACGTAAGCGGTCAGCAGCGGCAGCGCGATGGTGCTGTCGGTGTAGCAGACCACGGAATCGGGCAGTTTGTCCGGATCGACCTTGCCCCAGCTGACCGCTTCGGCCGGGGTGGCGCCGCTCAGGCCGCCGGTGTCGGGTCGGGCATCGGTGCATTGCAGGAAGTAGTCGTGACCCTTCTCCTTGATGCCCATGACTTCCTGAATCTGCGGCTCGGTCTGGAGCATGAAGTTCTTCGGACTTCCGCCGCCGAGGATCCACACGCTGGAGGTGTGTTTCGTGGATTTGGCGTGATACACGATGCCGGCGGTCTGATTCACGTCGCGATTGACGTCAAACATCAGCTTGGAATCCCGCAGGGCCATGGCGGCGACGTTCATGCCGATGCTCGAATCGCCCGGGCTGCTGGTGAAGATGGGCACTCCGCATTCGTAGGCGGCGGCCAGCACCGAACTGTCCTTCAATTTGAGCTTCCGACCGCGTTCGCTGACGTACTTGCCGAGCAGGTAATGAAATTCGTCCGTGCCCATGGGCCGTTGGAATTCCGGCCCCTGGATGACTTCGCGAACAAAGGCGTCGGTATCCAGCAGGACGTTGTAATCGAACAACACGTCGTAGATCCGGATGACCCCTTCCTCATGAAGTTGCACGTCGTCGAGGAACGGCGAACCGCTGTGCAGCTGCATATCCAGGCCGAAGTGGAGATCGTGGTAGAGATTGGCGCCGGTCGAAACGATCCAGTCCACGTAGCCGGCTCGGATCAGGGGAATCAGGCAGCTTTTGCCCAAACCGGCGGGGGTGAGCGCGCCGGTGAGCGACATGCCGATGTATCCGTCATCGGGAAGCATCTTACGGGCAAGCAGCTGGGCAGCTTCGCGCAGACGACCGCCGTTGTAGGCCAGCATGGACTGGTCGATTAGGTCGGCGGCCGAGATGTTTTTGCCGATGCCAAAGGGGTTGAGTCGGGGATAGGCGGCAAACTTCTTGGACAGTTTATGGGCGGGCTTCTGGCTCATGGTCGAAAGAGTGTGAAGACGACCAAGCCAAGAGGGAAGCGGTCAATGGGGAATGGGGAAAGGGCCTTTGCTCACCTTGGCGATCCTCGGCGCCGAAACCGCCGCCGTAGCCGCGAACGGAAGGACGCGCCATCTGGATTCCCTTCGCCCGAACTGCCAACCCGGTTGGGCAGGGTACACTGCGGAGGCTGTGGAGGAGGATTTGTCCGGAGTACCGCTTTCGGCGACGGCGACCCTCATCTCGCCTGATTCGCCTGTCCCGATCCTCTCGCTCGATGCCAATCTCCTTCTCTGCTGCTACGGCGAAGCCGAGCCGCAGTACGAAACTGCGCAGCAATTCATCAAAACCCTCTTGCCGCGCGAAGACCTAGCCTTGAGCGAATTCGTTCTCACCGACCTTTGGGAGCGCGCCGCCGCGCACGCCTTTGCCCGCCGCCGCATCTACGACACCCGCACCGCCCTCGCCCTTCGCGCCTTCGGCGTCACCGAATTCGCCACTTAGTTGAGGTGCTGCGAGACCGTGGCCAAATCGGGAGCGGTCACGGCCTGGCGATGCCAACGCCGCAATTGGCCGGGGTCGGTACAGGACTCCAAACGAACGGCCAATTCGGCTGGTACGTGTTCGAATCGGGCGTTGAGCACGTCCCGAATAGCCTCCTTCAGTGCTTCCATTTGGCCAGCGTGGAGGCCCTCCTGGCGACCCTCCTGGCGACCCTCCTGGCGACCCTCCTGGCGACCTTCCATCCTGCCTTCAAGTCGGCCTTCCGTTCGGCCTGCTTGGTGACCTTCCTGACGGGCGAAACGTTCGAAGCTGGTGACGAAGGGCATAATCTTCTCTG